>NZ_JBIVUM010000003.1:387270-682075 GCF_044757205.1 Kitasatospora sp. NPDC091335 | reverse complement strand
CCGTTCCCACTCGGCATCCGTCAGATCTCCCCGCCCCATGCCCCGACCAACGACCAAGGCAGGCAATAGTCACATGATCGGCCGGACAGCTCCTAGCAGGGCGTCCAGCTTCTGGTAGCCCTCGATGACGCCCTTCTCCATGCCGCTGGCCAGGATGGCGTCACGGGTCACCATGCTGTCGACCACCGACAGCAAGGTGACGCGGGTGCGGCCGTCCCCGGCGGGCTCGAAGGTCGCGGTGTCCAGCGAGACGCCGTCCGGCATGCCCTCGTAGGTGAAGGTCTGAACGAGCCGGGTGGCCGGCCGGACCTCGTGGAAGGAACCGTAGAAGGCCGCGATCTCCTGGCCCTCGTGGTGCATCGAGTAGCGGTAGTGCCCGCCGGTGCGGCCCTCCCAGGTGTCGATCTTCGTGTCGTGGCCCTTCGGACCGATCCAGCGGGCGACCAGCTCGGGCTCGATCCAGGCCCGGAACACCCGCTCCTGCGGTGCGTCGAACTCACGGACGATCCGGATGGTGGGCAGCTGGGGGTCCGCCTCGATGCGGGTCTCGGGGCCGTTGGTGGAAGTCATGACGGGGCTCCTTCGCTCTGCTCGGGTCGGTCGTTCTCTTCGGTCTGTGAGGTGTCGGGGATGGAGCCGGCGTGTTCGTCGTCGCTCTCGTCGTCGGCCATCTCGGCGAGCAGGGCGTCCAGTCGCCCGAACCTCTCCTCCGCCTGCCGCCGGTACCGCTCGATCCAGCTCGTCATCAGGTCGAACACCTGCGGCTCCAGATGGCACGGCCGCCGCTGCCCGTCCCGGCTGCGGCTCACCAGCCCGGCCTCCTCCAGCACCTTCAGGTGCTTGGAGACAGCCTGCATGGACATCGCGTAGGACTCCGCCAACTCGCCGACGCTCGCATCGCGGATCGCCAGCCGGGCCACGATGTCCCGCCGGGTCGGATCGCCCAGCGCCACGAACGCTCGGGACAGCTGGTCGACAGCCACCGCACACCCCTGTTCATCCTCAACCGATTGGTTGAGAACAACGCTACGCCGCCCGGCGACCTTATTCAACCGATCGGTTGAGAGTCTTGGGGCAGGTCGCAGGACTCTGCCGTGGTGGGGTCACGGCGAGGCCCGTCGGCGGCGATCCGTTTCGGGAGCGGGCGGGGCTCGAAATATTGATGACTCATCGTTAAATACGCGAGCAGGGGCGGGTGTTGAGCACCGGGTTTGTGACCGACGGGTAGGTCCCGGAGTGGTCACGAACCCGTCACATCGCCCATACCGAAAGGTGTGCATCGCTACGTTCGCCCCATTACCCGCACCACGTCCCAGGGGAATCAATGCGTCGCACCACCCTCACCGTGCTTGCCGCCGGCGCCGCCGTTCTCGGCCTGGCAGCATGTGACCCCAGCACCACGACCAGCAGCAAGAGCACCGCCCCCGCCGTCGCCGCGACCGAGGCCGGCGCCCCGGCTCCGGCCCCCGCCGGTGGCGGCGACGCCGCCAAGGACGCCGAAATCACCAAGTGCACGATCAACGACCTGCTGAAGATGCCCGAGGCCGAGGTCAAGATCACCAACCACAGCAGCAAGAGCAGCAACTACATCGTGCAGCTGGAGTTCACCGACGCCTCCGGCACCCGCGTCGCCGAGGGCGCCGCTGCCACCAACAACCTCGCCCCGAACCAGGCCGCCGTGCAGAAGGCCCCCGGAGCGGCCCAGGTCACCGGCAAGGTCAGCTGCCGGATCACCAACGTCACCCGCTATGCGGCGCCCTGACCCGCGTGCGTCGAGCCGCCCCCGCCCCCCGATGGGCGGGGGCGGCATCTCGCCCGGCTCCGGGGACGCTTGCGGCGAGTGCCGATGTGGCCGAACGGCCCGGCTGAATTCGCAGGTGCGGAGCGGATAGCGGGCTCGTCGCCACCTGAGGCGACCCGGTCGGCTGACCCCAGCGGCTGCGGGGAGGACGCCAGCAGCGGCATGATCGACTTGTTGATGACCGGCTGACCCCCGCGGTTGCGGGGAGAACTGGGCGAAGCTGTTGCGGCCCGGGTCGTAGCCCGGTTGACCCCCGCGGGCGCGGGGAGGACACCCCCCATTCTTCGTGCCACACGACGATGGCTGGCTGACCCCCGCGGGTGCGGGGAGGACACCTCCGGGAACTCGGTCATCGCGGAGGCGACCGGCTGACCCCCGGAGTTCGGGGAGGACACCTGCGCCCTGCTCGCCAACCAGCCGATGGGCGGCTGACCCCCGCGGGTGCGGGGAGAACCCCGATCAGGAGGACCACGTGCTCCGACGATCCGGCTGACCTACGCGGGTGCGGAGAGGACCGCCGGTGCAGTAGGGCCCGGATCAGCGTCGTCGGCTGACCCCCGCGGGTGCGGGGAGGACAGGCGGGCCCGGTCGGCCGGCGACAAACCCAACGGCTGACCCCCGCGGGTGCGGGGAGGACTAGCGGCCGCTCGCGTCCTTGAGGAGGTCGAACGGCTGACCCCCGCGGGTGCGGGGAGGACTAGCGGCCGCTCGCGTCCTTGAGGAGGTCGAACGGCTGACCCCCGCGGGTGCGGGGAGGACCCTTCGTGACCTGGGGCTGCGTAGCGGCTTTGCGGTTTCTTTGCCAACCCCGTTGCGACGCAGCGCGGTTGGTCTGTTGACGTGCCAAGGTGCCGGGGACATCGTGCCATGTGCCGGCGGTGTCGCGGCGGGGGATGCCCACGGTGGGGATCCTGCCACGGGCACCGTCCGGTAGATTCTGCGGCCAGTTGATCGGCACACGAAGCGGGTGTGCGCCACTGAGTGAGGTAGGGGGCGACGGGGTGGGGCGTGGGGACCGGCGGGTGGGGGATCTGCTGGAGTGCTGGCGGGCGGTCGAGTTGTTCAGTCCGCCGTCGATTCCGGAGGTGCCGCGCAAACGGCGCGCCGGCCGGCCCCGGGCCTCGGACACCGTCGTCGTGGACGTCACGCCGGCCGCGGGTCACGCGGCGGCGCTGCTGCCGTGGGCGTCCGACCATCCGGAGACGGCCGCCGGGCGGGCGCCGCGCGGGATGGTGTGGCGGCACGAGGTGTACGGCGGGGTGTTCGATCTGGAGCGGCTGCGCCAGGCGATGATCGCGGTGCTGCCCAAGGGCACCGACCCGAATCCCGGGGTGCCGGACGAGGAGCTGGTGCTGCCGGGGAGGAGCGCGATGTTCGCGCTGGTCCTGGACGAGTACGGGCGGCCGGTCGAGGACACGTCGGTGGTCTCCGCGTGCGCCTGGGCGACCGGACGGCTCTTCGATCCGGGGCCGTCGGCGCCCGGGTGGCTGGACGGCTTCGAGGAGTTGGGCGAGGCGTTCGAGGTCGCGGTGGGGCGCCTGACCGCCACGCCCGTCCCGTACGAGCCGATACCCGGCGGGCTGCCGGACCCGCTGCCCGTGCCGGGGGAGGAGGCCGCCCGTGGGTGGCGGCAGCTGCTCGCGGAGATCCTGGGCGGCGCGGCCGTCGCGGCGGTCGGTGCGCTGTTCGGCGAGGTCGCCGGGGCCGCGGTGCAGGGGGCGACGGAACCGCTGGTGCGGCGCGTCGCCGCGTGGACGGCGGTCCGCCGTCCGGAGACGGGGGGTGCGGGCACCGCCGACACGGACGCCGTGCCCGCAGGGACGGAACCGGTCGGGGAGGAACCGGTCGAGGAGGAATCGGAGGCAGACACCGGACCGCGTCCGGTCACGCTCGCCGACCTGGTCGCGCTGACCGCCCAGATCGCCCACCTCTGCGGCGTCGAGGAGCACCTCGACCCGCGGGTGATCCGGGTCCAGAGCCGGCTGGTGCACCGCCCGCGCGATCCGAAGGCGAAGCCCGCCTCCACGCAGCCGTTCCTCAACAGCCTCCTCCCGCCCGACCTCGCCCGGGTCCGCGCCGCACTCGACGGCGGCGGTGGCGGCGACGGGAAGGGACACGGCCTCGGCCCCGCCCTGGAGGCCTACCTGACCGACCGCCGGGCCGTCTCCGTCGGCGCCCGCACCGACCTGCGAGGGGACCGCCTCACCGTGCTGGAGGGCGTCGACCCGGCGCTCGTCCCCGCCGGGCGGTGGCCCGCCAAGGCGCGGTACCCGCTCGCGCTCAGCCAGCAGTTCGCGGTCAACCGCATGCTCGCCGACCGTGCGGGAGCCCCGAGCACCACCGCGGGCGCCACCGCAACCGCAACCGCCACCGCCGCCACGAGCAGCGACGCCGGCGGCCTGTTCTCCGTCAACGGTCCGCCCGGCACCGGGAAGACCACCATGCTGCGCGACCTGGTCGCCGCCCTCGTGGTCGAACGCGCCGCCGTGATGGCCGGCTACCGGCGGCCCGAGGAGGCGTTCGTCGGCGGGCCCTGGCGCGGCAAGGACCGCCAGGGCGTCCACGTCCGTTCCGTCTCCGGGCTCGACCCGAGGCTCACCGGCCGCGAGATCGTGGTGACCTCCTCCAACAACGGTGCCGTGGAGAACATCACCGCCGAACTGCCCGGCGCCGACGCCCTCGACGAGCACTGGCACGACGGGCCCGACCACTTCTCCGACCTCGCCTCCGCCCTGCTCGGCGGCGCGCCCGCCTGGGGGCTGGTCGCCGCCGTGCTCGGCAACAAGACCAACCGGACGAGGTTCACCGAGCGCTTCTGGTGGGGCCGCCTGCCCGAGGACGAGACCGCCGCCCGCACGGATGCCGGCCTTCCGCCGCTGCGCGGGATGAACGCCGTCCTGGGCGACTGGGTCCCGCCCCGGGCGCCCAGGCCCGCCCCCGGTGCCCCGCGCGGCGGCCGTACGGACCGGGCCCCCGCCGGCGAGGCCCAGGCGCCCGCCGAGCCGGTCCCCTCCTGGCCCGAGGCCGTCGCCGCCTTCAAGGCGGCCGAAGCCGAGGTCGAGCGCCTGCGGGCCGAACGCGTCCGGCTCTCCGCCGCCCTGGCGGACACCCGGTCGGAGCGGGTCGGCCCCCACCTCGACGCGCTGCGCGCCGCCATCGCCCGCGCCGACGCCCGGGTGCGGGCCGCCGAGGCCCGGCACGCCGACTCCGTCGCGGCCGCCGAGACGGCCCGCGGCGCCACCCTCGCCGCCGAGGCCGCCCACCGGGCCACGGCCGGGCGCGTCCCGCGGGCCCGCGAGGCGCTCGACGACGCCCGGGGCGCCCTGGCCGAGGCCCGTGAACGGGCCGACCGGCACCGCAGGGAGGTCGACGTTCTGACCGCCCTCCACGACGAGCCGCCCGGCGCCCAGCCGGGCCTGCGCGGGGGGCTGCGCCGGCTGCTGCAGAGCGGCGCCGAACGCGAGGCCGCCGAGCAGCACCGCGACCGTACCCGGACCGAACTCCTCGGCCGGCTCGTCGAGCAGCGCACCGCCCTCGCGGAGGCCCACGACCACGTGGCCCGCCGCACCCACGCCGCGGACCTCGCCGCCGACCTGCGCACCCGTGCAGACTCCGACGTCACCGAGGCCGCCGCGGCCGCCACCCGCGCCCGCGGCCACGAGGAAGCCGCCCGTACGGCGGAGCTGGCCGCCCGGGCGGACGTCGGGCAGACCCGGTACGAAGTCCGCTCCGCCCAGGACGAGTTGGCGTCCGCCACCGCCCGCGTCGACGCCGCCCACCGGAGTCTGCGCGAGGCGGCCGTCGCCCTCCCCTCGCTGCCCCTGGACTGGCTCCACCTGGAGGACCACGAGCAGGAACTCGGCGCCCCCTGGTCCGACGAGGCCTGGAGCACCGCCCGCAGCGACCTGTTCCTGCGCGCCCTCGACCTGCACCGCGCGCTCGTCGCCAACACCGCCAAGCGGGTCCGCGGCAACCTCCAGGTGCTGGTGGAGCTGATGGCCGGCACGGCGGGGCCGGTCCCCGACGAGCAGGTCCAGCAGGCCTGGCAGACGCTCTTCCTGCTGGTTCCGGTCGTCTCCACCACCTTCTCCTCCATCGGCAGCATGTTCGCCCGCCTCGGCCGGGGCTCCATCGGCTGGGTCCTCGTCGACGAGGCGGGCCAGGCCACCCCGCAGGCCGCCGTCGGCGCCCTGTGGCGGGCCCGCCGCGGGGTCCTCGTCGGCGACCCGCTCCAGCTCGAACCCGTCGTCACCATGCCGACCGCGCTGCAACACCGGCTCCTGCTCGCCCACGGCGTCGACGAGGAGTGGCTGCCCTCCGCCACCTCCGCCCAGGCCGTCGCCGACCGCGTCAACCGCTACGGCACCTACCTGCCCGATCCCACCGGTGGCGAGGAGGACACCGTCTGGGTCGGCTCGCCCCTGCGCGTCCACCGCCGGTGCGAGGAGCCGATGTTCACCGTGAGCAACGAGGTCGCCTACGGCGGCCTGATGGTCCACGGCACCCATCCGCAGGCCTTCCCCGACGCCGACCGCGGCGGCCTCCTGCCCAGCCGCTGGCTGGACACCCCCGACCCGGACCGCCCCGCCGACGCCCCCTGGGGCGAGCGCGACCGGCGCGCCCTCACCTTCCTGCTGCGCCAACTCGACCGCCACGGCGTCGGCGTCGAACGCGTGCGGATCATCGCGCCCTTCCGCGCGCTCGTCGCCGAGGCCCGCGAAACCTGCCGCAAGCGCCCCGAATGGACCGCCGAACACCTCGACGAGCGGTGCGCCACCGTCCACAAGGCGCAGGGGAAGGAGGCCGACGTGGTGATCCTGCTGCTCGGCGCGGGCCGCGCCGGCGCCCGTACCTGGGCGGCCCGCACCCCGCACCTGCTGAACGTCGCCGCCAGCCGTGCCAAGCGCCGCCTCTACGTCGTCGGCGACCGCGCCCTGTGGGCCCCGCTGGCCCACTTCGACGTCCTGGCCGACGAAGTCCCCGTCTACGACCACGTCCGCGACCGCGAGACCTGGCCCCGTGACGAGCCCCGCGACGAGCCCGGTGGCGAGGACCAGGGGGCCGGTGGCTGACCCCGCGGGCGCGGGGAGCCGACGGACGCCCTGAGCCGCGCGAGAAGTCGGCCCGGACGTCGGCCCGGCCGACTTCTCGCGCGCCCTCAGCCGGACGGCAGGCGGCGACGGGCAACGACTCGCTCGTCTCGGTGGTCACCTGTGCACGGAAAGGGTCATGCAGAAGAAACCATTCGTTCGGTTTCTCTGGTCTCCGGGCGGTGCGGCGGGGCCGAACCGCCCGGAGCGATCGGGACGGATGGCCACCACTGGGCCTCCGGGGGCTTGACGGGTTGTGAGGAAGGGGGAGTGGTCGGGGGGATTCATGGACATCGTCTTGTCCGTCGTGGGTGGGGCGCAGCTAAGATACGGGGTGTTTGGTTTTGTTTTCCGGGAGCTCATGGCGGGGTGGTTTCGGTGGTACGACAGGAGCGGGCGCTCCGGACTCGTCGGCTGATCCTGGAGGCGGCGGCCTCGGTCTTCGACGAGTTCGGGTACGAAGGCGCGACCATCGGCGAGGTGGTCTCCCGGGCCGGTGTGACGCGGGGTGCGGTGTATTTCCATTTCGCCTCGAAGCGCGATCTGGCGCAGGGCGTGGTGGAGGAGCAGTTCGTCCAGGACGGAGTTCCGGAACGGAGCTGCAAGCTCCAGGAGTTCGTGGACACCGGGATGGCGGTGGCGTACCTGATGCCGCGTGACCCGCTGCTCAGCGCGGGTGCCCGGCTCTCGCTCGGCCAGGACCTCTTCGACGATCTCGGCGGCGGCGCGATCCCCGGCTGGATCAGCCGGTTCGAGACGCTGCTGGTGGAGGCCGGCGAGCGCGGCGAGCTGCTCCCGCACGTCGTGCCGGCGGACACCGCGTGGCTGCTCGTCGCCGCGTGGACCGGGGTGCAGATCCAGTCCCAGAAGCTGTGCGGCCGGGCGGACCTGGAGGCGAGGGTGTCCGCGCTGTTCCAGCACCTGATGCCGAGCATCGCGGTGCCCGGCGTGCTCGGTTCGCTCCAGATGGGGCCGAACCGCGGTGCCCAGGTGGTCGCGGAGGCCGCGGCGGCCCGGGTGGCAGCGGAGGGCGGCGGCGAGGCCGGTGGCCCGGCTGGTGGCCCGGACGGAGGGGCGGCCGGCCAGGCCGGCGGTGCCGCGCGCGCCGAGGTGCGGGCGGGGGCCGGCGTGGGCTGACATCGGCTCACCGGCCCCCCTGCCCACGGGAATCCGGGGGGAATCCGGGCGAGTACGGGCGAACGGGCGGCGACGAGACCACGGGGGTCCGGCGCCGCCTTTGACTTGTCCGATCATCATCACGAACAGTTGTCGACCCATCGCATGGCGTGGCGAAGTGGGCGGCCTGGAGAAACAAACAGCACGTTCGGTTTTGTATTGACAAACCACGCGTCCTGTTTTTGACTGGTGGCAGTTGACCCTGGGGGTGTCGACCCGGGTGCCGTCCGTGGCGGAGGAGACTGCGGCGTTCCGTGTGATGAGGGGTGGTCATCGTGGAAATTCGGGTGCTCGGGGCGCTGGACGCCCGGGTGTGCGGGGTGTCGGTGGTGCCGTCGGCGCCGAAGCCGCGGCAGGTGCTCGCCCTGCTGGCGTTACGGGCCGACCAGGTGGTGCCGGCCGGGGTGCTGGCCGACGAGCTGTGGTCCGGCCGTCCGCCGCGCAGCGCACGCACCACCGTGCAGACGTACGTGCTCCAGCTGCGCGAGCTCATCGACCGGGCGCTCGCCGCGGCCGGTGCGGCCACCGGGGTGTCCTGCGCGAAGGACGTCCTGGTGACCTCGCCCGGCGGCTACATGCTCAACAGCGGTGGCGGGCTGGTGGACCTCCGGGAGTTCGAGCGGCTTGCCGGCACCGGCTACCAGGCGATGGACAGCGGCGACTTCCCCCTCGCCGCCCGCCAGTTGGGCGAGGCGCTCGCGCTGTGGCGCGGTCCGGCCTTCGCCGACGTCCCGGTCGGCGGCCAGCTCGCGGTCGAGGCAAGGCGCCTGGAGGAGACCAGGCTCTGCGCACTGGACCAGCGGATCGAGGCGGACCTGCGGCTCGGCCGGCACCGGGTGCTGCTCGCCGAACTCACCGTCCTGGTCGACCGCTACCGCACCCACGAGAGCCTGCACGGCCAGTACATGATCGCGCTGCACCGCTCCGGCCGCCGGGGCGAGGCACTGGAGGCCTACCAGCGCCTGCGGAACACCCTGGTCAGGGAGTTGGGCATGGAGCCCTCGGCCGGGCTGCGGCGGCTCCAGCGCTCCATCCTGCTCGCCGGGCCGGAGCGCGCGGAGCGCGAACCCGCCGTCGCGGGCGCCGGGCCGGAGGCTGTGGCGGCCCGGTTCAGCCGGGTCGGCTGAACCCGATGGCCGTCCGGGCCGGCGCCGTCGGCGGAGCCGACCCCGGACGGCCGTCGGGGACCGCGACGCCCGTCCCGGGCGGCCGGGGTCTGGTCGGAACCTGCTTGTCGTCGTGAGGGGTTGTGGGACGGGTGGTCCAGGAGAGGTCGGAGCGGACGCGTGGGCGGCTGGTGGAGGCGGGGGCGGAGCTGTTCGACCGCCGCGGCTACGCCGGGGCCACCCTCGGCGAGATCGCCGCAGCCGCGGGGGTGACGAAGGGGGCGCTGTACTTCCACTTCGCCTCCAAGGAGGAGCTGGCCAGAGCGGTGTCGGAGCAGGCCGAGCGCTCGCTGCGGTCGGCCTGCGCGGAGCCGCGCGCGGCCTCCTCCCCGCTCCAGGGGCTGATCGACGCGGGGCACTGGCTGGTCGACGCCCTCGGAACGGACCCGGTGGTGCGGGCGGCCTTCCGCCTCGGCCGCGAGGACACGGGCCGGCAGGCCGGCCCCACCACGGCCGGCCCCACCACGGCCGGCCCCACCACGGCCGGCCCCACCACGGCCGGCCCCACCACGGCCGGGCCCACCACGGCCGGGCCCGCCGCGACCGGGCCCGCCGCGACCGGGCCCGCCGCGACCGGCCCGGCTGCCGCACCCGGCCCCGCCACGGCGGAGCCCAGGCAGCCGGGCTTCGCCGACGCGCGTGGCTTCCACGGTGTCTGGGCCGGAGTGGTGCGCGAACTGCTGGCCGGCGCCCGCCGCGCGGGCGAACTGCGCGACCGCCCCGGCGGCCCCGGTCCGGAGACCCTGGTGGTGGCCGTGGCCTGCGGCCTGGAGGTCGTCTTCGCCGAGGGCTGCCCCGCCGAGGAGCGCGCCCGCCGGGTCGGCGCCCTCTGGGACTGGCTGCTGCCCTGCCTGGTGCCCCCGGGCGGGGCCGACGGCTACCGCACCAAGCCGCCGGCCCCGCAGCCGGCCTGACGGCGGCCCCGGACACGGGACCGCCCCCGGTGCCCGAGGGCTCCGGGGGGCGGTCCGACCGCCGACGGATCAGCGGCGTCGCATCGCGGACCGTACGGCGGCGTTACGCCGCGGACCGTTCGGAGGCCGAACGGCGCCGGGCGCGGAGGAGCAGCAGCCCGCCGAGGGTCACCAGCCCGCCCCCGCCCACGGCCGCGCTCACGGCGGCGGTCGGCGCGCCGGTGTCCGGCAGCCCCCCAGAACCGCCGCCCCGCGGCGGAACCGGGTGGTGGCCCGGGTACCCGTGGCAGCCCTGGCCGCCCTTGTGGCCGTGCCCCTTCGGCGGGCAGGGCGCGACGACGATGCAGAGCTCGACCGGCGGGCTCTCCACGGTCTCGCCCTGCGGGTCGCGGGCGGAGGCCCGGGCGGTGTTGGTGATGCTGCCGGCCTGCGCGTCCTCCTCGGTCACCGTGTAGGTGCCCTGGCAGGTGGTGCTCCGCCCCGGTTCGAGGGTGGTCTGCTCGCAGGTCACCTGCCGGACGTGGTCGTCGTCGACGGTGACGTCGGTCAGCGTGGTCGTCCCGGTGTTGGTCACCGTGTACGTGTAGGTGACGGTGTCACCCGGGTACACGGTCCCCTCGACGTCGGCCCGCTTGGTGATGGACAGCGAGGACTCGCCGGTGCCGACCACCTCGACGGTGGCCTGGGCCGGCGGACTCTGGACGTTCTGGCCCTGGGGGTCGGTGCCGTTGGCGTGCGCGGTGTTGGTGACGTGCCCGGCCTGGGCGTCGGCGGCCGTCACCGTGTACGTGCCGTGGCAGGTCGCGCTCTCGCCCGGGGCGAGGGTGGTCCGGTCACAGGAGACCGACTGGACGTGGTCGTCGGCCACGGTCAGGTTGTTCACCGCCGCCGTCCCGGTGTTGGTGACCGTGTAGGTGTAGTGCACGGTGTCGCCGACCTGGAACGGCCCCGCGCTGTCGGCCTGCTTCCGCAGGCCGAGCACGGCGACGCCCACCACCGGCAGCGTCACCTGGGCGATCGGGCTCTGCACCGTCTGCCCCTGCGGGCCGTTCGCGGTCGCCTGGGCCGTGTTGGTGACGTGGCCGAGCTGCTCGTCGGCGGCGGTCACGGTGTACGCGCCGTGGCAGGTGGTGCTCTGGCCGGCGTTCAGCGTGGTCTGGTCGCAGGTCACCAGCGGGGCGTGGTCGTCGGCGACGCTGAGGTTGTTCAGCGTGGTCGTCCCGGTGTTGGTCACCGTGTACGTGTAGTGCACGGTGTCCCCGGTGTGGACCGGCCCGGCGGTGTCCGCCTGCTTGGTCAGGCCGATCGACGACGGACCGACCACCGTGATGGTCGCCTCGGCCTCCGGTGAGGTGACCGGCTGGCCGTTCGACGTGCCGCCGGCGTGGGCGTGGTTGACCACCTTCTCGGCCTCGGCGTCGGCCGCCGTCACGACGTACCTGCCGTGGCAGGTCGTGCTGTCCCCGGGGCTGCCCGCCGGCGCCAGCACCGTCGTGTCGCAGGTGATCCCGGTGACCTTGTCGTCCGTCACCGTGAGCGCCTCCACCGGGGTGCCGCCGGTGTTGGTGACCGTGTAGGTGTAGGGCACCGTGTCGCCGACGTGGAACGGCTCGGCCGCGTCCACGTGCTTGACGAGGTTGATCCCCGGCGGGGCGATGACCGGCACGTTCTCGGAGGACGGCGGCGAGGTGACCGGGCCGCCGTCGGTGGTCCCGGTGGCCTGCGCCGTGTTGGCCACGTGCCCCGCGGCGGCGTCCGCCGCGGTGACCAGGTACGTCGCCGTACAGGTGACCG
The DNA here is from genome assembly GCF_044757205.1 of Kitasatospora sp. NPDC091335. Lineage (NCBI taxonomy): Bacteria > Bacillati > Actinomycetota > Actinomycetes > Kitasatosporales > Streptomycetaceae > Kitasatospora > Kitasatospora sp. NPDC091335. The sequence goes on along the minus strand of NZ_JBIVUM010000003.1, from coordinate 670,134 downwards.
TCTCACCGGGGGCCAGGGTGCTCACCGGGCAGCTGACAGGCCCGACCTTCGGGTCCTCGACGGCCAGGTTGGAGATCGGCACGTTCCCGGAGTTGGTGACCACGAAGTCGTACGGGATCGGGGTGCCCACCGTGATCAGCCCGGGCAGCGGCTCGTGCGCCTGCTTGACCAGGTTCAGCTCGGGCAGCGGCTGGTCGGTGTTGATCACCACGTTGCGGATCAGGTGCACGTCGGTGAACAGGCCGGTGGAGCCGGCGAAGCCGAACTTGTACGTGGAGGGCGCCGGCTGCGGCGCCGGGGTCTGGAGCACCTGGTGCGAGCCGGTGCCGTCGTTGAAGTCGATGGAGACCGTCAGGACCGGCGAGGTCCCGGGGGTCAGGTGCACGTTGACCCGGCGGCGCGAGGGCTCCAGCAGGGTCTGCGCCTGGTCCGGGGTCACCCCGGGCGGCAGCGTGGTGAGCGGGCCCTGGAGCTTGCCCGGCAGGGTGGAGGGCCAGGGGGCGCTGGTGGTGAAGTTGCTGGTCGTCGCGGTCAGGAAGCAGTAGCCGGTGGTGCCGTCGCCGGGGCCGCGGACGGTGACCATGTTGGCGCCGGGCGCGGGCACCCGGAAGGACGTGCCGGCGGGGGAGCGCTGGGAGCAGCCGTTGCCGCGCTGCTCCCAGTCGCCGAAGTAGTTGCCGAGCACGTCGAGCCCGACGCCCAGGTAGCCGCGGTCGACGCCGGGCAGGAAGGCGAGGTTCGGGTTGTCGTCGGGCAGTTTCTGGGCGTAGCCGAGACTGCCGCCGAAGGCGCCGGGGTGGGTGAGCGAGACGTCGCCGTTCACCAGGAAGAAGGAGATGCCGTCGGCCGGGGTGTTCGGCGTGGTGCTGCCGTACTGCCACTGGTCGAAGGTCACGTCCAGGCCGTTGCCGGCGGGCAGGGCCTGGTCGAAGAGCACCGCGCCGCTCTGGTCGTTGCCGGAGTCGGTGATCCGCAGGTAGCCGAGCGGCGCGCTGTTCAGCGGCGGCACCGGGCCGGTCTCGGCGGTGGGGCAGCCGCCGAGCGGGTGGTCGCCGGACCCGGGCTGCGCCGGGGCGGCGCCGGTGAGGCAGGCGGAGCCGACGGCGATGAAGCGGGAGTCGGCGGTGGCGCCGGTGAAGGCCTCCTGGAGCAGGGGCGTGCCGGTGGCCCGGACGCGCTCCGGCAGCGGTGCGGCGGGGTGGTGGGTGGGGGCGGCGGCCAGGGCGATCGGGGCGGTGAGGCCGGCGCCGAGCAGACCCAGGGTGGCCGCGGCGCTGATGAGGCGGGCCGTTCGAGCACGAAGCCGTGACGGTCCGCGGGATTGTCTCGTCATGGCGTTAATATGCTCGATCGCTACGGTCTGTTATCGCCATGTACTGTCAGTGGGCCTATCGAATAGCTCGGACGAGCGAGCGCGCACGCCTGTGCGATGGCGGGTGGATCCGTTTCGATCATCCCCGCCCGGCGGTGCGGTAGGGTGGCCGACGCCGAGTATGACCGCGAATCAGGGAGGTGAGACCCATTACCGGAATGTCCGAGCGGGTGCTCCCGGAGCGCGGCCGTGCGGGCGCCACGCGCGCGTAGCGCGGACGGCGCGCCGATGCGGTGCCGGCCCTCGCGGGAGCCCTGACGGAGTCGTTCGCTCTCCCGTCTCCCCCCGAAGGGGTTCTCTTGCCGGTTTTCTCCTCCGTCTCCCTCCGTTCCTCGGTGGTCTCCCGGCTGCGCGCCGCCGGGTGCGTGTTCGCCGAGGACGAGGCGCGGATCCTGCTGTCCGCCGCCGCTTCGCCCGCCGACCTGGCCGCCATGGTCCGGTCCCGCGCGGCCGGGCGGCCGCTCGAACACGTCGTCGGCTGGGCCGAGTTCGCCGGGCTGCGGATCGCCGTCGACCCGGGCGTCTTCGTCCCGCGCCGCCGCAGCGAGTTCCTGGCCGCCGCCGCCGCGTCGCTGACCGCCCCGGGCGCCGTGGTGCTCGACCTGTGCTGCGGCAGCGGCGCGCTGGGCGCCGCGGTGGCGGCCGCGGCGGCGCACCCGGTCGAGCTGTACGCGGCCGACATCGATCCGGGCGCGGTCCGCTGCGCCCGCCGCAACCTGGCGGGGGCCGGGGCGCGGGTCTTCGAGAGCGACCTCTTCACGGCGGTGCCCGCCGGGTTGCGCGGCCGGGTGGACGTGCTGATCGCCAACGTGCCGTACGTGCCGACCGGTGACCTCGGCCTGCTGCCGCCCGAGGCGCGGCTGCACGAGGCCAGGCCGGCGCTGGACGGCGGGGCGGACGGGCTGGACGTGCTGCGGCGGGTGGTCGCCGAGGCGCCGCGGTGGCTGGCGCCCGGCGGGTCGCTGCTGTTCGAGACCAGCGAGCGGCAGGCGGCGGCGGCCCTCGCGGTGACCGGGGCGGCCGGGCTGGTGGCGCTGGAGAGCCGGCAGGAGGACCTGGACGCCACCGTGGTCACCGCGACCAGGCGCTGAACAGCCGCATCGCGAAGGGGACTTCGGGATCGACCGGGGCCCGGCCACCGCACCCCCGTGACGGTGGCCGGGCCCGGCCGGTCAGAGGTGGGTGCCGTACACGTGGTCGACCGGGATGGTGAGGAGCACCCGGCGGTCGGTGACCATCGCCTGGCGGTACTCCGCCCAGTCGGGGTGCTCGCCGGCGGCGCGGCGGTAGTAGTCCACCAGCGCCTCGACCTCGGGGCCCCCGGGGTCGGTGCCGGGACCGCTGAGGGTCGCCACGCCCTCGGCGGTGACCCACGAGCGGCCGTCGGGACCGGTCACCTCCAGGCTGGCCCTCGGGTCCCGGCGCAGGTTGACGGTCTTGGCCAGTCCGTCCCGGGTGGAGATCAGGAGGGCGTTCGCCTCCCGGTCGTAGAACGGCATCACGGGGGAGAGCTGCGGCCGGCCGTCCGCCTTGATGGTGGCGAGGACGCCCAGGCGGCTCTGCGCGAGCAGCGCGTACGGGTCGAAAGGTGTGGCGGTCATGGGAGCATGATCGACCTTCACACCGGTGTGAAGGCAAGGCCGCCACGCGGGCCGGGTGTGCGAGGGCCGGAACTCTCCGGGCGTTGTCGGTGGCGGCTGGTACGGTCCCGCGCATGACCAATCACGTGCCCTTCACGGGTGGGGAGAAGGAAAGCCTGCACGCGGCGCTGGACCGGCACCGCGACGCGGTGCTGTGGAAGCTGGAGGGGCTGGACGACGAACAGCTGCGCCGCCCGATGACACCTTCGGGGACGAACCCGCTGGGGCTGGTGAAGCACCTCGGCGGCGCCGAACTCGGCTGGTTCCGGGAGGCGTTCGGCCGGGAGAGCGGACCGCAGCCGTTCGACATCGACGCCGACGAGGCCTCCGACATGCGGGTGGAGCCGCACGAGTCGACGGCCGACATCCTGGCGTTCTACGCGCGGGCCAGGGCCGGTGCCGACGAGGTGATCGGCGAGCTCGCGCTGGACGACCTCGGCACGTCCTGGTCGGGCGACACCGTGTCGCTGCGCTGGGTGCTGATCCACATGACCACGGAGACGGCCAGGCACGCCGGACACCTGGACATCCTGCGCGAGCTGATCGACGGCGGGACGGGGGACCACGACCGGAGCTGACCGGGCCGGCCCGCCTCAGTCCGCGGTGGAGCCTGCCCCGGAGCCCGATGCCCGGGCCGTCCCGTTCCGGACGGACCGGGCCAGCGCCCGTGCCGTGCGCCGGACGTCGGCCTCCGTGGTGCGCCAGTTGCTGAACGCCGCGCGCAGCGCTGGGCGGCCGGCGTAGTGGGTCGGGGTGAGGAAGGCCTCGTCGGCCGAGCCGGCGGCGAGCGCGGCGAGCCGCTCCGGGGTCGGGTCCGTCGTCAGGGTGAAGCAGACGACGTTCAGCCGCACCGGGGCGAGCAGTTCCAGGCCCTCGATCCGGGCGACCTCCGCGCCGAGCGCCCGGGCGCCGGCGACGCAGCGCTCCACGATCTCCCGCTGCCCGGAGCGGCCGTACGCCCGCAGGGTGAACCAGGCGGCGAGGGCGCGCAGCCGGTGCGAGTTCTCCGGCGTCAGGTGGACCAGGTCGGGGTGTTCTCCGAGAGGGCCGAGGTAGGCGGCGGCGTTCCGGAACACCCGGGCCTGGAGGTCGGGGCGGCGGGTGAACTGCACGGCGCTGTCGTACGGCACGTTGAGCCACTTGTGCAGGTCGACGCAGACCGAGTCGGCGAGGTCCAGCCCGGCCACCAGCTCCGCGTGCTCCGGCGACAGTGCGGCGAACGCGCCGAACGCGGCGTCCACGTGCAGCCAGAAGCCGTAGCGCTCGCGCAGGGCGGCGATCGCGCGCAGGTCGTCGAAGTCGACGGTGTTGACGGTGCCCGCGTTGGCCACCACGACGCACGGCCCGTCGGCCTCGGCCAGCGCCCGCTCCAGCGCGGCCACGTCCACCGCCTCCCGGCCGGGCAGCACGGGCACCGCGCGCAGCGCCGTCCGGCCCAGGCCGAGCACCGACAGCGCCTTGGCGACGCTGGAGTGCGCGCTGCCGGACAGCACCCGGACACGGCCCAGCGCGCCGGCCCCGTCCTCGGTGACGTCCACGCCGAGCCGCTCGCCCAGCCACTCGCGGGCGACGGCCAGCCCGACCGTGTTGGACATCGTGGCGCCGCTCACGAAGGTGCCGTGGTGCGCCGCCGAGAGCCCGAACAGCTCGCGCAGCCAGCCGACCGTCTCCCGCTCCAGCTGCTGACCGGCCGGGTCCAGCGAGGAGTTGGAGTTCTGGTCGTAGGCCGAGGTCAGCCAGTCGCCGGCGAGTGCGGCCGGCGTCGCGCCGCCCGTCACGAAGCCGAAGTAGCGCGGCCCGGCGCTCGCCGACAGCCGTGGCTCCCAGCGCTCCGCGAACTCGGCCAGCGCGGCCCGCGCGCCGCCGCCCTCCTCGGCGAGCCCGGCCCCGGCCGGCGGCTCCGGGTGCGGGACCACGGGCCGCTCGTCGAGGCCGGCCAGGAAGGCGAGCGCCCGCTGCCGGGTCTCCTCCAGGACGTCGGGCAACCGGCCGAGATCGGCGGCGAGTTCGGGGTGCATGCTGGTTCTCCGTTGATCGACTGTGCGGCCGAGGCTAACGGCAGGGGGCGGCGCAGTCCCGGTCCAATCCGGCCCGGGTGGCCCGCGTCGGGTTCGGGCCGGGTGTCGTGAGTCCGGCCATCCGACGGATGCCGTCGATGGTTCGGACTCGTGGGTCCCGTTGCCGCCGCCATCTCGCCGTCCCCGAGGCCGGCGTCCGCTTCCGTGAAGGCTCCACGGTCTACGGCGTCGAGGCGCTCCCGGTCACCTGGTGACCGCCCGGCCGGCCCGGCCCCCGTGCGCCGCACAGGGTGCTCAGCGGGCGGCGGCGCGGGGGAGTTCGGCGCCGCGGACGGCGGGGGAGGCGAGCGCGAGGACGGCGCCGAGGCAGGAGAGGGCGCCGCAGCCGATGAAGACCGGTGCGGTGCCCCAGGTGCCGATGGCGGCGCCGACCAGCGGGTAGCTGAGCGGGGCGATACCGACCATGGTGAGCATCGTGACGGAGGTGACCCGGCCCAGGTAGGCGGGGTCGGCGGCGGTCTGGATGAGGGTGCTGTCCAGGCTGCCGAAGACGCCCGCGCCCAGGCCGACCAGGGCGGCGATGACGGCGGCGGTCCACAGGTGCGGGACCAGCGCCATGGCCGCCGCGCCGACGCCGCCCGCCAGCAGGGTCCAGGCCATGGTCAGGCCCGCCCGGGGAATCCGGCCGACGACGGCGAGCAGCGCGGCGCTCGCGGCGGCCCCGGCGCCGAAGCAGCCGACGATCCAGCCGAAGCCGGACGGGCCCCAGCCGCGTTCGGCGTTGAGCAGCACCATGCCGACGTTGAGGGTACCGGTGAGGCCGAGTTCGCAGACGGCTCCGGCCACGACCAGCGGGCCGATCAGGCGGTGGCGGCGGATGTAGCGCAGCCCGTCGAGGAGGTCGGCGCGCGCGGTGCCGTCGCCAGGAGGGGTGTCGCCCGCCGGGGCTTCGCAGGAGGGGGCTTCGAGCGGGCTGATCCGGACGGAGAGCAGGAGCGGCAGGGAGAGCGCGAACAGCAGGCCCGCGGTGGCGAACGCGGCGGCGGGGCCGCCCAGACCCATCGCCAGGCCGCCGAGCGGCGGTCCGGCGATCTGGCCGAGGCGCATCGACAGCGAGCGCAGGCCGGTGACCCTGGCCAGCTGGTCGGGACTGGTGATCCGGGGCGGCAGAGCACCGACGGCGGGGACGAACAGCGCGTCCACGGCGCCGAAGACGAGCGCCACCGCGACCAGCAGCCAGAGTGCGGGCGTGGTCAGCGCGATGGCGGCGGCCACCGAGAGGATGAGCAGGCAGCGCATCGCGTCGCTGCCGAGGATCACCCGGCGCGGGTCGAGCCGGTCGGCCAGGACGCCCCCGCCGAGCATCAGCAGGGCGCGCGGAGCGGCGCCGACGGCCATGACCAGGCCGACCTCGGCGGGGCCCGCGGAGCGCTGGGCGGACCAGCCGAGGGCGGCGAAGTAGACGCCGTCGCCGATCAGCGAGGCGGTGTAAGCGGCGAGCCAGCGCAGCACGTTGCCGTCGCGGTGGGCGGGCGGTGCGGCGGGCGGTGCGGCGACGCGGCCGGGAAGGGGTGCTTCCGCGAGGGTCATGAGGGGCTCCGACGGTTCGGGGACCCGGCTGTGCCGGTGTCAGGGGCGGAAGGGGAACCCGTACAGGTGGACGGACACGTGCTCGCGGCCCGCGGTGTCACCGGCCGTCCTGGCGGCCTTGCCGCGCTCCCGCCAGCGCCGCGAGATGGCCTGCAACTCCTCTTCCATCTCGGCGAGTTCGGCCGCGGTGAGGTCGAGCAGCCACTCGGAGCTGAAGGCCGCGTCGGTCCACTCCCTGCCCCAGGCGGCGCTCTGCCCGAGGTAGGCGAGGTACTGGGCTGAGCGGAAGTCGACCAGGCCCCTGGTGATCGTGCCGACGACGGCGGCGCCCTCGGGCGTGCCGGCGAGGTCGGACTCGCGGAAGCCCCAGCCCTCCTCGGAGGCGACCTGCCACCACCGCTCCCGGCCGTCGGTGCTCCGGCCGCTCGCCTCGGTCACGAAGCCCTGCTCGGCGAGCTTGCGCAGGTGGTAGCTGACCAGGGACGGAGCCTGGTCGACCTGCTCGGCGAGCTGTGAGGCGGTCGCGCTGCCGGCGGCGTAGAGCAGACGGTAGAGCTGCATCCGCAGCGGGTTGGTGAACGCCTTCAGACGGGACAGGTCGGTGATCCGGTCGGGCCGGGGCTTCTCGGGCATGCGTCGACGATAGATCCGAAGGAAAAGTTGCGCAATAAAAATTTCGTATTCTTCGGAGGTGCCCGCCGAAGAGGTGACGGGACGGAAGAGTGGCGGTCAGCGCAGGGTGACCTCGCGCGGGCCGTTGAAGGGAGCCAGCGAGAGGACGGTCTTCGGGGTGCGCAGGGCGTCGTGCTCGGTGAAGAGGCGGCGGACGGAGGGGAGGTCGACGGGGCCGGTCGTCAGGTGGGCCACCTCGTCGTAGGGGCTGTGCGGCGTGGTGGTGGAGGCGGTGCCCCAGGTGTCCCAGACGAGGGTCTCGGTCTTGTTCAGGGCGGCGAGGTCGAGCCTGGTGGAGTGGGCGACGAACCAGCCGCCGTTCAGCGGGCCCTCCTCGGGCGGGTGGACGCCGAAGGAGCCGGCGGCGGCCCGGCCGCTGCGGATGGCGCGCCAGGCCTGGCCCGCGACCAGGAAACGGTCACGCGGGACGTCCATCGGGTCGAAGTCCACCCGCAGGTCGGCGGCGACCCTCGGATCGGCCAGCTGCGGGTCCGCGAGCAGCCAGCCGCGCCGGTCGTCCCAGTACTCGGTGGCCACGTGGTCGGCGTGGAAGCCGTCCGGGCCGAGGTAGTCGGCGAAGCCGCAGCGCAGCCGGGCCGGGACGCCGACATGGCGCAGGAAGGAACAGTGCAGCAGGGCCAGGTCGCGGCAGACGCCGACGAAGCGGTCGGCGGGTGAGCGGGGATGGGTGAGCGGGGCCGGGTCGCGGTCGGTGATCAGGTCCAGGATGTCGTCGAGGTAGCGGGTCTCCGCGTCGTGGTGGAGGCGGTTCGCCGGGATGTGGTGGTGGAACAGCCGGCCTTCGAGGCGGTGGATGACCAGGTTCCGGGCGATGCGGGCGAGTTGGCCCGGAACACCGGGGAGGTCGGCGTAGCGGGGGAGGTGGGTGCCGGGGTCGGAGAAGACACTCTGGCCGAGGTAGAAGGCGGGGAAGTCAGCGGAAGGCATGGGAGAACTCCCAGGAGGCTTCGGCCGCAAGATCGATGGCTGGGCCGCTGCTCCTCACCGTGGCAAATTTTCGGGGTGATTGTCCAGAAGAGCCGGACGGGCAGGGGTGGTTCGGCCGGTCGGGATGGTCCGACGGGTAGGGGTGGTGCGGCCGGTAGGGGGCGGCCGGACGGGAGGTGTCGGCCGGGAGGCGCCGGCGACACGCGGGCAGGAACGTCCCTGCACCTCCGCGGCGGGCCACCGGGGTGCAATGGCGGCACCCGAATCGTCGTCAACAAGGGGGAGGCCGACCGGTGGAGACCAGGACGAAGGACGAGGACCCGGTCCGGGTGCTGGACGTGGCGAGCGCCGACTACCGCCGGGCGTTCGAGCTGTTCCTGGCCGGGACGGACGAGAAGCCGGTCACCCACGCCCGGCTGGGCGAGATCGCCTCCGCCCTGCCGCACCGCAGGGTGCTGCTGGACCTCGGCGCGGGCGACGGCCGGACCACCGCCTACCTGAGCCGCTCCTTCGAGCGCACCATCGCGGTGGAGCCCAGCGCGGAGATGCGCGAGAAGCTCGGCGCCGCCTGCCCCGACGCCCTGGTCCTCCCGGAGCCGCTCGACCGGGCCCGCCCGCCGGAGCCGGCCGACCTCGTCCACCTCTCCCACGTGCTCTACTACGTGCCCGCGCCGGACTGGCTCGGCACCGTCACCCGAGCCCTGGACTGGACGGCTCCCGGCGGCACCCTCCTGGTCGTGCTCCAGAACCCGGAGAGCCCCTGCATGCGGATGGCCGCGCACTTCACCGGCGTCCGCTACGACCTGGGCCCCCTCGCCGACCGCCTGCGCGAGCGGCACCCGGAACACGACTACGCCCTCGAAACCCTGGACCTCCACTACCGTGCGCCCGGCCTGGCCGAGGCGGTGGCCGTGGCCGAGTTCATGGTGAACGTCGCCGACCTGGCCACCCTCGACCCCCGCCCCTCCCGCGCGGCGCTGACCGCCTACGTCCAGGAGCACTTCGCCGTTCCCGGGGGCGGCTACGCCATCGGGCACACCCAGGACATGCTCATCGTCCGCCGGGCCGGCGGTTCCTGAGCCGCCTTCCCCGGCCGCCTACCGGCCGTCCTCCCGCAGGGCGCGCCGGACGGCCCGCAGGGCGGTGGCGGACTGCTCCCAGCCGTGCCACCAGAACAGCCCGCCGCGGTGGCTCGCCTCGGCGGCGAGCGCCGTCAGGTGGGCCCACGGGCCGGGCGGGATGCCGTACCGGGGCCGGGCGGCGAGCTCGCGGGCCGTCTCGGCGCCGACCGGGACCATGCCGAGCAGCGGGAACGGTGCGCCGTCCGTGGTCCGGCCGGTGCCGTGGAGCATCGGGTGCAGGGTGATCGGGTCGAGCAGCAGGGCGAGGTCGGCGGACGGCACGGGGGCGGGCCCCCGCCGCCAGCCGAGCCGTCGGCCGCTCTGCCCGGCCCCGGGGACGGCCCGGCCGTCCAGCGTGACGCCGTCCGCGGCGACCCGCAGTTCGGCGCCGTCCGGCCGCGCGGGCAGCCGCAGCCGGTACGTCCCGTAGAGGCACGGGGGGACGTCCGGCAGCCGCCGGGCGAAGGGGACGGTGACGCCGTCCACCTCGAAGCCCGCCGGTCCGATCAGCACCGCGGCGGTGGCCGGCTCGCCGTCGACGGTGACGCGCAGGCGCGGGGCCGAGCCGGGGGCGCCGGGTGCGACGTCCACGCGCACGCCCGAGCAGGCGTAGCCGCCGACCAGGCCGGCGAGCGGCGGCAGTTCGGGCAGCGGGTACTCGGTCAGGCGCACTCGGCGCCCTCCGACGGTGCCGACCAGCCGGCGCCGCCCGTCGCGGCCGGACTCCGGGCGCAGTTCGCCGTCGGCGGCGCCGTCCGCCGCGCGCCAGCGCAGCACGCCGTGCCCGTAGCGCGGGTCGGGGACCGGGCGGCCGTCGAGGTGGACCCGGTGCCGGGGCGGGTCGGTGGCGCGGCCCAGGACGTAGACGGAGAGGTCGCCGTCCGGTGTGCCGTACAGGCCGGTCCACGGGTACAGGGCGGCGGCGAGGACGGCGTCCAGGTCCCGCCGGACCGGCGGCGGGCCCGCCGCCCGCGACAGGCCGCGCGCCTCCGACGGGCGGGTGAGCAGGGTGCGCAGGCGCCGGGCCGCCTCCGGGCTCGGCTGCCGCCGGACACCGCGGGCGGCGGCCTGTACGGCCAGGTCCTCGCGCCGGGCCAGCAGAGCGCGTTCGGCCGGGCCGAGGCCGGCGGGCGGGTGGCCGGCGGCTCCGGGGCCTGTGGTTCCGTGATCGGCCGTTCCGTGGTCGGGTGTCCCGGGGCCGGGTGGGGCCCAGTCCGCCACGGCGGCCGCGGGGTCGCGGACGTAGTGCTCGCGCAGGGCGCTGTCCTCGCCGAGCGCGAGGACGAAGCGGGCGCCGGGGGTGTCCTCCTGCCAGTGGAAGCCGGCCGGGACGCGGAAGTCGGCGAAGCCGTCGAGGGCGGCGAGTTCGCGCGGACCGTACGCGTCGATGACCCGCAGCGGGCCGTCGGGCGGGCGGACGGTCAGGCCGGGCGCGAGCAGGCCGAGGCGTTCGAGCACCTGAGGGTCGGCCGGGGCGGCGACGGCGGGCGGCAGGTACCAGGTGGAGGCGCTGGTGACCGTGTGCCGCACGGCCGGGTCGCGCAGGGCGGCGACGGTGTGGTGGTCCGTGACGGGGTCGAGGCCGGGGTAGCGGGCGCCGACGTAGTTGACCACGGGGTGGTCCGGCCCGTACACCTCCTCCAGCCGGTCCAGCAGCACGGGGAGATGGCGGTTGCCGAACCCGCCCCGCCGGTAGCCGAGTTCGCCGACGACGCCGACCTGCCAGAGCACCAGGTGCAGGCCCGGGTCGATGCGCCGGCCCCGGATCAGCAGGTCGGAGGCTTCGAAGGTCTGCATGCCGGGGGTGCTCGGGTCCACGCCGAGGTCGGCGCAGAGCACGTCCAGGGCGCTGATGCCGGGCCGCATCACGGCGCGGTGCCCCTCGCGCCGGGCGATCCGGACGGCGCGGTGGCTGGACAGGACGAAGATGCCAGGGTGTCCGTAGAAGACCGCCGCCACGCGCCGGCCGGCGCGGACGAAGTGCAGGACGGCCTCGGACATCTGGACGTACGTCAGGTAGCGGTCCTTGGCTTCGTCGTAGAGGACGCCGAGGTCGTAGGCGTCCGGCCGCCAGGCGTTGATGCGGACGACCGTGGCGGGGTCGGCCACGCAGTGGAAGACGTGGTCCGCCTCCCGGAGCAGGCGCTCGTCCGCCCGGGTGAAGCCGGCCGCCTCGATGCCGGAGCCGAGGACGGCCTACCTCGCCGACGCCTACCCCGGGCCCGCGGGTGCCGGGATGCCCGCCGCCGAGGCGGTGCTGGTGCCCGAGGTCCTGCGGGCCGGAGCCGACGACTCGGACGGGCTGCGCAGCTTCGACACTCCCGGGGTCCACGGCGGCCGGCTGCTGAGCCGTATCGGGGCCGGTCTGCCCGTCACCTGGCCGCCGGGCGTCGCTGACCCGGCCCGGGCAGCCGCCACGGCGCCCGCCCTCGGACGGATACTGCGGGCGACCACCCGCCCCCGTGGCGCAGACTGGGGGCCGGCACTTATAGATCAGAGGATGGTATTCATGACTGACCGGCCCTTGACACTCATGGCAGTGCACGCTCACCCCGACGACGAGGCCACCGGGACCGGGGGAGTCCTCGCCCGGTACGCGGCGGAGGGCATCCGTACGGTCCTCGTCACGTGCACGGACGGTCGTTGCGGCGACGGACCGGGCGGGGTCAAGCCGGGCGAACCCGGCCACGACCCGGCGGCCGTGGCCGCGATGCGCCGTCAGGAGCTCGAAGCCAGCTGCGAGGTGCTGAAGGTGAGCCACCTGGAGCTGCTGGAGTACGCCGACTCCGGAATGATGGGCTGGGAGAGCAACGACGCGCCCGGTTCGTTCTGGCGCACGCCCGTGGCGGACGGCGCCGCCCGCCTCGCCGAACTCATGCGGCGGTACCAGCCCGACGTGGTCGTCACCTACGACGAGAACGGGTTCTACGGCCACCCCGACCACATCCAGGCGCACCGCATCACGATGGCGGCGCTGGAGCTGACCGACGCGACGCCGAAGGTCTACTGGACGACGGCGCCGCACTCGGCGATGCGCCGGTTCGGCGAGGTCATGCGGGAGTTCGGCGCGGACTGGGAGGAGCCGGAGTCCGCGGAGGAGGGTTCCCCGGAGGCGGGCTCCGCGGATGCGGGCTCCGCGGCGGTGGACGCGATCCCGCCGATCGGACTGCCCGACGAGGAGGTCACCACCTGGGTGGACACCACCGAGTTCGGCGGCCTGAAGTTCGACGCCCTGGCGGCGCACGCCAGCCAGGGCGAGAACATCTTCTTCCTGAAGATGGGCAAGGAGCGGTTCACCGAACTGATGGGCGTGGAGACCTTCGTGCGAGTGCAGGACCCCACGGGGGCGGCCCTGCCGGAGAACGACCTCTTCGCCGGCCTGCGCTGAACCCCGGTGTGGTCCGCGCGGGTTCGCGCGGACCACACCGTCGGTGGCGCTCGCCCCGGTGCTCTTCAGCGGGTCCGCGCGCGGGCGGCGCCCGCCTGGCCGACCGGTGCCGTCGGCGCTTCCACCACGAGCTGGACGGGAGGGTCGAGCTGGACGCACCCCTGCGCGTCGAACTCGAAGTCCATCTGGGTGCTCTGCGGCGGGGTCATCGGCACCGGAGCCCCGGACACCGGGACTCCCGCGTCGGGCGGCTGCACGGTGTCGTCGCCGTCCAGCAGCAGGTCGACGTCCACATCGATGTCCAGGACGTCGTGCACGTCCAGAACATCCAGGACGTCCAGAACATCAGGGACGTCCACGGACAGGCTGCTCGCGTTCAGGGTTGTCACGGCGGTCACTCGTCCCCTCGGAGCCACGGGCGGAGGCGAGGCCATGCTACTGAACGGCCGTGCGGCCGGACAGGGTCCTGGCGGCCGGCCAGGGTCCTCCGGCCGGCCGCCCACCCCTCCCGCGCCAGGGCTCAGCCCTTGACCGCGCCGACGGCGAGGCCTGAGGTGATCCTCCGCTGGACGATGAGGAAGAACACCACGACGGGCAGGGCGGTCAGCGTGGCACCCGCCATGAGGCCGCCGTAGTCGGTCCCGAAGCTGGTCTGGAAGGAGACCAGCCAGATGCTGACCGTCTGCTTGTCCGGGCTCGACAGCAGGACGTAGACGAGGACGTACTCGTTCCACGCCTGGACGAGCGCGAAGACGGAGGTGGCGACGATGCCGGGCGCGAGCAGGGGGAGCACGACCCGGCGGAACGCGCCGAGGCGACCGCAGCCGTCGACCATGGCCGCCTCCTCCAGCTCGACGGGGATCCCGACGATGAAGCCGCGCAGCATCCACACGGTGAACGGGAGAGTGAACACCAGGTAGGTGAGGATCACCCCGCTGAGGCTGTCCGTCATGTCGACGTCGTTCAGCAGCAGGTAGACCGGGATGATCAGGGCCGTCAGCGGGACCATCTGGACGATGAGGATCACCACGGCGAAGGCCTTGCGGCCCGCGAAGCGGAAGCGGGCGAGCGCGAAGGCGGCGAGCACGCCGACGACCAGGGACACCAGGACGGTGCCGAGGCCGATGACCACACTGGAGCGGACGTTGGCCCAGAACGTCTCGGAGCCCAGTGCCCTGGAGAAGTTGCCGAGCGTGGGCCGGCCCGGCCAGAACTGCGGTGGCAGCCTCAGGATCTCGGTGGCGGGCCGGAACGCGGTGAGCACCATCCAGTAGACCGGGAACCCGACCACCGCGGCGACGAGCAGCCCGAGCAGGTCGTGGCCCAGCGACCGCTTTCGTCTCATTCGACCTCTCCCGTCCTGAGCATCTGACGCAGGTACACGACCGATCCGGCGAGCAGCAGCACGACCGTCACGAGCGCGATCGCCGCCCCGGTGCTGTACCGGTTCACGGCGAACGACTCGATGAAGGAGTAGACGCCCAGCAGGTAGTACTCGCGCTCGGGCTGGCCGCCGCGCATGATCCAGATCTGGTTGAAGGTGCCGAAGTTCCAGATGGCCATCAGCGTCGTGACCATGAGCAGCACCGGCCTGATCGAGGGCAGGGTGATGTGCCGGAGGACCTGGAACGGCCGGGCGCCGTCGAGCACCGCGGACTCCTCCAGTTCGGGCGGCACTTGCGCCAGCGCGGCCCGCAGGGTGATGGCGGCGAACGGCAGCGAGCCCCACACCACGACGGCGACGATGACGGCGAAGCCCTGCAAGGGATCGGTGAACCAGTTGTGCCGGGCCAGGTCGACCCCGGGCAGCCGGGAGAGCAGCCAGTTCACCACCCCGTAGTCGGCGTCGAAGAGCCAGCGGAAGATCGCCCCGGCGACCATGACCGGCATCGCCCACACGGTGACCAGCACGCCCGAGATGACGGCGCGCACCCACGGGGAGACGCGGTGCATCAGCAGCGCGGTCGCCGTCCCGCAGACCACGGTGAGGACGACGGACACCGCGGTGAACAGCACGGTGCGGAGCACCACCGTCCAGAAGAAGCCGTCACCGAGGATCCGGCGGAACTGGTCCAGCCCGGCCCAGGGCGGCGTCGAGCCGCTGAACAGCTGCTCGCGGGTCATGTCCTGGAAGGCGAGGACGACCATGTCCACGAGCGGGTAGCCCAGCACCAGGACGAGCGCGACGACGGCCGGGGCCATCAGCAGGTACGGCAGCAGCGTCGGAGGGCGCCGCCGCCGGACCCGGTCAGCGCTCATTGATCACTTCGTCGATCCGCCGGTCGGCCTCCCGCGCGGCGTCCTGGACCGACGCCTTGCCGTTCGCGATCCGTTCGAGCATCTCGGGCAGGACGTTGGACTTCTCCGCCGACGTCCAGCCGGGTGCGAACGGGGTCATCCAGCCTCCGGTCGCCGCGGCCTGGGCGGCCGGACCGTTGATGCCGCCGGCGGCGACCTCGGCCAGCTGGGTGGTGTTGTTGGGCAGGGTGTTCGCGGCGATCAGCGTCTTCTGCGACTCCCGGTCGGTGAACAGCTTGATCCAGTCGGCGGCCAGCTCCTTGCGCGTCGACTTGGCCGGCACGGCCAGGGTGGAGCCGCCGAGGAACGGGGGCAGGAGGTTCCCGGAAGGGCCGGGGAAGGGGAAGGTGGCGAACTTGCCCTTCAGCTTCGGGTCTCCGCCGGAGCGTTCGTCGGCGGCGGCGTCGGCCTCCCAGGTGTTGCCGTAGAACACACCCACGTGGCCCTGGCCGACGACGCCCGGCTGGTCGCCGTTGTCCTTCGCGCGGTCGCCGACGTAGTAGGTGTCGATCAGCCGCTTCCACTCGGTGAGCCCGGCGACGGACTTCGGCGAGGACAACGAGGCCTTCCAGCGGTCGCCCTCCTTCACGGCGATCTCGCCGCCGGCGTCCTTCACGAAGGCCATCGCCGCGTTCCAGTAGCGGCCGGGCAGGTAGAGGGCGGAGAAGTTCGGGTCCTCGGGGCCGTAGGCGGCCTTGAGGCGGTCGAACGCGGAGAGGAGCTCGGGGTACGTCTTCGGTGCGTCCGGCACACCGGCGCGGGCGAAGTAGTCGGTGCGGTAGACGCCGACCCTGGCCCCGACGTAGTAGGGCACGCAGTAGGTCTTGCCCTTGTCGCGGCACGCGTCGGCGAGCGCCGGGAGCCAGGCGTCCGACTGGTCGAAGCGGGCCGGGTCGACCGTGGCGAAGGCCCCGTTGACGATGTAGTTGGTGGTCTCGCTGTTGCCCATCTCCACCACGTCGGGCACGTTCTTCCCGGCGAGGACGGCATCCAGCTTCTGGTTCTTCGTCGGCCACTGCTGGTACTGGACCTCGACCTTGACCCCGGGGTGGGCCTTGGTGAAGCGGTCATTAGTGGACTGGACCAATTCCGGCCAACTCTCCTGGGCGTCGACGGCCAGCCACACCGTCAGTTTGCCGCCGCCCTCCGATCCGCCGCCCGAGCCGGAGCTGCACCCGGCCGCGGCCAGGGACAGGAACAACGTGAGGACCAAGGGGCGGTAGCGCATGCGAATGGCCACGGAATCTCCAAGTTCACTGTGGGGGTGTCTTTCTGACTACCCATCGGCTTCACGGTCCGAGCGGCGGCGCGGACATTCGGCCGGAAGGCGATGTCGGCGCCCGCGGAGGCCGCCGCGCCTCGGCCTCTCCGGGGTGGCGGCCGAAGGCCGGGTCTCCGCATCGTCCGGACAGCCGAACGGGGTCAGCCGGGAGGCCCAGCCTGACGCGCGCCGGCGGTGCCTGCCTGGTGGGCTGGGCGGGGGAGTCCGCCACCCGCCCGGCCTCCCGGACCACACGGAGGAGGAACCGGTGCCGGACCCGACGACGACGTACACCGACCTGAGCGCCCTGGTGATCAACTGCACCCTCAAGCGTTCCCCGGAACGCAGCCACACCCAGGGCCTGATCGACGTCAGCACCGGCGTCCTGGAGCGCCAGGGCGTCCAGGTCGCGGTGCTGCGCGCCGTCGACCTGGACATCGCCACCGGCGTGTGGCCGGACATGACCGAGCACGGCTGGGAGACCGACGACTGGCCGGTGATCTACTCCCAGGTGATGGCGGCCGACATCCTCACCCTCGCGGGCCCGGTCTGGCTGGGTGACAACTCCTCCGTCATGAAGAAGGTCATCGAGCGCCTGTACGCCTGCTCCTCGATCCTCAACTCGGAGGGCCAGTACGCCTATTACGGGCGGGTCGGGGGCTGTCTGATCACCGGGAACGAGGACGGTGCCAAGCACTGCGCGATGAACGTGCTCTACAGCCTCCAGCACCTTGGGTACACCGTCCCGCCCCAGGCGGACGCGGGCTGGGTCGGCGAGGCCGGCCCGGGGCCGTCCTACCTCGATCCCGGTTCCGGCGGTCCGGAGAACGACTTCACCAACCGCAACGCCACCTTCATGACCTGGAACCAGCTCCACCTGGCCCGCATGCTCAAGGACGCCGGCGGCATCCCGGCCTACGGCAACCAGCGCTCCGAGTGGGACGCGGGCTGCCGCTTCGACTTCGAGAACCCCGAACACCGCTGAGCCGTCGGCCATCTGTGCGAGGGGGCTGGAGTCCGGCGGGGTGCGGCTGATCGCCATGCCGGCCGGGGGAGCCGGCGCTGTGGCCCATGCCCGGTGGCCGGACGGGTCGGTGCGCCTCCCCGCCCCTGGTACTGCTGGTGTACTCGAGCAGGGGGGCGAGCAAGCTTCCGGGGAAGCCGGCACGGTGCGTGGCCGTTCTGTGGGGGCTCACCGGGGTTCGTACGATGTCCGGCTGAGCCTCCAATAGCAGCTCCGGCACGGTGGCGTGGTCGAGCCGGGAGACCTGGCGCAGCTCGGCACCGAGGACGGCCGCGCCCTTGCGGGCCTCGATGTCGCGGACCTCGTCGTGGTGCGGGACGAGGACGGTGACGGTGGCGCACCTGGCGTGCAGGGCGAGGGTGGCGCCGGCCCACAGTTCGGCGTCGTCGGGGTGCGCGAAGGCGGCCAGGACCGAGCCCGGTACGGCGCCGCTCACCACAGTCCCAGTTTCTCGACGACGTCGGCAGGCTTTGGCAGTTGGGGGCTGGCCTCGCCGCTGAGGGCGACGGGGACGTCGACGTGGCGGCGAACCGTGATCATCGATTCCCAGCGTAGGACGTCGGCCCAGGCGGTGGTGATCGCGGTGCCCTTGGCGCCGGTCAGGCGCCCGGATTCGGGCAGGTCGGGCAGCCGCATGCCGTCGTGCAGCAGGGTGGCGGCGACCTTCGGGCCGATGCCGCGGACGCCGGGGATGTTGTCGGACTTGTCGCCGGTCAGGGCGCGGAAGGCGGGCCACTGGGTGGGGGTGACGCCGTAGCGGGCGAGGACCTCGTCGGCGGTGATGATCCGCTGGGACGCCTTCCGGGAGCGGTTGAGGATGCGCACGCGGTCGTCGAGGAGGGCGGCCTCACCGAGGAGGAACGCGAACCCCCGCACGCCAAGATCAACGGCCGCCTCGACTACAGCCGCGTCAACGCGGTACTGGCCGGACGCGACATCTCCGTCACCAAGGCCGAGCGCCGCGCGATCGTCCTCGCCGGATACCGCCAGGACGTCCCGGTCGAGCGCCTCGCCTGGCTCCTCAAGATCACCCCGGAGCACGCCCTCAAGCTCTACCGCGAAACCCGCCGCGCGATCCGCCACCGGCAGATCGCCGAGCAAGCCGCCGCCCGCGCCGCCTCGACCGGCCACAGCGCCACCAGCACCGAGCAGCCGAACCGCGACGACTTCGGGACGGCCGCATGAGCACCACCACCGTGACCACCCCGACTACCGCCCACGTCACCGGCTGGGACCGCGCCGTCGTCATCGCCCTCGGCGCCTCCGGCTGCGCACTCAGCTTCTCCGCCCTCCAGCAGATGGCCGTCGCCATCCACGTCCGGGACTTCCTCACCTACCCGAGTGTGTACTCGACGACCCGGACCCGTTCCGGGTCCGCACGGTGTGATCTGCCCGGTTGGCGGGATGCGGCAGGTGGTTGTCGCCGGGCGGTCAGTGGCGGTGGGTCTGACGGATGACCTGTTGCGGAGATCCCCCGGATGCCGATGCGTCAGAGGCCGTAGGACTGACGAATGCTGCAACGTTACCTCGCCGGAGTGTCCCTCTGCTGCTCGTCGCCGCCCGCAGGTTCGGGTCGGAGACGGGCAGCAGAGGGGCCCAGGCGATGGGCGCCCGGCCGAGGCTAGGACATCTTCCTTACGGTGTAGGTGATCTCGATGTCGCCGCCGTACGCGCCGACGAGGGTGGCCGTCTGCCGCCCTTCCGGGTCTCCGTTGTGCCACCACGCTGTCCCGTAGGCGACAGTCTGGTTGCGGATGAAGCCGCCGTGTCCGTCCATGACGTCCGCGTGGACGGCGAACCCATGGTCGGAGCGGACGCGGCGGAGCCCCGACAGGGGGAAATCGGTGCCGACCTTCATGTAGCTGTCACCCTTGTACGGCTTGGTCCACACGGTCTGGTGGTCGCGCGTGGAGCCCGAGGCTCCGGTGATGGTGATCTCGCCGAAGTCCCAAGGATCGTAGGACGTTTTGTTGTCGCTGTAGTTGTAGCGCTTGAGGGTGGCCTTCTCAACGGTGAGTTCGTACCTGCCCGACGGCTCGGTCACGTCGCCGGCGACTACGGGGTAGTGGTCGCTGTAGTCGGAGTACGCGTAGTGGTGGTTTGCGGAGACCATCTCCCAGTTGTACTGGCCGGTGAGGGTCTTGTTGTTCCACACCGCGGGACGCGCGTGGTCCTTCCGAAGCAGGATGTCGTCGAGGTCCTGCGTCGGGGCGATGGGGTTGTTCGGGAAGTTCACCTGCCGGCCGTCGCGGTACTTGGCGATCGTGTTGTTCTGGGTGTCGTAGGAGTACGGCCACCCGAGGTTGTGGTCCGGTGCCTCGGCATGCAGCGCGCCGAGCATGCGGTGATACTCGGGCGAGTGCCGATCGACGTTCATGTCCCCGCTGAGCACGATCGTCTCGCTCTCGGGGATGTGCATCCCGCGGATGAAGGCGTCGATCTCGCTGAACTGCTTGTGCCGGATTTCCTCAGCGGCGCCCTTGGCGCAGTTCGTGTCGTCCGCCTGGGTGTGTGTGCCGATGACGTGGAGCCAGGTGCCGTGGAAGTTGATGCGGACGTAGGCGAACCCCTTTGCCGCGTGTTGGTCCGCCCCGCAAGGGCGCACCTTGTAGACGCGCGAGGCCATGTAGTCGATGGGGTGCTTGCTCGCGATGACGACGCCGCCGTTCTCCAGCCTCAAGGACCCCGGGCTGTTGTCGGACGAGTTCCAGCGGGGGTTGTCTCCGGGGCGGGTCCCGTCCGTGGCACCGACGATGGGGGTCCGGTAGGTGTATCCGTTGTTCTTCAAGGTATCGAACAG
Organism: Kitasatospora sp. NPDC091335; assembly: GCF_044757205.1. NCBI lineage: Bacteria > Bacillati > Actinomycetota > Actinomycetes > Kitasatosporales > Streptomycetaceae > Kitasatospora > Kitasatospora sp. NPDC091335. Next base: position 650,002 of record NZ_JBIVUM010000003.1, on the reverse strand, counting down.
AATGCCTGCCGCGGGCTTCTGGTTCCTGAACACCTCCTCAAGGACGACGACGTCGTTGCCCTGCACGAAGTCGGCGTTCCCGATGCGCTTGGCCCGGTTCTCGTGGTCCCAGTCGCCGGCCACCGTCAGCAGCATGGTGTTGTAGTTGAGGATGCGCGGCTGCGGGGTGGCCGTGGCGGCGGGGGATGCGTGCGCGGCGGGCGTTCCCAGGGCCGCCGCCGTGGCAATCAGCCCGCCGGCGATCAGTGCTGCGAGGGTTCTCACTATCTCTCCTCAGAGTTGTGCAGGGCCGGTTCGCTGTGGTCTTCAGTCCTTCGGGACCTCCGTCGGCCGCTGCGCAGGGCTGGGGCGAAGCGCGAGGTCTTCCTGGCCGCGCTTCTTCGGTTCGGGGTTCGGATGATGCTTCGGAGTCGGCTCCATGACGTTCCCGCCGCCGGGAGAGCCGGCGTCCTCGGGGGTGTCCGGGGGCGGGCCCGAGGACGCCGGGCGGCCGTGGACGGCTCCGAGGACGGTCGTCCGTCGGAGCCGCCGCGAGGCGGTGTTCTCCGCTGCGGGCAGCCGGGTTTGAGAACCGGGGCAAGCCCGTAGGGCGGCGGGAGGAGCGGTGGGGCGGGCGGCGGGCCGGGACTGGGCCTGGGCTTGGGCGGGCTGGAGCCCGGTGAAGGACATTAGGCGATGATCATCGAAGGGGTTCGGGACTTGGCGTGGTGGACCTCCCACTCGTGACCCCACCAGGCATCGGCGTCGAAGGACCATTCCCCTGCCACCTTGGAGCCCGTGTCGGCGGAGGCAGTGTCGGTGCGGACCTGCAGCCACCGCTCGTACACGTTGGCCACCAGATGGGGGGAGTGCGCGGCCCAGACTCCGTTGCGCCACAGGATGCCCTTCGCCTTCACGTCGCAGTTGACGTCGAAGGACCCCGTGTAGTACCAGGGCGTACCGACGCGACCGTAGTACCCGCAGCCGCGGATCTGGAGCTCGGTGTAGACGGACTTGGTGCGGGAGTGCGGCGCGCCGGTTGCGACCACGCAGGACTGGGCGTGGGCGGAGACCCATCCGCCCGGCCTGACACCGGAGCCCTTGCCCCAGTGCTCGGTCAGGTCCCCGCACTGGACCTGGGCGGCCTTGGGCGTGTGGGCGCCGTTGGGGTCCGAGATCAAGCGCAGTGCCATGTCCACCGTCCAGTCATCACCCTGGATCTGGTCGTGGCCGACGCAGGGCGAGACGAGGTTGGCGGCGCCGCTGAGGACGCTGGTCCTGCCGGTGTACTTGGCAGAGCGCTCGCCGTCATCGTCCACCCCGTAGACCACCTTGTCGCAGGCGTAGGGGTACGGGGAGAGCGCCGCCTCAAGGGGCTCATCACCGACGTTCGACCGGAACGTCGCGTACTGGGTGCTCCCATACGTTTCCGGCTTGCCGTTCAGCCACTTGAGGAAGTCGGACTTCGCGCCCATCTCGGCAGCCTGGGTACCGCAGAGGCCGGGGCAGAGGTTCCCGAGCACGGTGCCGTGGTTGGGGGTCGCGAGGGTGACCAGGTGCGCCGTGGTGCTGGCGCCGCCGTTCACCAGGTAGGTGCGGGCGACCAGGCCGCCCATCGAGTGGGCGACGATGTCGATCTTCCCGTCGGGTGACTTGTCCACCAGGCCCTCATCCTGGATGAACTGGCGGAGCATGCCCGCGAGGGTCGCGATCGGCGTGCTGTCGTTGCCCGGTTTGCTCACTGAGCTGTAGTCGAACGGCCACAGCTCGCCCGCACCGTAGCCGAAGTCGGTACGGTCCATGGCCCTCTGCTCCATCGCGGACCAGGTGCGGGAGTCTCCGTGCCAGCCGTGGACGAAGACGATGGGACGGTGGGCGAGCTTGCGGGGCTCGCTTCCCGAAGCGGATGCAGCCGGGGCAAGCCCGAGAGAGACCGCGATCATCATGAACATGACGACCGCGAGCCGCGGCAGCGGCGATTTCGGTTTCATTCGTTCTCTCCACGTGGATGTAGGAGCGGCTCTCCTGAGGTGACCAGCGGACCGGCCTCAGGCCGGACGGGCGCCGTGACCCGACCTCCGGGTGGGCGCGGCACTCGACCGCTGGAGGTGACGACAAGTCAACCAGCGGCCGACGTGTCCGCACCAGGAAAAGTCGGGAGGGTTCGGGGGGTCGCCCCCGAAAACTCGGCCCCGGCTTGCGTGAATCCCGGTGCGGAACGTGCTCATGTCACTACACTGGGCGAGTGGATGGGAACGTGATTCTTCGAGCCCGCATGGCAGAACTCGGCTTGTCCGGCGTGGAATTGGCCGACGAGGTCAACGGCGCATACGAGGAGCTGACCGGCCGAATCGGGACGGTCTCCGAACGGACCGTCACCAACTGGACGACCGGACGCACGGGGTGGCCACCCTCCTTGTACCGTGCCTGTCTCCAGGCGGTCCTCGGTCGCCCCGCCGACCAACTGGGATTCATCCCCCGGGGAACCCGCCGCTCTCAGGACCTGTCAGAGCCCGCCGGCGTCCCCGCACCCAGCACCGGTACAGCCGCTGAACACCGCCCGGCCGGCCGCTGTCAGATCGGCATGGCGGACGTCGACCGGCTTGAGAGGAAGCCAATCGAGGTGATCGGCCCAAACCGCAGGTTCGGCACGGGCCAGGAGATCGAGCAGCGCGCCGCTGACCTCGCCCAGAGTGCCCTGGCGCTTCAGGAGCAGGGCAGCGCCGGCCAGAGAGTTCGCTCACGGCTCTTCGCCATCGCCTCGTCCCCGGTCTCGCGTGCGATGCTGACGGCCGTCTCCGCGCGTCACCTTGATGCAGCGCAGGCCCGCCTCGGCCTGGCGGTCACCCTGGCCGAGATGTCCGCCGACCCACCCACCAAATCCCAGGCCTGGACCCCTGTGGCGGAGGTCCACCGGCTGTTCGGTCGGCACAGCCTGGCGATGGCGGCGGAACAGGTCGCCTGGACCGGTAGCGCACGCGAAGACCCGCTCTACGCCTCGCCGGCCGCTTCCCGATTGGCCATCCATCATTCCAGCGTCGGCGAGGACGGCCTGATGCGCCAATGTCTCGACCGCGCCCGCACAGGCTTGGGACCACCTCGATACGGGCCTGGACCGCCTGGCCTGGACCGCGGACTACGACCAGCCCGCCCGGGAGATGCTCGCCCTGATGGCCACCTACGAGGCCCGATTATGGGAGGACACCGAAGCCCACGCCCACCGCTTCCAGGTGCTCCGTCCTCCGGCTGTGACCCGCTGCCGCTGGATCACACTGGCCGGTCCGATCACTGCCCCGATCACCGCCCTCGTCCCGCAGGCCACCAAGGGCGCCAGCCGCATCTGCGGATAGCCCCCACCCCCGCCGTGGCATCGGTGCTTGGCGAACACCGCGAGGTTGGCCGGGGAGTCCGGTACCGGCAGTAACGTGCCGTCGACGGTCACGACCAGCAGGCCGCGCCAGAGCGCCTGGGCAGCCGTCGTGGGCACCGGGCCGCGGACCAGGTCAGCGCCTTCATCGGCGCGGCCCCAGACGCTGGCGGGCCGCACGGGCCGGCCCTCGAAGAGGACTTCGTTGCGGAGCCCATGTCCGTCATTGCCAGTGAGCCGAAGACGAGAAGGGTGGCACCAGGGTCAAGTCGCAGTGAGCCGTGCGCCGCAACCCTGCGCCCTTGTCAGAGCCGGGTGGTACCAATGGGCCGCATGGACACAGAGCACGCGGATCCCCGCGATCTTGCTGCGATTCGAGCAGCCGTCGACGCCGACGATGCCCGGGAGTCGGCGCTGGGTTGGGAGGCCGTGGGTGCCTTCGAGGCGGAGCACGGCGTGGTCCTGCCCGAGCCGTACCGGACGTTCGTTGCCGAGATCGCGGACGGCTCACGCTCCGGGCCACCGGACTTCGGGCTCGTGGGACTGGCGGAGATGCCCGGGGACTGGGGTGACGGCCGGCCGGAGCGTCACCTGAGCAGGCCCTTCCCGCTGACGTCGAGGTGGTTGTGGGAGGAGGACCCCAGGCCCTCCGAGGAGATCGACCCGATCCTCGAACAGGTCTTCAGCCACGGATCGATCGTGTTGGGTACCGACGGCTGCGGGATGTACTGGCACCTCATCGTCACGGGTCCGCACCGGGGGCACGTGTGGAACATCAGCGGGGAAGGCGCGGTTCCCTTCGGCTCGGAGTTCGGTTTCACGACGGCCGAGTCGGGCTTCGCAGGCTGGGTGAAACACTGGTCCGCCAGGAAGCCGTGGTTCGACGCGTGAGTGAGGGCGCTGTGCGGCTCCCACTCGGTCCGGTCGAGGAAAGCTCGGCCCGGGCGCCGACGACGGTCCGGCCCCCCGGGGAACCGGAGGGCCGGGCGGGGGTCAGTCGTCGATGCCGAAGTACCGGCCGAGGTACTCGATGATCTCGACGGCGTGCGGCAGGAGTTCGGGCAGTTCGGTGGCGAGCACCTGCCGGGTGGCGGCGGACAGCGCGCCGGTGCTGGTGGCGGCCGGGCGGACGTACGGTTCGAGGCGGCGGATCAGTTCGTAGTTGCTGTCGATGTCCCGGCCGACGAAGGTGGCCCGGTGCAGGACCCGTCAGCGTTCCGAGGGGGCCGCCAGGGGCCTCGAACCCTGAACTCACGGATGGAAAGAGCAACGCGGACCGTGATCCGACGGGATGGGGCGTGCTACTCACGACGCCCGGCGACGCGTGCGCGACCGCGTCGGCGACGAGCGCCGAGGAACCGAGGAGGAGCCGGTCCGTTCCGGGGCCCTGCCGTCATTCCTCGTCCGCCGGGGCCGGGTTCGGAGTCCCCAGCAGCCGGGCCAGTCGGCCCTGGCCCGCGACCACGTACCCGATGCCGATCCCGAGCGTGATGGCCGTGAACATCACGATGAGCCAGCTGAGCAGGGTGAACACCAGGCCGAGCGGGCCGAACTGCGCCACGCTGCGGTTCAGCGAGCGGGGGATGTAGAGCCGCGATCCCCAGGCGAGCGCCGTCAGCGCGGCACTGGTCAGCACGGCCCCGGGGAGCAGGGGAAGCCAGGGGACCCGGCCACCGAGCAGGAGGTGCTGCGTCCACCACCAGAGAAGAGTGGCCGTGACGAGGTAGAGGATGACCCCGAGGCCGTCCCCCACACCGAATCCGGTTCGGACCTGCCCCTGGACGGTCAGGGCGACGATCCACACCAGCAGCCAGGCGAGCCATCGCCACGCCGCCAGGCGCCCTGCCAGATGGGGCAGGTGCCAGCTCCGTTCGCACAGACGCTGCAGGACACGGCTGCAACTCGTGGCCGAGAGCAGGGTCACCAGGATTCCGACGACGCCGAAGGCATCGGTGGTGGTGTTCTGGCCGCTCTGGAGCACCTGTCGGATCTCGTCGATCGAGGCACCGTGGAGGCCCAGGACGGTACGAAGGGAATCCGAGACGCTGCTGCGCACCTCCTGCGGCATGAAGGCGGCCAGTACGAACAGCACCGGGATGGCGGTCAGGAACACCTGCGCCGCGAGACGGGTGGCGGTGTCCAGCACATGGATGTGGATCAGCTGCGCCGCGAACCGGCGCGGGAACGGGGCGTCGCGCAGCGTCGCCGTCCGCCCCCGCAGCCAGGCGGATCTGGCACGGATCCAGTGAGCGCGGCTGGGCTGACCACGCTGTTCCGCCACTCCGTCCTCCCTCCGACGTCGGCACTCCGTCCGCCGCTGGGGTCCGTCGCCGGCGCGGGCACCCGGGATTCCGTCCAAGCCTGGGCGACGGGATGGTGTGCGGCATCCCGGGAGGACCGCCGTTCGGCGCAACGGACGGAGAGCCGGGCCGCGCCGGCGGGACGGTCCGGTCGCGGGAGAACACACCGGTCGCGGCCGCACGGGAGCGCGCGGTCCGTCGGCCTCGCCTCGTCCGGACGGACCACCCCGGGGTGCCGGTGGCCGGGCTCTACGGGGCAATGGTGGTCAGCGGTGCCACGGCCGCGCGGAGAGCTGGGAGATCCGATGACGGAGCCGCCGGGGCCTCCCTCCGCGCGGGGGACGGACGAGGCGGGGAACGGAGGCTCGTCCGCGGGGACCGGACGCCCCGCCAAGGCCGGGCGGATCATCGCGAGCACAGCCTCGGCCGTGCTGATCACACTGACCTGCGTCCTGGTGCCGGTGTCGCTGCTCACCGTCTGGGTGCACGACATCGCGCTGGACACCGACCGGTACGTCGCCACGGTCGCTCCGCTGGCGACCGACCCCGCCGTTCAGGACGCCGCGGTCAACCGGCTCACCCAGGCGGTGGACGTGAAGGTGGACGGCCCGGCGGTCGCGTCCGACCTGGCCGCCTGGCTTCAGTCGCAGGGCCTGCCGCCCAGGGCCGCCTCCGCGGTCAAGGCACTCGGGCCGAAACTGGACGACGCCGTCGACCAGGTGGTCACCAGGGCCGCGACGGAGTTCGTGCGCAGCGACGCGTTCGCGACGGTGTGGACGCAGGCCAACCGCTTCGCCCACGCGGCCGTGGTGCACGCCCTCACCGGTCACGGCCGGGGTGCGGTCGGCGTCGCCGACGGCACGGTCACCCTCGACATCGGGACGGCCGTCGACCGGCTGAAGGACGAGCTGGTGGCCGTGGGGGTGTCCCCGGCCGCGAGGATCCCGGACGTGAACAAGCAGATGGTGCTCTTCCAGTCCGACGAGCTGGCCGAGATCCGCGGTGCCGCGCACGCGCTCGACGTGGCCGGCAACCGGATCCCCGTCCTCACCGTGCTGCTCGGCGCGATCGGCGTCCTGCCGGCGCGGCGCAAGCGCCGGGCCCTGGTGACCACCGCCCTCGGTGCGGCCGGCGCCTGCCTGCTGGTGGCCATCGCCCTGGTGATCGTCCGGCACCACTACCTCGACCGTCTGTCCCCGGCCGTGCAGTCTCCGGCCGCGGCTGCGGCGATCTTCGACACGCTGCTCCGCTTCCTGCGGACCAGCCTGCGCACCGCGATCGTCCTGGGCGTGCTCGTGGCGCTCGGCGGCTACCTCTCCGGCACCGGACGGTTCCCCCGCGCCGTCCGCGCGCGGGCGGACGGCGTCGCCGACTCCGCCGCGCGCTGGGGCGACGCGCACGGGGTGCGCACCGGACGGGCCGGCACCTGGACCGAGGCCCACCGCCGCTGGTTCGTCCTCGCGGCGGTGCTGGTCCTGGCCCTGATGTTCGCACTGTGGAACCACCCGACCGTGCTGACCGTACTGCTGCTCGTCCTGGTGCTCCTCGCGGTGCTCGTCGTCGTGGCACTGCTCGCCGCGTCCGGACGGGTGGGCGGCAGGCGCGGGACCGGCGAGTGAGGCCGGGTGGGCCGGTGCGGCGGCGGCCGGTGTCACGGCCGCATACGCGCTCGGCTCGCGACGGCCGACGGGCAGCGGCAACCGCTCGTGAGCCATTTGCGAAATGGCGATGCGTCAATTCGTGATGCAGGAAGGGTTGTTGGCTTGAAGCGCCACCGGCGCATGACCGGAACCAGTCAAAGCGTGGCCGGTTGTGACCGCTGAGCGGGGAAAAACGGAATACGACACTCCCTTCGTGACTGAGCTGTGTAGATTCCTGCTCGGTTCGGGCGACGGCGCAAGCCGCCACCCGCCCACGGGAGTTCATTCACAACCGGCGCGGACGGCGCCTCGCAAGCCGCACCCGCCTCCCGTACGCCCTACCGCGAGCGGAACCGTGCACCGACCATGGGCACGCGAACCCGTGACCGACCGCCGCCGAACGCCCGCATCCGTGTCGATGCCCGGTCGCGGCCGGCGGCCTCACCGAGAGGACCTCGATGGCCATACCCCTGCGCACCCGCCTGACCCGACGGCTCGCCGCCCTCGGCACGGCGCTGCTCGCCGTGCTCGCCGTCGTCCCGCTCGCGGCGGCCCCCGCCTCGGCGGTCGCCGCGAGCCCGATCTGCCTGAGCGGCACCTTCCAGTACGACTACCAGAACGCGGAGGAGGGCCCGGCCAAGCCCACCCGGACCAAGCCCGTCCGCAACGCCAACGTCCAGCTGTGGGGCACCGAGAAGGCCGGCGACACCCCGCACGCGCTCGGCGGCTACGACCTCACCGCCGTGTCCGACGGCGGTTTCACCCTCTGCTACACCCCCACGACCACCACGACGATGAACAGCATGTGGGTGCGGTTCTCCTCCGAGAGCACCAGGATGTGGAGGGTCCTGACCCCGGACGTGCCCGCCTCCCGGTACACCGTCGACTCGCCGGTCCAGCAGAACCTCTCCGCGAGCGCGTCCCTCGGCGTCATCAAGCCCCCGGCCCAGACCTCCCGGGCCTGGCACGTCCTCGACACCCTCAACCTCCTGTGGTGGGGCCGCAACAACCCGGTCAGCGACTGCTGGAGCGCCCGCGAGCCGAACAGCAGCTCCTGTACCGAGCTCACCGTCTTCTGGGCCCCCGGCATGACCAGGGGACCGGTGTACGACCTCGACAACACCATCACCCTCCCCGACGCCGACCCCGACTCCGAGCACATCATCCTGCACGAGGGCGGCCACTTCCTGATGGACCGCCTCTACGGCGGCATACCGCCCGAGGGCATCTGCGCCCCGACGTACATCTGGGCGGCCGGCAACCGCTCCTGCGCCTGGGTCGAGGGCTTCGCCAACGCCGTCGCCGCCTACCTGCTCGGCGACAACCGCTACGTGTGGTCGAACGGGAACAGCACCGAATTCACCTACGGCAGCGGCTGGGACAGCGGCGACGCGGTCTCCGGCAACGTCGCCGGTTCCCTGCTCGACCTGTGGCGGAAGGTCGACCAGGGCCGGCAGGGGACCGCCAAGGTGATGCTCGACCACACGTCGTCCACGTTCGCCGACTACTACAAGACCGTCCGCCCCGCCGCCGTCCCGCCCCTCGCCACCACCGGCGCGGCGCTCGACCTGCTGGCCAAGCACACCATCTACTACGGGCCCCTGCCCGTCGGCGACGGCCGGCCCCACTTCCTCTCCAACGGTGGCAACCTCGTGCTGTCGCACCAGGGCGGCGGTTGCATGGTGCTCCCCAACAGCTACGCCTCCATCTACGACAAGAGCCCGTCCGACCTCGGGCAGCAGTGGCGGCTGGACGCCAACGCGGACGGCACGGTGCGCATCCACGACGGCTGCAACCCCTCCCTCTCCCTGACGTCCAGCGGCTACCCGAGCTACCGGGTCACGGTGAAGCCGTCCGACCCGCAGTCCGCGTCCCAGAAGTGGCGGGTCGCCCGGAACGACGACGGCAGCCTGAAGATCACCGACCCGAACACCGGCTACGTCCTCGACACCCCCGGCAACCAGTCCGGCATGGGCGCGACGCTCACGGCGCCCTCCGCGACCAGCGCCACCCAGCGCTGGACCACCCGCGACTGACCCGACGTCCACCGCTCGCGGCGCGGACCGGGAAACGTGCCGGGACACGCGCAGAGACCGCTCGGGCCACCAGCGCCGGGCGGTCTCTGCTGTTCGGACGGACCCATGCGCTCGACGGCCCACCGCACGGCTCCGAGCCGGAGCCGTGCGGTGGGCCTCGGCGACCTCGCCACCGGAGCCGGCTACTCGCCGGTGCGCTCGCGGGGTGGCAGCTCGTACAGTCCGGTGCCGCCGTGTGCTCCGGTGGCGACGTTGACCACGCCGACGTTGGCTTCCAGGCGGGTGCCGCGGGCCATGATGCCGGCGAAGCCGCGCGCCATGGTGAACACGCCCCAGACCGTCAGCCATGGCTGCAACGTGCCGTCTTCGTCCGGGAACAGTTCGGTGACCGGGCGGATCCGGCGTTGCAGGATGGAGGGCGTGCCGAGCAGGGCGGCGTCGAGGTGCGCGGCCCAGCTCTCCTCGGTCACGTCCTCGCCGAGGACGACACCGCTGCCGCCGTGCAGGACCGTCGGCTTGAGGACGAGGTCGTGCCGGTCGGCCCGGGCGTAGTCGAGCAGGTCCACCGTCCGTCCGCTCTCCAGCGTCACCGTGCCGGGCCGGACGGTTCGGGTCCACGGCAGGATGCGGTCGAACGCCGCCAGCTCCGCGGCGCTGAACAGGTGCCGGTTGTTCTCGTCCGAGAGCATCGCGAGTGTGGCCTTGCTGGCGTAGAGCTCCGCGTCCAGCGGGACGAACAGCTTCACCTGGCCGGCCGCGGCGGCGCGGACGACCCGGTCCATCAGCGCCGGGGCTTCGGGGGATTCGAGCAGGTCCTCGGCGAGGAAGATCCGGTGGATGACGTCCACGGCCCGGTCGCCGAGCCAGACCCGGCCGTCGCGGTAGTCGAGCTGGCCGATGTGGCAGGGGTGCGCGTCGGCGCCCAGGGCCTGGAGATGGGCGCAGAACTCCTTCAGGAAGGCGCCCCAGCCGCTCAGGTAGCTGCTCGGCCAGTCGGCGACCGCGATGACCGGCCGGGCCTCCGGGGCGAACCCGGTGGCGGCGTACATGGTGTGCAGCAGTTCCCTGGCGGTGTCGGCGAAACCGAGGCCGTGCCGGGCGGCGAAGTCGGCGAGGAGCGGGTGCTCCAGCAGGGCCTGGGCCATCACGCCGTTGTCCATGCCGCCGAGCGAACTGGTCACGTTGACTTCCACGACCTTGAATCCGCTGTCGTCGACGCACAGGTCCGTACGGGCCATGCGGGTCGTGGCGGCGCCCTGGCTGCGCAGGATCACCTCGATCTGGGTCTCGGTCATGCCGACGGCACGGGCGAACGCGCCGAGGTCGCCGTCGAAGAGCCGGTCGGGCAGGCTGAACAGCGCGGTGCGGAGCGTTTCCAGGTCTTCCGTCAGCTGCTCGCGCTCTTCGTGGCCGAGGAAGAGCGGGCGGGGCAGGAAGCGGTTCCGGTAGTAGGTGGTGAGCAGGGTGTCGTGCTGCGCACGACCGAGCAGTTCGGCCGCGGTGGGCGCGCTTTCGCTCAGTTCGGCCAGATACCGCTCGGTCAGGGTGGGGCGGTCCATGGAAGTCCTCTCAGGGGGCGCGTGGGCGGTCGTGGCGGGAGTGTTCAGCCGCGCGCCGACGCCGTGAGGCGGGTGGCGACCAGGGCGGCCAGGGCTGCCAGGTCGGGCTGGCGCATGACCTCCGCGGCCTTGACCCGGATCGGGTAGGTGCTTTCGATCAGCGCGAGCAGGCGGGCGACGGCCAGTGAAGTCCCGCCGGATTCGGTGAAGTTGTCGGCGATCGTGAGGTCGGGCTGGTCGAGCAGCCGGCGGCAGGCCGCGAGCAGGAACGCTTCGGGGTCCTCGGCCTGCGGGGTCTGCGGGGTCTGCGGGGTCGGCGCCGCCCCGGGTGCGGTGGACGCCGCGGGGGCGGCCTGCCGGGTGAGCAGTGCGCGGTCGACCTTGCCGTTGGCGTTCAGCGGGAAGGCGTCGACGAAGCGGACCACGGCGGGCACCGCCTGCTTCGGCACCCGGGCGCGGGCGGCGGCCAGCACGGCGTCCTCGTCGGCCCGCGCCCCTTCGGCGAGCAGGAGGAAGGCGGCCAGCCGCAGACCGCCGCCGGTGCCCTGGTAGGGGACCACGACGGCGTGCCGGACCGAGTCGTGGGTCTCCAGGGCGGCCTCGACCTCGGCCGGTTCGATCCGCGCGCCGCTGATCTTCACCTGGTCGTCCGTCCGGCCGAGGAATTCCAGCGTTCCGTCGGCGCGCATCACCGCCTTGTCGCCGGTCCGGTAGACGCGGTCCACGTACGGTTGGCCCGCGGGGGCCGGCACGAAGCGTTCGGCGGTCCGCTGCGGGTCCACGTAGCCGAGCGCCAGGCCCGCACCGCCGATCCGGACCTCTCCGGCCCGTCCTCGGGGCAGGACCCGGCCGTCCTCGTCGGTGATGAAGACGGTGTAGCCGGTCAGCGGCTGTCCGATCGGCACGACGGCGGTCGGGTCGTCGCTCCGGGGACGCACGCGGTGGGTGGTGGTGAGCACGCAGGCCTCGGCGGGACCGTACACGTTGTGCACGACCGCCGCGCACTGCTCGGGCGGCCGCACCCGCATCCGGTCGCCGCCCACCAGGATGTGGCGCAGGGCCAGGCCGGCGGGCCACGGCTGGGTGAAGGCGAGTTCGGCGAGCGGGGTCGGCAGCAGGCAGTGGGTGAGGCCCGACTCCCGCCACCACTGGAACAGTTCGGCCATCGAGCCGCGGGCGTCCTCGGGCGCGACGTACAGGGTGGCGCCCGACGACAACGCCTCCCACAGCTCCTTGAGGTGCGCGTCGAAGGTGGTGCCGACGAAGAGGCCCACCCGGGACTCGGGGCCGATCTCGAGCCGGTCGCAGGTCCAGCGGACCAGGTTGGCGATCGCGTCCTGCGGCAGCAGTGCGATCTTGGGCCTGCCGGTGCTGCCCGAGGTGGTGACGGCGCAGAAGGCATCGCTGGGCGCACCGTCGGCCCGTCCGCCGTGCCGAGTGACGGTGAGCCCGTCCACCGCGTCGTCCGGCGCGACGGTCCAGCCGGGTGGCGGCGGCGTCGTGCCGTCGGTGAGCAGGCAGTTGATGCCGGCGTCCTCGGTGATCGACTCCACCCGCTCGGCCCCCGGCCGCGCGCCGAGGGAGAGGTAGACCGCGCCGATCCTGGCCAGCGCGACCGCCGCGGCCACCAGCGGTGCGGAGCGTTCCAGGCAGACTCCCACCAGCCGGCCGCGGGTGACCCGGCCGTCGAGGGCCCGCACGATCCGGGCGGCGGCCTGGTCGAGCTCGCGGTAGCTCCAGGTGGTGGTGCCGTCCACGACGGCCGGGGCGTCGGGCTGCTTGGCCAGCCAGCTGTCGAACCACTCGAGTGGTCCCGCCCCCGGTGCGGGGGCGGGCGCGGGCTCACCTCCCCAGGCGATGCCGGGCAGCTGATGGGCGGTCGGTTCGTGGGAGGTCATCCGGTCTCCTCGGTTCATGGTGTGGGCGGTGGGGTCAGGCGTTGGCTGCTGCGGTGAGTGCCGCGAGGCCGGTCGCGGTGTCGGCGAGGTAGGCCTCCAGCAGCGCGGTGAACTGTCGCTGCAGTCCGGCGATCCGGGCGCGGTCGTACACGTCGGTGGCGAAGTCCCAGATCAGCAGCATGCCGCCGGGGCCCGAGCGGGCGTTGACGGTCCGGCGGGAGTCGGGGACCAGCACCACGTCGAGGGCGAAGCGGGAGGTGCCGGTGTTGAACGCCTCGTGGACGGACACGTCGAGGTCCAGCCCCTCGACGTGCGGGACCGGCGCGTCATGCGCGCTGAACATGACGTGGAACAGCGGGTTGTCCAGGCCGGTGCCGGAGTGTTCTCCGAGTTCCCGGGCCAGGTCCTGGACCGGGACGCCCTGGTGCGGCAGCGAGCGGATCAGGACCTCGGTGACCTCGTCGACCGCGTCCAGCGCACTGCCGTCGGGCTCCAGGCGGATGCGCAGCGGGATGGTGTTGACGAACATCCCGACGCACTCCTGGAAGCCGGGCGGGCGGTTGCCCACCGCGCTGCCGATCACCAGGTCGGACCGGCCGCTCTCGCGGCGCAGCAGCTCCGCGAAGAGGGTGAGCAGGACCGAGAACGGGGTGTGCCCGTGGCGGTGGGCGGCTGTCCGCAGGCGCTCGGCCGGCCCGGGCTCCAGCAGTTGACGCAGTTGGTCGCCGTGCGGGACGTCGCGGACCCGTCCCGGGTCCAGGCCGGGCAGCGGCAGGTCGAAGGCCGCGCCGTCGAGGGCGCCCCGCCAGTACGCCACGGCTCCGTCCCGGTGGCCCGGTCGCTCCTCGGCGGCCACCGACCGGCGGACGTGCTCGAGGTAGGAGCGGGGCTCGGGCAGGTCGGCCGGGATGCCCTGGGCCAGCGCGCGGTAGGTGGTGAACAGGTCGCGCAGGACCAGGCCGAAGGACCAGCCGTCGTGCACCAGGTGGTGCTCGGTGTGAAGCAGCCGGTGGTGCTCCTCGGCCAGCCTGATCAGGGTCCACCGCACCATGGGCGCCTCGGCGGTGTCGAAGGGCTCGTCGTGCTGCTCGCGCCACAGGTCCTCGAAGGCCGCCTCGGGGTCCTCGCCACCGGTCAGGTCCACGGTGCGGTAGCGCGGTGCGCAGGCGGCGTTCACCCGCTGCTTCGGTGGGAAGTCCTCGGGATCGAGTTCGAGGCGGAACGCCTCGTGGCGGGCGAGCACGGTCGCCAGGCTCTGCCGCAGGGCCGGCTCGTCCAGCGGGCCGCGCAGGTCGAGGGAGGCGGTGAAGTTGTAGGCGCGGCTCTCGGGGAAGAGTTCCTCGTGCAGCCAGACGATCTCCTGGGAACGGGAGAGGTTGAACATCGCTGCGGCCCTTTCCGGGTCGGTGGTCGTTCGGTGAGCGGGGCTGGTGGCCGGGGCGGCCTCGGATACCACCTGCTCAGCAGGCGGGTGGGGTGGCGGTGACGGTGTCGCGGAGCAGGAACTCCAGGCCGTCGCCGTGGAGCCACTGGGCGCAGGCGCCGGCGTGGTCGGGTCCGTCGGTGTCGGCCAGGCGCCGTCGGGCGTCCGCCATGCGGTGGCGTGCTTCGGTGCAGAACACGTCGGCGAGGTCCTGGGCCGGTCCGGTGCCCTCGCGGTGCAGCCGGGCGGCATTGGCCAGCACCGCGGACATGCTGAACAGCTCGGCGGAGAGCTGGTTGAGGAGGATCAGCACGCGTTCCTCGGCGAACAGCTCCTCGGGGTCGGGGTGCCGGTCCACCAGGTCGCGGCTGAGGCGGGCGAACCGCACGGCCTGTTCGGCGACGAAGCGCAGGTGGTCCCGGTTGCGCGGGGACAGGCAGTCGTCCGCCGCGGTGAGGTCGGTCGCGGCCTCGGCGATGGCCCGCGGCTTCGGGTAGTGGCGGGAGAGCAGGTGCCTGGCCGCCCAGTGGTCCACGAGGAAGTCCACCCCGCCGGCCACCCGCAGGGCACGCGCGTCGCGGAAGAACCGTTCCACCGGCAAGGGCTGGGCGCCGCGCCGGGCCTTGCTCGTCGCCGTCTCGAAGCCCTCGGCGGCCAGCAGGGACAGGGTGCGGTCGACGATGCGCCAGCTGGTCATCGAGTTGATGTTCTTGGCCACCGTCTGCTCCGGGTCCAGGTCGATCCCCGGGTGGCGTTCCTCGGCCAGCAGGCACCACTCCACCACGCTCTCCATGGCGAAGGTCTCGGCGAGGTTGGCGGCGATGATGCGCTGGATCTCGTCGTACCGTTCCAGCCCGAGCCCGCCGACCGAGCGCCGCCGGACGAACTCCCGGGACCAGTGCAGGCAGAGCCGCCCGATCGCCAGGGCGGGCGCCGAGATGGGGTACATCCGGCCCCGGACGCTGATGGTGTGCAGTTCGGGGGCCAGCCGCCACTCGTCCTCGGCGGTCAGGCCGTCGAGGGTGAAGACCCGGCTGTGCGGGACGAAGACCCGGTCGAAGGTGAGGGCCGCGTTGGGCAGGCCCTTGAGACCCAGGTACTCGTGCCAGGAGCTGACCGTGAAGCCGGGGTCGGCGGTGTCGACGAAGAACAGCCGGATGTACTCCCGGTCCCCGTCGTGCACGGTGGCCGAGACCCTCAGCAGGCCGGCGATCGGGCCGTTCTGGATGAACACCTTCTCGCCGCTGATCCGGTATCCGGTGCCGTCCTCGGTCGGCACCGCGGTGGTGGCCCGGGTCCGGTTGATCGCACCGGTGGGCTCGGTGTCGGCGTCGCCGGAGATCGCGCCGGAGGCGAGCAGCCGTTCGAGTTCGGACTTCAGCTCGCCGTCGGCCAGGACCGGCAGGTAGGCGCCGGCGCCCAGTCCGAGGTGGACGGACATGGCGTAGCAGGCGGTCACCGACCAACTGGCGGCGGCCTGGATCATCCGGAAGGCGTTGTGGGCGGTCAGGCCCAGACCGCCGCGTTCGAGCGGGTCCTGGAGCTTGAAGTAGCCGCGGGCGGCGCAGGCTTCGTGGAAGCCGTCGGGCAGCCTCGCGGTGCGGTCCACCTCGGTCGGGTCGACGGTCTCCTGGAGGAAGCGCATCAGCTCGGCGACGGCGGCGTCACCGCGGGCGCGGTCCTCGTCGGACGGGGCGGGGAAGGGGCTGATCAGGTCCCAGCGCACGTGCCCCAGGTGGAGCTCGGCGAGGAAGCCGGCCGGGGTGGTGGTGTCGTGAGTCATGTCTGCCTTCACAGGTCGTGGGAGAGCGAGTCGACGGGCGACCCGGCGTGCCGGCGGTCGGTGAGTGCGGCCCGGACCAGTGCGAGCAGGGCGGCGCGGTGCTCGCGGAGGTAGAAGTGGCCGCCTGGCAGCAGGTTCAGGGCGAACGGTCCGCGGCTGTGGCCCTGCCACCGGGCGAGTTCCTCGGCGGGGAGCCGGTCCTCGGTGCCGCCGAAGACGTGCAGCGGCAGGTCGAGGGGCTCGCCGGGGGTGTGGCGGTAGCTGTCGACCATGTCGAAGTCGCAGCGGTGCGAGGCCATCATGATCGCGAGCAGGTCCGGGTCCTCGGCCACCTCGTCGGGGAGCGAGCCGTACTGGCCCTGGATGGCGGTGAACAGCTCCCGGTCGCCGAGGTGGTGGATCGGCGGCAGTCCGCGGGGCCGGTGCGGGGCCGGGCAGGCGGACAGCAGCAGGCGTTCGGGGCCGGGCAGGCCGTGCGCGCGCAGGGCGCGCGCGGTCTCGTAGGCCAGCAGGGCGCCGAGGCTGTGCCCGAAGAAGGCGAACGGTGCGCGGAACGCGGCCTGTTCCACCAGATCGTGAACCAGCGGGCCGGTCCGGGTGTACCGCGGTTCGTCGAGCCGCGAGCCGCGGCCGGGCAGTTGCACGCCCCACACCTCGATGCCCGGCACGTCGTCGCCCCAGCGGACGTACTCGGCGGCCGAGCCGCCGCTGTGGGCGAAGCAGTACAGCCGGACCGCGGCGTCGGGGCGCTTGCGGCGGTTGACCAGCCAGCGTGGGGCGGTGTGCCCCGGAACGTCAGGCATGAAGGGTCTCCTGGTTCGTCGGACGGGCGGTCGGTGCGGCGTCGGGCATGGCCCGCAGCGGGTGCACGGCGGAGAACAGCAGCGGCAGTCCGGCGAGGACGCTGCCCGCGCCGGCGAGCCAGAGGACGCCGCGCAGTCCGAGCGGGCCGACCAGCGCGCCTCCGAGGAAGGTCCCGACGGGGATGACGCCCCAGACCACGAACCGCAGCGTCGCCGTCATGCGGCCGCGCATCGGGGCGGGGGTGACGGACAGCCGCAGGCTGATCTGGTTGATGTTGAAGACGGAGGCGCACAGCCCGGCCAGGGCCATCGCGACCGCCAGGACGGGCATCGCGGTGCCGGGGGTGGCCAGCGGCAGCAGCAGGAGGGTGCCGCCCAGCGCGAAGATGGACCAGGTGAGCGTCGGCCCGACGCCGAGGCGCCGCACCGCCCGGCCGTTGGCGAGCGAGCCGAGCAGCACGCCCGCGTTCGCGATCGCGAGCGTGGTGCCCAACCCGGCCGGTGAGAGCCGCAGGTCACGGACCGCGTAGAGCACCAGGATCGCCTGGACCATGCCGAACAGGCCGAAGAGGTTGGTGATCCCCGCACTCAGCGCGATCGGACGCAGCAGCCGATGCCGGAACACGTACCCGAGGCCCTCCCTGACCTCCGCCACCAGTCCTGGCCGGACCGCGTCGCGGACCGGCCGCTCCTCCACCCGGACCAGCAGGAGCAGGACCGCCGACCCGGCGTAGCTGAGCGCGTCGGCGAGCACGGCGAGTGGCGCGGTCAACAGCTGGACCAGGAATCCGCCGACGCTGGGGCCGGCCAGCTGGCCGGAGGTCTGGGACAGCTGGAGTCTGGTGTTGGCCTCGACGAGCCGCTCCTCGCCGACCAGGGTCGGCAGGAAGGACTGTGCCGCCAGGTCGAAGAAGACCGTCATGACCCCGACCGCGAAGGCGACCGGATACAGCAGCCACAGGTTCAGGACCCCGTAGAGCGCGGCCGCCGGCACGGTCAGCAGGACCGCGCAGCGGACCAGGTCCGCCACGATCATGACGGGCCGCCGGCGCATCCGGTCCACCCACGCCCCGGCCGGCAGGCCGACCAGCAGGAACGGCAGGTACTGCACGGCGGCCAGCAGTCCCACCTGGAACGGGGTGGCTTCCAGTACCGTCACGGCCGCGAGGGGCAGCGCGAGTTCGGAGATCTGGGCGCCGAGCACGCTGACCGTCTGGGCGGCCCACAGCCGTCGGAAGCCCTGGTGGCGCAGCAGTCCCGGCGGGGCGGCCGCTCGGGTCATCGGGCGGCCGCCCGTTCACGTACGCTCCTCGGCCGGAGGTCACGCCACAGGCCGTCGATCAGGGTGAGGCAGTCCGCTTTGCTGCCCCCTCCGCCCGTTCGCTCCCACCCGGCGGGCAGCGCTCGGCCGGCCGGCCAGATGGAGTACTGCTCCTCGGTGTTGCGGACCACCTGGTAGGTCCGGTCGTCGTCGTCCTCGAACATGGCTGTCCTCCGGGTCGGTGTGTCGGTGACGGTTCAGGCCGGTTGCCGGGCGGCGTCGACCACCCGGGCCAGTCGGCGCGGGGAGGGGGCGGTGAAGACCTGCTTGACGGTGATGCGGACGTCGAGGGCCGCGCGGACGGCAGAGGCGAGTTGGACGGCGATCAGGGAGTCGCCGCCCAGTTCGAAGAAGTCGTCCCGCGCCGCCACGTGCTCCAGTCCGAGCAGTTGACCGAAGATCAGGGCGAGTCGTGTCTCGGTGTCGCCGTCCTGTACGGGCTCGGCGGTGACGGTCTGCGCGGGGTCGTCTGTGACGGTCGGCGCGGGCTGGGCGGTCACGGCCGGCGCGGGGTCGTCGGCGGGGAGCGGTGAGTACGGCCGCGGGCTGAACGGGTAGGTCGGCAGCGGAGTCCGGCCCGGCCGGCGGCCTTCGTGCAGCCGCGGCCAGTCGAGTTCGACGCCGGCCGCCCACAGCTGTCCGGCGGCGGCCAGCGTGGTCCGCAGGGCGGACTGCTCGCCGGCGGGGTGCGGCAGGCTGGGCAGCGCCAGGTGGGCCTCGGTGCGGGCCGGGTGCCGGCGGGCCAGGGTGGTCAGGGTCAGGCCGGGGCCGACTTCGAGCAGGATCCGGTCGGGCTCGGCGAACAGGGTGGCGAGGGTGTCGCCGAAGCGCACCGCCCGGCGCATGTGGGCGGTCCAGAACCCGACGTCAGGGGCGCGGTCCATGCGGACCCACTCCCCGGTGGTGTCCCCGACCCAGGGGATCGAAGGCGCCTTGACGTCGAGTCCGGCGACCAGGGAGGCGAACCGGTCGAGGATCGGCTCCACCAGGGCGCTGTGTCCGGCGGTGGCGATGTGCAGCCGGCGCGCGTCGACACCGGCCTCCGTCAGCCGTGCGAACACCGCGTCGACCGTCCCCCGCGGCCCGGACAGGACGCACTGGTTCGGTCCGTTGACGGCCGCGAGCTCCAGGCCGTCGCCGAGGAGTCCGGTGGCGTCGCGCTCGGCCAGCGGCACGGCCAGCATCGCCCCGACGGGCAGGCTCTGCAGCAGCCTGCCGCGCTCGGCGACCAGCCGCAGGGCGTCGGGCGGGCGGAGCACACCGGCCACACAGGCGGCGGCGAAGGCACCGAGGCTGTGCCCGGCGACAGCCGCCGGCCGTACCCCTCGCTGCTCCCACATCCGGGCGAGCGCGTACTCCACCACGAAGACGGCCGGCTGGGCCACGCCCATGTCGCGCAGCGACTCCTCGGCCGCCGCGCCCTGCTGCTCGCCGGCGGGGTACAGGACCGTCCGCAGGTCCAGACCGAGTGTGGGTTCGAGCTGCGCACAGCACGCGTCGACCTCGGCACGGAAGACCGGGTCGTTCTCGTACAGTTCGCGGCCCATGCCGACGTGCTGTCCGCCCTGCCCGGGGAAGACGAACGCCACCGGCCGCTCGCCGCCCACCGGCGGGTGGACGGAGGCGCCGGCCCCGGTCAGTGCTTCGACCGCCTCGGTGTGGTCGGCGGCCACGGCGAACCGGCGGTGCGCGAAGGCGCGGCGGCCGGTCTGCAACGTCCAGGCAGTGTCGGCCAGTTCCCGGCCGGGGTCGGCGGCGCCGGCGGCCTGCCGCTGTAGGTGCTCGGCGAGCCTGGCGGCGGCGCGGTCCAGCTCGGGGGCGGTCCGGGCGGACAGCACCAGCAGATGGTCCGCGGGCGCGGCGGGCCGGCGAGGCCGCGCGGGCGGCTCCTCCAGGATCGCGTGCGCGTTGGTGCCTCCGATCCCGAACGAGCTGACCCCGGCCCGTCGGGGACCGTCGGGGCGCCACCGGTGCAGTTCGGTGTTCACCACGAACGGGCCGTCCGCGAAGGGGATCTCGGGGTTGGGCGAGGTGTGGTGCAGGCTCGGCGGGATCAGGCCGTGCCGGACGGCGAGCACCGCCTTGATGAAGCCCGCCACCCCGGCGGCCGCGTCGGTGTGGCCGATGTTGGTCTTCACCGACCCGATCCGGCAGAACCCGCGCCGGTCGGTGCCGCGCCGGAAGGCCTGGGTCAGCGCGGCCAGTTCGATCGGGTCGCCCAGCGGCGTCCCGGTCCCGTGCGTCTCGACGTAGCCGATGCTGTCCGGCTCGACCTCGGCCACCAGGTGGGCCGCGCGGATGACCTCCGCCTGGCCGGCCACCCCCGGAGCGGTGAAGCCCACCTTGTCCAGGCCGTCGTTGTTCACCGCGGTGCCGCGCAGGACGGCACGGACGTGGTCGCCGTCCCGGAGTGCGTCGGCGAGCCGTTTGAGGACCACGATGCCGACACCGTTGCCCGCCACGGTGCCACGGGCCCGGGCGTCGAAGGCCCGGCAGCGCCCGTCGGGCGAGATGACACCGCCCTCGGAGTACTCGGGCAGCCGCGCCGGGACGTTGACACTGGCCCCGCCGGCCAGGGCCAGGTCGCACTCGCCGGACAGCAGCGCCTGCGCGGCGAGGTGGACGGCGACCAGGGAGGTGGAGCAGGCGGTCTGCACCGTCACCGCCGGCCCGGTCAGACCGAGCCGGTGGGCGACCCGCGACGTGAGGAAGTCGATGCCGGTCGCCAGCCGCAGCTGCCACTCGCTGACCGGGCCGAGCCGGTCGCGGTGGGCCATCAGCGTGTCCAGGTAGCCGGTCTGGCTGCTGCCCGCGTACACGCCGACCGGCCCGGCACAGGACCGGGGGTCGTACCCGGCGTCCTCCAGCGCCTCCCAGGCGCAGGTCAGGAACAGCCGCTGCTGCGGGTCGAGGATCAGTGCCTCGCGCGGCGAGTAGCCGAAGAACGCCGCGTCGAACCCGTCCGCGTCCTCCAGTACTCCGAGTGCGGGGACGTACTCGGGCGTGGACGGGTCGCCGGGGAAGCGGGTGACCGATTCCGTGCCCTTGACCAGGTTGTCCCAGAACTCGCCGAGGTCGCGCGCTCCCGGATACCGCCCGGCCATCCCGACGACGGCGAGGAAGGGGCTGTCCGGATCCACCGGCTGCGCGGCCTCCGTCATCGGGCACCCCCGGCGCTCTGGCGGGCGCGGCGCCGCTGGAGCCGGGAGTTCCCGCTGCGGCGTTGATCGGCACGCTCGTCACCGAGCGCGCCGTCGGCCGGCCCGGAGCCGTCGCGCAGATGGGCGGCGAGCTTGCGGACGGTCGGATGGGCGAAGAGCGCGACGCCGGGAACCCGGCGCCCCAGCGCCCCGCTGAGCTTGCGCTGCACCTGGACGAGCAGCAGCGAGTGACCGCCGATCTCGAAGAAGCTGTCGTCCGGCCCCACGTGGCCGACCCCCAGCACCTCACGCCACACGGCCGCTATCTGCTTCTCCAGGCCGGTCAGCGCCACTGCCCGCGGTGCGCCGGACGCGGCGTCGCCGGCGGTCGGCACCGGGAGCGCCCGGTGGTCGATCTTGCCGTTCGCGGTCAGCGGCAGCTCGTCGAGCACCACGTAGGAGGACGGGACCATCGCGGCGGGCAGGCTCATGGCCAGGTGGGCGCGCAGCTGCGACGACTCGACCTCGGCGGCGACCACGTAGGCGACCAGCCGCTTGCCGTCCGCCTCGTCGTCCACCGCCCGCACGTGCGCCTGACGCACCGCGGGGTGCGTGCACAGGGCCGCGCCGACCTCCGCCGGTTCGACCCGCTGGCCGCGGATCTTCAGCTGGTCGTCGGCCCGCCCGACGAAGGCCAGGGCACCGTCGGCGCGCAGCACCACGAGGTCGCCGGTGCGGTAGAGCCGCCCGCCCGGAGCCTCGCCGAACGGGTCCGGTACGAAACGGTCGGCGGTGAGCCCCGGCAGCCCCAGGTACCCACGAGCCAGCACCGCCCCACCCAGGTAGAGCTCGCCCCGGGCGCCCGCCGCGACCGGCTCCAGGTCGGCGTCCAGCACGTACGCCCGTGCCCCGGCCAGCGGCCGCCCGATCGGCAGCGTCTCCCCCTCGGGGACCGAGTCCCCGGTGAACGCCTGGAGCGTGGCGGTGATGGTGGTCTCCGTCAAGCCGTAGGCGTTGACCACGGGCACCGGGGTGTGCCCTCGCCAGCCGGCCAGCGTACGGGTGTGCCCGGTGTCGCTGCCCACGACCAGGAGCCGCAGGGCCTCGGGTACCTCCCGCGGTTCGGCGTCGAGGTCGCGGACCCACTGGTCCCAGTACGGCGTCGGCAAGTTGGCCACCGTGACCCGCTCACGGCGCAGGTACTCCTCCAGCTCCGCGGGGGACGGCACCGCGTCGGGAGCCACCACCACCCGGGCGCCGGCCAGCAGGGTCGGGAACACCTCCTCGCCGAACACGTCGAACCCCGGACCGGCGAACTGCAGCACCCGATCGGCCGCGGTCAGTTCGAAGGCCGCGCCGACGGCGACCGCGTGGTTGGCCAGCGAGCCGTGGGTGACGGCCACCGGCTTGGGGCGCCCGGTCGAACCCGAAGTGAAGATCACATAGGCGAGGTCGCCCGGGATGACCGCCACCGCCGGGTTCCGCGCGGACCCCCCGGCCGGCTCGCCGGCCGGCAGGTCGACCACCTCGACCCCCTCACCGCCCCCGGGGCCGATCCGCAGGGTGACACCGGCGGCCTCCAACTGGTACCTGCGGCGCTCGGCCGGCAGGGCCGGGTCGAGCGGCAGGTAGGCGGCACCGGACTTCAACACGGCCAGCACCGCCGTCACCAGTCCCCGCCCGCGCGGCAGGTTCACCGCGACCACGCTCTCGGCGCCCGCACCACGCGCCACCAGCACCCCGGCCAGCCGGTCGGCGGCAGCGTCGAGCCCCGCGTACGTCAGGCACCCGTCGCGGTCGACGACGGCCACAGCGTCAGGGCTGGCCCGTACCCGCTCCTCGAACAGTTGCGGCACACAGACCGCGGTAGCGGCTCGGCTCTCGTCCTCTTGACTCAGTTCAGGCCTCACGAGGCCAACTCCTCTCCAAAACAGGGCGCGTGGCAGTCCGCCGGACAACCGACGGGCGGGGGCACTGCGGCCTCCGACGTCACGGCAGCTGTGGATGGCTGCTGTCGGGCTTGCACCGGAGCGTAGGAATCGCCGGTAGACATCCGATCAACAAGCACGCAGGACACTCCCCGGAAACCCCGGGAACTCTCGCCCAGGCACATCGGGGTGGCGCCGCCCTGGACCTGGCCCTGCGTCAGGATGTGTGGCTGCTGCGCCCTCGTCGTCCCGGGTGCCCGGCGTCCGGGCGCACCCCCCATCGCCGCCTGCCCCGCCGAACCCCGAAGCTTCGGCTGCCGAGGTAGGTGCCCAGCGCGATCGCCGCCGCACCGGAGGCGATCACCCGGTTCGGCGAGGTGGCGCCGGCGTTCACGGGGCCGTTGGCGATCAGCGCCGTCGGGCATGGCGCCGTCGGGCATGGCGTCGTCGATCGGCATCGACCTCGACGACGAGGGCGTTCCCCTCGCGACGGGGGAGGCCGGGCCGGTTGCGGATCCCGCGGTGGACGGACCGTTCGAGAGCGAGCGTTTCGCCTGGTACCAGCTCTACCGGGCATGCCTGGCGAGCATCGCCGGCGGTCACGCCATCGTGTTCCACTGACTCTTCTTCGGTACCGGCGCCCGACCGTACGCCGGCTCCTCGGGAGGGCCGGGGACCGGTGTGCGGCAGGGTGTGAGGCACCGCGCCGCGCCACTTCCCGGCCCGGAAGGTCTCACTTCTGGTCTTCGCAATACGCCCCCTTGTCCTTGAGCTCCACCAGGATCCTGTCGATCGTCGCCGTGGGGATGTCCTGCAGGTCCTTGTCCTTCTTGGCCGCAGTCTCAATCCTCTTCAGGATCTTCTTCTGCTCGTCAACCGATACCTTCCGCAGGGGGCCGTTCATGACTTCGGCGTCGACGATCCTCTGGAGCGCCTTGAGCTGGACGTCGGTGAGATGTCCCTCCCTTCCCTTGCGCGCGGTGTTCTCCTTCTCCATCTCCGCGTTGACGCATGTGACGATCTTTTCCCGTTGCGCCTTCCCGTCATCTGCCGAGGCGTGGGCGGGGACCGCAGAGCAGAAGGGCAGTGGCCGCCACGAGTGTCGCGGCCGGGCGACGCAGGTTCATTCCGTTCCTCCGAGATCTCCGGACGTTGCCGTCAGGGTGGGTGCGTGGCGCGGCCATCCTGTCACCCCTCGGGGACGAGAAGGATGATCGACTTCATCCGGCCGGATGCCTGTCGCGGTGAAGGCCGGTGGCGGCCACGGCGAGCCGGCCGGGGCCCTGACGCGGGCGAACATCCGGGGAGCCGCCGCTGTGCGTGTACCGACGGGATCGGCCCGGACGCGCCACCCCGGGTGATCGGCATCTGGCCGATGCCGTCGGGCGACCGGGGTGACGGATGCCCAGCGTGGCGGTCCGGGGGGGGCACACGGACCACGTCCGCGGGTCGGGACGACCGGTCCGGCCCGTCTTCCGGAAGGCAGTACAGATGAAGCTTCGGGCATGTTCGAGCGTGCTGGTGACCGCCGCGCTCACCCTCGCTCCGACCGCCGCCGCGTCCCCGGCGGGGGCCGGCGAGCGGCCGTTCCTGGACCGGCTGAACACCCTGTCCACCATCGCCTCCACCGTCCCCGAGAACGGCGACGTCAACCCCTACGGCGTGTTCACGATCCAGGAGGGCACCGGCGACCTGCGCCGCGGAAACGTCCTGGTCAGCAACTTCAACAACGCGGCGAACCCGCCCGCGGGTGAGCAGGGCCGGGGCACGACGCTGGTCCAGATCACCCCGGACGGGACCCGGACCACGTTCGCCACCATCGACCCGGACAACCTGCCCGGCCCCTGCCCCGGCGGGGTCGGGCTCACCACGGCGCTGACGGTCCTGCCCGGCGGATGGGTCGTGGTCGGCAGCCTCCCCACCGCCGACGGCACGTCCGACACCGCCCGGGCCGGCTGCCTGCTGGTGCTCGACAAGCAGGGCACGGTCCGCGAGACCATCGCCGGGGACGGCATCAACGGGCCGTGGGACATGACCGCCGTCAGCTCCGGCGAGCGCAGCGAACTGTTCGTGACCAACGTCCTCAACGGGACGGTCGCCGGCGGTGGCGCGCAGGTCGACCAGGGGAGCGTCCTGCGGATCACCCTGTGTACCGAGGAGGGCGGCCTGCCGCAGCGGGTGGCCACCACCGAGATCGGGTCGGGCTTCCCCGAGCGGACGGACCCGGCGGCCCTGGTGGTCGGCCCGACCGGCGTCGGCCTGGGACACGACGGCACGCTGTTCGTCGCCGACACGGTGCTCAGCCGGATCACCGCGATCCCGCACGCGCTGACCCGGCAGGACAGCGCCGGGATCGGGCGGGTCATCACATCGGGAGGCGCCCTCAACGGCCCGCTGGGGATGGCCCTCACGCCCCGCGGCGACATCCTGACGGTCAACGGCGGGGACGGCGACATCGTCGAGACCACCCCGGCCGGCCGGCAGGTGGCGGTCAAGCCGATCAACAACGAGGGCACGCCGCCCGGCGCGGGCGCGCTGTTCGGCCTCTCACTGGACCTCGACGGCGACGCCGTCTACTTCGTCAACGACGCCGACAACGTCCTCGACGTCCTGCACTGAGCGGGAGGTCCGCGGGGAGCCGCTCCCACCGGGCTTCGACGCTCGCCGGCGGCCGAACGCCCGGGCCCGGCTGAACGCCGGAGCCCGGAACCGGTGATCCGTGACAGCGAAGTTGGGACGGTTGTCACCGAAGTTGGGACAACCTCATTCTGTGACAGCGAAGTTGGGAAACGCCCTGGTCAACGCGCTCGTAGCGCTAGAGCACGGCGACGCATGAGCTCAGATCGGCGGCCAGGAAGACCAAGTGCGAGTCTCCTGGCGATATCTACTCGCCCCAAGGCGACCGGGGCGTCACCCGCACGCCGAAGGTCGGGCAATCCCCGTTCGAAGTCCTTGTAGGTGACGACGCCGTCCTCCGCCATGCACTGGGCCCGCCATGCCCAGATGCCGAGAAGCTGACTGGCCGGCACCGTCGATTCGGCCCACACCCGGAACGAAGCTCCAGCGCGCAGGGCCACGGCAGCATAGCCGGCGGCATCAGTCTCATGCCGTTCGAGGGCACCAATCAGGTCTTCGCGATCCACGACGTGCAGTATGACGCTCTGCGAGCGCCAGCAGCCTGCCCCGTCCTTCCCGACTTCGCTGTCACAGGTCAACCGGGAGGGTGGCGCCGGATCGAGCTGTTCCATCAGCCTGTACGGCGCAACGGAGTTCAGCGGCGTCACCATCACCACGCAGTACTGATCCTCGCCGTACCGGGCCGCTTCCGGCGCACGTCCCGGCGCACGTCCGGCGGCCCGGGCCCGCAGTCACCCGCCGGCTCGGGCCGCCGCACCGCCGCGCCCGGCCGGCCGGACCGGCCGGACCGGCTCCGCAACCGGCACCCCCTCCGCAGCGTCTATGCTCGTCGACCGTGCTCGTCCGATCATGGCGAGCCGTGGAGCTTCTTGGGGGAGAGCAGCCGATGCCCGAACTGGTGGGGTACACCGTCCAGCCCGACGCGCTGGACCACGTGAACACGGCACTCGGCAACGTCGCAACCGACCTTGCCTCGGCCAACCAGGCCTACACCGCGCAGAAGCTCTACCAGTCCGCCGACTTCGGCGAGTTCGGTGTGGACCTGGCGTGGGCGGGCTTCGACACCAACTGGGACCAGGAACTGCACGTCACCCAGCGCGCCGTGACGGAACTGGTCCAGAAGATGACGGCCACCAGCGCCAACTACCGCGCCGTGGAATCGCAGCTCGCCGCCTCGCTGACCCCGGCGCAGGCCCGATGAGCAAGGTCGCGGACCTGTAGAAGGCGCAGCAGGCCCCGCGCCGGGTGCTCTTCGGCGAGGCGGCGATCGCCGCCTCGTACCAGGCCGAGGCGCTGCACATCGGCCCCGAGCCGCTGGGCGTCCTGGCTCAGTACGTCCGCGCCGGCGGCTTCGCCGGGGCGCTCGACCTGCCCGAGCCGGTGATCGGCCGGGAAGCGGGCGAGCTGGTCCGTGACTGGCTGCGCGCGGGCGCGGCCGGCGGGGCGGACCTCGGGCGCGAGGTCCTGTTCGCCCGCTGGCCGAGGTCGCGCTGCTGATCACCATGCGTCGCCGAGTCCGCGAAGAGGGCAACTGATGCGCCGAACCGTCATCACCGCCGGGGCGGCGCTCCTGGCCGCCGCCCTGCTGCTCGGCTCCTACCTCGACGGCTGGTGGTCCGAATCCGGCCCGGCCGGCACCACGGTCGCCACCGCCACCCGGCCACAGGTGGAGGTGCCCCTCCCCACCGAGGCGGGGAGCGCCACCACTCCGTACCCGCCCAGCGCGGTGACCCTGGCGGTCGGACAGCAGCTCGGCGTCAGGACGACCGGGGGCGCCCGGCCGAAGAGCTGGCACCTCGACTCGGCGGGCGACGCGGCGTGCTGCGGCCCGGCCCGGACTTCGTCATCAGCCCCTGCCCCACGGACCCGCCCGCGGCAGGCTGCGGCTCCGAGTTCGACCTGACCTTCAGTGCCCTGGCGCCCGGAACCACCACACTGACGTGGGTGTTCGGCAGAGGGGGTTGCCAGGCCGGCGTACCGAGGTACGCGGGGGACCGGTGCGACATCTCCAAGAGCATCCAGGTCACCGTCCGCTGAACGTCACCGGGGACCCCGACGGCCCCGGCCGCCCCGCACGTCACCTCGGGCGACGCCCGGAGCCGCGCCTAACCGAGTACCGGACGGCGTCCCCAGGCCGAGATCAGCGGCGCGAGTGTCAGGTCGAGTTCGCCCGCGTCGATGGCGGCCAGGTGCGCAACCCAGGGTGCCGCCGCTCGGGGAGGCGGCACCCGGGACCGGCGGCACGTCAGTAGATGAGGATGTCCCAGTGGCTGCCCTCGTTGCAGTACAGGTTGCCTGACGCGGCCTTCCACTGCGGGTAGCCGTCGCCCCGGAGGCCGATGTAGGTGAAGCTGTTCTGGATGTAGTTGTCGACGCAGGAGCTGCGGGCGATGTCGACCTTGTAGCCGTTGTAGTGGCTGTAGGTGCCGGAGGCGTGGCCCACCTCGGTCCCGCCGGTGATGTTGATGGAACAGCCGCTGGCCTGCTTGAGGGTGATCACGGCGCTGACCGTGCCCGAGTTGATCTGGTCGAACGAGGTGCAGGTGGAGTTGGACCTGGTGGTGCAGCCCCCGCTGGAGCTCCACGTGATGCCGGCGCTGCTGAACTGACCGGCGGCCGCCGACTGCGACAGCTTGGTACCGCTGGCGCCGGCCGTGGGCGCCGAGAAGGCGAGGCCGGCCACGGTCAGGGCGACGAGGGTTGCTGCGGTGCGTGGCTTCATCTGCATCTCCCGGTGAGGATGGTGTGCCTCCGACTGGACTCCCGCTCTCCTGCCGCGCCTCGGCGGGAGGGCGGGCAGTCCGGCGCCGGGCCTGTGGAACCGGCCCGGACGAAGGGGTCGTACGCAGTGCTGTGACGCGGCAGTGCTCCGGCGCGAGGGCCGACCGATCCGTCCGGCGCGGCCACCCGCGGTTCCCGGGGAACGAGGGGCGGGCTTCGAGCGCCGGCATCGCACCAGGATGGCCCACCGTTGTCTATGCGAGTAGACCCCGGTTTGTGAATTTCGCGTGACGGAGGGTGGCCGTCCGGGCGTCGAAACGCTCCACGGGATGGTGCCCGCGAGCGGGCCGGCTCGGGTAAGGCTTGCCTTGCCACGTGTCCGGGGCCTCCCCTAAGGTGAAGTCCTCAGAGGACCTGATGACCTGAGGAGTAAAGACTCATGACCGACCTCCATGAACTGACGCTGGCCGAACAGGCCGCTGCCGTCCGGCGACGCACCGTCTCGCCGACCGAACTGGTCGACCACCACCTGCGCCGCATCGAGGAGTCCGACGGCCTGCTGGGCGCCTACCGCACGGTCGACGCGTCCGGCGCCCGCCGGGCCGCCCGTGCGGCCGAGGCCCGGCTGGCCACCGGCGGGGCGGACGACGGCGCCGGGCTGCCGCCGCTGCTCGGCGTGCCGCTGTCGGTGAAGGACACCTGGCCGGTCGCCGGGCTGCCCTTCACCGCGGGCTCCGCGGCCTTCGACGACCGGATCGCCCCGGCGGACGCCGCCGTGGTCGGCGAACTCCGGGCGGCCGGTGCCGTGCTGCTGGGAACCACCACGGCGGCCGAGTTCGGCTGCTCCTGCTACACCGAGACGGCGTACGCCACCGCGCGCAGCCCGTACGACCCCGGCCGCGGTGCCGGTGGCTCCAGCGGCGGTGCGGCCGCCTCGGTCGCGGCCGGGCTGGCGGCCGGGGCCCTGGGCAGCGACGGCGGCGGTTCGATCCGCATCCCGGCCGCGGCCTGCGGGGTCGTCGGCCTCAAGCCCAGCCGGGGCCGGGTGACCCCGGCACCCGGGACGGACGCCTTCGGGCTGGCCACCGCCGGTCCACTCGCCAGGACGGTGCCGGACACCGCCCTGCTGCTGGACGCGATGGCGGGGAGCGTCCCCGGCGACGGATGCGCCCTGCCCGCCGCGCCCGCCGGCCACTTCCGGTCCCGCGCCGGACGCGAACCCGGCCCGCTGCGGATCGGGGTCATGCCGCGGACCGACGGCTGGCACCCCGAGGCCGCACTCGCCTGCCGCCGCACCGCCGACCTGCTCACCGACCTCGGCCACCGGGTCGAGGAGGCACCGCCGTTCGACCCGGGCGAGTACCTGCCGGACTTCACCGTGCTGTGGAGCGTCCTGGCCGCCGCGGTGCCCGTCCCGCCGGAGCGCGAGGAGCGGCTGCTGCCGCTGACCCGCTGGCTGCGCGCCGAGGGCGGCGGGCACAGCGGGGCCCGGCTGTACACGGCGATGACCTCCCTGGCCGCCACCGCCCGCGCGGTCTGCCACCGCTACGACCGCTTCGACGCGGTGCTGAGCCCGACCACGGACCGGCCGCCGCTGCCGGTCGGGTCGCTGACCGATCCGGACGCCCCGGAACGCACGTACGCCCGGATGCTCGCCGTCACCCCGCGCACCCCGCTGGCGAACCTCACCGGCCGGCCGTCGATCAGCCTGCCGCTGCACTGGACGCCTGACGGACTGCCGATCGGTGTGATGCTGACCGCCCGGCTCCACCAGGAGGGCCTGCTGCTCTCCCTCGGCGCCCAGCTGGAACGGGCCCGGCCCTGGCACCACCACGCCGCCCGGCAGGCGTCCGTCCTGGAGCGGGCCCGGCAGGCGTCCGCGCCGGCGCGGGGCGGTCGGGCGGCGGCCCGGCCCGAGGGGAGCACCCGGTGAAGCGCGGCAGGCTGGCCTTCCTGACCGGCACCCACATCGTCAACGACCTCTACCAGGGCGCCGTCCCCGCACTGCTGCCGTTCCTGATGTCCCATCGGCACTACAGCTACACCGCCGTCTCCGGCATCGCCCTGGCCGCGAGCGGCCTGTCCAGTGTGGTCCAGCCGCTGTTCGGCCTGCTGGTCGACCGCCACCGGTGCAGCTGGCTCATCCCGGTCGGCTTCCTCACCGCCGCGGCCGGGATCACCGGCGCCGCACTCGCCGGAAGCTATCCGCTCACCTGGCTCTGCGCCGCCCTGGCCGGCATCGGCATCGCCGCCTACCACCCGGCCGCCACCAGCGAGGCCAGGGCCGCCGGCGGACAGTCCCAACGGGCGATGAGCCTCTTCTCGGTCGGCGGCACGCTGGGCGCCTCACTGGCACCGGCCCTGGTCACCCTCGTCGTCGGTTCGTACGGCCTCGCGGGAGGCTGGCTGCTCGCCGTCCCGGCCCTGGTGACGGCCGCGCTCTGGGCCGTGCAGGGCCGGTGGCGGCGCCACCGGGGCCCGGCCCCGGCGACCCCGCCGACCGCCCGGGCCGCGACCGCGAGCACGCACCGGGACGACTGGCGGGCCTTCGGACGCCTGGCCGCCACGACCGTCGGCTGGTCCGTCCCCTACGTGACGGTCACCTCGATGCTCGCCCTGCACATCCAGCGCGACCTGCACGGCTCGACCGGACTCGGCGCCACCGCACTCACCCTGCTCACCCTGGCCGGAGCGGCCGGCACCCTGCTCGGCGGCTGGCTGGGCGACCGGCACGGACGGCTCACCCCGATCCGCGCCGGGTACCTGCTGGCCGTCCCCGCCCTCGCCGTCGTGGCCTTCGCACCCTCCAGCGCGGTCGCCGTGGCCGGCGCCGTGGCGTTCGGGCTGGCCATGTTCCTGCCCTTCGCCCCGCAGGTGACGCTCGCCCAGGACTACCTGCCCACCCGGCCGGGTACCGCCAGCGGGCTCACCCTCGGGCTCGCCATGTCGGTGGGCGGCCTCGCCGCGCCGCTGCTCGGCCGCCTGGCCGACGCGCACGGCCTGCGATCGGTGCTCGCCCTGGTCCTCGGCGTCCTCGCCGTCGCACTCGGCTGCGCCCTGCGCCTGCGCGACCGGGTGCTGCCGGCGCCGGAGCCGGAGCCGGGGCCGCTGCCCGAACCGGTCGGCGGAACCGTCGGCTGAGCTGCGACGGAGCGAAAGGACGCCGTCGGCAGGACGGTAGGGTCGTGCCATGACTGTTCGCCCGGTACGCCATCGCTCATTGGTCGAGGAGGCCGTCGCCGAGCTGCGCCGGCTGGTCGGCACGGGGGAGTGGCCGGTGGGGGAGAAGCTCCCCAACGAGGTCGAACTGAGCCGGTTGCTGGGCGTCGGCCGCACCACCTCGCGCGAGGCGGTGCGGGTGCTCATCGCCGACGGTCAACTGCACTCCCGGCAGGGCTCGGGCACCTATGTCGCGGCGGCCTCCCCGGTGTCGGAGTTCGACCGGGAACTGCGCCGCTCGGAAGCCCACGACGTGTACGAGGTCCGTGCGGCGCTGGAGGCCGAGGCCGGCCGGCTGGCCGCACGGCGGCGAACCGGGGAGGACGTGGCCGCGTTGCGGACGGCGCTGGCCGCCCGTGACGCGGCCGCCGACCGGGTCGCGTTCGTCGAGGCGGACCTGGAACTGCACCGCCTGGTCGTACGGGCCGCCCGCAACCCGGTGCTCACCCGCCTCTTCGACTCCTTCGTCGACGCGCTGCGCCAGGCGGCCTGCTTCGTGGTGGCCGACGACCACCTGCACGTCGGTGCGGAGGAGGAGATCATCACCCGCGCACACCACGCCCTGGTCGAAGCGATCGCCGCGGGCGATCCCGACGCCGCGACCGAGGCGACCCGCGCCAACCTGGACCGGACCCTGGACGAACTGCGCGCCCGGGAAGCCTGAGCGCGGCGGCCGGTGGCCCGGCCCGGAGCACGTCCGAGCCTCGGTGCGTCCGCGCCTCCGTCCGGCCGGGGGACGGCGGGCGAGTGCGCGGGTGGGGATAACCCCACCCCCCTTCCGCCGGTAGCCTCCATGGTTCGGGCCGCCCGCCGTTCCTAGCCTGGGTCACGTCGACGACCAGCGACGATCCGCGAGGGAAGGCCCACCATGGCACGCCGCCACGACCGTTCCGAGTACGGGCCGACCGAGCCCCCCGGCCAGACCAGGGCCGCGATCGAGTCGCGGGCGGTGCGGCGCGCGGTGGACACGACGGGCGCGACGGTGGTCATGGTGACGCACGATCCGGTGGCGGCCTCGTTCGCCGACCGTGTGGTCTTCCTGGCCGACGGCGCCCTGGCGGGGGAGTTGCACCACCCCGATCCGCAGTCCGTCGCCGACCGGATGGTCACGCTCGCCACCACCGGGGTGGAGACGGCGGCGTGAGCAACGGACTCGCGCGCGCCTCGGTGCGCTTCCGGCCCGCCTCCTTCGCGGGCACCTTCATCGCCCTGCTCTTCGGCGCGGCGGTCATCATGGCCTGCGGCACCATGCTGCAGACCGGCATCACCGCCACCGTGCCTCCGGTCCGCTACGCGGACGCGCCGGTGGTCGTCGCGGCCAACCCGGACATCGAGTTCGTCCGCCAGGTCAACAAGAAGAAGGAGAAGACCGTCGACCGGCCCGTCTCCGACCGGGCCCGCGTGGATGCCGCACTGGCCCGGCGCATCGCCGCGCAGCCCGGTGTGGCGGCGGCTCGGGCGGACTCCGCCTTCCCGCTCCAGCCGGGTCCGGCGACGCCGGGCCTGACGGGGCGCGGGTACGCGGCGCTCGGCATCGCCGGCGGCGCGGACACCCTGGTCGAGGGCCGCGCGCCCGCCGACGGCGAGGTCGTCCTCGACGCCGCCACCGCGCGCGACGCCCACCTCGCCCCGGGCGCGAGCCTGAGCCTGGTCGCGCCCGGTGGCAGCGGCAGCTACCGGATCTCCGGCCTGGCCGCGCCGCAGAGCGCCGGCCCCACCGCCTGGTTCGCCGACGACACGGCCGGCCGGCTCTCCGGCCACCCCGGCCGCGTCGACGCCATCGCCGTCCAGCCGGGCGAAGGCGTCAGCGCCACGGACCTCGCCCGGCAACTGCGCGACGCGCTGCGCGACACCGCCGACCGGACGGCCGGCGGGGCTTCCCCCACCGGGATCAGGGTGGTCACCGGCGACGCCCGGGGCTCCGTCGAGCAGCCGGCGCTCGGGGACGGCCGGACCCTGCTCATCGCGATCGGCGGCTCCTTCGGCGGTACCGCGACCATGACGGCCGTCTTCGTCGTGGTGTCCACCATCGCGCTGGCCATCGGCCAGCGGGCCCGCGAGTTCGCCCTGCTGCGCGCCGTCGGCGCGACGCCCCGCCAGATCCGCCGCACCATCGCCACGGAGGCGGTGCTGGTGGCCCCCATCGCCGGGGTGATCGGCCTCATCCCGGGCGTGGCGCTGGCCCGTTGGTGGTTCGACGGCCTCGCCTCGCGCGGCGCCGTCCCGAAGGGCGTCGAACTGGACGTCGGCCCGCTTCCCGCGCTCGTCGCCGTCGCCACCTGCCTGCTGGCCGCACTCGCCGCCGGCTACCTGGCCGCCCGACGGCCCTCCAACCTGCGTCCCGGCCAGGCGCTCGGCGAGGCGTCGGTGGCGGTGGGACGAGCGGGCGTGGTGCGAACCGTCCTCGGCGTGCTGGCCATCGCCGGCGGCCTGGTGCTGACCGTGGTCGCGGCCGGCCTGAGCGGCGAGAACGCCGCCAACACCGCGCTCGGCGTGGTCATGTGCTTCCTGGTGGCCATCGCCCTGCTCGGCCCGTGGGTGGCCCGGGCCGCCACCGGGGTACTCGGCCTGCCGCTGCGGGCGGGCGCCGGCGGCACCAGCGGCTCGCTGGCCGCCGACAACGCCCGCGCCAACGCCCGCCGGCTGACGTCCGCGCTCACGCCCATCGCGATGGTGACCGCCTTCTGCGGCACCATGCTGTTCATCCAGAGCACCGTCCAGCACGCCGCCGGCGAGCAGGTGCGCGACGGCATCACCGCCGACCACGTGCTCGGCTCCACCGGCCCCGGCCTGCCCGCCAGCATCGCCGAACAGGCCGCCCGGGTGCCCGGCGTCGACGCCGCCGTGGGCGTGCTGCGCAGCGGCGCCGTCTACCGCTCCGACGGCAAGCTCCGCTCCGCCAACGTCCTCGGCGTCTCCGGCGACCCGGCGAAGCTGCCCCGGGTCCTCGACCTGGCGGTGAGGACCGGTTCGCTCGCCGACCTCGCCCGGGGCACCGACACCGTCGCCCTCGACACGGCCCTCGCCGACAAGCTCGGCCTGAAGACCGGCGACCACGCCTCGTTCTGGCTCGGCGACGGCACCCAGGCCCGGCTGACGGTCGTCGCCACCTACGAACGCGGCCTCGCCTTCGGCCAGTTGGTGCTGCCCAGGGCGGCCGTCGCCGCACACGCCGGCGTGGCCTACGACAGCCAGGTCCTGGTCGCGGACGCCCCCGGTGCCGACCGCGCCGACATCGCCGCCCGGTTGGCGAAGCTCCCCGCCGAGACCACCGCCGCCGCCGCAACTGCCACTGCCAACGCCACCGCCACGGCCGCCGGACTCACCGTCGCCGACCGCGCCGGATACGTCGCCCAGGCCGACCGCAGGCGCGAGGCCGGCGACTGGGCGAACTCCGTGATGGCGGGCGTGCTCGGCGGCTTCGCGGCGATCACCGCCGCCAACACGCTGGTGATGACCGCCCTGGACCGCCGCCGCGAGGTCGCCCTGCTGCGCCTCGTGGGCGCCACCCGCCGTCAGGTGCGCGGCATGATGCGCTGGGAGGCCCTGCTGGTGGCCGCGGCCGGGCTGCTGCTGGGCAGCGCGATCGCCTGGATCACCCTGGTGCCGATCGCCCGGGGCCTCGCCGGTACCGCGCCGTACGTCCCGCCGGGCACCGCCCTGTCGCTGGCCGCCGCGGCCGTGGTGCTCTGCCTCGTCTCGACGGCCCTGCCGGCCCGGGCCCTGCTGCGGACCCGCCCGCTCGCGACGAACGACTGAACCGCGTCCGGGCCGGCTGGTCGCGGTTCGCTACCCAGC
Source organism: Kitasatospora sp. NPDC091335 (assembly GCF_044757205.1). Lineage (NCBI taxonomy): Bacteria > Bacillati > Actinomycetota > Actinomycetes > Kitasatosporales > Streptomycetaceae > Kitasatospora > Kitasatospora sp. NPDC091335. The sequence goes on along the minus strand of NZ_JBIVUM010000003.1, from coordinate 614,450 downwards.
GGGGGAGCAGAGGGGAAGGGGGGCGGCTCCGGTCCGTGGGAGGGGGCGCGCAGGAGGCCTCCGCGCGCCTGCACGCTGCACGGGATCGCGGCCGAAGCGCGCAGCGGCACGGGCACCTGGGTATCGGGAAGTGGGTATCGGGTGATCACGGGAGGTTCCATGAGCGAGCAGGAAGTGCCGCCGGTCTCGATCTTCTACCGTCGTGACGGGCTCGACCCTGGCCCGGCCCTGGGCGAGGCCCAGCGAGGGGACCAACCGGTCCGGCGCGTCCAGGACTTCTGGCTGCACCGGGACGGTGAGTTCTGGCTCGTCACCCGGCACGCCGACGTGCGGCGCGTGCTGGCCGACCACGAGACGTTCGCGATGCACGACCCGGAGCGCGCTCCGGTCCTGCCGAACGAGCTCCTCAACATGGACGCGCCGGAGCACACCCGGCTGCGCCACGTCCTGACGCCGGAGTTCACCGGAAGGCGGATCCGCGCCCTGGAACCGATGATCGGCACGCTGGTCGACGAGCTGATCGACGCCATGGAGTCGCGCGGCCGGACGGCGGACCTGATGGACGACTTCGCCCTGCCGCTGCCGCTCGGGGTGATCTGCGCGATGCTCGGCGTCCCCGACCCCGATCAGGGGGAGTTCCACCGCTGGTCCCGCATCACGCTGGATCTCGGACTCCCCATGGAGGAACGGCTCGCGGCCGGCCGGGAATCGCACGCGTACGTGGCCTCCCTGGTCGCGGAGAAACGGCGCAGCCCGGACGACGGGATGATCGGCATGCTCGTCCGGGAGCACGGCGGCGCGGTGTCGGACTCCGAACTGGCCGGTGTCGTCGAGTTGTTGCTGCTGGCCGGCCACGTGACCGTGTCCAACACGATCGGCCTGGGCGTGCTCGCCCTGCTGTCGCACCCGGAACAGGCCGACCGGTTGCGCGACGCTCCGGAGGGTGATCCGGTGATCGACGCCGCCGTCGAGGAGCTGCTGCGGTACCTGTCCGTGTCCAGCACCGCGCTGGCCAGGACCGCGCGGTGGGACACCGAGATCGGCGGCGTGCCGGTCAAGGCCGGCGACCAGGTCGTCTGCCAACTGCCGGTGGCCAACCGCGACCCGGCGCTCGGCGCCGGGATGGACCGCTTCGACATCGCACGCAATCCCGTGTCGCACGTGACCTTCGGATACGGCCCGCACCACTGCCTCGGCGCACCACTGGCCCGGATCGAACTGCGGATCGCGGTGCCCGCGCTGCTGCGGCGGCTGCCGGGCCTCGCGCTCGCGTGTCCCGCCGAGGACGTGCCCTACCGCGTCAACAACGAGGTCTACGGCCTCCACGCACTGCCCGTCACCTGGTGACCGGCGCCATCGGCCCGGGGGCTCGCACTCCATTCCCTCGCCCGCGGAGCCGCGGCACCGTCACGACTCCTCCCCGGCCCGCAGTTCGGTGGCGACCTGACGCCGGCCGGCGACCAGTGTCTCCACCACCACCCCGAGCCCGACCAGCAGGGCCAGGCCCGCGGTGGGCAGCAGCACCGGTAGCAGCGTGGGGGTGACGACCTCCCCGACCCTGGCGCCGACCAGCGACGAGATGTCGAACGCGCCGCCCAGCAGGGCGACCGCCGGCCGCGACCAGGCCGCCGCCAGGGTCTGCGGCAGCGCCTCGGTGAGGATCAGCGCCAGCCCCTGCCGGGGCCGCAGGCCCATGGTGCGCAGCCGGGCGAGCAGGGCCGTGCGGTCGGCCGCGGCCCGGAACAGCGTCAGCGGCACGGCGAGCAGGGCGTATCCGGCTCCGGCGGCGGCCGCGTACCGGAACAGCCGCCCGGCGGCGTGCTGCAGCGGGTCGTCGCCGAGCGCGGCGGCGGCCTCCCGGCCGCTGTGCACCGTGTATCCGGCGGGCAGGCCGTGGGCGTCCTTGCCGCCGGCCGTGGCGTTGTCCGCGATCAGCCTGGCCAGGCCGACCGGCGGGGCCCCGCTGTTGTCCCGCACGGTGGCGCCGAAGCCGGTCGTGGTGACGGCGATCAGCAGGGCGAGCAGCGGCAGCACGGAGGGCTTGCGGCGGCCCGAGCCGTCGCGGGCCGCCCGGCTGAGGCCGAGGAAGCCGATCAGGCCGCGGCCCCGGCCGGCCAGGGTGGCCAGCCGGCCGACCAGCACCGGCTCGGTCCGGGCCAGCGACAGCCCGCCGGTGACGGCGAGCAGGAGCGGCGCGGCGACCAGCAGCGGGTCCACCCCGGCCCCGGGGTGGCCGACGCCCCGGCGCCGGACCTCCGCCACGGCCGCGACGGTGAGCGCCACGACGGTGAGTTCGCCGACGAGTCGGCGCCGTCCGCCGGCCTGCCGCTGACGGGTCCGCAGCAGGGCCGCGCGGACCGGAAGGGCCAGCAGCGCGATCAGGGTCGCGACCAGGGCCGACAGCACCGCGCGTTCCCACCGCGGGGTGGGCAGCAGAACCAGGGCGAGGGCCGTGCCGAGCACGGCGGCGGGCAGGACGACGACCGCACCCTCGGCGAGCAGCCGGCGCAGCACCCCGGCGCGGGAGCCGCCGCGGGCCAGCAGCAGCCGGATCTCGGCGGCGCGCCGGTCGGTGGTGAGCACGGCGGCCAGGAACAGCACCACGGTGGCGACGCCCGCGACGCCGGCCGGGCCGATCGCGCTGAGCGGCAGCGAGGCCTGGTAGCGCCCGTCCGCCAGGGTGAGGATCTCGAACAGGCCCGAGGTGGTGTTCAGGTCGGCGCGCTTGACCGCTTCGCCCAGGGCGGTGGCGTCGCGCCCGGTCAGGAGGGAGCTGATGACGTCGCGGGTCTCGTCGAGCCGGTCGGCGCGCAGCGAGGCGGGGTCGACGGGCAGCCGCCAGAAGTTCTCGGCGGTCGCACCCCAGCGGACCATCGCGGGCAGGCTGTCGCCGTCGACGAACCCGCTGGTCATCCAGTGCTCGTGTTCGGGCTTGGTGTGTCGCTGAAACCGGGGTGCTCGGCGGCCTTCCCCAGCCGGCCGTCGGGAGCGACGGGCGTGCGCGCCGGCATGTCGTCCACGAATCGATTATTCCCGTGGGTCCGGCCCGGCGCATCCGGCTGCCCCGCCACGGCGGCCCGGGGGCCCGGGGGCCGATCGCACCCCGTCCCCGGCGGCCGGGCGGCCGAGGCGTGGATGCCGGTCCCCGGTTCCGGCGGCCCGCGGGGGAGCCGAACGGAGCGCGTGACCGGATCCGGGCGCTGTCCGTGGACGGCTGCTTCCGGCGGATTCAGCCGTTCCGGGCCGGGTTCGGCAGCAGGGCCCAGCGGACACCGTCCGGGGCCAGCCGCATCAGGGTGAGCGCCTTGGCCGGCACCGGATCCGCCACCAGGGCCCGCAGGTCGGGAGTCGCGGGGAGGTCCCGGGTGGCGGCTTCGAGGAGCGCGCCCAGGGCGGCGGCGCTGCCGGCCAGCGAGCCCAGCGAGCCCGTGACCAGGCAGCCGAAGGCCTGGCGGCGCAGGCCGAGCCGGTCGTCGTCCACGAGTCGGCCGCTCGGCGGCGACGGAAGCCGGTGGCGGAGCAGCCGGGTGGGGCTGACGCGGATGTCGGCGAGGTCGCGGTAGACCAGCCGCCGGGCTCGCCCCTCCTCGTCGAGGACGGCGAGGAGGTTCTGCCCGTGAGCCCCCAGGGCCACCCCCAGGTCGAGCATGTCCAGGCAGACCCCCACGGCCAGCCGCGCGAACCCGGTGATCCGGCTCCACCGCTCGCCGGGGGTGAGCGGCGCGAAGAACGCGGGCAGCTCCGCCACCGGGACCACCTGCTCCCGCGCCCCGGCGTACGTGTACGGCGACTGCCGCAGCACCGCCGCCAGGTCCGGTGTGCCGGCGCCCGCCGCCGCCAGGGTCCGCGCGATGTGCAGCCTGCCGCCCAGCCGGGCCGCGGCACGCTCGACGACCTCGGAGGTGGTCAGCGCGTGCTCCACCGAGTGGGCGGAGATGTCCCGCACCGCGGAGGTGAGCCGGGTGCTCAGCGCCGTCTTGACGTGTACGTCCCCTCCCAGGTCGAGCGTCCGCAGGGAGAGCAGCGGGTGGGCCCGCGGCCCGGGCAGCAGGGTCCGTCCGGTCAGGGTGTGCTCGGCCTGCCACGGGTGAACCGGGATCAGCGTGACCCGGCCGTCGCGCAGATCCGCCGGCCACGGGCCGCGCAGCACGGCGTCGGCCACCGGCGTGAGCCGCAGCCCCACCACCGGCCGGTGTTCCGGCGCGTACGCCAGCTGCTCGGCGGCCGAGAAGCCCGGACGGGACCGGCAGGCGGGGTGGTACGGGTGCCCGTCCGGTGACCGCTGCTCCCACTGCCACGGCGCCGCCGGCGGGCCGGCGAGCCGAGGGGCCGTGCGCGAGAGCGCCATCGAGGCGGCGCTGTGATCGAGTTCGGCGGCCAGCCGCCCGCCGCCGGGCAGGGCCAGCGCCGTCAGCAACCGGCCCGGGTGGTCGAACGGGCGGCCGTCCAGTTCGACGCGGGCGATCGCCGTTCCCGTCGCCCACGGGTCCGACGGCGGACCGTGCAGGCGCCGCCCGTCCGCCAGCTCCAGCCCGACGCCGTCGCGCCCGGTGGTCCGCCGCACGACCCAGGGCAGCGGCTCGTGGACCAGCCCCCGCCACAGCCGTGCCAGCACGGCGGCCCGCGCCCCGGGCAGAGCGGCCAGGTAGGCATCGACCCGCTCCGGGTGGATGTCGCCCAGTTGCTCTGCCAGCCGCCGCTCGGCGGCGCTGCCGCACACCCGATCTCCCACCACACCCAGCTCGTTCCACGTAGGGTGGCGGCCCATGCGGGACTTCGCCCGGGCAGCCGACGCGCTGTCCGTCACGCCTCTGCTCAACTGCCTCCTGCGTGAAGCCGCCGAACCGGCGGGGAGCACACCCGCCGGCCACACCGTCCACCGCCTGCACGCCAGCGGACGGCTGCTCCGGGTCCGCACCCGTCACCGGCCCTCCTCGCCGGAACTGTGGACCGGCACGGGCTGGCGGCCGCTGCGCCACGCCGGGCTCGTCGATCTCGCCGCACAGGAGATGCGGGCCACCACCGGGCGTGCCAACCCCGCGCTCGTCACCGAGGCGACCGCCAGCCGCGCGGCCCTGGAGGCCGTCCTCGCGGCCCGGGCCCGCGCCACCCCGCCCGACGACCTGTGGCTGCGTTCCGAACAGGCCCTCGTCATGGGCCACCCCTGCCACCCGGCTCCCAAGGCACGCAGTGGCGGCGGTCCGCCCGCCGCCTGGCTCCGCTACGCCCCGGAGGCGTACGCCCGCTTCCCGCTCGTCCTGCTCGGCGTCTCGACGGACGCGGTGATCGACGAGGGCGACACCCGCGTCCTCGACTCCCTGGGCCAGGCTCCGCCCGGGTTCCGTCCGCTGCCCGTCCATCCCTGGCAGTTCGCGCTCAGCCGCCGGCTGCCCGCGGTGCGCGCGGCCTTCGCCCGGGGCCGTCTCGTCCGGCTGGGTGCCACTGCCTGGCAGGCGCGGGCGACGTCGTCGGTGCGCACCGTCCACGTCCCGGGGAGGCCTGAGGGCCCCGGACCGGCCGACCTGTTCCTGAAGTTGAGCCTGGAGGTGTGGATCACCAACGACGTCCGGCGGCTGTGGCTGCACGACCTGCGCCAGGGGCGCCGCAGGGACCCGCTGGCCGCCGCCGCCTTCGCGGCGATGGACGGTCCGGCGGCCTGGTTGAGCGAACCCGGGCACCGTACGGTCCGCGGTCTCGAGGAGACCTTCCCGGTCGTGGTCAGGGACGGCCTGGACGGGCACCTCCTGCCGGGCGCCACCGCGGTGCTGGCCGCCGCGCTCGCCGAGCGCTTCGACGGCAACCCGCTCGACCGCGTCACCGATCCGCTGCGCTGGTGGTCGGCGTACCTGGGCCACGTCGTCCCGCCCGTCCTGGAGGCGTACGCCCGTTACGGCGTGGTGGTCGAGTGCCACCTCCAGAACACCCTCGTCGGCGTGGACGCGGACGGCGTTCCCGTCCAGGCCGTCTTCCGCGACACCGAGGGCGCCAGGGTCGTCCCCGAGACGCCCCGTGAGGCGGCCTGGCAGCGCCTGGTGTACTGCCTCGTCGTCAACAACCTCGGCGAGATCGCCGGCACCCTCGCGCACCGCTTCCCGGGGACGGCGGGCGTGCTGTGGCCGCTCGCGCGGCGGGAGTTCGAGAGATGCGACCGGGAGCGCGGCGTCCCGGAGATCACCGCGCTCCTCGGCGCGGCCACGGTCCCGGGCAAGGCCAGCCTGCTCTCCCGCTGGCTCGACCTGGGCGGCACGGAATCCCGCTTCGTGTCCGTTCCCAACCCGCTGGCCGGCTGCGCGGGCGAGGTCCGCGGTCGTCCCTGACGTGGCGCCGGCGGATGCGCGTCCGTGCGGCGGACCAGCGGACCGCGGCAGCGGGGCACGCCGTCACGGCCGGGCGGGCGGGCGCAGTTCGCGTTCGAGGGCGGCCAGGGCGAACGCGTCCGCGGAGGCCTGCTGCCAGCGCGGCCGTCCGAACATGATGTCGCCGGAGAGCCCGTTGAGCATGGCCACCGCCCTGATGGTGAACTCGGCGGTGTCCACGTCGGCGAACCGTCCCGAGGCCCGGCCTTCGAGGAGGACGGCTTCCAGGCGCTCCTCCCAGACGTCGGACAGCTCGGTGAGCAGGTGCCGCCCCTCGTCGTCGTGGTGCTGGGCCAGGACCTGAGTCCACAGGGCGTAGCGTTCGTCGCCCTGGTGACGGGGCAGGTAGAAGCGGACGAACAGGGCCAGCTTCTCCGCGGGGGAGGCGGCCCGGTCGGCGGCCTGCTGGTACCGGGCGCCGAGGTCCGCCTCGCTCCAGACGAGGACTTCGAGCAGCAGGCGGTCCTTCCTGCCGAAGTGGTAGAGGATGTGGCCGGTGCTCATGCCGGCCCGCGCGGCGATGTCCGACATCCGTACGCCCGCGGCGCCCTTCTCGGCGATGGCGCTGATGGCCGCCCGCATCGCCCTTCCCCGTGCCTCGTCGCCGCTGGGCCGGCGCTTCCGGTCGGCCGGGGTCCGGGCGGGCCGGGGGGCGGTACGCGGCCCGGTGTCCGCCGCGGGTCCGGGCGTGCCGTCCGGCGGGGGGAGGGGCTGTGGCCGGGTGGGCTGGGGCTCTGGCGTCGGCATGGCCTCGTCTCGGTTCCGTGGTCCTAGATCGGTAGTCTAGACTGAAAATCTAGTCAATGCGGCTGAGTGGCATGACGGCGCGCGCGATCGGCCCGAAGCCCGGCGGTCCGCACTGTCCGACCCGACCATCCAGGAGACACCCGCATGACGCGCGGATTCGATGTTGTGGAGACCGGTATCGCCGACCTGCGCGCGGCGCTGGAGAAGGGCGAGGCCACCGCGGTCGGGCTGCTCGACGCCTACCTCGCGCGGATCGCCGCCTACGACCGGCCCGGCACCGCCACCGCGCTCAACGCGATGGTCGTGATGAATCCGGACGCCCGCGCCGAGGCGGAGGCCTCCGACGCCCGCCGCGCGCGCGGCGAGACCCTCGGTCCGCTGGACGGCATCCCGTACACCGCGAAGGACAGCTACCTCGCGAAGGGGTTGACGGCCGCGGCCGGTTCGCCGGCCTTCGAGCACCTCGTCGCCCAGCGCGACGCCTTCGCCGTCGAGCGGCTGCGCGCGGGCGGGGCCGTCCTCATCGGCCTGACCAACATGCCGCCGATGGCCAACGGCGGCATGCAGCGCGGCGTGTACGGCCGCGCGGAGAGCCCGTACAGCGCCGACTGGCTCACCAGCGCCTACGGCTCCGGCTCCTCCAACGGCTCGGGCACCGCGACGGCCGCCTCGTTCGGCGCGTTCGGCCTCGGCGAGGAGACCTGGTCGTCGGGCCGGGCACCCGCCTCCAACAACGCGCTGTGCGCCTACACGCCCAGCCGCGGCGTCATCTCGGTGCGCGGCAACTGGCCGCTGGTGCCGACGATGGACGTCGTGGTCCCGCACACCCGCACCATGGCCGACCTGTTCGAACTGCTCGACGTCGTCGTCGCCGACGACCCGCAGACGCGCGGTGACCTGTGGCGCGCCCAGCCGTGGGTGCCGATTCCCGCGGCGTCGCAGGTGCGCCCCGCCTCGTACCCGGCGCTCGCCCCGGCCGACGCGCAGGGCGCACGCGCCGCCCTCGCCGGCAAGCGCGTCGGCGTCCCCGCGATGTACATCAACGCCGACCCCGACGCCGGCACCAACCCCGACGGCGGCATCGGCGGCCAGACCGGTCAGCGGATCGACACCCGCCCCTCGGTGATCGCCCTGTGGGAAGCCGCCCGCCGGGACCTGGAGGCGGCCGGCGCCGAGGTGGTCGAGGTCGACTTCCCCGTCGTGACCAACTACGAGTCCGACCGCCCCGGCGCGCCCTCGCTGTTCACCCGCGGGCTGGTCGGCCGCGACTTCCTCACCGTCGAGATCGAGGACCTGTCCGCCTGGGCGTGGGACGACTTCCTGCGCGCCAACGGCGACCCGGCGCTGGCCGGCCTGGCCGAGGTCGACGGCGACCGCGTCTTCCCCAAGCAGGAGGGTGAACTCCCGGACCGCTACGAGGGCTTCGACGACACGATCGGCGACTATCCGCGCCTCGTGCGCGAGCGCCCGTACGCGTCCTTCACCGACATGCCGCACCTCGAACAGGGACTGCGCGGGCTGGAGGAGACCCGCCAGGTCGACCTGGAGCTCTGGATGGACGGCCTGCGGCTGGACGCGGTGGTGTTCCCCGCGGTCGCCGACGTCGGCCCGGCGGACATGGACGTCTCCGAGGCGTCCGCCGACCTCGGCTGGCGCAACGGCGTCTGGGTCGCCAACGGCAACCTGGTGCCCCGCCACCTCGGCGTCCCGACGGTCACCGTGCCGATGGGCACCATGACGGACACCGGCATGCCCGTCGGACTGACCTTCGCGGGCCGCGCCTACGACGACAACGCCCTGCTGACCCTCGCCGCGGCCTTCGAGGCGACCGGCAGCCGGCGGACGGTGCCGCCGCGCACGCCGCGACTGCCGGCGGAGTGACGTGACAGCGGCCTGACATGACGGCGGCCTGACATGACGGCGGCGCGGCTCCCTCGGGGGCCGCGCCGCTGCCGTGGTCGGGCCGGCTCAGCCCGCCACGGCCGCTTCGGGCACGGCGGCGGCCCTGGCGGTGAGGGCGAGGCCGTAGCGGCGCAGCAGGAGGACGGCGGTGGTGGCGAGGCCGATGAGCAGGCCGAGCCAGAGGCCGCGGGTCTCGCCGCCGAGCGGGTAGGCGAGCAGCCAGGCGGCGGGCAGGCCGACGAGCCAGTAGCCGATCAGGGTGATGCGGAAGCCGCTCCTGGTGTCGTCGAGGCCGCGCAGCAGTCCGACGCCGATGTTCTGGGCGCAGTCGAAGAACTGGAGGACGGCGACGACGGCCAGCAGACCGGTGGCGATCTCCAGGCCCTGCCGGTCGGCCGCCGAGCCGGCGTCGAAGTAGGGCCGCAGGACGAGGTCGGGGAGGGCGAGGTAGGCGATGCCGACGAGGGTGGTGACGACCGCTCCGCAGGCGAGGGCGGTGTTCTTGATCCGGCGGGCGGCGGTGTACTCGCCGAGGGCGAGTTCCCGGCTGACGTTGATGGACGCCGCGTGGGAGAGGCCGACGGCGACCTGGAAGACGATGTAGATCAGCTGGTTGACGGCGGTGTGGGCGGCGAGCGCGGCGGCGCCGAAGCTGCCGGCGAACAGGGCGGTGACGGAGAAGAACCCGGCCTCGGAGCCGTAGGTGGCGGCGATCGGGGTGCCGAGGCCGAGCAGGCGGCGCACGGTGGCCGCGTCGGCGCGCCAGAAGTCCAGGCTCAGCAGCGGCGCCAGCTGCGGGTCGCGGCGGGCGGAGCCGAGGAGGGCGAGGAAGGACAGCAGGTAGACGCTGCTGGTGGCGACGCCGATGCCGGTGAGTCCGAGCTTCGGCAGGCCCCAGGTGCCGTGGATGAAGATCCAGTTGAGCCCCGCGTTGACGGCGACGGAGGCGATGGTGATCCGCAGCAGGGCCTGGGGGCGGCGCATGCCGACGGTGAACTGACGGATCGCCTGGAACCAGAGGCAGGGCAGCAGGCCCGGCGCCAGTGCGGCGAGCATGCCCTGGGCGCGGTGGGCGACGGCGGCGTCCTGGCCGAGCAGGGTCGCGGCCTGGCCGATGAGGACCATCAGGACGGCTCCGGCGAGGCCGGCGAGCGTGGCGACCGCCATCGCCGCCCGCACCAGGCCCCGTACGTCGTCGTCGCCGGTGCCCTCGGCCCTCTCGGAGCCCTGGGCCCGTTCGGCCCGGGCCGCGGCGGCCGCGACCTGGTTGCCGACGGAGGTGACGAGGCCGACGCCCATGGTCCGCAGCTGGTTGAAGACGACCAGGGCGAGGCCGCCGGCCGCCAGGGCCTCCGTGCCGAGGACGCCCATCATGATGGTGTCGGTGGTGGTGAGGGCGACCTGGGCGAGCTGGGTGAGGGCGAGCGGGACGGCCAGCGCGGCGAGGGCGCGGCTGTCGCGGACGAGGGTGGCTAGCTGCTGCATCGTGGGTGTCACGTTTCTCGGAAGTCAGGGCCTGCGGAGTTTGGCGAGCGACTCGTCGATGTCGGCCTCCACGGCCTCGTCGAGCAGTGCCCGGGCGTTCATCCAGTCGTCGTTGAAGACGGTGTCCAGGTACTTCTCGCCACCGTCGTTGACGAAGGCGACCATAACGGCATCCGGCGCCAGGGTCCTCAGGCGGTTCAGCGCCTCGTGGACGACGCCCCCGGCGGAGCCGCCGATGAGCAGGCCGGTGCGGCGGGCGACGACGCGGGCGGTCGCGAAGGCCTCGACGTCGCCGACCTTCACGCCCTCGTCGATGAGGTCGTAGTCGACGAGCAGGCCGATGGTGGCGCCCTCGGGGGTGCCGGTGCCGGACTGGTAGTAGTCGTGGGCGGGCGGGCCGAAGGCGATCGAGCCCTTCGGTTCGACGCCCACGACGGCGACGCCGGGCACGGACTTCCTGAGTTCGCGGGCGGTCCCGCACAGGCCGCCGCCGGTGCCGACCGCGCCGATCAGCACGTCGACCCGGTTGTCGAGGGCCTGGGCGATCTCGCGGCCGACGGCGTAGTACCCGACGGCGTTGCCGGGGTTGTTGTGCTGCTCGGTGAAGACGGTGTTGTCCTTGCCGCGGGCCATCTCCTCGGCGAGTTCCTCGCGGGCCGCGGTGTGGAGTTCCTCGCCGTCGGTGTCGGCGTCGACGTAGACGAGTTCGGTGCCCATCGCCTTCATGCCGCGCAGTTTGTCGGCGGCGGCGTGGTTGTCGACGACGGCGGTGAAGCGGTAGCCGCGTTCGGCGGCGACCACGGCCAGGCCCAGGCCGGTGTTGCCGGAGGTGGACTCGATGATGTGGCCGCCCTCGCGCAGTTCGCCGCGCTCCTCGGCTTCGAGGACCATCTGGCGGGCCATCCGGATCTTGGCGCTGCCGGTGGGGTTGAACATCTCCAGCTTGAGGAGCAGCCGGGCGCCGTTGTCGGCGCGGGCGAGTTCGAACAGCGGGGTGTAGCCGATGAGGTCGGAAATCCGGCTGACCACCGGGGGGCGGTTCAGGGCGTCGGTCATGGTGGGGCTCCGTGGGGACGGCGGGGCGGGGGTCAGCGGTCGAGGTGCCAGCGCGGGCGGTCGCCGTGGTGGTCGATGACGACCTTCGGCGGCAGCGGGAGTTCGTGGAAGGGGGACTCGTTGGAGTCCATCTGGTAGCCGGCGGTGTTGGGGTAGACGAGCAGGTCGCCGACCCGGGGCCGGGCGGGGAAGGCGATCTTGCGCCAGGTCAGCAGGTCGGAGTCCAGGCAGCTGGCCCCGCCCACGCAGGCCGGGTACGGCTGTTCCGTGTGTCCGGTACCTTCGCCGCGGTCGCGGAGCAGGACCGGATCGGGCAGGTACTCGCTGTTGAACCACTGCTCGGACAGGCTGAGGCTGGTGCCGTCCACGGTGACGATCCCGTACCCGGCGCGGTCCTTGACCCCCTGGACGGGGAACACCGACGACCCGGCGCGGTCCAGCAGGGCGCGGCCGGGCTCCAGCAGGAGCAGCACGCCGGCTTGCCGCAGCCGCTCGGCGAGGCTCGGACCACTGCCGCCGGGGCTGGCGGCGAGGATCGCCCGCAGCGCGTCCGCGCCGGCGACGGGGGAGTGGTACGGGTAGAAGTCGCCCGCGGCGAAGGACTTCTCGCCGTGGTAGTGCCCGGGCCCCTGTCCGGCGAGGAAGGCGTCCCAGGCCTCGGCGGCGACGTAGTCGACGGGGAAGCCGCCGCCGATGCTGATCCGGTCCGCCGGAAGGCCCGACGACCTGGCCTTGAGGCAGAGTCCGACGAGTTCCCCGGCGAGGTCGGCGCGCGGCTGGATCGCGTAGCCGGAGAGGTGGAAGCTGAAGCCCTCCATCCGTACGGCGTCCCCGGCCGCGGCGCAGCGCTCCAGCGCCTCGTGCAACTGCGCGTCGTCCAGGCCGAACCGGCTGCGCGGCTGGTCCTGCGGGTACCGGCGCAGCAGGACCCGTACGGGGCGGTCGCCGCCGAGGCGGAGCAGGCGCTCCAGCTCGTCGAGGGCGTCGACGGCGATCAGCGCGCCCTGCCGGGCCGCGACCAGCAGCAGCTCCGGGTGCTTGGCGGGGCCGGTGACGACGAGGTCCTCGCCGCGCACGCCGTGGCCGAGGGCGTCGCGCAGTTCGCCGAGCGAGGCGACGTCGACTCCGGCGCCGGCCGCGGCGCAGCGCTCGACGTACATGGAGGCCTTGTTGGCCTTCTTCGCGTAGTGGACCCGGCCTTCCACCCCGGCGTCGGCCAGGGCGGCGCGGAACGCGGCGAGGTTGGCGTCGAACCGCTCGGGCAGCAGGTAGTGGAAGGGGCCGCGGAGGCCGTGGGCGAGTTCGTGGAGCAGGCCGCTGTCGTGGATCCGGTCGGCGAGCGGGTCGGGGTGGGCGGGCAGGGTCAGCGCCACAGCGCCACCTCGGTGCCGAGGCCCTGGCCGGCGGCGAGCTGGGCGAAGCGGTGGCCCAGCGCGATGTCGGTGACGACGAGTCCGCTGTTGTAGGCGAAGATCCGCTGTCCGGGGGCGGTGCGGGCCTGGGAGGCGCCGGAGATGACGACGGGCAGCTCCAGGTCGACGGCCGGGAGGCTGCCGTCCGCGTCGGCCATGTCGGTGCCGGTGACGCGCATCTGGGCCTCGCTGGTGGCGATCACCCGGTCCGCCCGGTGGAGGGTGGAAGGAGCCAGGCCGTGGCCGACGAGGATCGCCACCGCACCGGGCCGCAGCCAGTCGGCCTCGACGGCGGCCGGGGTGTGTCCGCCGGCGGTGGCGACGACGACGTCGGCGTCGCGGGCGGCGGCCTCCAGGTCGGTGACCAGTTCGATCTCCCGGTCGGGGAAGTGCCGGGCGAGTTCGGTGCGGACCGCGGCGATGCCGTCGGGGTGGGTGCCGGACAGCAGGAGGCGCTTCAGCCCGGGCAGGGTGGTGAGCAGGAACGGCAGGGCGAGCCGCCCCTGGGTGCCGGTGCCGATCACCAGCGCGGTGGACGCGCCGGGGGTTGCGCACTCGCGGGCCAGCAGGGCGGAGACGGCCGGGGTGCGCAGGGAGCCGATGCGGGAGCAGTCCATCATGGCGACGGGCAGGCCGGTGACGTCGTCGTAGATGGTCAGCGTCGTGTAGTAGTGCTGGTTCTCGCGGCTCTCGTCGAGGCCGTGCTTGTACGAGGTCTTGACGGCGACGACGTTGCGCACGCCGTCGCGGCCGAGCATGGCGTAGGAGACGGAGTGGCCGTCGGCGGGCTTGACGGTGAGTTTGCGCGGGTTGTCGGACTGCCCGGCGGCAAGGGTGCGGTAGGCCTGTTCGACGGTGTCGACGACGTCGGCGAGGCTGATGTCCAGGCCGGCGAGGTCGCTGGTGGACAGTACGCGCAGGGTGGTGTCGTCGCGGTCCATGAGGGTGCCCTTTCGAGGTGGTGAGGCGGCGGCAGCGGTGGTTCAGGCGGCCCAGGCGGTGAGGGCGGCCTGGCCGTAGCCGTGTTCGTCGTTCTCGGCGGCCGGGCGGGTGGGGCGCTGCCCGACGCGGACGGAGGCGCGCTTGAGCCAGCGGTCGGTGCCGTCGTAGCGGGCCTGGAACGGCACCCGGCCGTGGACGACGAGGTCGTTGTCGATGACCAGGATGTCGCCTGGCTCCAGGCTCACCGCGACCGAGACCCGGGCGAGTTCCTCACCGAGGCGCCCGTAGGCCTCGCGCCATGCCTCGTCGGTCTCCTCCAGCGGGGTGTAGGCGGGGTCGTAGCGCATCGTCAGGCCTTCGGGCGTCTCGAACAGGGTGGGCACCGGGGCGGGCCGGCCGCCGAACTGCCGGGCCTGCTCGTAGGCGTCGTCGGGCAGGATCGGCGCGACGGGCCGCTTCAGCTGCTCGACGTCGGCGTCGGACAGGTCGGCGAGGCGCACGCCGGCCGCGGTGGTGGCGATGGCGTCGTGGTTGCGCATGCAGCACAGCAGCAGCAGGTGCGCGCGGCCCGGGTGGAAGGCGTCCTCGGTGTGCGGGGTGAGCAGGACGGAGCTGGAGGCGCCGGTCTGCTCGCTCTCGTGGCCGGGCGAGGGCACGATGTTGTGCACGAACCGGCCGTCCTGCTGGCCGTCCCACGCGATCGGGGTGCCCATCAGGGTGGAGACGAGCAGCAGCACCACGTCCCAGAGCGCGCCGGCGTCACCGACGGTGGACCAGTGGCCGGGCGTGGGGCCGAGACCGGAGTCGTCGATCTCCAGGCCGCGCAGCACGAACAGGCCGTCGGGGGTGTCGACCGGACGCAGCCGGTGGCGCAGCGGCACGCCGAGCCGGGCGCAGGTCACGGGCAGGTCGGCGAGCAGGGCGGGGCTGGTCGCGGAGCCGTGGAGGGCCAGCAACTCGGCGGCGGTGGTGGTGAGTTCCGCGACGTCGTCGGCGTCGAGACGGCGTACCGGGGCAGGGCAGGTGGGCACGGCGGGACCTTCCGGGGACAGGAGAGGAGAAGGAGCACTGGTGCGGGCACGTGGCATCACCGCGCCGGTGCGGGACGGCGACGGGAGCTGCGCGTGGGGCGGTGGTCCGGGGCGGCTCGAACGGCCGGACGACAGGAAACGTAACAACGACTTTGAGGTTAGGCAAGCCTTACCCGGCTGGATGTCTACATTTACGTAGTCCCTGTTCCAGGGGGCGGCGCACGCGCCGCGCAGGGGTAACGCCCCTGCTCATGACGCGAGTTGGCGGTCGGGGGCGCGTGGCCGGAAGTGGGCCGCGCCCCGCCGGACGGCTTGCGACATGGCTCGAATTTAGGGTAGGTAACCCTAAGCAAATCGAGCACGGAACCGAGACGAGGATCGAACGTGGGCGTCACCAGACGACAGCTGCTGTGGGCCGGAGCCGGAGCCGGGGCGATCGGCGTGCTCGCCGCCTGCGGCGGCGGCAAGGGTGGCACCACGGACCCCGCGGCCTCCGGCGGAACGGGTCAGCAGCCCCGCCCCGGAGGGACGCTGAAGATCGGTGCGCTGGGGAAGGCCTCCGCCGTCACCCGGGACCCGCACGGCACCCAGGCCAACGAGAGCGACTACCTCGTCATCAGCCTGATCTACGACACGCTCGCGATACCCGGGGACAAGACCAACACCGCTCCCCGCCTGGCCGCCTCCTGGAAGCCGTCGGAGGACCTGAAGACCTGGCGCTTCACCCTGGCCGACGGTGCCACGTTCCACGACGGCACCCCGGTCACCGCCGACGACGTCGTCTGGTCGCTGAAGCGGCTGCGCAACACCCCGGCCGGCAAGAGCCGGCTGCCCGGCATCCAGCCCGAGGGCATCACGGCCGAGGACGCCAGGACCGTCGTCCTGGTCTCCGACTACCCCAACGCCGACCTGCCGCTACAGACCCGCCTGACCACCTTCGTCATGAAGAAGGACACCAAGGACGACGCGATCGCCGGCGCCCCGGGCACCGGCCCCTTCAAGCTCGACTGGTACCGCGACGGCAACGCCCGCCTGGTGCGCAACGACACCTGGTACGGCGGCAAGGTCCTGCTGGACGCCGTGGAGGTGCGCCTCTTCGAAAGCCCCCAGGCCATGGCCAACGCCCTGCTCGCCGGGCAGATCGACGTCGCCTCCAACGTCGGCGCCGTCGCCGCCCGCACCGCCGAGGCCCGCAAGGACGTCCGGATCGTCCGCCGCCCCAACGACATGGCGATGCCCATCGTCATGCGCACCGCCGACGGCCCGTTCGCCGACGTACGGGTGCGCGAGGCCCTCAAGCTCGCCGTCGACCGCGACGCCATGGTCAAGCAGGTCCTCTCCGGTTACGGCAGCGTCGGCAACGACATCCTCGGCACCGGCGACCCGGCCTTCGCCAAGGACATCCCGCAGCGCACCCGGGACCTGACCAAGGCCAGGCAACTGCTCGCCGACGCCGGCTTCGACACCTCGAAGACGTACGACCTCGTCACCACCGAGGACATCGCCGGCCTGGCGGAGTCCGCGACGCTGTTCGCCACCCAGGCCCGCGAGGCCGGAGTGAAGATCAACGTCGTGAAGCAGGACTCCAAGGCGTTCTGGGACGCCACCTGGCTCAAGGGCACGCTCTACACCAGCTACTGGGGCACCAACGACTCCGTCGTCTTCTTCGCCTCCAAGACGATGCTCTCGGACGCCGGCCAGAACGAGTCCGGCTGGAACGAGCCGGGCTTCGACGAGGCCTACCGCAAGGCCATGGGCACCGCCGACCCCGCCGAGCGCGACAAGCTGCTGCACCAGCTCCAGGAGATCGAGTTCGCCAGCTCCGGCTACCTGCTGTGGGGCATGGCCGACGGCATCGACCTCGCCGGAGCCGCCGTCCGCGACCTGCCCACGCTCCCCGGCTACGGCCGCGTCCAGCTCGAGAAGACCTGGCTGGCGCGTTGACCACGCTCCAACCGGGCGCCCGCGCGCCCCGCAGCCTCCCGGCCCGCATCCTCCCCGGTGCGGGCCGGGCCGCCCGCCAGGCCGCCCGACGCCTGGTCATGCTCGTCGTCCTGCTCGCGGCGGTGTTCGCCGCCATCGAGCTGCTGCCCGGCGACGCCGCCGGCGCGACCTCCGACCGGGGCGTCACCGCCGCCGACCTCACCGCCCGCCGCACCGCCATGGGCCTCGACCGCCCGGTCGCCGAGCGGTTCCGGGACTGGATGACCGGCCTGCCCACCGGAGACCTCGGCACCACCGCGCGCGGACAGCACGTCACCGACGTCCTGGCCGGCCCCTTCCCCAACACCCTCCTGCTCGGCGCCCTCGCCCTCGCCCTGAGCACCGTCGGCGCGCTCGCCCTCGGCGGCTGGGCCACGCTGCGCCCGGGCGGGCGCGTCGACCGCGCCGTCGACGCCCTGTCCACCGCCGCGTTCGCCCTGCCGGAGTTCGTCGTCTCCGTCGCCCTGCTCCTGCTGCTGTCCCAGTGGACCGGCTGGCTGCCCGCCGTCACCCTCACCGGACCGGACGGCAGACCCGAGTCATGGACCATGATCGTCCTGCCGCTGCTCTCCCTGGCGGTCCCCCAGATCGGCTGGAACACCCGCATCGTGCGCGGCGCCCTCGCCGACCAGTCGGCCCTGCCCCACGTCCAGGCCGCCATCCTCGACGGCCTGCCCCGCCGACGCGTCCTCAGCCACCACATGCTCCCCGGTGCCCTGCCGGCCGTCGCCGTCGGCATCGCCACCTCCGCCGGCATGCTGCTCGGCGGCACCGTCGTGGTCGAGACCCTCTTCAACTACCCCGGCATCGGCGCCATCCTGGCCGGAGCCATCACCGACCGCGACACCCCGCTCGTCGCCGGAGTCGTGGCCGCGGCCGGCGCCGCCATCAGCCTGCTCCTGCTGCTCGCCGACCTCGTCCGCACCACCACCCTCGGAGAGGAGCGCCGATGACCGCCGACGCCCCGACAGCGGCCCCCGCGCCCACCGTCCGACGCACCAGGCGACGGGTGCTCATCCGCGCGGTTCCCGCACTCGTCCTGGTCGCCCTCGCCCTCGCCGGACCGCTCCTCGCCGCGCACCCGATCGACGCCCCGGTCGCCTTCCCCTACGCCGAAGCGGGCGGCGACGCACCGCTCGGCGGCGACCAGCTCGGCCGCGACGTCCTCAGCCGCCTCCTGACCGGCGGCGCACCCCTGATCGCCACCGCCCTGGCCATCGCCCTGGTCGTCACCGCGGCCGCCACCGCCGTCGGCATCGTCGCCGTACTGCGCCCGGCCCTCGGCCGGTGGATCGAACGAGCCGCGGACCTGACGATCCTGCTGCCCTCCGTCCTCGCCATCATGCTCATCGCCCTGGCCTGGCCCGCCGGCGGCCGCCTGGCCGTCGCGGCCGCCGCCACCCTCCTCGGCATCCCCTACGCGGTACGGATCGTCGCCGCCGCGGCCGCCCCCGTCGCCACCACCGGCTTCGTCGAAGCCGCGGCCGCGGGCGGCGAGAACCTCTGGCACCTCACCGTCCACGAGGTCCTGCCCAACCTGCGCTCCACCGTCCTCGCCCTGTTCGGCCTGCGCTTCGTCGAGGGCATCTACATCGTCTCCGTCGCCGCCTTCCTCCAACTCGGCCCCCAACCCCCGGAAGCCGACTGGGCGCTGATGATCCGCGAGAACGCCGCCGGCATCACCCTCAACCCGTGGGCCGTCGGCGCCCCCTGCCTCGCCATCGGCCTGCTCGCCATCAGCGTCAACCTCGCCGCCGAAGCCCTCGCCCCCGCCCGGCCCACCCCGGAGACCCCGCTGTGAGCACCACCGACCCCGCCGCCCGCGCCGCCGGACTGACCATCACCCTCGGGGACACCCCGCTGCTCACCGACGCCACGCTCACCCTCACCCCGGGCCGCATCACCGCCGTCACCGGCCCCTCCGGCGCCGGCAAGACCACCCTGCTGCGCGCCCTCGTCGGCGCCCTCCCCCCGGGCGCGCACGTCGCGGCCGGCAGCCTCACCGTCCTCGGCCACGACATCCTCACCCTCCCGCCCGAGGAACTGCGCCGGCTGCGCCGCCACCGGCTCGCCTTCGTCGGCCAGGACCCGGGCTCCGGACTCAACCCCCGGATGCGCGTCGCCCGGCTCATCGGCGAGACCTCCCCGCAGCGCCGCCGAACCCCGGTGGCGGACCTGCTGAGCGTCGTCCGGCTGCCGGCCGGCGAAGGCCTCGAACACCGCCGCACCGCGAGCCTGTCCGGCGGACAGCAGCGGCGCGTCGCCCTCGCCCGCGCCCTCGCCCGCCGGCCCGCGATCCTCCTCCTCGACGAACCCACCGCCGGCCTGGACGCCGCCCTGCGCGACGACATCGCCGACCTGCTGCGCGACCTCGCCGACCGCGACGCCATCGCCATCGCCCTCACCAGCCACGACTCCGACTTCGTCGCCCGCTGCGCCGACGAGGTGCTCGCACTGGAGCCCGCTGGCCCGGCCACGGACCCGAGCACGCCGGCAACACCCCCGGAGCCCACGCCGGTTCGCGCTCGCGCCGGTGCGGAGCCCGTCGTCGAGGTGAAGGCACTCGACGCCGGGGTCGGCACCGGCCGGACCCGCCGGCAGGTCCTCTCCGGCCTCGACCTCACCCTGCACCCCGGCACGCTGACCGGGATCACCGGGCCCTCGGGATGCGGCAAGACCACCCTGCTGCGCACCCTCGCCGGCCTCCACCGCCCCGAGGCCGGAAGCATCAGCCTCGGTGGCGCACCCCTGGCCCCCTCCTACCGGCGGCGCACCCGCGACCAGCGGCGCCGCATCCAGCTCGTCCCGCAGAACCCGCTCGGCGCCCTCAACCCCGCCCACACCGTCGGGGCCACCCTCGCGCGCCCGCTGAAGCTCCACTTCGCCCGGCCCGCCGACCGGTGCGACGCCCGCGTCGCCGAACTGCTCACCGCCGTCGGCCTCACCCCCGGCCACGCCGACCGCCGCCCCCACGAACTCTCCGGCGGGCAGCGCCAGCGGGTCTCCATCGCCCGGGCGCTGGCCGCCGAACCCGACGTGCTGCTCTGCGACGAGGTCACCTCCGCCCTCGACGCCGACACCGCCGACGGCATCATGGAACTCCTGCGCCGCCTGCGGACCGACCAGGGCCTCGCCGTCGTCCTGGTCAGCCACGACCTGCCCCTGGTCTCGGCCCACGCGGACCGTCTCCTCGCGCTCGACGGCGCCGGCGGGGCACCGCTCACGAAGCACCGGGCGGCCCTCAGTCCGGTGCCGAACTGAGTTCTCCGCGCGGGGGAGTCAGCCCGCCGTCGCGACGCCCGGTCCGTCGGCCGGGCCGACGCCGTCCCGGACCCGCGCCCAGGTGCGCCGGGATCCGCGGGTCAGTGCCCAACCGTCGTCCTCGCGGAGCCGCGGCCGTTGCCCGGCGCCGCGGGCGGCGGCCGCGCACACGCGCCGGAGAAGGGAGTTGAGCTCGGCGCGCTGCCCCTTCGTCAGGGGCGCCAGCAGGTCGTCCTGGGTCGCGGACGCGTCGGTGTGGAGCACGTCCAGGGCGGCCTCGCCCGAGGGGGTGATCGTCAGAACCTCCTGCCGACCGCCGACGTGGACGACCATCGACTGGAGCAGGCGTGCCGACAGGAGGTCGTCGAGGGCCTGGTCCACCTCGGCCCCTGGCGCCGTGACCCGGGTGGTGAGATCGTGCCGACCGTGCGGTCCCAGCTGCGCCAGCGCCGACAGCAACGCGTGGTGGACCGGGGTCAGCCCCCGGTGTTCCAGCCGCTCCGCCAGCAGACGGTCGACGGCCCGCCCGGCCTCCGACAGGAGGTAGACGGACTGCTCGAACGGACTCGACGATCCCTGCCGTCCGTCGTACAAACCGTGTCCCCATCATCGGAAAAGCGCGACGCCCCGGGCGTCGAAAGAAGCAAGCCGAGGCTCACCATACCCACGCTTCCGATCATTGGTCTACATCGATGTCGTCAGATCCGCGCCGTCAGACCGGTCCGTGGCCGACGATCCTCCTGGCCGCGTACTCCACGTACTCGTGCAGGCCGTAGGCGAGGCCGAGCGCCAGCAGGGCCGACACCACCACCGCGGCGACGAGACCGGACGCGGCCGCACGCGGCCCGCGCCCCGTGGGCCCGGCGGGCTCCGGCTCCAGCAGAGCCTGAACGCGCCGGGGGACCGGCCCCGTGCTCACGGACAGGAGTCCGCTGCCGCGCCCACCCGCCCCGGCCAGCGCGGCCCGGGCGATGGCGGTCGCGGCGGCCCTCCGGTCTCCCACCGCCGCGGCGGCGGCCTCGTCCGCCCACCGCTCCAGGTGGAACTCCAGCGCGGGCCCGAGCCGCGCGAGCGCCGGATGCACCGCGGCGGCCAGGCCGACGACGGCCGAGAACACGTGGTGACGCCCGCGGAGATGGGCCCGTTCATGGGCGAGCAGCACCGCGCGCTCCGACGGCCCGAGGACCCTGAGCATGCCCTCCGACACGACGACGCGGCCCGCGCGCCCGCGGTGGCGCGGAAGGGCGAAGGCCTCCGCCTCCTCGCCGGGCACGACGAGCACGTCGCCCTCGGCCGTCCCCTCCCCGGTCAGCGCCCACGCCCGCGACAGCAGCGCCCGGTGCCGGCGGGCGGCCAGCACCAGCCGGACCGCCTGCACGGCGAGCAGGGCCCCGGCGGCGCAGGACACCGGCAACACCGCCGGCCAGTCCGCCGTCACCTGGGCGAGCCGCAGATGCTCCAGCGCCGCCAGGAACGGCACATGGAAGAGCCCGACCAGTGCCGCGACCGTGCCGCCCGCGAGCAGCACCGCCGCTCCCGCGAGCGTCAGGGAGGCCTCGCGGGGCGGAAGCAGCCCGGCCAGCCGGCCGGCCGCCGGCGCCGCTCCCCAGGGAAGCACCACGGCGAGGGCGACGATCACCAGGAGCAGCGTCACGCCTCGGCCTCCAGCGCGGCCGCACCCTCGGCCGGAGCCGGCTCGGCCACCGCCTCGATCAGGAGGCGCCGCAGGACGTCCCCGTCGTCCGTGGACAACGAGGACACGAACCGCTTCAGTACCAGGTCCCGCTCCGGCTCCTTCTCCAGTTCCCGGCGCATCCGCCCGGCCGCCAGGCCGGCGGCGTCCGAGACCGGCGCGTAGGCGAAGGAACGCCCCGGCCGGGTGCGCTCCAGGGTCCCCTTCTCGTGCAGGCGGGCGAGGATCGTCGTCACCGTCGTCCGGGCCAGGCCCTGGTGCAGCGCGCCCTTGACCTGCTGGGCCGTCATCGGCTCCCCGGCCGCCCACAACACCGCCAGCACGTCCGCGACCAGCTCGCCGTGCGGACGCCTGGCCTCCTGGCCGTCCCTCGCCATCTCTCTCCCTGTCCCGACGCACTCGACCGGCACACCCCGGCGCCGACGGTCGTCGGAGACGGGGGCCGCCCGTGCCGGTGTGGCGAGAAGGGGTACGGCCTGTGTGACTTAGGTGTGCCTCAGCTAACTCTACGGGGGCGGTCGTCGACGGCCGGCGTCAGGCGGGCCGGTGCGGCTGCTGGACGAAGGGGAGGCACAGGTCGGCGGTGGCCTCGGCGTGGATCGTGAACTGCTCGCGGGCCCGTGCCGGGTCGCGGGCCTCGATCGCCGAGGCGAGGGCGCGGTGGCGCTGGTCGGGGGTGCTGCGGGACCCGGTGCCGCCGGGGTGGCCGGCGAGCAGCCTGGTCAGCTCGTGCTGGATCCCCTGCTCGGCCTCCAGCAGCCGCCTGGAGCCGGAGAGTTCGGCGATGTGCAGGTGGAGTCCGGCGTCCGCCGTGCGGTAGGCCTCCGGGTCGGCGACCGCCACGTCGGCGGCGGACTCGAGTTCGCGCATCCTGGCCAGCCCGGCTTCGGAAGCCCGGAGGGCGGCCCGGGCGGAGGCCTCGCCGGACACCGCGATCCGCCAGGCCGTCAGCTCCTCGATGTCGGCCAGCGTGTACGGGTGGAGGGCGGTCAGTTCGCCGATGCGGGTGAGGATGTCGGGCACGACGTAGGTGCCGGCCCCGTGGCCGCGCCGGGTCTCGATCAGGCCGTCCTCCCGCAGCACCGCCATCGAGTGGCGGACGGTCATCACGGCGACCCCGAACAGCTCGGCCAGGGTCTTCTCCGGCGGCAGGCGGTCACCCCCGACGAGGATCCGCGCGCCGATCAGTTCGCCGAGCCGGCGGGCGATGGCCTCCGCGGCCCCCGCCGAACGCACCGGCTCGATGTGTCGAGTCCACCCCTTGCCATCCATGAAACCTATCTTCTAGATTTCGGATCTCATTGGCAAGCCGTTCACAGGAGAACCCATGACCCTCACCGACCACCCGGCACCCCTGATCGGGATACCCGTACGCCTCAGCGACGGTGACGCCCCGGGCGCCGACGAGCGCATCGGTGAGGCGAACCGCATCTTCGAGGAGATCGTCTCCCTGGTCAGGGCCGCCGGCGCCGAGCCCGTCCTGCTCCAGCCGCACTCCGAGGAGAGCCCGCTGGACGAGCGGCTCGCCGGCTGCGCGGGCTTCGTGGTGCCCGGCGGCGGGGACGTCGACCCGGCCATGTACGGTGCCGATTCCGCCCACCCGGCGCTGTACGACGTCAACCCCGCACAGGACCTGCTGGACGCCGCCGTGGTCCGGCACGCCCTGGAGCACCGGCGGCCGATGCTCGGGATCTGCCGCGGCATGCAGCTGCTCAACATCGTCCGCGGCGGGACCCTCCACGTCGACATGGCGCCGACCGCCGTCACGCACAACCCGGAGCCCGGGATCGAGTGGGCCGTCCACGAGGTCGCGCTGTCGGCCGGCAGCGCGCTGGCCGGGGCGTTCGGGCGCGACCGGATCGCGGTGGCGTCCGGTCACCACCAGGCGGTGGACCGGGTGGGCGACGGGCTGCGGGTGTCGGCCCGCGCCGACGACGGGTGCGTGGAAGCCGTCGAGCTGTCCGCCGACCCGCGGGCGGCCTGGACCGTCGGCGTCCAGTGGCACCCGGAGGCGCTGGTACCGGACTCAGGGCTGCGGCTGCCGCTGTTCCGCGCGCTGCTGACCCAGGTGGACGCCCGGCAGAGAATGGCGCTGGAGTCGTGAGCGGCACGAGGGGACGTACGGGCGCCGGAACGCCGAGCGACGTTGCCGGCGGCGGTGCGGCCGGCAGCGGTGGAGCCGGCGGCGGCCCGCAGCTGTCGCGGAGCCTGCTCAGCCGTCACATGACCATGATCAGCATCGGCGGCGCGGTCGGCGCCGGGCTCTTCGTCGGCTCGGGCGTGAGCATCCAGCAGGCGGGCCCGGGCGTCCTGATCGCCTACGCCCTCACGGCCGCCATCGTCGTGGTCGTCATGCGGATGCTCGCCGAGATGTCCGTGACCCGCCCCGACACCGGCGCCTTCGCGGTGTACGGCCGGCTGGCGTTCGGCCGCTGGGCCGGGTTCGCCAGCGGCTGGATCTACTGGGTCGGCTGGCCGCTGGGCATGTGCATCGAATCCATCGCGGCCGGGCAGATCGTGCACGGCTGGCTCCCGGCCCTCCCGGTCTGGCTGGTCGCCCTGCTGATGCTCGGCACGGTGACCGCCGTCAACCTCGGCTCCGTACGCGCCTACGGCGAGATGGAGTTCTGGGTGGTGTGGGTCAAGGTCGCGGTGGTCGCCCTGTTCATCGGCGTCGGCCTCGTCGCGGTCGCCGGCCTGCTGCCGGGCACGCCGGCGCCGGGCACCGGGAACCTGCTGGGCCAGGGCGGCTTCCTTCCGATGGGCCTCAGCGGAGTCGTGATCGCCACCTCCGGCGCGATGTTCTCCTTCTCCGGTACCGAGATCGTGACCATCGCCGCCGGCGAGGCCGAGGACGCCGCCGCCGCGATCCGCAAGAGCACCCGCACCATCATGTGGCGGGTCACCGTGTTCTACCTCGGCTCGCTGTCCGTGGTCGTCCTGCTCCTGCCCTGGAACAGCGCGGCCGTCGGCGAGAGCCCGTTCGCCGCCACGCTCGACCACCTCGGCGTGCCCGGCGCGTCCACCGTGCTGAACGTCGTGCTGTTCGCGGCGATGCTCTCCACGATGAACTCCCAGGTGTACGCCAGCTCCCGGATGCTGTTCGCGCTGGCCAGGGACCGTGACGCGCCGTCCGTCTTCGCCCGGATCTCCCGGCGCGGGGCGCCGCACACGGCGATCCTGTTCACCTCCGCGCTCGCGGCGCTGTGCCTGCTCCTCCAGGTCGTCCACCCGACGAGCGCCTTCAGCCGGCTCGTCAACATCACCGGCGACACCGTGTACGTCACCTGGATCGGCATCGCCGCGGCACACCTGGTGCTCGGCCGTCGGGACCGCGCCGACGGGCGCCGGCCCCTTCCCGGTACCGGCGTCTGGCTGTTCCCCGGGCTCACCTGGGCGGCGCTGCTCGCGCTCCTCGGGCTGTACGCGGTGATGATCGTCCTCCAGGACTCGCGCGCCGACGCCCTGCTGGCGCTGGGGCTCACCGTGGCCGTGTCCCTCACGGGCCTGTGGCTGCAGCGGAGGCGGCCGTCGTCCGACTCCTCGAAACGCTCATGAGCGGACCACCCCGCACCGTCCCCGCCGTCAGGGGACCGGTGGGCAGGGCGCGGAGCCGTCGGCTCCGCGCCCTGCGGGCGTCCGGCCGGCACCTCGTGGCGGGGTACGGCACGCTGACCGGGCATCAGGACCGCTCGGCCTCGACAACGTGACAGTGCCCGTTCACCTGGCCGCCCACTTGATCGCATAGTGATAACGGGTCTGGTCCGAAGCGCGGAGTCGAGCTGCCTCGATCCCGCGCGACAGCCGAAAGGAAAGACCCATGGAACGCAGATCGCTGCTCGGCGCGACCGCCGGTGCCCTGGTGCTCGGAGGTCTCGCCCAGGGGACCGCCGAGGCGGCACCCGCCGACGGCGGCGGTGGGCTGGTGACCACGTTCAACGTCATCAGCGACATCCAGGGCGACCTCGGCGACTTCGCCCAGGCGCTCAGGGACATCAAGGCCGCCAACCCGCAGTCCTCGGGCCTGGCCGTGGCGGGGGACATCACGCCGCGCGGCTACGACTTCGAGTACGCCGACGTGCAGAAGGTGCTGGACCAGGGGCCGAAGCCCCGCGAGGTGGCCTGGGCCATCGGCAACCACGAGTTCTACGTCCCCAAGTGGGCCGACCCGAACACGCTCGCCCAGAGCACCTGGCCCAACGGCACCACCGAGGAATCCCTCTTCCGCGGCTTCTACCGGTTCGCCAGGAGGTCCGCGATCTACGCGGAGACGACCTTCGGCGGCATCCCGGTCCTGACCCTCGGCACCGAGCGCTACATGAAGTACCACGACAGCTCCCTGTGGGACGAGGTGTGGATCAGCGAGGCGCAGTTCCAGTGGCTGGAGGACCGCCTCCAGTACTGGGCCCGCCGCCGGAAGCCGGTCATGGTGATCACCCACCACCCGCTGCCCGACACCGTCTCCGGTACCCGCGGCAAGATCTACATGAGCGACTACCTCCAGCCGGACCGCCTCCTCGGCCTCCTCGGGCGCTACCGCGACGTGTTCCTGTTCAGCGGCCACACCCACTGGGACCTGACCCTCTCGGACTGGTACGTCCGCCGCGTCGTGCCGGGCACCGCGAACCTGGACGGCTTCTCGGTGATCAACACCGGTGCCGTGCAGACCGGTTTCGCCGACAACGGCCAGGGCGGCGAGGTCACCGTCCCCGGGCACTTCAACCAGGGGCTCCAGGTGGACGTGCACCGCGACCGCGTCGTCATCAGGGCACGTGACTTCGCGACAGGCACCTGGATGAAGCAGATATCCGTGCCGCTGTCCACGCGGATCTGACCCCGCGGATCCGATCCCGCGGAGCGGTCGGCGCATCGGGCCGGCCGGATGGGGAAGGCATGAGTCCGGAATTTCATTCTTGAAGAGAATATGACCGGAACGCTGCGATGCCTGCCGACTCCGGAGCGGACCGGGTGCCTCCGGGTCCGAATCGCCCCGCGCGGCCAATTGGAAATTGCGCGGTTGGGCCTCAACTGCCGTACGGGCCGGAATCGCCGGTAGGTTGATGTTCATGCCGGTCGACCGGCGAGGCCCCGGGCATGGTCGCCCCACCATGCCCGGGACCGAACACGGCTGACCGAGAACGAAGAGACAAGGCATGTTCGACCTATTCCGCGGCGTGCGGCGGCGCATTCCGTCGCACCCGGATTCCGCTCAAGCTACCAGTGAATTCCCGCCGGACCGGGCTCTGCGCTCGTTCGGGGTAATCGATGCCGCCGCATGTTTGAGTGGCGTTTTCGCCGCTCCGCGCATGGCCCGGGTGGCGCTGCCCCGGTGCGCCGGGGCGGCCGGGTTCCGGGGCCGACGGGTGTGGGGGGTCTGACGGTGCGTTCACCGGGATCCGGAGCCCGCGTGCGGAGTCCGCGGGCGCGCAGCGGCTTCGAGGGTTTCGTCCAGCTGTACGGGTCGCCGTACGGGAGGTACGCGCGGGCGCGGCTGGACGGCGCCGTGCCCGCCGCGGAGGCGGTGGCATGGACCTTCGGCCACGTCGAGGCCGAGTGGGACGCGGTGCTGAGCTGCCCCGAGCCGACCGCGGTGTGCTGGTCCTTCCTGCGGGATGCCGTGTCGCGACGCACCGCCCCCGGCCGGCGGACGGGGGACCGGCTGCACACCATGCTTCCCGCGGCCGCCGCCGACGCGGTTCTCCTGCGCTACCGGTTGGGCTTCGACCCGTCGGAGGCGGCCCGGTTGATGGGGGTCACCGAAGGCGTCGTGGAAGTGGAGCTGCGCGCCGCACTTCGCATGCTTGCGCGCACATGACACTCACTTCCGACCCGGCGCCCACCGGTTGAGGGGGAGCCGCGACACCCTCCGGCGCGGGGAGGTGGCGTGCGACCTGCGCAGATCCGGCGCCCGTTCGCCACGGCGCGCCACCGGACGCCTCGGCCCCCGATGCGAAGGCGTGGTGAATCCGCCCGCCCGTGCCTACGATGGGGCCCCAACTCCCCGGGGAACACCCCGGGTTGATCCGGCCACGGAAGGGGCGCCGTGGGTACTGAGGGTGGGCATGGGCATGCCATTGACACCTCCATCCCGAGCGCAGCACGTATGTACGACTGGTTACTCGGCGGCGAACTCAACTTCGAAGCCGATCGGAAGGCCTGCGAGGACCTTCTGAAGATCGCTCCGAGCAGCCGCGAACTGGCCCTGAACAACCGGTGGTTCCTGGAACGCGTGGTGCGGTTCCTGGCACGCGAACGCGGCATCACCCAGTTCGTCGACCACGGGTCCGGCCTGCCGACCAGGCCCAATGTGCACCAGGTCGCGCAGGAGGTCCACCAGGGCGCCCGGGTCGCCTACATAGACATCGACCCGATCGTGATCGCGCACGGCCGCACCTCGCTGGAGGTGAACAGCGGCACCCGGTTCATCGAGGCGAGCATGACCGACACCGGGCGGATCGTCGAGCAGGCCTCGAAGGGCGGGTTCATCGACTTCGGCCGGCCCGTGGCCGCGCTGTACGTGTCGGTGATCCACTGCCTGAAGGACCGCGAGGAGCCCGCGGCGATGATCCGGCGGATGCGGGAACACCTCGCCCCCGGCAGCTACCTGGTGATCTGCCAGCTCGTGAGTGACGAGGAGCGGGTCCGGCGCGAGGTCACCGAGCTGATGGACCAGGGTACGGACGGCCACTGGGGGCGGGTGCGCGAGAAGCACGACGTCCGGCGGTACTTCGACGGTCTGTCCGTCCTCGCGCCGTACCTGGGGGACGTCACCCACTGGCGGCCGGACTCCGATCTGCGCCGACCGCAGAAGAGCCTGGAGTGGGTCGAGTTCGGCGGGGTCGCGCGCGTCCGCTGAGCAGCGGATCTCCTGAGGAGGGGAGGCCCGTCAGCGGGCGAACCGCTGCCGGGCCTCCTTCAGCAGCTCCAGGCTCTGCTCGCGGCCCGCGGTCCGTCCCAGGAGCAGCGTCAGGGTGGTGCTGTGCCGTTCGAACGACGGCGCGTCCTTCTGCTCCGGCTCGGCGCCCTTGACGAAGTACTTGCCGGTGTCGCCGATCTCCAGGTAGATCACCGAGGGCAGCCCGGTGGCCTCCCGGCCGAACTCCAGACGCGTCATGGAGCACACGCCGGTGAGGACCTGTTCGCCGTCCAGCGGGAGGACGCGGATCTGGATCAGGGGGTTCTCCGCGACCTCGATCAGGCGCTCCAGCTGCTCGACCATGGTCTCCCGGCTGCCGAAGCGGCGGCGCAGCATGCTCTCGTCGAGGACGAAGATGCACTCCGGCAGGTTGGCGAAGAGCTTCGCCTGCCGGTAGAGGCGCAGCTCCACCCTCTCCTCGACCTCGCCGGCGTCGAGCGGCGGCTGGCTGGAGGCCATCACGGCCCGCATGTAGGCCTCGGTCTGGAGCAGTCCGGGGATGAGCTCCGCCTCGTACGTCCACAGCCGTTCGGCCGCGGGCTCCAGTCCGACCAGCTGGCCCATGTGGGGAGGCGTGGCGAGGCCCGCCCGCTGCCACTCCGGCGGCTGCTGGGCCTGCTTGGTGAGCAGTATGAGCCACGCCTTCTCCGCGGGGCGCAGGTCATAGAGGTCGGCCAGGAGCTCGACGTCCCGTTGCTGCGGCAGGGCGAGCCCGCGTTCGAGCTTGGACAGCTTCGAGGCCGACATGTTGCCGCCGGTTGCGACGGTGCCCTGCTTCGCTCCCAGGCTCAGCCGCGCGGAGCGCAGGTTGGCGCTGACGACCACGGCCGCGACCGTGGGATTCTTCTCCGGATCGGCGTCCGGCCGGCCGGTCGGGACATACCCCTTGAATGCCTCGGATGCATTGAAAGCGGACACGCGGGCCCCAGTGATGAGAAAGACCAGATAGTAAACGGTCTCATCGTCTCACAATCGGGGCCCGCGTGTTCGCGACTTTATTCTCGTCGGAATACTAGCCGGTAATCATCCGGTCGAATTCCCCGGCCTTGGCGCCCGACAGGTAGGCCGCCCACTCCGCCGGAGTGAACAGCAGCGCGGGACCTTCCGGGTCGCGCGAGTTGCGGACCGCCACATTCCCCTCCCATGTGGCGGCCACCTCCACGCACTGGCCGTTCGGCGAGCTCGCGCTGCTCTTGATCCAGACCGCGTCGATCGAACCGGCCGGCATCCCGTTCCAGTGGTTCGCCATGGCGATCATCCCCTCTCGTGTTCGACTTCTTGGAGTCCGGAAAAATATGACCGGACACCTGGTGATGCTGGTGGCCGCCCCGAGAAATTTCCTCAGGAAATTTCCTGGGGCTCAGGAATGAAGCGTAGCCTTCGATATTCGAACGCCGATCCCGCCAAATGGGTGATGGAAATACTGTGCTGATATCACTGCACGGGTTCGGTGATATGTGCGATACCGGTGAACCCGCCCCGCCGCTCACCCGCGGGCCGGGGGCCGGCGCACCCGCCGGTCCGCTCCGGGTGCCGGCTCCGAAGGTCCTGCGCGATGCTGGTGGCGTCGTTTCGGTACCGGCGGAAGCCCGCGAGCACGGCTTCCGGAGGAGGAGTCGGCATGGATCCGCAGCAGCCCGGCCCGCCGCGCTGCCTGGTGACCGGTGCGACCGGCTACATCGGCGGCCGCCTGGTGCCCGAACTGCTCGCCCGCGGGCACGCCGTGCGCTGCCTGGTACGGGACCCAGGGCGGCTGCGCGACCAGCCCTGGCGGGCCCGGGTGGAGACCGCCACCGGTGACGTCACCCGCCCCGCCACCCTCACCGGGGCCTTCGACGACGTCGACGTCGCCTACTACCTCGTCCACTCGCTCGGCACCGGGCCCTCGTTCGAGGCGACCGACCGCGAGGCCGCCCGCGCCTTCGCGGCCGCCGCGGCGGCCGCGGGCGTCACCCGGATCGTCTACCTCGGCGGCCTCGTCCCCGACCACACGGCCGCGGAGCTGTCACCGCACCTGCGCTCCCGCGCCGAGGTCGGGCGCATCCTCCGGGCCGGCGGCGTCCCCACGGCCGAACTGCGCGCCGCGGTGATCATCGGGTCCGGCAGCGCCTCCTTCGAGATGCTGCGCCACCTCACCGAGCGCCTGCCCGCGATGGTCACCCCGCGCTGGGTGTCCAACCGGATCCAGCCGATCGCCGTCCGGGACGTCCTGCGCTACCTGGTCGGCGCGGCCCAGCTGCCGTCCGGGCTGAACCGGGCCTTCGACATCGGCGGCCCCGACGTCCTCACCTACGAGCAGATGATGCGGCGCTACGCCCGGATCGCCGGACTGCGCCGGCGCCTCATCGTCCCCGTTCCGGTCCTCACGCCCCGCCTCTCCAGTCTCTGGGTCGGCCTGGTGACCCCGGTGCCGGGCTCCATCGCCCGACCGCTCGTCGAGTCCCTGCGCCACGAAGTGGTCTGCGGCGAGCACGACATCGCCCGCTGGGTGCCCGACCCGCCGGCCGGACTCACCGGCTTCGACCAGGCCGTCACGCTCGCCCTGCGCCGGATCAAGGACGCCGACGTCGCCACCCGCTGGTCCTCCGCCTCGCTGCCCGGTGTCCCCAGCGACCCGCTGCCCACCGACCCCGACTGGGCCGGCGGCAGCCTCTACCAGGACGTCCGGGAGCGCACCGTGACCGCGTCACCCGCCGACGTCTGGAGGGTGATCGAAGGCATCGGCGGGGACAACGGCTGGTACTCCTTCCCGCTCGCCTGGGCCCTGCGGGGCCGGCTCGACCGGCTGGTCGGCGGCGTCGGACTGCGCCGGGGCCGCCGCGACCCGGCCCGGCTGCGGGTCGGGGACTCCCTCGACTTCTGGCGGGTCGAGGAGATCGAACCCGGCAGGCTGCTCCGCCTGCGGGCCGAGATGCGCCTGCCCGGGCTGGCCTGGCTCGAACTCTCCGTCACGCCGGACGGCGGCCACGGGGCGTGCTACCGGCAGCGGGCGCTGTTCCACCCGCACGGTCTGGCCGGACACGCCTACTGGTGGGCCGTCGCGCCGTTCCACACCGTGGTGTTCGGCGGCATGGCCCGCAACATCACCGAAAGCGCCCTCCGGATCCGCTGAACGGGAGCACGCCGGCGCCGTTTTCGTGCTCAGGCCCCGTGCCCCGGACCGGCCACCCGAGCCGTCGGCGGAGGGCCCGGCGGCACCCGGGCCGGTGGCCGGCCGGCCGCTCTGTACAGTGGGCACTGATGGGGCGTCAGTGCTCCGCCGTGTCAACGGTGCGTGCGGTGCGGCCGGTTGCGTCCGGACGGGTGCGGCGAACGAGCCGGCCCCGAGCGGCTGTCGCGGGAGGCCTTCCGTGCCGTTCCCGGCGGGGGGTCCGCGGGGCCGACCATGAGCAGGACCCCCGATTCCCGACTTCGGCCAGCCGCCGTGACCGACCGCAGAGGTGCAAGGTGCATGAACTGATCCTCCGTCACGCGGCGGACCGCGGGGACAGGACCGCCTTCGCCGACGCCGACGGCGCGGTGACCTACGGCGAACTCGCCCGCCGCACCGCCGGGGTGGCAGGCAACCTCCGCGTCGAGCGCGGCAGCAGGGTGGCGCTGTACCTGGCCGGCGGGGTGCCCGCCGTCACGGCCACCCTCGGCGTCAGCCGCGCGGCCGCGGTCGGCGTCCCGCTCGACCCGCGTAGCACCGACGAGGACCTCGGGTTCCGGCTGGAGGACAGCGGCGCCGGAGCGGTGGTCACCGACCGCGAACACCTGGCGCAGGTCCGGCGGGTGGCCGGGGCCGGTGTGGTGACCGTGACCGTGGACGAGCTGCTCGCGTCGGCCGGTGCGCGGCCCCGTGACGACCTGGAACCGGACGAGCCCGCCTGGCTCCACTACACCTCGGGGACCAGCGGGGACCCGAAGGGCGTGCTGTCGACGCCGGAGGCCTGGCTCCGGTCGGCCGATCACGCCTACCGGGGGCTGCTGGGCATGTCCGGCGACGACCACCTGCTGTGGCCGCTGCCGCTGTTCCACGCGTTCGGGCACTCGATGTGCCTGGTGGGCGTGCTGTCCCTGGGCGCGAGCGCCTACGTGATGGACCGTTTCTCCGCGGACCGGGCCGCCGAACTGCTCCGCCGGACACCGTTCACGGCCCTGGGCGGAGTGCCGACGATCTTCGCCCAACTGCTGGAGGCCGGCGCTCCGCTGCCGCAGCGGTGCCTGTCCGCCGGGGCCCCGCTGCCGGAGGAGCTGCGGGACAGGTTCCGCCGCCGGTTCGGCCGAGAGCTGCACGACGGCTACGGCAGCACCGAGACGTCCGGGAAGGTCGCCGTCGACGGCGTCGTCCTGCCCGGCATCGAGACCCGGTTCGTGGACGGCGAGATCCGGCTGAGGATGCCCGGCGCCGACCGGTGGCAGGTCACCGGGGACCTCGGCCACGAGGAGAACGGCCGTCTGGTGGTGACCGGGCGGGCCGGCGAAATGATCATCCGGGGCGGCGAGAACATCCACCCGGCCGAGATCGAGCAGGTGCTGGCCCGCTGCCCGGGCGTCGAGGACGCGGTCGTGGCGGGCGAGCCCGACGCGGTGCTCGGTGAGGTGCCGGTCGCCTACGTCGTGGGCGACGTGGAGCCGGAGGCGCTGCTGGCCTTCTGCCGCCGCCTGCTGCCACCGCACCGGGTGCCGGAGGGGATCCGCCCGGTCAGCCGGATTCCGCAGACGTCCTCGGGCAAACCGGCCCGGCGACGGCTCCGGTTCCAGTACGTGCTCGACGCGGTCCGGCGGGAGGCCGCGGGGATCAC
Source organism: Kitasatospora sp. NPDC091335 (assembly GCF_044757205.1). Lineage (NCBI taxonomy): Bacteria > Bacillati > Actinomycetota > Actinomycetes > Kitasatosporales > Streptomycetaceae > Kitasatospora > Kitasatospora sp. NPDC091335. The sequence continues at coordinate 580,879 of NZ_JBIVUM010000003.1, read as the reverse complement.
GGGCCGGCCGCCCGGGGCGGACCAGCCGTTCGCCGAAGCCGGCCTGGACTCGCTCGGCACCGTGCGCCTGCGGGACCGGCTGGGCGCGGCGCTGGGCGTCGCACTGCCGCCGTCCCTGGTGTTCGACCACCCCACGCCCCGCGCCGTGGCGGACCACCTCACCGGCGCCGCCGCGAGCCCGCCGCCCGCCCGCAGGGCCACCGAACCGGTGGCGATCGTGGGCATGGCGTGCCGCTACCCCGGGGGGATCACCTCCCCCGAGGACCTCTGGCGGGTGCTCGCCGCCGGCCAGGACACGATCACCGGATTCCCCACCGACCGGGGCTGGCCCGTGGACGAGCTGTTCCACCCGGACCCGGACCACGTCGGCACCAGCTACGTCACGCGCGGGGGCTTCCTCACCGACGCGGCCGACTTCGACGCCCCGTTCTTCCGCATGTCGCCGCGCGAGGCCCTGGCCACCGACCCGCAGCAGCGACTGCTGCTGGAGACGGCCTGGGAGGCGGTCGAGCGGGCGGGCGTCGCGCCCGAATCCCTGCGGGGCAGCAACACCGGGGTGTTCGTCGGCCTGATGTACAACGACTACGCCAGTCGCTTCCGGGGCACCGCCCACCCCCTCCAGTCCCAGATCGCCCTGGGCGCCGCCGGAAGCGTGGCCTCGGGGCGGATCGCCTACGGCCTGGGCCTGCACGGGCCGGCGCTCACCCTGGACACCGCCTGCTCCTCGTCACTGGTCTCCCTGCACCTCGCGGCGGACTCCCTGCGGGCCGGCCAGTGCGACCTGGCCCTGGCGGGCGGCGCGACGGTCATGGCCACGCCGGACAGCTTCGTCGTGTTCAGCCGGCAGCGCGGCCTGGCCCCGGACGGCCGGGTGAAGCCGTTCTCCGCCGCCGCCGACGGCACCGTCTGGTCGGAGGGGGTGGGAGTGCTGGTCCTCGAACGGGTGGCCGACGCACTGCGCAACGGCCACCCGGTCCTGGCCCTGCTGCGCGGCTCCGCGGTCAACCAGGACGGGGCGTCGAACGGCCTCACGGCGCCCAGCGGTCCCGCCCAGGCGGCGGTGATCCAGCAGGCCCTGGCCGATGCCGGGCTGACCGGCGCGGACGTCGACGTGGTCGAGGCCCACGGAACGGGCACCGCCCTGGGCGACCCGATCGAGGCGGCCGCGCTGCTCGCCACGTACGGCCAGGGCCGGCCGGATCCGGTCCTGGTCGGCACCGTCAAGTCCAACCTCGGGCACACCCAGGCCGCCGCCGGGGTCGCGGGCGTGATCAAGAGCGTGATGGCGATGCGGCACCGCACCGTGCCCGCCACGCTCCACCTCGACGAGCCCAGCCCGCACGTCGACTGGTCCGCCGGCGCGGTCCGGCTGGTCACCGAGCCGACGCCCTGGCCGGCGCGGGACCGTCCGCGCCGCGCCGGAGTGTCGGCCTTCGGGATCTCGGGGACCAACGCGCACGTGATCGTCGAGGAGTACGAGCAGCTCCGGGTGGCGTTCCTGTTCCCGGGGCCGGGGGCGGAGCAGCGCGGGACGGGACGGGACCCGGCCGCCGGGCACCCGGTGTTCGCCGCGGCGTTCGACCAGGCCCGCGCCCTGCTGGATCCCGGGCTGCGGGAGGCGGTCGACACCGACCTGGTGCACCGGCCGGACATCGCCCGGGCGGCCCTGTTCGCCTACCAGGTGGCGCTGTTCCGCCTGCTGGAGTCCTGGGGGTACCGCCCGGACGCGCTGATCGGGCAGGCCACCGGGCGGATCGCGGCCGCCCACGTGGCGGGCGTACTGTCCCTGCCCGACGCGGCGGCCCTGATCACCGCCCGCGACCGGGCGGAGTTCGCGGAGCTGGCACGGAGCCTGACGTACCACCCGCCGCTCATCCCGGTCGTCGGCGCCCGCCAGGACGGCGCGGACCACTGGGCGCGGTACCTGGAGGAGACGGCCGGCCTCGCCGAGCAGGCGGCCCTGGTCGACGGCGCCGCCCTGGTCGAACTGGGTCCGGGCGACACGCTCGCCGGGCTCGTCGAGGGCGTCATCCCCGCCGCCGACCCCGAGCGGGCGGCGGCCCGGCTGCGGGGCACCCGTGCCTTCCGGCACCGGCGCTACTGGCTCGACCGCACCGTCGAGCACCCGCTGGTCGAGTCGACCACGGTGGTGCCCGGCTCCGGCGAGGTGGTGTGCGTCGCCGACCTCACCCCGGTGTGGCTGCGCGACCACGTCGTCGACGGAACGGCGATCGTGCCGGCCACGGCGATCCTGGAGCTGGTCCTGTACGCGGGGGAGCGGGCCGGCTGCGACACCGTCGACGAACTGGTCCTGCACACGGCGATGCGCCTGCCCGAGACGCGGCGCGTCGAGATCGTGGTACGCCCGGAGGCCGCCGGCGTGCGCCCCTTCGAGGTGCACGCGAACGGGGTCCGCTGCGCCGAGGGCCGGCTGGACTCCCGGCCCGCGCCGCACGTGGACCTCGGCGCCTGGCCCCCGCCGGCCGCCGAGGAGCTGGAGGTCGAACACGCCGACTACGGACCGGCGTTCCGCGGGCTGTACCGGATGTGGCGCCGCGGCGACGAGCTCTTCGGCGAGGTGCGCGGGGAGTTCCCGGACGCGGGGCGGTTCGCGCTGCACCCGGCCCTGTTCGACGCGGCCCTGCACCCGGCGCGGCTGCTCGGCGAGGGAGTGCCGTTCGCCCTGCGCGGAGTGCGCCTGCTGACGCGGGGCGCCACGGGGCTGCGGGTCCGCATCGGCGGCGGCCGGATCGACGTGGCCGACCAGACGGGCCGGCCGGTGGCGTGCGTCGAATCCCTCACCGTGCGGGCGACCGGGACGGGCCGGGGCACGCTGTTCCGCCCGGAGTGGCGGCGGACTCCGGGCCTGCCGCCCGGCCGGGTCCACGAGGTGCTGCCGGGCGACGCGCCGGCCGCCCTGGCGCTCGCGCTGCGGGAGTTGCAGGCCGGTCACGAGCACCTCACCGTGCTGGTCCGGCCGGGAGACCTGGCCGGGGCGGCGGTGGCCGGCCTGGTCCGGGTCGCGCAGACCGAGCACCCAGGCCGGTTCACCCTGGCCGAACTCGGCGACGGGCAGGCCAGGACCGATGGGCAAGCCCGGAACGACGGGCAGGTCCAGAGCGACGGGCAAGCCAGGAACGACGGGCAGGCTCAGACCGACGGGCAGGCCTGGACGGTGTCCGAGCGCGCGGATCTGGTCCCGGTGCCGGGAGGCGCCTTCACCTGGCGCGGGACCGTCCTGATCACCGGTGGCGGCGCGCTGGGCCGGGCCGTCGCCGACCACCTGCGGGCCAAGGGGGTGCGCGTGGTGGTCGCGAGCCGCAGCGGTGAGACCCGGCTGGACGTCACCGACCGGGAGGCGCTGGCCGCGCTGGTCGACTCGATCGAGGACCTGCGGGCCGTCGTGCACACCGCCGGGGTGCTCGACGACGGAGTCCTGGCGTCGATGACCCCGGCCCGGATGGAGACGGTCTGGCGCCCCAAGGCCGAAGCCGCCCGGCACCTGCACGAGCTGACCGCGCACCGGGACCTGGACGCCTTCGTGCTGTTCTCCTCGGCGTCCGGCGTGCTCGGCCACGGCGGACAGGCCAACTACGCGGCGGCCAACCGCTACCTGGACGAACTCGCCCGGCACCGGCGGCGACTGGGGCTGCCCGCGCTGTCCCTGGCCTGGGGCCCGTGGACGGTCGGGATGATGGCCGGCCGGAGCGCCCCGCCCGACCTGGTGCCCCTCACACCCGCGGAGGGCGTGGCACTCCTGGAGGCCGCGCTGGGCACCGACGAGCCGGTGCTGGTGCCGATCGCGCTCGGCGGCCCGCCCCGGCCGGCGACGCGGAGCACGCCGGAACCGGCGCCGCGGACGAGCGTGCTGGAGACGGTGTGCGCCGAAGTCGCCGCCGTACTCAGCTACCCGGAGGTGCATCCGGACACCCCGATGCCCGACCTCGGCTTCGACTCGCTGACCTCGATCGAGCTGCGCAACCGGCTGGAGGAACGGCTGGGCCTGCGCCTGCCCGCCACGGCGGTGTTCGACGCCCCCACGCCCAGGGCGCTCGCCGAGCAGCTGCGCCCGGCACCGCTCCCGGGGAGCCTCGCGTTCCTGTACCGCAGGCTGTGCGAGCTGGGCCGGCCCCGGGAGGCCATGCACCTGCTCGTCTCCGCGTCGTGGGCGCTGCCGTCGTCGGCGGCGCTCCCGTCCGCCGTCCCGCAGCGGCTCGGCACCGGCGAGGGGCCGGCCGTCGTCTGCTTCCCCGCCTTCACCTCCCCGCCCGGGGAGTACGGTCTGCTCGCCCGGCAGTTGCCGGGCCTGTGGGTGCTTCCGCACCCTGGCTACGACGGCGGCCCCGTCCCGGAGGACGTGGAGGCCCTCGTCCGGGCCCACGCCGCCTCGATCGGGCGGCTCGGCCGGCCGGTGGTGCTGCTGGGCCGCTCCACCGGGGGCCTGGTCGCGCAGGCCGTCGCCGAACGGGTCGGCGCGCAGGCGGTGGTGCTGGTGGACACCCACCCGGTCCGGGACGAGGAGTGGCTCACCGAGCTTGCGGTCCGCAGCGCGACCAGGCTCGACGAGCCCGGCCTCGCGGCGTTGGGCGCGTACGCGCGGATCTTCCTGGACTGGCAGGGGGAGACGACCGTACCGACCCTGCACCTGCGAGCGGGCGACGTGCCGGGTGACCACTACTCGGTCCTCGACGAGCACGTGGTCACGACGGCGGAGGCGATCCGGGTGTGGCTCTCCCGGACGGTGCCACCCGTGGCGGGGTGACGGCAGGGGTGTGGCCCTCCGCCCGTGTGTGCGGCCGGTGACCGGTCCCGAACCGTGGGGCCGTTCCGGTCCCCTGACGACAAGCCTGTCGACATGGGCTTCTATCATCATTTCGCATTGTTCGACGGATATCGGTGCCCGCCTGCTCGTCTGCCGGTGCCCGCCCGTCCGCCGTCCGGTGCCCCACACGACACGACGGCTCCCTCGCCCGCGAGGGAGCCGTGCACCGAGGAGGAACGCCCATGCAAGCCCGGAAGATCGGCGCGGCCGCCGCCACCGCGGTGGCACTGCTGGCTGCCCGCGACCTCGTCCAGAAGAGGCACGCGCTGCTCCGGAACTTCCCGGTGGTCGGGCACGCCCGGTACCTGCTGGAGACGATCGGGCCGGAGCTGCGGCAGTACATCGTGACCTCCAACGCGGAGGAGCGCCCGTTCAGCCGTGACCAGCGCACCTGGATCTACGCGTCGGCGAAGGAGGAGAACAACTACTTCGGGTTCGGGACCGAACTCGACGTCGAGCACGTCCAGGGGCACGCCTACCTGAAGCAGCGCACCTTCGCCGGCACCCTGCCGGACCTGCACGACCCGCAGGCCCCGCTGCCCTCGGCCAAGGTGCTGGGCGGGCCGCACGGGCGCGCCGGGGCCTTCCGGCCGGCGAGCGTGGTGAACGTCTCGGCGATGAGCTTCGGATCGCTCTCCGGCGCGGCCGTCACGGCGCTCAACAAGGGCGCGGCGCTGGCGGGCACGATGCACAACACGGGCGAGGGCGGCCTCTCGCCCTACCACCGCAACGGCGGTGACCTCGTCCTCCAGCTCGGCACCGCGTACTTCGGCTGCCGCAACGAGGACGGCAGCTTCAACCTCGACAAGCTCAAGGACGTCGTCGCCGGCGCTCCGGTCAAGGCGATAGAGATCAAGCTCTCCCAGGGCGCCAAGCCGGGGCTGGGCGGCATGCTGCCGGGTGCGAAGGTGACGCCGGAGATCGCCGGGATCCGGGGCATTCCGGTGGGCCAGGACTGCGCCTCCCCGTCGCGGCACAGCGCGTTCGGCGACGTCGACTCGATGCTCGACTTCGTCGAGCTGCTCGCCACCGAGACCGGTCTGCCGGTCGGGGTCAAGAGCGCGGTGGGGGAGACGGGCTTCTGGCAGGAGCTGGCCACGCTGATGGCGCGCGGTGACCGCGGGGTCGACTTCGTGACCGTCGACGGCGGCGAGGGCGGTACCGGCGCGGCGCCGCGGATGTTCGCCGACTCGGTGTCGCTGCCGTTCCGGATGGGCTTCGCCCGGGTCTACGGCACCTTCGCCGAGCAGGGGCTGACGGACGACCTGACCTTCATCGGTTCCGGCAAGCTCGGCCTGCCGGAGAACGCCGCCGTCGCCTTCGCCCTGGGCGTCGACATGATCAACGTGGCCCGCGAGGCGATGCTGTCGATCGGCTGCATCCAGGCGCAGAAGTGCCACACCGACAAGTGCCCCACCGGCATCGCCACCCAGAACCCGTGGCTGGCCCGCGGGATCGACCCGGCTTCGAAGGCCGACCGGGCCGCCGCCTACCTGCGCACCCTGCGCAAGGAGCTGCTGAAGGTCTCGTCGGCCGTCGGCGTGGCCCACCCGGCGCTCATCACGCCCGACGACATCGAGATCCTGAACGGCGACTACGAGGCCCGCACCCTGGCCGGCGTCTACGGCTACAAGGAGGGCTGGGGCGAACTCGGCCCGCACCTCGCCGAGGAGATCACGGCGCTCCTCACCGGCGGGCCGGCCTCCGCGGGGAAGCCGGCCGTCTGACGCGCCGCCCTCCGCGGGCCGTCCGGCCGTCCGGGCGGCCCGCGGAGCTGCCGGCTCAGACGGGCCGGGCGTGGCCGGAGGCGTGGGTGAGGTCGTCCGCGAGGGTGGCGGAGGGCTGGGGGATCTCGCCGTGGTCCTCGTCGTCGGAGTGGACGGGCAGCTGGTGGACGACGGCGGCCACGCGCGCGGGCAGGCGCAGGGTCAGGCCTTCGTGGCAGGCGGCGAGGGTGTCGGCCCACACGGCGGCCGGGAGGGTCCGGCCCGGCCAGGGCGCGGCCGGCCCGGCCGGGTCGCGGGGCTCGGCGGCGAGCTGGTCGGCCTGGTTGCGCCAGTAGTCGGAGTCGCGGAACTCGCCGCGGCTGGCGTGCAGGAAGGACAGGCAGCTGGCGGCGGTCGTGCTGCCGCCGCCGGCGGCGAACTGCAACCAGAACTGGCAGCCGTCGTCGTGTCCGGTCAGGTGGAGCAGCGCGGCCAGGACGAGCGCGCCACCGGGGTGGATGCGCTGCCGGTTGTTGGTGAGGGCCTTCAGGGAGTCGGCGGCCTCGGGCTGGGCGATGATCAGGGTCGCGGCGAGGTCGAGTTCGTGGCGGGCCTGGAGGTGTTCGGCGCCCAGGGGGGCGCGGGCGCGGACGAGGCGGCGCAGGTCCGGAACGGACACGCCGGCGGGCAGCCTGACCGGCTGGTCGGGTTCGTCGTCGTACCCGTGGTGCCGGTCCCATGGGGCGGCTGCCCGGCGGTCGTGTCCCCGTGTCACTGCATGTCCCCCGTGGCGGTGTCGGCGCCGAGGAACCGGCGAAGCTTGGCCAGGCCCTGGCTGGTGGTGGTGCGGGCGTTGGACTCGGTGATGCCGAGGTAGACGGCGATCATCCGGTAGTCGATGTCCAGCATGTAGCGAAGGACGATCATGTCGTACTGGCGCTCCGGCAGACGCAGGATCGCCGCGTAGAGCTCCTCGTAGCCGTTGTCGAGGTTCTCCAGGCTGATGCGGGCCTGAACCTGGGCGCGCCGGACGGCGACGATCCAGTCCGCGACGACCGCCCTGGGCGGGGTCTGGCCGCAGCTCAGCTCCCGGTCGGCGATGCACCTCTTCGCGATCATCCAGGCGTGGGCCTCGATGTCGGGCTGGCTGAGGACGCAGACCCAGTTCCGCCGCAGCTCCCGGCGGATGCTGCGGACCGCCTGGTCGACGAGTTCCTGGTCGTGCAGCCGTGCCCGGGCCAGTCCGCGCCAGGTCGCTTCGTGGCTGTCGCAGAACGGCCGGTAGGACAACCGGTGCGTGGGTCGGACCGCGGCCCACTCGTCGTCACTGGTCAAGGGTCCTCCTCGTCGGCCCCGTGGGTGGCGCTCGTCCGGCCCGGGGGTCGGGCGCGGGTGGAGTGCGAGGGAGAACGGGCGTCCTCCATACGGACATCCAATCGTTCGGGGAAGCCTGATGTGAAGGCGATCACAAAAAGGCTTATACGACCTGACATATGACTATTGATCAGGTGATGATCAGTCACGTCAGACCGAAAATGTCCACATGGGCTCCAGATTTGACGCATCGCGTTGAGCTGGGCAGGTCACCGCGCTCTTGATTGTCCGCGACGGAGTGTGGGCATAGTGAACCGTGGCCCGCGCCAGGGTTCGCAACACCGCGCCAGGGGGTTCGTGGTGCGCGTCGACCTGCGGGCATGACGACACGCCGACGCAGGGGGAAACGCATGGCAGCAGAGCAGCACGACGACGACACCGTCACGCCGTCGGGCGCCGAGGTCAACCTCGCCATCCACCGGCCGCACTCAGCGCGGATCTACGACTACTTCCTCGACGGCACGACCAACTTCCCCGCCGACCGGGAGGCCGCCGGGCACGCCCTCGCCGTCTTCCCGCAGGCACCGGCCGCGGCCCGCGCCAACCGGGCGTTCATGCACCGCGCGACCCGCGCGCTCGCCCAGAGCGGCGTCACCCAGTTCCTCGACATCGGCACCGGCATCCCGACCCCGCCCAACCTCCACGAGATCGCCCAGCGCGTCGAACCGCGGGCCAGGGTCGTCTACGCCGACAACGACCCCATCGTCCTCACCCACGCCCAGGCCCTCCTGCACAGCAGCCCCGAAGGGCGCACCGCCTACGTCCAGGCCGACGTCCGCGACCCCGACGCCCTGCTGGACGCGGTCCGCGCCACCGGCGTTCTCGACTTCACCCGGCCGATAGCCCTGAGCCTCGTCGCCCTGCTCCACTTCGTCCCCGAGGGCGCGCACCGGATCGCCGAGACCCTCAAGAGCGCGCTGCCGACCCGCGGCTCCGCCCTGGTGATCAGCCACCTCACCCCCGACTACGCCCCCGAGGACGCGGCCCGCATCGAACGGGCCTACCGCGACAACGGCAACCCGGTCCGCGCCCGCGACCACGACGAGTTCGCCCGGTTCTTCACCGGCTGGGACCTCCTCGACCCCGGCATCACCTCCACCCCCCGCTGGCGCCCCGAGCCGGACGCCAAGCCGGTCAGCGACATCGAGGCGTCCTGCCTGGGTGCCGTGGCCATCCGTCCCTGACCGGGCCGCCCGTCACCGGGCAGGCCGTCCGTGACCGGCCCCTGACGCCAGTCTGGCAGGCCGCCACCGCCGATGTGAAAGGCCGCCGCGACGAGTTCGCGCCGGCGGATCCGGCCCGCCGGCGGGGGCGAGGGGGAACGGCCCCGGCGAGTTGCAGCGGGTGGGGGACCGGCTGACACTCGCAGCAGGGGTGGCGGTGCCGGCGCGCCGTCCACCCCGCCTTCCCGGGAGATGGGAACGGTCATGGCGTACGAGCCGGAGAGCCCCTTCCGGTCGCCCATCGTGGGCGACCTCAACCTGCCCCCGCCGGGGATCGAGCTCCGGGAAACCGGGGAGGCCGACCCGGATCAGCAGGTGCCGATGCTGATCGAGCTGAACCTGCGCTATCCCGGCGGGCTCCAGGTGGTCCGCGACGAGTTCTACGCGCTCTGGGAGCACTACGCGGGACGGTCGCGCGGATGGTGGCCGCAGGAGGTCACCTCGGGGAGCCACGTCCAGCCCGAGGTGCCGCAGGGGCTCGCACTGGTCGCGCCGAAGCTGTACCAGACCGTCCTGTCCCGCGGGGACCTCCAGGAACTGGTGGAGGACGACCGCCGCTCCGCCGCCCGGAGCGGGCGGCCGCCGACCGTCTTCCGGGTGTGGCCGGACTACCCGCTGCACCCCCAGATCGACCGCTCGGCACCCACCGTGAAGGCCGACGCCGCCTGGCGCGCCTACGGGGCGCGCGGCGACGGCATCGTGTGGGCCGTCATCGACAGCGGCATCGACGCGACCCACCCGCACTTCTCCCGGCTGGAACTCGCGGCCGAGGGACGGGGCGAGGACCTGCCGCAGGGACGGACCGCCCGGCTGCACCGCGACTTCAGCTTCCTGGTGAACCCGGACGACCCGGTGGCGCAGCCACCCGGCGGAGCGGCCGGCCAGGGCCAGGCGTCGCCGCTCGTGGACGACAGCGGGCACGGCACGCACGTCGCCGGCATCATCGCGGGCTGCTCCCCGGACGGCATGACACCGCGGGTGGCGACCCCGGACGATCCCGGGGACGGCGGGTTCGTGGCCAGGGCCGGCGCGGACCGGCTGTCCGGGATGGCGCCGGCCTGCGAACTGGTCAGCCTCAAGGTCATGAGGCTCAGCCGCCAGGGCACCTACGTGACGTCCTCCAGCGCGGTCATCCGCGCGCTGACATACCTGCGGACCGAGGTCAACGTGGACCCGGCGGTGCTGCGCGTGCACGGCGCCAACATGAGCCTCGGCTGCGAGTGGCGGCCCGACCAGTACGCCGCGGGCCAGTCGCCGCTCTGCCAGGCCGTGGGCCAGGTGGTGGCCTCCGGCGTGGTCGTGGTGGTCTCCGCGGGCAACTTCGGCGCCCGGAGCACGTCCAGGGACACCGCCAACACCTCGGCCGTCATGGGCTCGATCACCGAACCGGCCCACACCGAGGACTGCATCGCCGTCGGCTCCACCCACCGGGAGGCGCCGCACGCGTTCGGCGTCACCTGGACCTCCGGCAAGGGCCCGACGCTCGACGGGCGGATGAAGCCCGACGTGGTGGCCCCCGGCGAGTGGATCGCCTCGGCGGCCAGCGGCGACGTCCGGGCCACCGCGGGGCTGACCCCGGCCGCGGGGGACCCGGTGCCGGAGAGCCTGCTGACGTACGCCGAACAGTCCGGCACCTCGATGGCGGCGCCGCACGTCTCCGGTGTGATCGCGGCCTTCCTCTCCGCCCGCCCGGAGTTCGTCGGCCGGCCGTCGCAGGTCAAGAGCCTGCTCACGGCCTCGGCCACCGACCTCGGCCGGGAGCGGTACGCGCAGGGGGCGGGCCTGGTGGACCTGATGCGGATGCTGGCGAACGTGTGACGGACAGACGGACGGGCGGGCGGCCCTCCGAGAACCCGGAAAACCATCGAAACCCTCCGAGAGGCCATGTGCGATGAGACGACTGCCGACCGGCGAGCCCGTCTGGGACCTCGTCTTCGACGAGAAGGGGGTGCTGACCGCGCCGGCCGCGGGGGACTTCCTCGACGAGGTGACGGCGGAGGGGGTGCGGGAGCTGTTCGTGTTCAGCCACGGGTGGGGCACGAGCGACCAGCACGCCCGTGAGCTCTACGGCGCGATGTTCCCGCTGATCCGGGAGGCCGGAAGCGGCACGGCGGGCCTCGGCACGGTGGGGTTCGCGGGAGTCTTCTGGCCCTCGCTCTGGTTCCCGCCCACGCCGGCGACCCCGCCGCCGGCCGTCGCCGCGCCCCAGGCGGGGGACGGCGCCGTGATGGACCTCAGCGCCGGAACGGCGGCCGTCTCCGGGGCGGACATCGCCGCGTCACTGGCCACCGGCTTCGCCGACCCCGAACAGCAGCGGACGGTGACGGAGATCGGCCGGCTGATCGACGAGGGGGCGGCGGCCGGTCCGGGCGAGACCGACCAGGCGAAGGAGCAACGACTGGTGGGGATCCAGCAGTTGATCCGGTCCCTGGTGCCGCCGCCCGGGGCCGGCGGCCGGTTCGAGGACGCGGGCGAGACCGCGCTGCTGCTGGACACCGATCCGAAGGCGTCGTACCAGGCCGCCGCCGAGGCCTTCGGCAGCGCGCCGCCCGGCTCCTCGACGCAGGGCATCGGCGACTGGTTCGGGAACGCCGTGAACGGGGCGAAGGACGCGCTGCGGGTGCTCTCGTTCTCGGTCATGAAGGCCCGGGCCGGCGACATCGGCCGGAACGGCCTGGGGCCGCTGCTGGCCGCGCTGCACGGCCGCGAGCCCGGCGTGCGGGTGCACCTGCTCGGCCACAGCTTCGGTGCCCGGCTGGTCTCCTTCGCCCTGGCCGGCGTCGGCCCGGCCGCCGACAGCCCGGTCGCCTCGCTGCTGCTGATCCAGGGGGCGTTCTCGCACTGGTCCTTCGCCCACGCCCAGGACAACCCCTTCGGCAGTGCCGGCGCGTTGAACGCCTTCGGGGACCGGGTGCACGGCCCGCTCGTCGCCACCTTCAGCGTCCACGACTGGGCGGTCGGCATCTGGTACCCCAAGGCCTCCTTCCTCGCCCGCCAGGACTCCGAGGCCGACGTCGCCGGGCGCTGGGACGGCATGGGCGCGGACGGGTACCAGGCCGTGGCACCGGCCGAGGAACGGGTGATGGCGGCCGACGGCGGCACCGACTACGCCTTCGTGCCCGGGACCTTCTACCGGGTGAACGCCGCCGCCGTCATCGACAACGTGGAGGGCGAGCCGTTCTCCGGGGCGCACTCCGACATCCGCAAGCCCCAGGTGGCCGCGCTCGCCACGGCCGCCGCCGCGGCGCACGCGTAGCGGGGCGGCGGCACCCCGGGGGACCCACCGGCCGCCTCGGACGCTCCGGCGCCCTGCCGGCCGGACAGCACGACCCGGAGGCCCGGTCGCCCCGAAGTCAGAGCCCAGGCCACCGACCTCCCCACCACACCCGAGCCCACCACGATCACGTCCGCGCCGTGCTGTTCCACCGAAGGCCTCCGCTCGAAGATCAGTACCGGCCTCCAGCCCTACCCGTGGTGTCGCCGGGTATCCCGGTGCCGCCGGGTGTCGGTCCTGCCGGCGCCGTCCCGCCTCAGGCCCGGTGACCGGGTGCGTGGGCCGGTCGGCGCTCGTTCATCGCGGGGCGCCCTTGAGGTCTGCCGGCGCGAACTGCGACAAACCGATCGAAACATGAATTCAATGTCGTATGTCGGGTAGAACCCCTATGCGGCGGACCGTGTCAACGGTGCGGCCGCTCCGGCACCCGCCCGGGTGCCGCCGGGGCCTCGCTGGAAGAAGCCGGGCGCAGGTCCTGGGGGAGAAGCCCCGTGACGCGCGAGCGCGAGCCCGTCGCCGTCCGTGGCCGGTCACCCCGATGCCCAGGAGCGATCACGTGTCCATCCAGCTGGAAACAATCGACCGGGAAGCGACCGACTGGGAGTCCGTGCCCCCCGACCTGCCGCGCAGGCCGACGGTGGCCGAGCTGCGCCGGATGGGGAAGTCGGAGGCCCGGGAGCTGAGCGACGCCCTGTTCGAGCGGCTGGCCGGACTGGCCAGGGAGACCCGCGCCTACAGTTACGTCCGCGGCACGATCATCGAGCTGAACATGCCGCTGGTGCGGTTCATCGCGGCCCGCTTCCGGCACCGGGCGGAGGACATGGAGGACATCCTCCAGGTCGGCACGATCGGTCTGATCAAGGCCGTCGACGGCTACGACCGGCGGCGCGGCGTCGAGTTCGTGACGTACGCGATCCCGACCATCACCGGGGAGATCAAACGGTTCTTCCGCGACACCTCGTGGCCGGTGCGGGTCCCGCGCGGCATGCAGGAGCTCTACCTGAGCGTCGCCCGCGGATCCGACCGCCTGGAACAGGAACTCGGCCGGCTCCCGCAGCCCGAGGAGATCGCCGAGGACCTGCACCTCACCGTCGAACAGGCCACCGAGGGCCTGACGGCGGGCCGGGTCTACCGCCCCAACTCCCTGGACGCGCTGCGCGACCAGGACACCGACGAGACCGGCAGCGCCCTGCTCGACCGCCTCGGCGGCTGCGACCCCGGCCTCGAACTCGCCGACTTCCGGATCGCCGTGCGCCCCCTGCTGGCCCGGCTCCCCGAACGCGAGCAGACCGTCCTCAAACTCCGCTTCTGGGACGGCTGGACCCAGTCCAGGATCGCCGACCGGATCGGCGTCTCCCAGATGCACGTCTCCCGGCTGCTCAGCGCCACCCTGGCCTGGCTCCGCGAGCAACTGGAGGACCGGGACGCCCCCGGCTGGGCCGACGAGCCGCAGCCGTCGCACTGAGGCCCCGCACGCGGCCCGCCCGGGTGCGTGGGTGGGAAGCGGGGACGGGAGGAAGGGTGGACGCGATGGATCCGCGGGATCGGGACGTACTGCCCGTGCCGCGCGGACCGCTGTCGGCGGCGGTGCTGGCGCTGCTCACCTCGGGACCGCCCGGGGCCGGCCGCCTCCTCGCGCCACCGGGTCCGCTCACCGAGCCGTGGGGCGAGGACCACCAGCTGGCCCTGCACCTCTGCTACGAACTCCACGGCCGAGGGCTGCCCGGAGTGCCCGCCGACTGGGAGTGGGATCCCGGACTCCTGAGGTTCCGGCAGGAGTTGGAGCGCCCGTTCCTGTCCGCGGTCCGGGCGGAGGCGGAGCCCGTGCCACCGCTGCGGGAGGCCCTGGAACCGCTGCTCACCGAGCCGCCCGACGGCACCGGCCCCTCGCACTTCCTGCTCGCCGAGGGCGAGCGCCGGCACGCCCGCGAGTACCTGGTGCACCGCTCGGTCTACCACCTCAAGGAGGCGGACCCGCAGCTGTGGATGCTGCCGAGGATCCACGGGCCCGCGCAGGCGGTGCTGACGGCGGTCCTCTACGACGAGTACGGCGCAGGCCGGCCGGAGCGGGCCCACTCCCTGCTGTTCGCCCGGATGATGGCCGCCTTCGGTCTCGACACCGGCTACGGGTACTACCTGGACCTCGTCCCGGCGCCGACCCTGGCGGTGGTCAACCTGATGACGCTGTTCGGGCTGCACCGCGCGCTGCGCGGCGCGGCCGTCGGGCAGTTCGCGACCATCGAGATCACCTCCTCCCCGGGGTCCGCCAGGCTGGCGACGGCGCTGGAACGGTTCGGCGGCGGGCCGGACGGCACCCTCTTCTACCGCGAGCACATCGAGGCGGACGCCGTCCACGAGCAGCTGGTGCGCCGCGGCGTCATCGAGGAACTGGTGGCCGCGGAGCCGGAGTTCGCCAGGGACGTGGCGTTCGGGACGGTCGCGGCCGGGGTGGTCGACGGCCGCTTCGCCGACCACCTGCTCGGCTGCTGGCGGGCGGGGCGCAGCTCGCTGCGCTCAGCCCTGCCCGACTGGGCGGGCTGAGCCGCTGCCGTCGGCGCTTCCGTCCGAGCGGCTTCCGTCCGGGCCGCCTCCGTCCGCGCCGCCTCCGTCCGAGCCTCGCGCAGGGCGGCCGCGCCGCCGGTGGCTGGTGTCGCAGAACGGGTAGGTGCGGCTGCGGCGGCAGGCGCACAGCGCCACCACCGGGCGCTCGGAGACCCGGACCGTGCCGTTCGGCAGGACCACCTCGACCGGGCCCTCCACCAGCAGCGGACCACCGGGGACCACGACCACCCGGGTCGTCGGCCGGTCAGCGTTCACGGACACCGCGCACCACCACCAGGTCCTCCTCGCGTTCGCCCGGCCGGATCAGCCCGCGCTCCTCGAACAGGGCGGCCCGCGAGGTCATCACCGGGCCGAACTCCTGCCGCCGCCGCGCCGCCACCGCCGTGCGCAGCCCGGCCGCGCGCAGCAGCGCGAGCGTGGCACGGACGTCCGCGAGCGAGGACTGCACCAGCAGCAGCACGCCGTCGGCGGCGAGCAGGGCCGGTGCCTCGCGGCAGATCCGGTCCAGGACCAGCCGCCCGTCCGGTCCGGCGTCCCAGGCCAGCGCGGCGCCGCGGCCGACGGTGCCCGGATCAAGGCGGGCCGGGACGTACGGCGGGTTCGCGGTGATCAGGTCGTAGCTCCGGCCGGCCACCGGGGCCAGCAGGTCGCCCCGGCGCACCAGGACCCGCCGGTGGTGCAGCCGGCTGTTGAGCCAGGCCGTGGCGGTGGCGCGGGCGGACATGTCCACCGCGGTGACCCGCGCGCCCGTCCGGGCCGCCACGAGCGCGACCGCCCCCGTCCCGGTGCACAGGTCGAGCACCCGGCTGGCGCCGTCCAGCGGCTCCCGGCGTACGCACGAGGCGAGGAGTTCGGTGTCCCCCTGGGGCGGATAGACCCCGGGCGGCCTGACCAGCAGCATGGCGGTTCACCTCCCGGTACGGCGCTGGTGCCCGGGCGCGGCGGGGTGGGCCGGGAGATCGGGGACGACGGCGGTCATGGCGCCTCCTGGAGCGGACGCCTGGCGGCTGCCCCCGGTGGCGGGGCCCAAACACCGGGCCGTGCGGGCCGGGTCAGCCGGCCCCGGGCAGCCGGACCTCCAGGTGCCCGGAGAGCACCCGGGTCTCCAGTACCGGCTGCGGCGCGGTGGCCGGACCGTGCACCACCTCCCCGTCCCGGAGCCGGAACTCGCTGCCGTGCCACGGGCAGCGCAGGCAGCCCTCCACCAGCGAGCCCTCGGAGAGCGGCCCGGACAGGTGGGCGCAGCGCTCGGCCAGCACGTGGCACCGCGTGCCCTCGCGGACCACGACCACGGCCAGTTCGCCGGCCGTCGCGCGGACGGGCTTCCCGGCAGGGAAGTCCTCCACCGCGCCGAGGCCGACCCAGTCGGCCGGCGCCAGCCGGGGCACGGCGGCGGCCCGGTCGGGCCCGGCGGCCTGCCGGTAGGCCAGGTGCCCGCCCAGCGCGCAGCCGACCGAGACGGCGGTCAGCCCGGCCAGGCCGAGCAGCCGCCCGTGGGTCCGGTGCCTCCGGCAGCGGGCCAGCAGCGAGCCGCCGTACAGCAGCACGCCGGTGGTGTTGCAGAGCGCGTGCACCAGCCCGGTGCGGCGGCGCGGCGGGTCGAGCCTGGCCCAGTCCACCCAGCCGGTGAGGGCGGTCGGTCCCGCGGTCAGCAGGCCGGCTGCCACCAGGGCGTCGGCGGACCGGCGTCCGCCCGGGAGGAAGTCCAGCAGGGCGGCGGACGTCCAGCAGCCGATCGGCAGTTGGACCATCGCCGGGTGGAGCGGATGGCCGAGCCACACGCCGTGCAGGGCGTCGCGGTACGGGCCGAGCGGGAGGGCCTCGACCGCTGCGGCGAGCGGCCGGGCCGGGGCGTCGAGGACGTCCCAGTGCTCCGGTGCGTCCAGGGCCCGGCGCAGCCGGCGGGACCACCGGTGGGTGTGCAGGGGTGTGTCTTCCATACCGGGGCGGCTAGCCCGAGCACCGGCCCGGCAAACCCCGGCGCGGCGGAGATCCGGGCGGAGGCGCGGCGCGGCCGGGGCAGGCCGGCGATCCAGCCGTGCACGGCCAGCAGCTGGCGGACGTTCCACCCCGGGACGAACGACAGGTGCGGCGCCACCGCCGGAACGGGCCGCGCCGCCCCCGCGGCACGGCGGCCAGGGCCACGCGCGGGGTGGTCGCGGATCACCGCGAGGCCCGCCCGGCCACCGGCAGCGGCAGCGCGACGGGCGGCGCGCCGAACCGCCGGGCCCGCCAGCCCAGGACCGGCAGCCTGGACAGCAGCGGGACCGGTGGCCAAGGGGCGCGGGTGCCCGGAATGCGGTGTCCGAATGCCGCCAGCGCCCTCGCCGGGCGGTGGCGATCATGGGACCCAGGGTGCGTCCCGCCCCGTCCCGTCGCGCTGAGGTGGGATCGT
The DNA here is from genome assembly GCF_044757205.1 of Kitasatospora sp. NPDC091335. Lineage (NCBI taxonomy): Bacteria > Bacillati > Actinomycetota > Actinomycetes > Kitasatosporales > Streptomycetaceae > Kitasatospora > Kitasatospora sp. NPDC091335. The sequence goes on along the minus strand of NZ_JBIVUM010000003.1, from coordinate 563,523 downwards.
CGCCCGAGACCGCTCGTACGTCCCTGCCCGCAGCGAGGAAGAACTCATGACCGACGCCACCCTGACCGCCGGTCCGGTGGCCGACCGGCTCGACGGCACCGACTGGCCGGCCCTGGCCGGCGAACTCGACGAGTACGGCCACGCCCTCACCGGCCCGCTCCTCACGCCCGCCGAGTGCCGGGCGATCACCGCCCTCTACGACGAGCCCGACCGCTTCCGCACGACGGTGGACATGGCCCGCCACCGCTTCGGCTCCGGCCAGTACCGCTACTTCACCCACGACCTGCCCGCCCCGGTCCGGGACCTGCGTGCGGCCTTCTACCCCCGGCTGCTGCCCGTCGCGCGCGCCTGGGCCGAGAAGCTCCGGAAGCCCGCGCCCTGGCCCGACGACCTGGACGCATGGACGGCGGCGTGCCACGCCGCGGGCCAGGCCAGGTCCGCGCAGATCCTGCTGCGCTACGGCCCCGGCGACTGGAACGCCCTGCACCGCGACGTGTTCGGGGACATGCTCTTCCCCCTCCAGGTCGTCATCGGCCTGGACGTACCCGGCACCGACTTCACCGGTGGCGAGTTCCTCATGACCGAGCAGCGCCCCCGCGCCCAGTCCCGCGGCTCGGCCACCGTCCTCCCGCAGGGCCACGGCCTGGTCTTCACCACCCGCGACCGGCCCGTCGCGAGCAAGCGGGGCTGGTCGGTCGCACCGATGCGGCACGGGGTGAGCACCGTCCGCACCGGCCGGAGGCACACCCTCGGCCTCGTCTTCCACGACGCCTCGTGACCACCCAGGACCAGGAATCCTCACCATGACCCACCACCACGGCGCCCCGGCGGACCCCTCCCGCTCCCCGCGGATCAGCACCGCCGGCCAGACCGGCCGGTTCGGCGGCCCGGCCGCGCCCCGGCCGCACACCGACGCCGAACTCGCCGCGGTGATCGGGCTGTTGACCTCCGGCCGGCCCCGCGTCGAAACCGTCGTGATCGGCCACGGCCGCGACGACGTCTCCCGCGCCACCGCCCGCGCGTTCGCCGAGGCGTGGCAGGCACGCGGCGGCGTGGTCCTCGGACAGGTGGACTGGCCGGAGGACGCGGCGTCCTGGCTGCGCCCCGCACGACGCCTGACCGCCCAGACCCCCGACGCCTGGGTGATCGCGGCCGACGTCCTCGGCTTCGCCCAACTCGCCCGCCGCCTGCGCCACTCCACCGACTTCGACCCGGCCCGCACCGTCGCCTTCGCCGCCCTCGACGACCCCCGCCTGCCCGCACTGGCCGGCCCCGGGACCCTGGACGGCCTGCGCGGTGCCACCGCGGACGGCGGCACCTGGGACATCCACGACGGCTGGATCACCTCCCGCCGGCGGACGGAGTCGAGCGGGTGAGCGCCCGCCCTGCCCGGCGCCCGTGCCGGTAGGGACGACGGCCGACGCGGCCGCGCCGTCCGACCCGGGCGGCCCTCGCACCACTCGTCCGGTTCCGCCCGGAACCGGAGCCGGACGAGTGCCCGGAAGGGCGGCCGGAGCACTCGCCTCCGGCCGCCCTCCGACCTTCGCGCCGGTGGGGTCAGTCGGGGCCGGTGGCGAGGAGGAGGTCACTGACCCGTTCGGGGCCGGAGGTGACGGTCACCCGGTAGAGGCCCGGGCGGGGGAGGGTGACGGCGGCGACCAGGGTCGCGTCGCTGAGCAGCAGCGGGGGCGTGGCGACGGCTGATCCGGTGGCCTCGTCGGTGATCCGGCAGGTGGCGCTGTCCGGCGTCGCGCCGTGCACCATCAGGGCCCAGGGCTGCCCCGCGACGGCCGTGTCGGGGAGGGAGAGGCCGAGCCCCGGGCGCTGGAGGGCGTCCGTCACCGGGCGGGGCCGGTGGGCGGCCGGCCTCCGGTCGGTGAGGACGGCCCGGACCAGCTCCAGGACCTGCGGGTCCGAGCAGAGAGTGCCGTGCCGGCCGGACACGAACAGCACGGCGTTCGAGGCGGAGGGCGCGGCGGCGTCGCGGGGGACGAGGCCGTCCCCGCCGCGGTCCCAGCGGACGACCTCGCCGGACCCGCTCCGGTACGGACGGCCGTTGTCGTGGGTGCGCGGTGCCGTCAGCTCCGCCGCGATGCCGTCCTCGGTGACTCGTAGGCTCTGCACGGTCGGCTGGCCGATGCCGACCACGGCGCGGGTGCGGGGGAGGAACGGCGCGCGGGCCTCCGTCCGCCGTGCTGCCAGGGCGATGGTGGCGAGCTCCGGATCGCCGCCGGCGCGGCCGACGTCGTCGAGGCGCAGCCGGCGCAGTCCGCCGTCCGTCTCGACGCAGGGGTAGTCGGGCAGCAGGTCGTACACGCCCGGCAGGGTGGCGGCCAGTCCGGCCGGCGAGAGCGGCAGGATGCGGCGGCGGCCGCTGAGCAGTTCGGCGACGGCGGGGGTGCCGTGGAAGGGCGTGCCGATGGTGACCAGGTCGCGGGTGAGCGCGGCCAGCCGGGAGTCCGCCGCCAGCGCCGCCCGGGCGACGAGGCCGCCGGTGGAGTGGGCGACGAAGATCAGCCGGGGTGGCTCGTCGGGAGCTCCTGATTGGCGGCGGCGCGGGTTCGCGTGCCAGTCCTCCAGGTGGCGGTGGGCGGCCCCGGCCAGCAGGCGCGCGTTCACCTCGGCGGAGAGCCGCCAGTCGTAGGGGAACGGCAGCACGGCGTCCTGGTGGGGGACGGTGCCGCGCAGGGCGTCGAGCAGGGGCTGGTAGGTCTCCAGACCGCCGAGCGCCGCCAGCCACGCCGGGGCGCTCAGCAGGCCGTCGGGGCGCAGCCGGTCGGTCCGGCCCGCCCGTTCGGCGGGGGTGATGCGGAGCGCGGGGAGCCTGCGGAGGCCGGCGCCCCTGAGACTGCCCCAGACGTGCCGGCCGGTCTCGGTGTCCAGGAGCGAACTGCCCATGAAGCCGGGGAGGAAGACGATGGCGTCGTGGGTGGTGTCCCGGGGGGCGGGGGCGGGTGTGGCGAGGTCCACCTCGTGCCGGAGGTTCTGCACCACTGCTCGGCTCCAGGCCGCGGGGTGCTCGCCCTCCTGGCCGAGGTAGGTGTTGACGGCGTCGCCGAAGTCGACGCTGGTGAGTGCGGGGCCGGTGCCCGGTGTGGGAGGTGGCACGCTGACGCCGGTGGCCCGGGTGAAGTCCCGCAACTCCTCCGAGGTGAGGGCGTCGCGGAGGGCGGAACCACCTCCGCCGGACAGGTCGACGCCGGACTGCCGGGCGGTGAGTGCCACGAACTCGGGGGCCTCCTCGCCGAGTTCGGCGGCGATGAGCCGGATGAGCTCGGGGTTCCTGGCGATGTCCTGGGGGTCCAGGCTGCTCATGATGGCGAGCGTGCGGGAGCGAAGCCGGCGGGCGTCGAGTGAGTCGAAGGAGCCGCCGGTCCGGTGCAGGCGCAGGATGTTCACATTGATACTGAGAGTGAGCACCGTGTCCTGAAGGGCCTCTGTCGCGACCCGCGCCTGGTAGAGCAGATCGTGGGCACGGCCGAAGTCGCCCTGGATCAGGGCGCTTTGGGCCCGCAGGACAAGCATGCTCGCGGCGGAGGCCGGATCGGGCTCGCCGGCCAGGACGTCGTCGGCCAAGGCGTCCACTTCATCCCAGCGGCGCAGAGCAGCCAGTGAGTTGATCAGGACGACGGTGAGGGGGATGTCCCCGCCCACCCGCCGAGGACGCTCCTGGAAGAGTGTCAGCACCTCGTCCGGCTGGTTGTCGACCAGGAACTGATGGGCGGCACGCAGCGCCTGCCGGGCCCAGGTCTCGTCGTCGGCCTGCGCCCGGAGCTCCGTGGGGGCGATGTTTCCCAACTGCTCGGCGAGGTACACCTGCGAGCAGGGCGGCAGCTCGTCGTGGGCCGGCTCCAGCAACCGGCCCGCCTCCTTGTCCCAGCGGTGGTCGAGGGTCTCGGTCGGCTGGCCCAGTGCCAGCCGGTGGTAGAGCTCCTCGACCCGGTCGCCGTCGCTCTCGTAGTGGGCGACCGCCCGGCGGTGGATCAGCTCCACGACCTCGGGGCGGTCCCGCCGGAGCAGCGGCAGCATGACGGCGCGGACGTCCGCCCGGTGGACCACCGCGAGCCGCCCCGGCACCTCGTCGACGAGGGAGGCCTCGCGCCGGAAGTCCTGGAAGAGGTGCAGCGCGCGGTCCTCGTCCACCGCGCCGAGGCCGCACGGCTCGGCCAGGACCGTGCGGATGACGTCCGGGGTGACCTTCCGGACGATCAGGCCGGGACTGGCGATGCGGCGCAGGTCCGGGTCGTCCAGGTGGTCGAGGATGCGCCGGTACAGCACGCCCTGGACGGTCTCGGCCTCCAGCTTGTCCCGGAGCCGCTCGTGCAGGGCCGGGTCCCGCAGGGCGTCGGCCTCGTGGCGGAGCAGGGCGGCGGCCAGTTTGAGGTTGAGCGGGCTCCGGCCGACGGTGTCGGTGACCAGGTCCAGTTCCTCGTCGGTGGCCCGTGCGAGGGTGGTGACCTGCCGGCGCAGGAAGTGGCGGGCCGTCGGCGGGTCGAACCCGTCGAGGGGGACGGAGCGGAAGCGGGGGTCGTCGGCCGGCGCGCGGCCTGCGGCGATGACGCGCAGGTTCGGGCAGGTCCACCGCAGGCTGTCCAGGGTGTGCAGCAGGCGGTCCTGGGCGAAGCGGCCGCGCCGTTGGACCCGTTCGAAGGTGTCCAGGACGAGCAGCGGCATCCGGCCGTCGTGGTCGGCCCCGACGGCGGCCAGGAAGGAGCCGAACCTGTGGAGCAGCAGGTCGGTGTCGTGGTTCCGCGAGCTTCGGTGCCCGGACGAGGAACTGCGGTCCCGCTCCGCTCTGAGGTCGGCGGCGACGGCGCGGCGCAGGGAGTGCCCCAGGGCGTCCGCCCGGTCGCGCATCCGCGGTGCCAGCAGGGCGACTTGGCGGACGGCCTCGACGAGGACGGTCAGCGGGCGTTCCGGTGCCAGCTCCGGGCGCTCGAAGGTCAGGTAGAGGTGGGCGGCGGGGGCGGGTCCGGCACGCTCCAGGAGGAAGCGCGACAGCAGCGTGGACTTGCCGACCCCGCCCGGTCCGTGCACGAGGAGCCAGGGGGAGTAGCCGTCCCTGCCGTCCACGTAGCCGGCCAGCGCCCCGAGTTCGTCCTCCCGCCCGGTGAACGTCTCGTCGGCGAGGGCCTGGAGCGGTTGCAGCAGCCGGGCCCGCTTGAGGTGCTGCTGCACCTCGTCGGAGGACGGGAGCGTCAGCCCGTGGCCGTCGAGCGCGGCCCGTGCCCGGGGGGCGTCGCGGAACCAGCCGACCACGGTGAGGGCGGCGAACAGCTCGTCGAAGCCCTGCCGGTCCAGCGGAGGGTTCGCCGAGCCGAGGAACCGCTCGGCCCAGTCGCGCGCCGGGTCGGGGCCCGTGCGGGGTGCGGTGGTGAGGGCGGCCCGCAGGCGTTCCGGACAGCCCAGGGTCTCGATGGTGGCGGTGCGGACCTCGGGGGTGAGCCGCCAGCGGCGTCCCTCCCGAGTGGTGACCCGTTCGCAGTCGTGGATGAGGAAGTGCCGCAGGGACGCGTCGGTGCCGGCGCCGTCCGTGTCCGGGGCAGCCGCAGCCAGGCCCTCGGCGGTGAACGCGCCCAGCAGGACGGTCCGTTCGCGGTAGTCGGCGTGGGGCGGCAGCGTGCCGGTCTCGGTCACCGTCGTCAACATCCCTGGTAGAGGTTTCGGCCGAGGCCGACAGCCGTGCGCTGGATCTCGTCGGTCAGGGGGAGCGGGCCGTCGGGGAGGCAGGTGTCGTGGCCGGTCTCGCTCAGCACCTTGACGGCGAGACCGTCGGCGGTCACGGCGTCGATCGGGTGGCCGGCTTCCGCGGCGACGGTGTGGAAGAAGTCGCGGAGGTCCTGGACCCCGATCGGACCCAGCCGTTCCCGGGCGGCATGCCACTCGATGTCCGGCGGCAGCCAGCCGTCGTAGGCGAGCAGTACGATCCGCATCCGGTCCGCCATCTCCCCCTCGACCACGGCCCTGATCAGCCGGACGACCGCGCGCAGGGCGGGTTCGGTGAAGCGGAGGGCCTCCGAGTCGTCGAAGACGAGCCAGTGCCGCGGCTGTGCCGGGACGCACCCCCGCTCCTCGCGCATCCGTCCCCTGAGCTGTCTGACCAGCCGGTCGGCCTGCTGGTCCTCGGAGGAGTGGTGGTCGATCTCCACGCTCCACCCCCGGAACTCGTAGTTGAGGAACTCGGCGAGGTCGGAGACCCGGACCGGCTCGGTGTACTCGTTGATGTTGATCCGGCAGGGGTTGATGCCCCGGCTCGTCAGCACGTGGTGGATGAGGAACCAGGTGAAGGTCCGTCCGCTCCGCGGACCGCCTTCGACGGTGAGCACCCGGTGGCCCCGGTCGAGCACCATGTCCCGCAGCCGGGAACGGAGGGGCTTGCGGTCGAAGAAGGCGCACCACCCGTCATTGATCAGTCCGTGGTCGAACGGGTCGACGGATCGTGCGACCTCCTGTTCGTCCAGCAAGTCGGCGAACACCCCTGCGGCGGCCCGGGAGTCGGAGTCCTCGGCGACGACCTCGACGAGCCTGCGCAGGAGTCCGGTCGTCGCGGCCTTGTCGACGATGTCCGGCCAGACGTCGTACATCGACCTCTGCCAGTCGATCTCCGCCGCTCTGACGCCCGCGCGGGCGGCGATCTGCCGGGCCGGCGGCTGAAGGGAGTAGACCTCCATGAGGGCGTCGAGCAGGGCCTTGCCCCTGGGGTCGTCGTGGGGGAACGCGCGCAGGTCCAGCAGTGCCACCGGCTCACCCCACCCCGGCGGCGGCCAGGGCCTCGGCCACCCGCTCGACCCGCAGGCCCTCGTTGCGGAACTCCGAGGCGGTGAGCCGCCCGCCGACGCGGTCGTAGCCGCGGTGCAGGGCGACCAGCCGCCAGCGCTCGTCGAAGACGGGGGCGCCGGAGGAGCCGTGATCGGTGTCCGTCCAGTACTGCACCACCTGCTCGTCCACGTGCCGGACGACGTTGTGGCGGACGGCGAGCTTCTTCACCAGACCGTGCGGGTGCTGGATGATGCAGACCCGGTCGCCCTCGGCGACGGTGACCCGCTCGGGCAGCGGGACCACCAGGGCGTCCTCGGGCAGCGGTCCGGCGGCGCGGATCACGGCCCAGTCGCCCTCGGGCCGGCCGACGGCCGTGGCGGTGTCGCACCGGACGGTGCGGTAGGTGAGCGCCCGTCCGTCGAGGTCCTGCTCGTAGCCGAACCAGGCCTCGACCGCCACGGCGGCACGGCCGTCGGCGTACAGGACGTGGTGGTTGGTCAGCAGGAGGTCGGGGCCGATCCGGAAGGCGGTGCCGTAGCAGGTCGTGCCGTCGGCGTGGGTGACCAGCAGGCGGCAGACGGCGGTGGCGAGTTCGGCGCCGCGGCGCAGGAAGGCGACGTCCAGGTACTCGGCGGCGCCGAAGATCTGCCGTTCCTGTTCGTCCGGATCCCGGAAGGCGGCCCAGGTGCCTGCCGGGAGCTCCGTCGCGGGGGCGGGGAGCACGGGGTGGGCTGCGAGCAGTTCGCGCAGGCGGGCGGCGAGGGCCCGGTCGGGGCCGTCGGCGATCCGGTCGAGCAGGGGTCGGAGCTTCTCCTGCTTCCGGGCGACGCTGATGAGGTCGAACCAGACCTGGGTCATCGGCTGGTCCCAGTTGACGTCGGCCGGGCGGATGCCGGTCTGCTGGGCCAGCTCCAGCACCGGGTTGACCCGGAAGTGGACGGAGGCGAGCAGGTCGCGGAGCTCGCCGGCACCGGGGTGGTCCCACCGGAAGGGGAAGCTGTCCAGGAAGTGGGTCGTTCGCTGGGAGGGGGTCGTCGTCGCCATGCCCTGTGTGTTCGCTCGTCGGAGAGGGTGGGGAGTTACGGCTGGAAGGCCCAGTACGCGCCGTCCTGGTGCGGGATCCGGACCAGCCCGTAGCGCTCGGACGGGCGGTGGCCGTGGCGCAGCAGCCCGTACAGGTCGGAGAGCACGGAGCGGTGGTCGTTCACGTAGGAGTGGCCCATCAGACCGGTGTCGAGCTCGGAGACGTCGACGGTGTCCAGGCCGGGCGCGACCACCACGCCCGGCCCGGCCTGGCCCGCCCGGGGGTACTCGGCCAGGTGGCTGGAGACGGCGAGCGCGCGGTCGTTGGCGGAGGCGTAGAGGGTGCAGCCGCGCGCCTGGCGGACGATCCTCGGCAGGAGCTGGCGGAACACCTCGGCGTCGACGTCGGGCGCGGTGAAGACGACCTGCCCGAGCCGGCCGGCACCCTCGGGGAGGGCGGTGGTGTCCAGGTCGGCCAGGGCGTCGGTGACCAGCCGGTTGCCCATGCTGTGGGCGACGAGGTGCACCTCGTCGACACCGGTGTCCGTCAGCACGTGCCGCAGGAACTCCTGGAAGTGCGGGACGGCCCGGCGGGCGGCGTTGCCGTCGGCCGGGTAGTCGGTGACGGCGGCCTTGGACGGCCAGCTGTACAGCATGGGCAGGCCGGTGAAGTTCAGGTCGTAGGCGATCTGGGCGGCTCGGACGGCGGCGTCGGCGAAGGAGACGTTGTAGCCGTGGACGAACACCAGTGCCGATCGGGGGGTTTCGCCGTTGCCGGGGAGGTGGCGGCCGCGGGCCCGCTCGGCGAACCCGGCGGCGGTGAGCGGGGTGACTTCGCCGAGGTGGGTGTCCCGGTCCGGGCTGGTACGGAACCGCAGCCGCCACCAGCGCGGCTTCTCGACGGCGCCGACGCGGTGGTCGTCGGGGACGTTCACCAGGGCCTCTCCGTAGGAGAGCGGGCCGCGCTCGCCGCCGTACGCCGTCCCGGCCCCGGTGGCCGGCGCGCGGTCGGTGGCGTAGAGGACGGGGACGAGCAGGGAGCGCGTCGTGGTGCCCCAGGAGGGCGGGGGAGCGTCCGGACCGAAGCGCTCCCGGCCGTCGGTGAGCGCGTCGAACTCGGCGGCGAGGAGGTCGTCCAGCGGCGGGTACGCCTCGAAGGCGGCGGCCACCGCGTGGGCGGCCTCCTCGACGGCGTCGGGCGCGTCCTGGCCCGGCGACGGCGCACGGCCGCGCGCGGTCTCCAGGGCGCGCAGCGCCACGAGGACCTCGGCCTCCAGCCGCTCGAACTCGGCTTCCGACAGGCTGTCGGGCGCCTTCGGCCAGACCCGCGCGACAGCCGGCTCCAGCACATCCCACGTGTCCAACATCGGCCCCCAGCCGCCTTGTTCGGGACGAACCCGACCCGGCGCGACAACGAGTGCCGAACCGGATCGGTCGCATCATAGGCCTTGGGGCGGGCACGGTTGGGCGGTTCCCGCAGGTCCGGTGCCGAATCGGGGCACGGCGGGGGCGGGTCTCAAACGGGCTGGCGGGTGCGGGCGGCCCTGGTGACTTCGTCGTACCAGTTCACGAGGGCGGGCGCGTCCTCGCGCGCCAGACCGGCGTGCACGGAACGGCACAGGGACCGGAAGGGTGACGGGTCCCAGTGGCGGGCCAGCTCGGACAGCGAGGCTTCGTCGAGGTTGCCCAGGGCGAAGCGGCGGTCGAATCCGTAGGTGAGGGGCACGACCGTGCCGTCCGTCTCGATGACCAGTGGGGAGAGCCAGGAGGCGAGCCTCCGGGGCGGCTCGCCGTCGGCGAGGAACCGGTCGGCCTGGGCGACGATGCTGTGGCGGTCCACGAGGTCGAGCTGGACGGTCAGGTCCGTGGACGTCCGCAGCCGTGCGGCCTCCAGGACCGAGAAGAGCATCTCGGTCACGTCGGGCACCGCTCCGGGGAGGCGGCCGGCGGCGTTGCCCTCCGGTTCGAGCGGGTGGATCTGCAGCAGGCTCGCCCCCGCGGCGACGGCGAAGTCGGCCACCCAGGCGAGCTCGTGCACGTTGAACTGGGTCAGGGTGAAGATGAAGCCGAAGGGGATGCCGGAGGCGCGGACCAGGGGGAGGCGGCGCTCCATGGCCGAGAAGCTGCGGGCGTCCTGCCGCATCCGTACGTGGCTGTCCGGGGTGCCGTCCAGTGAGATGGCCAACACGTCGACCAGGTCCGTCAGTTCGCCCAGCCGACGTTCGGTGAGCAGCATGCCGTTGGTGGTGACGGTCGTCCGCATGCCGTGGGTACGGGCGGTGCGCAGCAGGTCCGTGAGTGGCCGGTAGAGCAACGGCTCGCCGCCCGACACGCCGAGGACGTCGTAGCCGAGGGCGGCGGCGTCGGTGACGGCCCTGCCCAGGACGGGCAGGGCCGTGGTCTCGTCGACGTCCGGCCCCGAGGACGAGTAGCAGTGGAGGCAGCGCAGGTTGCACCGCCGGGTCGGGTGGACCTGGAGGACGGCTCGCCGGCCGGTGAGGGTCATGGGGTGGGGGCTCGTCCGTGGTCTCAGCGGGCGGAGTTCGCGACCCCGACGGAGACCTCGATGACCTGGTGGTCGTACACCGGCGGAATGCCGCGCGGGAAGACGGTGACGGACGGTCCGCCGATGGTGTGGCTGCTGCGGATCAGCTCCACCACCTGGTCGACGACCGCCCCGGCCTGCGGGCCCGTGCCCTCGGCGCGGTGTGCGTGGCCTCCCGGCGGGGGAGGGGCCGTCGAAATTGGTCCAGACCTAATTGGTCCAGACCTATTGACGCCGCTTGTCATCCTTCCTACGATCCGGTCCGGCACAGCCCCCACATGTTCCACCTCACCCAGAGCCGGGCGTCACGCCCCCACGCGTCGGTCATGCCCATGACGCTCGGCGGGAAGGAAGCACAGCATGTTCCGTCGGAGGTCGCGTACCCCACGTCAGTCGGGCGGGTTCCGCCCTTGTCCGGAACCCGGTCGCCTCGAAGGCGGCCAGGCCGGCAGCGAGCCGCTCCGGGCGTCCGGTCTGCAACGGGCCTCGCGGGTGAGCCGGGCCGGCAGCGCCGGCAACGGGCGGACCCTCCTGAGGAGTTCCCTCGCCGCGGCGAGCGCCATCGCCGTCATCGGTGCCGGGCTCGCCGTGTCCGGCGCCGCCACGGCGGGTGCCGCCACCCCGAACCTGGTGGCCAACCCCGGATTCGAGAGCGGACTCTCCGACTGGAGCTGCTCCGGCGGTTCCGGTGCGGCCGTCACCAGCCCGGTCCACTCCGGTGCCTCCGCGCTCCAGGCCACGCCGACCGGCCAGGACACCGCCCAGTGCAGCCAGACCATCAGCGTGCAGCCCAACTCCCAGTACACGCTGAGCGCCTACGTCCAGGGCAGCTACATCTACCTGGGCGCCACCGGCACCGGCGTCAACGCCTCCACCTGGACGGCGAGCAGCCCGTCGTACGGCCAGCTCAGCGTCGGCTTCACCACCGGGGCGACCACCACCTCGGTGACCGTCTTCCTGCACGGCTGGTACGGGCAGCCCGCGTTCTACGCGGACGACGTGTCGCTCGCCGGCCCGGGCGGCACCACCACGCCGCCCACCACCCCGCCGACCACGCCCCCGACCACCCCGCCCACGCCGCCCACCACGCCTCCGACGACTCCGCCCACGACTCCGCCGACCACCCCGCCGGGTGACACCTGCCCCACCAAGCCCAAGCCCTCGGGCAAGGTCCTCCAGGGGTACTGGGAGAACTGGGACGGCGCCCTGAACGGGGTCCACCCGGGCATGGGCTGGACGCCGATCACGGACAGCCGGATGGCCGCGCACGGCTACAACGTGATCAACGCCGCCTTCCCGGTGATCCTCTCGGACGGCACCGTCCTGTGGCAGGACGGCATGGACAGCAACGTCAAGGTCTCGACCCCCGCCGAGATGTGCCAGGCCAAGGCGGCCGGGGCGACGATCCTGATGTCGATCGGCGGTGCCGCCGCCGGCATCGACCTGAGCTCCAGCACCGTCGCCGACCGCTTCGTGGCGACCGTCGTCCCGATCCTCAAGAAGTACAACTTCGACGGGATCGACATCGACATCGAGACTGGCCTGTCCGGCAGCGGCAACATCAACACGCTGTCCGCCTCCCAGTCCAACCTCATCCGCATCATCGACGGCGTGCTCGCCCAGATGCCCGCGGGCTTCGGCCTGACGATGGCCCCCGAGACCGCGTACGTCACCGGCGGTAGCGTCAACTACGGGTCGATCTGGGGTTCCTACCTGCCGATCATCAAGAAGTACGCGGACAACGGCCGGCTGTGGTGGCTGAACATGCAGTACTACAACGGGAGCATGTACGGCTGCTCCGGTGACTCGTACCAGGCCGGCACCGTCCAGGGCTTCACCAAGCAGACCGAGTGCCTGAACAACGGCCTGACCATCCAGGGCACCACCATCAAGGTGCCCTACGACAAGCAGGTGCCCGGCCTGCCGGCCCAGCCCGGCGCGGGTGGCGGCTACATGGACCCGGGCCTGGTGAGCCAGTCGTGGAACGCCTTCAACGGCCAGCTGAAGGGTCTCATGACCTGGTCGATCAACTGGGACGGCTCGAAGGGCTGGAGCTTCGGCGACAACGTCAAGCGCCTCCAGGGCCGTTGACATCCGGTAGGCCTCACAGCTGATCTTCCGTTGATCTCCCGCTGAGCCCTCCTTCCGAGTCCTCCCCATCGGGTTCCCGCGCCCCGGTGCACCACGGTGCACCGGGGCGCAGCCGTGTCCGGGGCGCGGGTGGCGGCCCGAGGAACAACCGGAGGGGCGCGGCGGTTGTTCGGCGTTTTGTTCAATGACCGAGGGCCGAGCCGGAACAACCCCGGTGCGCTACACCTGTAGCGCACGCCACACCCGTGTCGTGCGTCGGGGCCAGGGCCGTGACAGCGCCGGACGCCGGGAGGGCTCACCAGATGACGACGCTCTGCATCGCGAACAACCGCACCGAGGAGATGGTCGGGGACCTCACCGGGATGACGCCGCCGGAGCAGCTGGCCGCCGGGTGCGGGGCACAGCGGATGCTCTGGTGGGCCGAGGACGGTGACGTCCTGGTGCTGCCCTGGCGCCCCGATCCGGCGTACCTGGCGTACGTCACCGGGCTGACCGGGGTGCGGGCCGACAGCCTGGCGTTCGTGGTGCCGCCGCCGGGCGCGCAGGGCGACCAGGTGCTCACCACCGACCGCCTGGCCGACCCGGGCTTCCTGGCCGAGCTGCGCCGGGTGCTGGACGGGCGGACCGTCGACGAGGTGCTGGCCATCTCGCCGAACGGCGCGGTGGCCGAGCTGGCGGCGGCCCTCGGCGTGGCGCACGCCATGCCGGGTCGGCCCTTCGCCGCGCAGGGCGGCAACGCCCTGGTGAACAGCAAGGCGGGGTTCCGGGCGCTGGCCGCGGGCGCCGGGGTGCCGATCCCGCCCGGCAGGGTGGCCGGCTCGCCCCCGGAGGTCGAGGCGGCGATCGAGCACCTGCTGGCGCAGGGGCACAGCGTGATGGTGAAGGTCGAGTACCAGGCCGGCGGCCTCGGCAACGAGATCCTCGCCAGGGACGAGCGGGTGGAGGCGGTCGGCGCCGAGCGGGTGGTGCCGCTGGCGGACCGGGCGGCGGTGGCCGCGTACGTGGCCGGACGGTGGACCTGGCTGACCGGCGGGCGCTGCCAGCGGGTGGTGGTGGAGCGGTACTTCGGCGACTCCGTGCCGCTGTACGCCCAGTTCGCCGTCGACGACACGGCCGTGGTGCTCTCCGGCTGCGGTGAGATGGTCATGCGGCCGGTGGTGGTCGGGGAGATCACCCCGCCGGTCACCCCGGACGCCGGCGCGCTGGCCGAACTCGTCGACCAGGGCGCCCGGTTGTGCGAGGTACTGCGGGTGATCGGCTACCGGGGCACGGTCAGCGCGGACGCCGTGCTGACGCCCAAGGGCGAGATCTACTTCCACGAGACCAACGGCCGGCTCACCGGCTCCAGCCACCTGCTCGACGTCTACCTCGGCCGCCTGCTGCGCGAGGAGCACCGCGGCTCCCGCTACCTCCTGGAGCTGGAGGGCCTCAGGGTGCCCTCCTTCGCGCAGGGCGTGGCGGCGATCGGCGAGGCCGGGCTGGCCTTCGACCCGGCGACCGGTACCGGCGTGCTGTTCAGCAGCGACTACGGGCCCGTCGACGGCTCGGTGATGTACTGCGTGGTCGCCGGGAGCCCGGAGGCCGTCCGCGCCCTGGAGAGCGCGCTGCTCGCGCTGTTCGCCGGATGAGGCCGGAGGAGACCGTGGAGGCGGACCAGGGCGTGGATGCGGACATGGATGCGGACGTGGACGCGGACGTGACGGGGGACGGGGCCGGGATGCGCGCGGTGGTGATCGACCGATACGGCGGGCCGGAGGAGCTCCGCCTCGCGACGGTGCCGGAACCGGCGGCGGGCCCGGGCCGGGTGCTGGTCGACGTCACCCTCGCCGGGCTCAACTACGCCGACCTGGAGTGCCGCACCGGCGAGTACCTCCGCTTCCCGCTGCCGGCGGTGCTCGGCGTCGACGTGGTCGGGCGGCGCCGCGGGGACGGCCGGAGGGTCGTCGCGCTGCTGCGCACCGGTGGCGGGTACGCCGAGGTGGCCGCGCCCGAGGCGGCGCACACGGTGGAGGTTCCGGACGGCGTCGGCGACGAGCAGGCGCTCGCGCTGCTGGAGCAGGGGGCCACGGCCTACGGCGCGCTGACCCTGACCGGGCGGCTGCGGCCGGGCGAGGCCGTCGGGGTGACCGCGGCCGCGGGCGGCGTCGGGCACCTGGCGGTGCAGCTGGCCAGGGAGCTGGGGGCGGGGCGGATCGTCGCCCTGGCCTCCACCCCGGAGAAGCGGGAGTTCGCGCGCTCGCTGGGCGCCGACACCGTGTTCGACCCCGAGGACCCGGACCTGGCCGGGCGGCTCGCGGAGTCGGGCGGGCTGGACCTGTTCCTCGACTCGGTCGGCGGGAAGGTGCTGCGCGCCGGGCTGGCCGGGCTGGCACCCTTCGGGCGGCTGGTGTCGGTCGGGGCGCGGGGCGGCGTGGAGGACGGCTTCACGGTGGGCGAGCTGGCGGAGGGTTCGGCGGGGCTGGCGGTCTTCTGGCTGAAGCACGCGCTGGCGGACCGGGCGCTGTTCACGGGCATCGCCGGCCAGCTGTTCCGGCTCGCCGCCGACGGGCGCCTGGTGGCGCGGATCGACCGGACCGTGCCGCTGTCCGGGGTGGCCGCGGCGCACCGGGCGATGGCCGCGCGGGAGACCATGGGCAAGGTGCTGGTGGACGTCCGCCGCGAGGGCTGAGCGGTGTGCGGGGGTCAGTACCCGGCGGCCTCGTCCAGGCCGTGGCCGCGCAGCGGGACGAGGAAGCTGCGGTCGAACACCACCACGACCTCGCCGGTGGACTTCGTCCCGGTGGTGCGGCAGCTCACGATGCCCTGCCCGGGGCGGCTCTCGGACAGCCGGGTGGCGAGGGTCTCGGTCTCCGCGTAGAGGGTGTCGCCGGTGAACACCGGGTGGGTCATCCGGATGTTCTCCCAGCCCAGGTTGGCGATGGTGCGCCCGCTCGTCGAGCGGGCGGTCATCCCGCCGACAATGCTGAGCGTCACCAGGCTGGAGACGATCGGCTTCCCCCAGGGGGTGTGCGCGCTGTAGGCGGCGTCGATGTGCAGCGGGGCGTCGTTCATGCTCAGCATGCTCATCAGCACGTTGTCGAGCTCGGTGACGGTCCGCCCGGGGCGGTGCTCCACCACCTCGCCGACCTCGAACTCCTCGTAGTAGCGCCCGACCACCTCGCGGTAGCGGCGCTCGCCGATCCGCCGGTAGCCGGTGGGCTCGGTCGCGTCCATGGCGGCTTCCCCTCAGGCCTTGGAGTCCGGCAGGTCCCGGAGATCGGCGGTGAGTTCCCCGACGTGGCCGGCGAACTCGCGGATCAGCCGCTCGTCCATGTCGGCGCGCATCATCAGCCGGAGTCCGGCCTCGCCCTTGGGCACGATCGGGAAGAACACCGCCGAGCTGTAGAAGCCGCGCTCGAAGAGCTGGGCGGACAGCTTGACCGCCCGCTCGGCGTCCCCGACGTCGATCCGGCGCACCGGCAGGCCGTTGCCCGCGAAGGTGGTCGGCAGCAGCTCGTCGAAGAGGTCGATGTTGCGCTTCAACCTGGCCTGGAGGTCGGCCAGTTCGGGGGAGCGGTGGATGGCGGCACTGCCCAGCGAGGCGCCGACCAGCGGCAGCGCGATGTTCTGCGACCAGCCGACCGGGCCGGCGTGCCGGTGCAGGAACTCGAACTGCTCGCGGTTGCCGAGCATCGCGACGCCGCCGCCGGTGCCGAAGCCCTTGCCGAGGCTCGTGACGATGACCGTCAGCGGGTTCATCTCCAGCCGGGAGCGGACGAAGCCCTCGCCGCGCTCGCCCATGATGGACAGCGAGTGGGAGTCGTCGATGTAGAGGAACAGCCCGTAGCGGTCCTGGAGTTCGAGCAGGCCGTCGAGGGCCGCGGCGCCGCCCATGGAGTACGCGCCGTCGGCCACGTAGGCGACCCGCGGGTACTTGCGGCAGATGTCCTCCAGGTAGTTCAGGTCGTTGTGCGGACAGGTCAGCACCAGTGACTCGTCCGCGCAGATCGGCTTCACGTACGCCATGCAGAAGTGGCAGAAGCGGTCGAAGACCATCACCCGGGGCCCGCCGCCGCCCTGGCAGACGCCGTCCAGGTGGCCGGAGGCGACCAGTGGCAGGATGCCGGCGGTGAGCGAGGTGCAGGAGGCGCCCGGCAGGATGTGGGCGCCGAACAGCTCGCCCAGTTCCTCCTCCAGGCGCACCAGCAGGTTGTGCCGGATCCGGGTGGTGGAGGTGACCAGCCAGGTGCTGCGGGACTCGGTCAGCGCGTCGACCGTGGCGGCCGCGACCGAGGGGTGGTTGTTCAGGCCCAGGTACGCGCAGGAGACCATGTTGGCGAACTCGTGTCCGGTCTCGCGGACGATCAGCCGGTTGTTGGACTCGGAGTCCACCGTGATGCCGATCAGGCCGTTGGCGGCGGCGGCCTGCCAGACCGGGTCGGCGGCGGCCAGCATGGCCTCGGCGTTGCGGTACCGGCGCGGGCCGAGGATGGATTCTTCGGTCATCGTCACTTCTCCGTCAGGTGGGTCGGGGCGTCGGCGGGCGCGTGGCCCTGCGGGTGGTCCGGTGAGTGGTCCTGCGAGTGGTCAGGTGAGTGGGCGGCACCGTCCGGCCGGGAGGGTTCGTCCGGCCGGGAGGGTTCGTCCGGCCGGGGCGGGTCGAACTGCTCGATCAGGCGCTGCGAGGCCTCGAAGAACGGCATGCCGACCATCACCCCGTCCACCACGGTGACCGAGCGGCCGTTCGCCAGACCCGCCGCGACCACCCGGCGGGCGCGTGCCAGCAGCTCCTCGTCCGGGCTGAACACCTCGTTGATCAGCGCGAGTTGGCGCGGATGGACGGCGATCTTGCCGCTGAACCCGAAGTCCCGGGCGAGCCCGGCCTCGTGGCGCAGCCCGGCGAGGTCGGCGACCTCGAAGAACGGCGCGTCCATCGCCTCCACCCCCGCGGCGCGGGCGCTGTTGACCACCCGGGCGCGGGCGTGGGCCAGGGCCTCCCAGGAGAGCCGGGCGCCGACCGCGAAGGCGTAGTCGGCCGAGCCGAAGACCAGCCCGCGCAGCCGGTGCCCGGCGGCCGCGATGCCGGGCGCGTGCTCGATGCCCAGCGGGGTCTCCACGACGGCCAGGAACTCCGTCTGCGGGCAGTCCGCGGCGAGCGCGCCGGCGGCGATCTCGATGTCCCGGGGCGACTCCGCCATCGGGATCAGCACCAGGTCCGGTTTGACGCGGTACCGGGTGACGGCGATCAGGTCGCGCAGACCGTCCGGACCGGAGAGGGTGTTGATGCGCACCGCGCTGCGCGCGAGCTTGGCGGACGGGAGGGCGAAGAACTCCTCGGCGAGCCGCCGGGCCTCCTCCTTCCGGGCGGGTGGGACCGAATCCTCCAGGTCGACCATGGCGATGTCGGCCCCGGACTGGTGGCTCTTGCCGTACCGTTCCACCGCCATCGCGGGTGTGGACAGGAGGGAACGGCAGTACCGCGTGAACTTCATGGATGTCTCCGAAGTCAGCGAGGGCTGCGGGTCCCGGTTCTATCCCACCGGCTTTGTTCGGCGCCGTGCGGCTGGACATTGAACATCAACTCGGAACAACCGACCCGTCCGTACCAATGTTTGACGCCAACGGTGCTGCGCATGATGAATCACCGGGGGGGATCGGCACGAGGCACGCGCGGGGCGTGTGACGCGTGGGAAACCAGGGATTCCAGGGATTCCAGGACACCGCTTCAATGGAGAAGGGGGCCGTAATGCCGCGTCGGGAAAGCCCGTTGGACCCGGGGGACGGGCCACTGCTGCGCTTCGCGGGCGATCTTCGGGCGCTGCGGGAGCGCGCCGGGCATCCGCCGTACCGCCAACTCGCGGTCAGGGCCCACTGTTCGGCGGCCAGCCTGTCGGTGGCCGCGGGCGGCCGGCGGCTGCCCAGCCTCGCCGTCACCCTCGCCTACGTGCAGGCCTGCGGCGGGGACGTGCGGGAGTGGCGCCACCGCTGGCAGTTGCTCGCCGCCGAACTGGCCGCCGACACCGCCGCCCGGCGGCGCGCCCAGGACGTCGGGCGGGCCCCGTACCCCGGCGCGGCGGCGTTCGAGGCGGCCGACGCCGAGCGGTTCTTCGGCCGTGAGGCGCTGCTGGACCGGCTGATCGCGCTGCTGGCCGAACGTCGGCTGGTGGTGCTCTCCGGGCCGTCCGGGGCGGGCACGTCCTCGTTGGTGAGGGCGGGTCTGCTGGCCCGGCTCGGCGGGGTTCCGGCGGTCGGCGGGGCGGCCGGGAGAATCGGGGCCGGGGGTGGAACGGGGCTGCTCCCGGCCGACGGCGGTGTCCCGGTGGCACTGCTGACCCCCGGTGAACGACCCATGGAGGCGTACGCGCTCGCGCTCGCCCGGCTCGGGCAGCGAGCCGGGGAGACGGTGCCGGCCGGGGGCGTGGTGCCGGCCGGGGAGGCGACGCGCGGCGGGTACGGGCCGACGGCCGGCGACCCGGTGCTGGTGGTGGACCAGGGCGAGCAGCTGCGCACCCGCTGCCGGGACGCCGCCGAGCGGGCGCGCTTTCTGGACGCCCTGGTGGCGACGGCCGCGGGCGGTCCGGCCGAGGCCCTGGCCGGGCTGCCGGTGGCGGCTCCGGACCGGTGCCGGGTGGTGCTGGTGGTCCGCTCGGACCAGTGCGGGCCGCTGTTCGCCGAGCACCCGGGGCTGGCCGGGGCCGGCCGGCACGGGGTGCTGTCGGTGGGGCGTCCGGCGCCGGACGAGCTGCGGCGGGCGATCACCGAGCCGGCGCTGCGGTCGGGATGCACCGTCGAGGGCGCCCTGCTGGCCGTCCTGATCTCGACCGCCGCGCAGCAGCCGGGGGCGTTCTCCCTGGTGTCCGCGGCCCTGCTGGAGACCTGGCGGCGGCGCAGCGGCAACGCGCTCACCCTGGCCGGGTTCCAGGCCACCGGAGGTTTCGAGGGCGCGCTGGCCCGGACGGCGGAGGCGCTGTACAACGGGCTGGAGGCGTCCGACCAGGCGCGGGCCCGGGCGGTGTTCCTGCGGCTCGGCGGGGAGTTGCTCGGAGCCGGCGAGGACGCCGCCGGCGGCCCGATGGCCCTGGGCGACGGGCTGACGCCCGGCGACGGCCTGCTGCCGGGTGGCGGGCTGGTGCCGGGAGGCGACGAGGGCACCCGCAAGCCGGTCCGGCGGGCCGAGTTCGACGACCCCGGCGTCCCCGAGGTGATGGAACGGCTGGTCAGGGCACGGCTGGTGGTGGTGGACCGGGACACCGTCGAGCTGTCCCACCACGCGCTGCCGCTGGCCTGGCCCCGGCTGCGCGGATGGCTGGCGGAGGGCCGTGAGGCGCTGTGGCGGCAGCGCCGGCTCACCGCGGCCGCGCGCGGCTGGGCGGCCACCGACCGGGACCCCGAACTGCTCTACCGGGGCGTCCGGTTGGAGCAGATCATGCGGCGGGTGGCGGCCGGGGAACTGGCCGTGGCCGGGGTCGAGCGGGCCTTCCTGGCGGCCTCGGCCCGGGCGGCCGCCGCCGACCGGCGCCGGGCGCAGCGCCAGAACCTGGCGGTGGCCGGCGTCGCCGCGGCGGGCGGGGCGCTGCTGGCCATGGCGGGCGGGAGCCGGATCCGCCGGGCCTGGCGGTGGTGAGTGCCGGGCGGCGGTGGGCGCCTGACGGTGGCGAGCGCCCGGCGGCGGTGGCGCGGAGCGGTGTGGGCCGCTGCCGCGGCCGCCAGGGTGCGGTCCTTCGCCGGACGGTTCTTCGCCCGGCTATTGATCAGCGTCGGAACAGGGGGGTCGAACAACGGGCGGATCGATCGGCGGTGCGCTGCGGCGGCGTGTTCGGTGCCGATCACGGTCCTTGCGCCGCCGTCGGTCGTCCGGGTAGCTTGACGGTTGATCCCGGCTCCCCGAAAGGCGAATTCGGCTGCCCGGCCGGTGATTTCCCGTACGCCGTGGTCGGCCGGAGCCGGTCCGGCGATTAATCCCTTCCGATTTCCACTGCTGGTTCCGCATGCTCGGGGCCCGGCTCCGCCGACGGCGAGCGGTCGCCCGGTGCCACCGCCCGGCGGTGCGGTGCGGAGCCGTCGCGTTCACCGTCCTCTCCGCTTTTCCCTACACCCGCGTCAAGGGGGAGTCATGTCCGATTCGGCCCGTCCGGTGCACAGCTGGGACGAGTTCACCACACTGCGGGAGGTCGTGGTCGGGACCGCCGTCGGCGCCCGGCTGCCCGAGCAGACCGAGCCGTCCTCCTGGCTGTCCTGCTTCCCGAAGACCGGCGCCGCCGACCTCGCCTCGATCGCGGCCGGACCCTACTCGCGGCAGGTCGTGGAGGAGACCGAGGAGGACCTGGACGCGCTGACGGCCACCCTGCGCGGCCTCGGCGTCACCGTCCACCAGCCCGAAGCGGTCGACCACGCGGCCGAGTTCACCTCCCCGCTGTGGAAGGCGGACGGGGGCTTCCACTCCTACTGCCCGCGGGACCTGACCCTGGTGGTCGGCGAGACCCTGATCGAGGTGGCGAGCCCGATGCGGCAGCGCTACTTCGAGGTCTTCGGGCTGCGTCCGCTCTTCCAGGACTACCTGCGCCGCGGAGCCCGCTGGCTGGCCGCTCCCCGGCCGCAACTGGCCGACGACCTCTTCGAGTTCGACGCGGACGGGCTGCCGCTGCTGGGCGAGGCCGAGCCGGTCTTCGACGCGGCGAACGTGCTGCGGCTCGGCCGGGACGTGTTCTACCAGGTCTCCCGCAGCGGGAACGAACTCGGCCTGCGCTGGCTGGAGTCCACCCTCGGCCTGCTCGGTGACGGCGGACTGCGGCTGCACCCGCTGCGCGACGTCTACGGCTACACCCACATCGACAGCACCATCACGCTGCTGCGGCCGGGGCTGGTGCTGCTCAACCCCGAGCGGATCAGCCCGGAGACCGTCCCCGAGCCGCTGCGGGGCTGGGACGTCCTGTGGTGCCCGCCGGCCGAACCCTCCGCCGACGCGCCGGAGCACGCGCTCAGCGAGAGCTGGATCAGCATGAACCTGCTGATGGTCTCCCCGGACACGGCGATCGTCGAGTCCGGTCAGGAGGGCCTGATCAAGCTGCTGGAGCACGCCGGGATCACCGTCCTGCCGCACCGGCTGCGGCACTCCCGGGTGCTCGGCGGCGGCTTCCACTGCGCCACCCTGGACATCCGGCGTGACGGCGGGCTGGAGGACTACCTGTCCTGACGGCGCGGGGAGGGGCCCGGCCGGCGCCGGGCCGGGGCCGCGCGCACTGGACGCGATGGCGCCGGCTGCGAGGCGGGTGGGCCTCGCGGCCGGCGCGGCGTGGACGTGGTGTCCGTGGGTGCATCTCGTCAGAGCACCGCCAGGGCCACCGGGGCCACGGTCTTGAGGACGTCGAAAGCGGTGTCCCAGAAGCTGTCGGCCTCCACGCCCGGGCCCTGGCCCAGGGCGCCGCCGGTGCGGCCGGTGCGGTCGACCGGCGGGGCGAGCCTCGGGAGCTGCGGGGTGGGGGACCACGCCAGGTGCTCCGTGCGGACGTCTTCCAGGGTCATGGTCGCTCTTCCCTTCGTGTGTGCCGGTCGCGTCGGGCGGACGGCGCGGGGCGGACCTGCCGGGAGGCCCGGGACGCGGCCGCCCGGGGCGGCCGGCAGGGGTCAGTACAGGCCTCCGATGGCGGGGGGTGGTGCCGGCATGCAGCCGGGGGTGGGGGCGCCGCCGCAGGCCCAGGGGGCCGGGTCCGCGAAGCTGGGGCCGTAGAGTCCCCCGGGGCCGTCCATGATCTGGACGGTCGGCGGGGCGGCCGGAGTCGCCGCGTTCGGAACGGCGGCCACGGTGCCGGCCGGCCTTCTCGTCCCGCTGGTGAATCCGGCGATCACGCTCATGGGAGGCATGACCGAGTTCCGGCTCGCGCCGATGTCGACGGTTTCCTTGATCACCTTCAGGTACGGGTCGTAGCCGACCGCGCGGTCGACCGGTGGCACCTGGGGCGGCGGCTGCTCGTACATGGTCCTGCCTCTCCGGTTCGGTGCTCCGGTGGGCGGCCGTACGTGGCGGCGTCACCGGGTGGGGTGGCCGGCGACGGACCGGTCGGGGCCCGTCGCCGGCGCGGGGTGCCTCATCATCAGAAGAAGCTCGGGATCGCGCTCAGGACGCCACTGGCGAGCTTGCCCCAGTCGAAGTCGGCTTCGACGCCGGGGGTCTCGCCCAGGGCGCCGCCGGTGCGGCCGGTGCGGTCGACCGGAGGGGCCAGCTTCGGGAGCTGCGGCGTGGGGGACCACGTCCGGTACTCCTCGCGGAATTCTTCCTTGGTCATTTCTGCTCATCCCTTCTCGTCGTGCTGGTTGTACTCCGTCCTCCGCCGGGCCCGCCGGGGCGGGCTGTCAGAGGGCGGCGCAGCACATGCTCCTGGCCGGGCCGGTGAGACCGGCACAGGCCGAGCGGGCCGGTGCGACACCCGGGCCCGCGGGCAGTCGGCCGGCCTCGTCCCGGCCGTCCCTGCGGACGGGCGCGGCGAGGACCGGCAGCCTGGACGTGGGCCCGGGGAGCGTTGCGGGGGTTTTCATGATCCGCCTCCTCCTGGAGGGTGGCGCCGGGTGGTGCCGTCGGGGTGGGCACCGACGGTGCCCGGTGCTCAGGACTCGAGGAACTGGTGGGCCGGCGCCAGGGTGACGGGGAACTCGTCGCTGACGTCGATCGTGAACAGCATGCTGACCCGCGCGTGCCGGTCGTCCTCGGGGTCGAAGAAGGTCACCTTCACGTCCTGGCAGTCCGATCCCATCCGGCAGTACGGGCTCTTCGCGACGGAGATGGTGTCGATGCAGTAGAGGGACACCGGACTGCCGGCCTGCCGGGCGGCGCTGCTGGGGATGCTCTGGCCCAGCATCATGGCCTTGCTGATCGGGCCGGCGACCGAGAACGCGTTCGTCCCGGCGGAGTTCAGCGCCCGGTCGGCGGAGGTCTGCCCGAGGTTGCGGAACTGGTAGTAGACCTTGTCCAGGAAGGTGTCCATGGTCATGCGGACGTAGTTCTCGTCGATCGTCAGCGAGTCGTGCTGCGCCTGGTTCAGGACGGCCGCCACCACGGCGTCCACCAGTTGCTTCTGGTACCAGATGTAGACGCCGCGGCTCTTCACCTCGACGACGGGCACGATCTGTCCGGAGAACAGCCGGACGGTCCGGTCGGTCAGCCGGCCGGGGATCGAGATCCGCGAGATGTAGCCGTCCTCGTCCTGGGTGTACCGGTGCTGGCCGAGGTAGGCGTCCCGGAACGACCGGTAGATCGTGGACACCGGGGGAGCGGGCGAGGCGAGTGCCAGCAGGGCGTCCGCGAGCTTGGAGCGGTCGTTGACGATCGCCTCCACGTCGTCCTTGGTGGCCCCCAGGTGTACGAGGGGGTTGCTGGTCCAGTCCATGCCCGCCGAGGGTTCGGCCTCCATCGCGTAGATCGGCGTGCTCTCCAGGTTCAGCGTCCAGGTCACCTTGTCGGAGGCCCACGGGTTGACGGTCAGGTACCGGTGCAGCTGTTCGGCGTCGTACGGATTGGCGGGCAGTTCCCTGGTCACGCCGGGCTGCCCTTCGACGTCCCGCTCGACGGGGTCCATCAGCTGGCGGAAGCTGTCCCGGCGGGCCTCGGTCAGGAAGTCCACGCCGACCTGGCCGATCGCGAACACCAGCGGGCGGTTGTTGGTGGAGGCGCAGGAGGGCCGGACGCCGCCGCCCGCCGGTGCGCCGCCGGACGGCCCGGCACCCGAGGGCCCGGCACCCGAGGGCCCGGCACCTGATGGCCCGGCCGCCGAGGGCCCGCCGCCCTGGCACGCGCAGGGGGCCGGCTGGGCCGGGGCGGGCGCGGGCGGCGGGGCGGCGGGGCTCGCGGGCTGCGCGCCCGAGGCGGTGGCGCCCGCGGGGACGGCACCCGCTGGGACGGCGCCCGGCACCCCGCCGGCGGCTGCGGCCGGGGTGACCGATTCGTACGGTGCGGTCTGCGCGGCCGGGACGGCCTGGAAGGCCTGGACGGCCTCCGGGCCCGGAACGGCCTGGACGGCAGGGGCCGCCTGCACGGCCGGTGCGACCTGGGTGGCGTGAACGGCCTCTGCGGTGGCGACGGGAACACTCTGGGTGTCCATGGTGCTGGCTCCCTCGTGCGAGTCGTAAGGGGAGGCCCCGAGCAGTGGGGGTGCGCCGGCCGTGGCGACCCCGGCCTCGGGGGAGGGGGTGGTGCGGCGGGCGCCGTCCGCCGTGGTTCCGGCACTGGCCGGATGGTCCGTCAGGTCTCCTCGGGTGATCAGCTCGTACGCCCGGGCCGCGTCCAGGTGGCCGGCCAGCCGGCGGCGGCACTCCGGCGCGTCGGCGGGTGCGCAGGGTGCGGACCGCGCCCCCCGCAGGAGGGCCTGACCGGCCGCCCGGGGGTCGGGCGGGCGCCCCGCGCGTACCTGGGCGCCGACCAGCAGGGCGGCGACTCCGGACACCAGCGGGGTGGCGAAGCTGCTGCCGGTCAGGGCCGCGCTCCCCCCGCCGGGGGCGGCCCCCTCGACATCGCTCCCGGGGGCGAGAACGCCGTGGGCGGCGTACGCGGAGCCCCAGTTGCTGATGTCCAGAGGTTCGCCGTCGGGGCCGGCCGCGCCGACGGCGAGCACCGTCGGGACGGCGGCCGGCACCTGGGCGCAGTCGCAGCCGTCGTTGCCGACGGCCGCGACCACCAGGACCCCGCTCTTGTCGCACAGCCGCAGCGCCCGCTCCAGCAGGGGGTCCGGCTGGATGTCCCGGCCGAGTTCGCCACCGCTGATGTTGATGATGTGCGCACCCTCCTGCACGGCGCGTTCGACGGCCCGGGCCAGGTCGAGTTGGGGCACCCGTCCCTCGCCCGCGTCCGTGAAGACCGGCAGGATCAGTCCGCGGCAGCGCGGGGCGATCCCGGTCACCGGGCTGCCCGGCCGGCCGAAGAGCAGGCCCGCGACATGGGTGCCGTGCAGCGACATCGGGCCCGTTCCGGCCGGCTCGGCGACGAGGGTGTCCAGCCGGGTGAGGTCCGCGCCGTCGAAGCAGGGGTGCGACAGGTCGACGGGACCGTCCAGGACGGCGATGCACACGGCCGGGTCGCCGAGGAGTTCGCCCTCGGGGGCGCGGACGTCGCGCAGCACCGATCTGGCCTTCATGCGGCCTCACCTTTCCCGGTGTCGGGCGGGGGCACCGGGTGTGCCCCGCCGAGCGGTGTGTGTCGTGCCGCGGCCGGACGGTCGCACCGCGCTGGGCGGTGGGCGCCGGTCGCCCTGTCGCGAAGGCCCCGCGGCAGGTGCTGCCAGTCAACGAGACGGCCGTCGCGCGGGTGTGCCGGGGAGCGTCGCGGCGGGCGGGCGGGTGCCGTCGCGGGGGCGTCGCGTCCTCGTGGCGGAACCGCCGTGGCCGTGTTTCGCGGCCGGGCCCCGCGGATGCACACCCGGTGACCGTCGGCGCGTCCGCGGACCGCCACGGGTGTCCGCGAGGTGCCGAATTCTTCTCCAACACCCGTTCGGCGGCGGGCCATTGGAGTGTCGGGCGGCCGGTGGCGGTGAGCACCGTGACGGTCGGCGACGGCGGCCGTGACGCCCGGGCGGCATCTCCGTGACGCCTCCGTACCATCCGTACGACGCCGGCGCGACGCTGATCCGGGACCGGACGGAACACGGCGGTGACGCGCCTCGGCCGCAACCGGGGCGCGCCCGAACGGGTGCGGGCGACGGCCCGTCGCGGCAGAGTGGGGGTGTGTTGTGGGACGGTCCGCGCATCGAACTGCTGCGGGGCTTCGAGGCCACCGACGCGGGAGGCGCTGTCTCCCTCCCGGTGAGTGCCCAGCACCTGCTGGCCTTCCTCGCCCTGCACGACGACGGCGTCCAGCGCGCCGCGGCCGCCGAACGGCTCTGGCCGGACTGCACGCAGTGCCGTGCGGGCGCGAACCTGCGCACCGCGCTCTACCACGCGAGGCGGCGGGGTCCGGCCATACCGATCGAGACTTCAGGGCAGTGGCTCCGCCTCAAGCCGGAGGTCCGGGTGGACCTGCGCTCCGCCCGGAACTCCGCACGACAGGTCGTGGCCGGGCTCGACCGGTTGCCGGCCGGCTGCGACGAACTCGTGGACGACCTCGCCGCCGAACTCCTCCCGGGCTGGGAGGAGGAGTGGCTGACGCCGGAACGCGAACGGTGGGACCAGCTGA
Organism: Kitasatospora sp. NPDC091335; assembly: GCF_044757205.1. Classification (NCBI taxonomy): domain Bacteria; kingdom Bacillati; phylum Actinomycetota; class Actinomycetes; order Kitasatosporales; family Streptomycetaceae; genus Kitasatospora; species Kitasatospora sp. NPDC091335. The sequence goes on along the minus strand of NZ_JBIVUM010000003.1, from coordinate 536,971 downwards.
GGCTGTACGCCCTGGAGGGGCTGGCTCACCAACTGTGCGACGCGGAGCGCTACCTGCCGGCCCTCCAGACCGCGCTGGCGGCGATCGCCATCGACCCCGTCCGTGAGACGGCCCACCGGATCGTGGTCGAGGTGCACCTCGCCGAGGGCAACCTCGCCAGCGCGCTGCGCTCCTACCAGCACTACCGCTCGTTCCTGCAACGGGAGCTCAACGTCGCCCCCTCGCCGAAGATGACCGGACTGGTGCGGAACCTCCAGCGGATGTGACGGCCGATCAGGACGCGCCCTACAGCCCGGCCAGGACGGAGAGCAGCCGGTCCACCTCCTCCGGGCCGTTGTAGGCGTGCAGGCTCACCCGCACCGAGCTGTCGCGCTCCCCGGCCCGGCCCTGGCAGTGGCCGTCGGCGCGGACCATCAGGCCGTGGCTGGCGAGGACGAAGCCGAGGTCGTTGGAGGGGATGCCGCGGTGGCGGAAGGTGACGATGCCCTCGCGCTGCTGGACCTCGGAGCCGGCCGCGAGGCTGAGCTGGCAGCCGAGGACCTCGTACGGCGCGAGGGTGCGCAGCCCGTCGGTGAGCCGGGCGGCCAGGGCGGTGTTCCAGCGCCGGACGCGTTCCGGTCCGGCGGCGTCGAGCCAGTCGAGGGCGGCTTCCAGGCTGGCGATCCCGCAGGTGTTGGGCGTGCCGGCCCAGCCGCCGGGGGCGAAGACCGGGCCGCGGGTGTTGCGGGCCCAGACCGCGCCGGTGCCGGGCAGCGCCATCGTCTTGTGCCCGGAGAAGACCACGAAGTCGACGTCCAGGGCGGCGACGTCGACCGGCAGGTGGCCGACGCTCTGGGCGGCGTCCAGGCAGATCGGCACCTCGGGGCCGACCGCGGCGCGGATCCGGTGGACGTTCATGTCGCCGCCGTACACGTGGTGCACGTGGGTGGCGGCGACGAACGCCGTGCGCTCCGTGACGAGTCCGGCCAGCGCGGTGTGGTCGTAGTCGTGCGAGGACGGGTCGTACGGCAGCTCGTGGACCGTGACGTGGGTGCCGCGGCCGGCCAGCAGCTGCCGGGCCTCCAGCCAGGGCAGCGCGTTCGCCTGGTGGTCGGCGAACGGCACGATGATCTCGTCGCCGTCCCGCAGGTGCCCGGGCAGCCAGTCCCTGGCCACCGTGCGCAGCCCTTCGGTGGCGCCGCTGACGAAGTGGACGCCGGAGCGGTCCAGCGGTGCCGGGTCGCCGAGGAAGCGGGCGACCCTGCCGCGGGTGCGGTCGACCAGCGCGGTGGTGGCGTTGGCCCAGGTGTACGTCCCGCGCCCGGCGTTGGCGTTGGCGGTGGTCAGGTAGTGCCGGACGGCGTCGAGCACCGCCAGCGGCTTCTGCGAGGTGGCCGCGCTGTCCAGGTACGCCTGGTCGGGGTTGTCGGTGATGATCGGGAACTGTGCCCGCAGCTCCCGGTGCCAGTCGTGGAGTTCGTCGAGGGTGGTCATGGCCCGCCTCCGTTCAGTCCCGCACCAGCGGGGCGCCCGCGTCCCGCCAGCCGATGACGCCGCCCGCGAGGCTGCGCGCGTCCCGGTGTCCCATCCGGGTGAGCAGTGCCGCGTACCGGAGCGACTTCTCGCCGACCGGGCAGGCCAGCAGGACGGGCTGGTGGGTGCCGAACGGCAGGCCGCCGTGCAGGAGTTCGTCGAAGAGCTCGTCGACGATGTTGACCGAGCCCTCGATGTGCAGCGCCGCGTAGGCGAACGGGCCGCGCAGGTCGACCACCAGCGGCCGCTCCTCGGCGATCCACTTGCGGGCGGCGTCGACGTCGACGGACCGGGCGGCGGCGAGCTCGTCCTGGGTCAGCGTGCCGACCGAGTTCGGGCGCGGGGGCTGGTTGAACAGCTCGGGCCGGCGCAGGCGCAGGTAGCTCAGGTAGCTCTCCACCCGGTCGCAGACGATGAAGACGGCGGTGTGCCGCTCGCCGGCTCCGCGTTCCGTCAACTCGGCGTCCACGGTGCGCAGGTGGCGCAGCGCGCCGAAGTAGGCGCCGCCGCCGGTGGGGCCGGCCGGCAGGCCGCAGCGGCGGAGCAGGGTGAGCATGCCGTCGATGGCCTGGTCGGCGGTGACCGACGCGATGGCGTCGTAGGTGCCGGGGTCGAACAGCCCGACCTCGTGCACCTCGTCGATGGTGCGGATGCCGGGGATGAAGTCGGACTTGTGCGCGACCAGTCCGAGCACCTCCACGTCCGGGTTGTGGGCGCGCAGCACGCCGGCCACGCCGGTGGACGAGCCGGCGGTGCCGACGCAGGCGACGAAGTGGTCGGGGGCGCGGCCGTCGAGGTCGCGGACGATCTCCGGGCCGGTGCCCGTGACGTGCGCGTCGACGTTGAGCCGGCTGTAGTACTGGTCGGTGTGCAGGTAGCCGGAGTCCGCCTCGGAGAGCATCCGGTGGATGCGGGTGAGCGGGTCGTCGGTGTCGGTCGGGTCGAGGCACTCGGTGCGGCCGGGCAGTTCCTCGATCTGCGCGCCGAGCAGCAGGAGCAGGTCCTTGATCTCGGGGACCCTCATCCGGTTGGTGACGCTCCTGAACGGCAGTCCGTGTATCCCGGCGATCAGGGCGAGCGCCTTGGCGGTGTTGCCGCTGGACAGTTCGACGATGGTGTCGCCGCGTTCGACGGCGGCCGGGAGCGCGTCGCGGGTCATGTTCCAGGCGGCGCGGTCCTTGACCGATCCGAAGGGGTTGAGCATCTCCAGCTTGGCGTACAGGTCGATGGCGCGCAGGCCGGTCACCGCCGGGTCGATCCGGAGCAGCGGGGTGTCGCCGATCGCGTCGGTGATGCTGTCGTACCTCATGCCCGTCCGTCCCCCCGTCGTCCCGCGGTGCCCGTCACGTCGACGGGCCAGTACTGCTCGTCGAGGCGCCAGCGCCAGGCGCCGTCCTGCCGGTACGCGGCGACCTTGCGCGCGACGGGCTGGCGGAGCGCCTGGCCGGCGCTGAAGTCCATGAGGTAGCCCGCCGTGTTGGCGAAGGCGAGCAGGTCGCCGGGTACGGGCAGGCGGGGCAGGAAGACGGTGCGGCGGGTGATCAGGTCGGTCTCCAGGCAGAGGTTGCCGATCAGGTGGACGCCGACCGGGCCGTCCGGCGCGGTGGGCGCGCCGGGCCGGGGGAGCAGCACCGGGTCCATCAGCACCCCGTGCTCCTCCAGGCCGACGTCCCTGGCGTTCATCTCCAGCCGGACCAGGCACTCGCCGGCCGGGGTGTGCCGGGCCTCCAGGACGCGGGCGAGGGTCGCCCCGCACTGGTCGGCCAGCGCCCGGCCCGGTTCCACCGCCAGGTCGTACATGCCCTCCAGCAGCAGGGTGGCGAGCGGCCGTCCGAGGGTGGGTGCCGGGGTCGAGAGCAGTTCGTCCAGGTAGGCCTCGGCGGCCACCGGGCGGTGCGCCGGGTAGAGGCCGAGGGCGCCGCGCAGGGTGCCGGACTCGTTGCGCAGCCCGTAGCCGTGCCCCTGCCAGGTCAGGGCGGGGCGCCGGCCCAGGACGGCGTCGGTCAGCTCGCTGGTGTACCGCTCCCACTGGGCGGCGTCGGCCAGGTAGTTGACGCCGAAGCCGCCGCCGATGTCGATGGTGCGGGGGCGCAGGCCCCGGCGGTGGCACTCGTTCATCACCCTGAGGCAGGTCTCCAGGGCGACGGCCTTCTCGGCCACGCCGGTGGTGTCCAGGTGGTAGCCGACGCCGGTCAGTTCGACGGCGTCCCGGTGGTGCTCGACCGCGTCGAGCAGGCCGTCGAGTTCGCCGACGTCGGAGCCGAAGCGGCTCGGCCTGGTGAGCACGGTGACGCCCGGCGCCAGGAAGCCGGACAGTCGCGGCATGACGCGCACCGGGGGCAGCCGGTGCGCGCGCACCAGGTCGGCCAGCTCGTCGAGTTCGGCCCGGGAGTCGAGGTGGACGGTGACGCCGGTGCGGGCCGCCAGCCAGAGGAACTCGCGGGTCTTGGGGCCGGTCGCGATGATCCGCTCGGGGGTGAAACCGGCGCCGAGGGCGTGCTGGAGTTCGGAGAGCGAGGCGACGTCCACGCCCGCCTCGGTGGCGGCGAGCCGGCGCACCAGGGCGCTGGAGCGGTTCGTCTTGTGGGCGAAGTGGATCGGGCCGTTCAGGTGGTGCTTGCGGTAGACGGCCCGGAAGCGTGCCAGGTTGTCCGCGATCTGCCCGGGCAGGAGCAGGTTGAGCGGTGAGCCCAGGGCGTCGACCAGGGTGTGCAGGAAGTCGTGTTGCTCCAGGAGGGATCGGAGCCTGGGCTCCAGCCGTGGTTCGAGATACAGCGGTAGAAGCCGCATGCGAAACAGCTTTCCATGGTGGGAAGTCGGCGGGAAGGGGGCATGCCGCCACCGACAGGCTGCCCCGTGTCGGCCGGCGTCCCCGGCGGTTCGCGCGTCGGCAGGCGCGCGTGCGGTCGGACCCCGTGCGCGGATTCCACCGTGGCGGGCGTCGGCGACCGAGGGAAACGGTAACTGTTTCCACCTGTGATCGACAGGGATTTGTGTCACGCCGTCGCAAAGACTGTGCCTATGCGTAACTCGGGGCTCCGCTTGGCGAGTTGGCCGGTTCCGGGGCCCGGCAGCCGGAGGTCAGCGCAGGGCGACGACGACCGAGCTGGTGCCGTACTGCCACACGGAGCCGGCCTGGCGGAAGCCGGCCATCCGGAGCAGTTCGCCGTGCTGGGCGGCGGACAGGCCGTTGCCGGTGCCGTCGCTGGGGGGCAACTGTCGGGCGCGGGCGCTCAGCAGGTCGGCGAACTCGGGGACCAGGCCGGCGGCCTCCCACCACTGGGACCAGTCCTCGGCGGTGCCGGTGCCCAGCCGCTGGGCGCGGCGCCGGCCGACCGCGAGGGCCAGCTCGGCGAGGGAGCGGTCCTCGGGGATGAGGTGGTCGCCGTTGACCAGCAGGCCGCCGGGGCGCAGCGCGCCCGCGAGGTCGCGGTAGATGCCGAGCAGGGCGTCCGGCGGCGGGTAGTGCAGCGCGGTGGTGGACATCACGGCGTCCAGCGGGCGGTCGAGTCCGAGCTCTCCGATCCAGCCGGGACGGCCGATCAGGGTCTCGACCCAGCGGCTGATCTGCGGGTGTCTGGCGCTGCCGAGGGCGAGCAGCAGCGGGTCGATGTCGACCGCGACGATCTCCGCGTGCGGCAGCCGGGCCGCGACGCGGGCGGACAGCGATCCGGGGCCGCTGCCGAGGTCCGCGACGAGCGGCCGCTCGCAGGGGCCGACGACCTGCTCCAGCACGTCGGCGATGACGGTGAACCGCTCCTCGCGCTCCACCGCGTACCGCTCCTGCTGGCGCTCCCAGCGCTCCACCCAGGTGTCGGCCAGCGCCGCATCCACTCGCATCCCGACTCCCGCCGTGTCCCCGCGCGTTCGAGGTCCCGCTTGCCGTCAGTGTTTGTCATGTCCATATGACTCTGCAACCGTCCGGCGCGAGGTTCCGGCGAAACGATATCCGTTTTCATCAGAAGGCTTCCACTCGGGGCCGCCGAGGAGCGGGCGCGGGACCGCCGCGCACCCGCCGGCAGGTCCGGACGGAGCCCCGGGGCCCGGTCCGGACCTGCCGGACTGCGCACCCCGCGTGGTCGGCAGGAGGCTGGACTCCGAGCCCGGTGACGGCGGACCACGGACCCGTGCGGACCCCGCCACCGTCGAGTCGAGGAGGAGACATGGCTGACCAGGCTGAGGGGAAGGGCCGCATCGTGGTCGGGGTGGACGGGTCGGAGTCGTCCGACCTGGCGCTTCGCCGGGCCGTGCGCCAGGCGGAGCTGACCGGCGGCGTGGTGGAGGCGGTGATCGCCTGGGAGTACCCGACCTACCACGCGCGCGCGGCTGGTTCCCCCCGGCGGCCACCGACGAGGCGGTGCTGGAGGGCCGGGCGCGCCAGGAGGTGGCCAGGGCCGTCGAACAGGCGGTGGGGGAGAAGCCGCCGGTCGAGGTGCGCGCCGAGGCGCGCTACGGCACCCCGGCGGGCGCCCTGGTCGACGCGGCCAGGGGAGCGGACCTGCTGGTGGTCGGCAGCCGGGGCCTCGGGGGCTTCACCGGGATGCTGCTGGGCTCGGTGGCCCAGCACTGCACCCGGCACGCCACCGTCCCTGTGGTGGTGGTCCGCGACGGCGGGCAGTGAGCGATCCGGTGCCCGGCCCCGGGCCCAAGACCGGGTTCGGGTTCGGGTTCGGGCTTGAGCTCAGGTGAAGAGGACGGTGGACGCCGACGGGACGGCCAGCGAACCCGCCCGGCGGGGGACGCCCGTGGTGGCGTCCACGTCGAACCAGGTGACGTCGCCGGAGTGCTCGTTCGCCGCGTACAGCCGGGTGCCCGAAGGGCCCAGCACCAGGTCGCGCGGCCAGCGGCCCCCGCAGGACACCGAGGTGACCACCCGGGCCCGCTCGCCCGTCCCGTCGAGGGCGAGCAGCACGATGGTGTCGGTGCCCCGCTCCGCCGCCCACAGGAACCGGCCGTCGGGCGAGACCACCGGGGCCGACGGGGAGACCGGGCCCTGGACGCCGTCGGGGAACAGCGGGACCTCCGCGACCGGTTCGAGCGCCCCGGCGTCGGCGTCCCAGCGGCAGACCGTCACGACCGGGCGCAGCTCGCCGAGCACGTACACGTGGCGGCCGTCGGGGTGGAAGGCGAGGTGCCGGGGGCCGGTGCCGGGCGGCAGCGCGATCTCCTGGTGCACGGTCAGCCCGCCCGCCGCCCGGTCCAGGGCGCAGACCCGCACCGAGTCGGTGCCGAGGTCGACGGCGAGCACCCAGCGGCCCGACGGGTCGGGGAGCACCTGGTGGGCGTGAGGGCCCCGCTGGCGGTCCGGGTGCGGCCCGCTGCCCCGGTGCTGGAGCACGCTGCTCGCGGCCTCGGGGGTGCCGTCGGCGTCGAGCGGCAGCACGCTGAGGCTGCCGGAGCCGTAGTTGGCGGTCAGCAGGTGGCCCCGGGTGACGCTCAGGTGGGTCGGGTGGTCCCCGTCCACCGGTACGGGGGCGCCGAGCGGCCGGGGCACGGGGCCGGAGACGTCGTGGGCGGTGACCGCGCCCGGCGCCGTCTCGGAGACGGCGTACAGCACCGGGCCGCCCTGCGCGGGTGCGACCGTGAGGTAGGACGGGTCGGTGGCCTCGACCACCCCGGTGGCGGTCAGCGCCCCGGTGTCGGGATCGACCGCGGCCAGGACGATGCCGCGCCCGCCCGTCGAGGTGAACGACCCGATGAACGCCCGCTCCGCGCCCCTGTCAACCACAGCAACCTCCGCCGTCCGTCACTGCGCTCAGACGCTAGCAGGTGCTTTCCCCGGAAGGCACCCGCTGCCGGAGCGGCCGAATCGCGGACCGGCCCGATCTCCGGGAACGTGGGAGCTGTCGGTCGCGCGGCCGGGACCGGACGACGCCGTCGTTCGGATCGTCAGGGTGACGATCACCTTCCGGGCGGCACCGGGGCGACCTCCCCGACGGCCGGTTCCCCCGGAGCTGCGGAAGCGAGGCGGCATGTACGACCCCGATCCACCGTTCCGGCCGGTCACCCGGCGCCACGGCTACCTGCCGCTGGAGGACCTCGGCCTCATCGGGAACGGTACGACCGCCGCGCTGGTCGGCCTGGACGGCACCATCCCGTGGATGTGCCTGCCCGGCTTCGACTCCGAGCCGCTGTTCTGCGGACTGCTGGACCACGCCCGCGGCGGGCAGTTCACACTCGCCCCCGAGGGCCTGGTGGAGGCCAGACAGCGCTACGAACCGGACACCGGCGTCCTGGTCACCGAACTGCGCGGCCCCACCGGCCTGGTGCGGGTCACCGACGCGCTGACCCTGCGCTCCGGCGCCGACCTCACCGACGACGCACCGGCCGACCGGGCCGAACTGGTGCGCTCGGCCGTGGTGCTGGACGGGACGGTGCGCCTGCGGGCGGAGCTGGAGCCGCGCGGCGGCGCGCAGACCAGGGCCCTGTTCAGCGGACTGGAGGTGCGGCCGAACCGGCGCCCCGACCTGCGGCTGCACCTGCGCTCCAACCGTCCGCTGACCGGCCCGCACGGCACCCACGAACTGCGCCAGGGCGAACGGCTGGACCTGGTGCTCTCCTGGGGCCGCTTCCACCGGCACCACCGCTTCGACACCGACGCGACGCTGCGCGGCACCGCCGAGGCCTGGCGCCGCTGGATGCGGCACTTCGCGTACGACGGCCCCCAGGAACCGCTGGTCAGGCGGGTCGCGATCACGCTGAAGCTCTGCGACGACTGGGCCAACGGCTCCCTGGTCGCGGCACCCACCTCCTCGCTGCCCGCGCCGATCGGCGGCATCCGCAACTGGGACTACCGCTACAGCTGGATCCGCGACGCGGCGTTCGCCGTGTTCGCGCTGCGCCGGATCGGCTTCCGCGGCGAGGCCGACGCCTTCCTGGGCTGGGTCCTCGACGCCTTCGAGTCCAGCCGGCGGCCACGGATCATGTACGACCTCAGGGGCGGCCCGGTGCCGGACGAGGTCGAGGACGGGGAGCTGGAGGGCTACCAGCGCTCCGCCCCGGTGCGCTGGGGCAACGGCGCGGCCGACCAGCGCCAGCACGACGTCTACGGCGAGATCCTGGACTGCGCCGACCAGTGGCTGCGGGCCGGCGGCGAGATCCAGCCCGCGCTGTGGGCGGGCCTGGCCGGCCTGGCCGACACCGCCGGGCAGGCCTGGCGCCGGCCCGACCAGGGCATCTGGGAAGTGCGCAGCGAGGGCCGGGTGTTCACGTACTCGGCGGGCCTGTGCCAGGTGGCCCTGGACCGGGCCGCGCAGATCGGCGAGCGGCTCGGCCTGCCCGCCGGGACCGACCGGTGGCGGGCCTCGGCCGAGGAACTGCGCCGGCTCATCCTGGAGCAGTCCTGGGACGAGGACGCCGGGACCCTCAGTGCCCACCTGGACGGTGGCGGGGCGCTGGACGCGAGCCTGCTCGCGCTGCCGCTGCGCCAGGTGGTGCCGGCCGGGCACCCGCGGATGGTGGCCACCGCCGCCGCCGTCGCCGAGCGCCTCTCGGCCGGCGGCGGGCTGCTCCACCGCTACCTGCACGAGGAGTCCCCGGACGGCCTGCCGGGCGACGAGGGCGCCTTCGTGCTGTGCAGCTTCTGGCTGGTCGACAACCTGGTCGGCCAGGGCCGGATCGGGGAGGCGGAGGAGCTGTACGTCTCGCTGTGCTCCCGGGCGAGCCCGCTGGGGCTGATGTCCGAGCAGATCGACCCGTCCACAGGAGAGTTCATGGGCAACTTCCCCCAGGCGTTCAGTCACATCGGGATCATCGCCAGTGGCGTCAGCATCGGCCGGGCGAAGGCGGGTGGGCGAGGATGATCGACCGGCTCGCCGTCCTCGGCGCGACGGGGGACCTCAGCGCCCGCTTCCTGCTGCCGGCGCTGGCCGCCCTGCGGGCGGCGGGACACGTCGGCGACCGGCTCCGGGTGACCGCGGCCAGCCGGGAGGACTGGGTCACCGAGCACTACCGCGGGTGGGCCGCCGACCGGCTCGACCAGCACGGCGGCGACCTCCCGGCCGACGCGCGGAAGGCGGTGGCGGCCGCCGTCGACTACCGGCGGGCCGATGTCACCGACCCGGCCGAGGTGGCCGCGGTGGTGGCCGGCGAGGGACCGGTGGCCGTCTACCTCGCCCTCCCGCCGGCGCTCTTCCCCTCGGTGATCACCGCCCTGCACGCGGCGGGCCTGCCGGCCGGCAGCCGGATCGTGCTGGAGAAGCCGTTCGGCGAGGACCTGGCCGGCGCCCAGGAACTCAACCGGCTGCTCGCCGACCTGGTGCCGGAGCGGGCGGTGTTCCGGGTCGACCACTTCCTGGCCATGACGACCGTCCAGAACGTCCTCGGCAGCCGGCTGGCCAACCGGGTGCTGGAGCCGATCTGGAACAGCACCCACATCTCCCGGGTGGACATCACCTGGGACGAGACGCTGGCGCTGGAGGGGCGGGCCGGGTACTACGACCACGTCGGCGCGCTCAAGGACATGATCCAGAACCACCTCCTGCAACTGCTCTGCCTGGTCGCCATGGAGCCGCCGATCACGCTCGGCGAACGGGACCTGCGGGACCGGAAGGTGGACGTGCTGCGCTCGGTGCGGCCGCTCACCGGGAACGACGTGCTGCACCGCACCCGGCGGGCCCGCTACCTGGCCGGCCGGATCGGGGACCGCGAGGTGCCCTCCTACGTCGAGGAGGAGGGGGTGAGCCCGAAGCGCCGCACCGAGACCTTCGCCGAGGTGGAGCTGGAGCTGGAGAGCTGGCGGTGGGCCGGGACGCGGTTCCGGCTGCGCAGCGGCAAGGCGCTGGGGGAGGACCGCAAGGAGGTCGCGGTGCACTTCCGCCCGGTGCCCCACCTGCCGTTCGGCCACAGCGGGACGGCCGCGCCCAACGTGCTGCGGTTCGAGCTGGAGCCGGAGGGACTGACCCTGGACCTGACGGGCATCGGCGCCCACGCCCACGAGCTGGCCCCGGTCTCGCTGACCGCGCGGATGGAACCGCAGGAACTGCCCGCGTACGGGCGGCTGTTGCTGGACGTCCTGAACGGGGACCCGGCGCTGTCGATCCGCGGCGACGAGGCCGAGGAGGCCTGGCGGGTGCTCGAACCCGTGCTGTCCGGCTGGGAGCGGGACCTGGTGCCGCTGGAGGAGTACCCGGCCGGCTCGCAGGGGCCGCCGCCGCGTTTCCCGTAGGTGGCGCGGAGGTGGACGGCGGGGGTGGACGGCGGGGGTGGTCGCCGGGCCGCCGGTGCACAGGCGGCCCAGTCGGTGAATTCCGGCACAGCCGTCACAGGTGCCCGAAAATTCACTCGAATAATCGCGAATAACTGTTCGAGTGAATGGTGAGGTTCTGATGTCATATTTTCGGCCAAAGAATTCACGGTGCTGATCCGACGTCGCAGGCAGGGCCGCGAGTCGCACCAGGGATTTTGCGGTTCCGATTCCGGGTGCGGTCGCTTTCCGTTCAATCGAAGGGGGTTGCGAGCGGCTGATCCGCCGTGAAGACTGTTGCGCGTTCGTCGTCCGGACGTTCGGGACGGCAGGGATTGTGCGGCTCTCCGGCCGTGTCGGCGCGTTCCGCGCCGCGGTTGCGGGGGCGGTTCGCAAAAAGGGGGATCGGACATGCCGGTGACGGCGAACGCGCAGGTGGGGGCCGGGGGAGCAGTCGGCCGGCGGTGGCCGGGTTTCTGTCCGGTCGCGCCGGCGGGGTGAGTATTCGGTCGTCCACGGTTCACCGTGGACCGTTCCCCGGTTCGCCGTTCCCCGCGCGGCGGGGAATTCGGGTCGCATTCGCACCGTCCGGTCCGGACACGTGGGAGCGGCGCCGGAACGGCTCCGGGCGGGTGCGGCGCCCCGGCGCGGGTGACCGGGGATTCCCGGGACGGCCGACCGCCACCGGCGCGGCCCGCGCCGATTCCCCTCGTACCCGCACGTCCTGAGCCGGGCGGGGCCCGCGGCCGGAAAATTCCCGCTGTGCCGCACTCCAATCCGCAATTCCACCGCGGGCGCCCGGCGCGCCCGCACCCGAGAACCAGTCAACGGGAGCTTCCGTCATGCCGTACCCCAGCCCGGCGCCCGTCCGGGAACGTGTGCCGCTCCTCCGGCGCGGTGAACTCCAGCACCGGCTCGACGTGCTCGCGCGTGCCCACCGGGTGCCCGGCGCCCAACTGGTGCTGGACACCGGCTCGGAGACCGTGGCCCTGCACACCGGTGTGGCCGACACCGGCACGGGCGCGCCGTTCACCGAGGACACCGTCGTGCCGGTGGGCTCGCTGACCAAGCCCTACACGGCCGCCCTGGTGATGCTGCTCGCCGACGACGGCGACCTGGACCTCGACGAACCGGTCGCCGAGCACCTGCCGGAGTTCCGTCAGCTACCTGAAGTATCGATTCGTCAACTTCTCGGCCACACCGGCGGACTGCCCACCGGACCCGACTCCGACGCCGCCGCCGGGACCACCGCGGCGCGCTACCTGACCGCCGTGTGCACCGCCGGGGACGCGCTGTTCCCGCCCGGCACCGGCTTCTCCTACTCCAACGCCGGCTACGTCGCCGCCGGGCGCCTGGTCGAGACGGTGACCGGGATGCCCTGGCACGAGGCGGTACGCGCCCTGCTGCTCGAACCCTTCGGCACCACGGCGGTGTTCACCGACACGGCGATACCGGGGCGCCCGGTCGCCGCCGGACACGCGCTCAACGCCGCGACCGGCCTGCCCAGGGCCGTCCGGCAGAACCTGGCCCCGCTGGAGGCCCCGGCCGGCGCCCTGCTGGCGAGCGCCGCGGACCTCGCCGCGCTCGGCGCCGCCCTGGTCGGCCGGTCCAAGGTGCTGCCCCCGGACGTCGCCGGGCGGATGCGCCGCCCGCAACCGGGAGCCCGCCCGGGAGCGCTCGCGGACGACTGGGGCACCGGCGTGGCCCTCTACCGGCGGCACGGACGGCTGTGGTGCGGCCACGACGGCAACGCCATGGGCACCTCCTGTCACCTGCGGGCCGACCCGGACAGCGGTGTGGTGGTCGCCTTCACCGGGAACGCCGGGGCCGCCACCGCGCTCTGGCGGGCCCTCGCCGCCGACCTGGCGGAGACGGCCGGCCTGCGGGTGCCCGCCGCGATCGAGCCGGTGGGCGCGGGCCGGCCGGTGGCCCTCGCCGACCCCGCGGCCGTCGCCGAGTGCGCGGGCGACTACCGCAACGGCTCGGTCCGCTACCGGGTCGAACCGGCCGGGGACGGCCCCGCCACCCTCTCCGTGGACGGCGACCCGCCGATCCCGCTGCGCTGCTACGCCGACCTCTCGTACGACCTGATCGCCCCCGACACCGGCCTCCCCGAGCCCGGCGGGCACTTCCACCGGGACCGGGCCACCGGCCGGATCGACCGGGTGCAGGTCTCCGGGCGCACCGCCCGCCGGGCCGGCTCCGGCTGAGCCCACCGGCCCGCCGCGGCACACCTCGCACCGCCGCTTCCCCCTGCATCCCGTCGCTTCCCCGGGCCCGCGGGCCGGCTACCGCCTGCCCCGACGCCCGCGTCGCTCGCCTCCATCCGGAAGGACCTTCCGCCATGGCCGACCGGCCTGCCCAGCCCGCGCACCCCTCCGCTCCGCCGCAGGCCGGCGGCACCCCCGCACCCCCCGGCCCGGTTCCCGCGTCGCCGGAGCACCGCACCCTCGACGAGCTGTTCGCCGCCCAGACGGCCCGCACCCCGCACGCACCCGCGCTGACCGACGGCCGGCGCACCTGGACCTACCGCGAGCTGGCCGGACGGGTCGGACGGCTGGCCCGCGACCTGCGCCGGCGCGGCGCCGGACCGGAGCGGACGGTGGCCCTCGTCCTGCCGCGCTCGATGGAGCTGATCGCGGCCGAACTGGCCGTCGCCCGGGCGGGCGCCGCCTTCCTGCCCGTGGACCCGGCCTACCCCGCCGACCGGCGGGCGCTGATGCTCGCCGACGCCGGGCCCGCCCTCGTCCTGGACGACCCGGAGCTGGTGCGCGAGGCCCTGGAGAACGAGGCCCCGCAGGACGAGGCCCCGGAGGCGGCCGGGCCCGAGGACGCCGCCGCGCCGCCCCGGCCGGCCGGCACCGGCCACCCGGCGTACGTGATCTACACCTCGGGCTCCACCGGGGCTCCCAAGGGCGTCGTCGTCACCCACCGCGGGATCGGCGGCTTCACCGCGGCGGCCGTCGAGAACTACGCGGTCGGCCCCGGCGACCGGGTGCTCCAGTTCTCCTCGCCCAGCTTCGACGCCTCCGTGCTGGAACTGTTCGTCTCCGTCCTCACCGGCGCCACCCTGGTGATCCCCCCGCACGGCCCCTGGCTCGGCGAGGAACTCGCCGCCGTCCTGGACGAGCACCGCATCACCCACACCCTGATCCCGCCCGCCGCCCTGGCCACCGTGCCCGCCGGCGCCGGCCGCCACCTGCGCACCCTGATCGTCGGGGCCGAGGCCTGCCCCGCCGAGCTGGTCGACCGCTGGGCGCCCGGCCGGCGCATGGTCAACTCCTACGGCCCGACCGAGGCCACCATCGTCGCCACCTGGACCGGAGCGCTCACCGCCGGCACCGGCACGCCCGGCATCGGCGCAGCCCTGCCGCACACCCGGGTGTACGTGCTCGACGAGGCCATGCGGCCCCGGCCGGACGGCACCGACGGCGAGCTGTACCTCGGCGGCGAGGGCGTCGCCCGCGGCTACCTCGGCCGCCCGGGCCTGACCGCCGCCCGCTTCGTCGCCGATCCCTTCGGCCCGCCCGGCGCCCGGCTCTACCGCACCGGCGACCGGGCCCGCCGCAACGCCACCGGGGAGCTGGAGTTCCTCGGCCGGCTCGACCGGCAGGTCAAGGTCCGCGGCTTCCGGATCGAGCCGGGCGAGATCGAGGCCGCGCTGCGCGCCCACCCCGCCGTCGACCAGGCCGTGGTGGTGGTCCGCGAGGACGAGCCCGGCCACGCCCGGCTGGTCGGCTACGCCACGCCCGCCGACCCGGAACGCGCCCCCGATCCGGCCGAGCTGCGCACCGCCCTGGCCGCCGGGCTCCCCGCCCACCTGGTGCCCTCCGCCGTCGTCGTGCTGGCCGAACTCCCGCTCACCCCGCAGCTCAAGATCGACCAGCGGGCGCTGCCCGCGCCCGCCGCCCGCCCCAGCGCGGGACGGCTCGCCCCGCGCACCGAGCGGGAGCGCGCCCTGGCCGCCATCTGGGCCGAGGTCCTCGGCCTCGACGCGGTCGGCGCCGACGACGACTTCTTCGACCTGGGCGGCGACTCCATCCTCGCCGCCCGCACCCTGGCCAGGACCGGCGAGCGGCTCGGCGTCCGGCTCACCCTCAGGGACGTCTTCACCGCCCGCACCGTCGCCGCCCTCGCCCCGCTGCTCGACGGTGCCCGCACCGCCGCGCCCGCCGAACCGATCCCGCCCGCCCCGCGCGGGGCGCCGCTGCCGCTGTCCAGCGCCCAGCTCCGGCTCTGGTTCCTGGACGACCTCGCCCCCGGCGGCACCGAGTACCACACCGGCGTCGCCCTGCGGCTGCACGGCACCGTCGACCACCAGGCCCTCGGCCGGGCCCTGCACCGCCTCGCCGCCCGGCACGACTCGCTGCGTACCACCTTCCCCACCGTCGACGGACAGCCGGCGCAGCACGTCGCCGAACGGGCCGAACTGCCGCTGCGCACCGAGGACCTCGGCGCACTGCCCGCCGCGGAGCGCGCCGAGGCGGCCGAGCGCCTGCTCACCGAGGAACTGCAACGGCCCTACGACCTGACCGGGGGCCCGCTCGCCCGGGCGCTGCTGCTGCGGCTCACCGCCGACGACCACCTGCTGCTGCTGGCGCAGCACCACATCGTCACCGACGGCTGGTCGGTGGGCGTCCTCACCCGCGAACTGGCCGCGCTCCACCGGGCGGAGGCCACCGGCGAACCCGACGGGCTGCCCGCCCCCGCGCTCCAGTACCCCGACTACGCGCACTGGGAGCAGCACCGCCGGACCGACCACACGGCCGACCTCGCCTACTGGAAGCGCGCCCTGGCCGGCCTGCCGACCCTGCGGATACCCACCGACCGGCCCCGGCCCGCCGAGCGCACCAGCAGCGGCGCGGCCCACCGCCACCACCTCCCGGCCGAACTGGCGGACCGGCTGCGCCACCTCGCCGCGGGCCGCGGCACCACCGTGTTCACCCTGTTCGCCGGGGCGTCCGCGCTGCTGCTCTCGCGCCACTCCGGCCAGCGGGACGTCGCCTTCGGCACCGTCACCAACGGGCGGGAGCGCCGGGAGCTGGAGGAGGTGACCGGCTTCTTCGTGAACACCGTGGTGCTCCGCGCCGACGTGGACGAACGGGCCACCGTCGACCGGTTCGTGGCGGAGATGCGCACCACCCTGCTGGACGCCTTCGCCCACGCCGCGGTGCCCTTCGACCGGGTGGTCGAGGAACTGGCCCCGCCCCGCGACCCCGGCCGGACCCCGCTGGTGCAGGTGGTGGTCGTCCAGCAGACCCCCACCGCCCCGGCCCCGGCCGGCGGCCTGCGCTTCACGGAGCACCCGCTGCCCCGCCCGGCCGCCCGGTTCGACCTGGTCCTGGAGTTCACCCCGTCCGAGGCGGGCGACTGCGCGCTGACGGTGGAGTACAACACCGACCTGTTCGACCGGCGGACCGTCACCGCGCTGGCGGACCACCTGCACCGCCTGCTCGCCGCGATGGCGGACGGGCCGCAGCGCACCCTCGCCGAACTGCCGCTGATCCCCGAGGCGGAGCAGCGCGCGCTGCCCGGCTCCCGGAAGCCGCCCGCCGCCCTCCCCGGCGGCGACCCGGCCGGGCCGCCCGGCTGGAGCCGGGTGTACGTGCTGGACCGCGCGCTGCGCCACCAACCGGACGGTGTGCCGGGCGAGTTGTACCTCGCCGGCGACCTCGGGGAGCAGCCGGGGCCGGTCGCCGACCCGTACGGTCCGCCGGGGTCGCTGATGTACGGCACCGGGGAGCTGGTGCGGTGGACCGCGGACGGCGAACTGGAGCACCTCGGCCGGGTCGAACAGCGGGCGCGGCCCCGCGGCCTGGCGGCCGACCCGGAGGAGACGGCGCGGGCGCTGCGGAGCTGCGCCGGGGTGGCCGAGGCCGCCGCCGTCCTCACCGGGAGCCCCGGACGGCTGGTCGGCTACGCGGTGCCCGTCCCCGGCGGCCCGATCGAGCCCGAGGCGCTGCGCCGCACCCTCGCCCTGACCCTGCCCGACCACCTGGTCCCCGCGGTCGTGGTACCGCTGCCCGCCCTGCCGCTCGGCCCCGACGGCACGCTCGACCACGCCAGGCTGCCCGACCCGGGGCCGGCCGCGCCCGCCGTCCGCCACGTCGCCCCCCGCACCCCCGCCGAACGCGCGCTGGCCGGCATCTGGGCCGAGGTGCTGCGGCTGGAGCGGGTCGGCGCCGACGACAACTTCTTCGACCTCGGCGGCGACTCCATCCTCGGCATCCAGGTGGTGGCCCGCTCCCGGCAGGCCGGGCTGCCGGTGACCTCCCGCGACCTGTACCGGCACCAGACGGTCGCCGCGCTCGCCAGGGCCGCCGAGGACGCCGAGGCGCCGGCCGCGCCCGCACCGGTGGCCGCCACCGGCGAGGCGGCGCTGACCCCGATCCAGCGCTGGTGGTTCGACCGGGCCGGCGGCCGGGCCGGCCACTTCGCCCAGGCGCTCTCCCTGCTGCTGCCCGGCGACCTGGACCGGGCCGCGCTGGAGGCGGCCCTGAACGACCTGGTCGCCCACCACGACGCGCTGCGCTCGGCCTTCTCCGCCCCGGACGGCTCCGGCGCCGTGCACTGGCGGATCGAGGAGCCGGCGCCGCGGACCGTCCTGACCAGGCACACCGGCCCCGACGACGACACCCCGCACTTCGGCCCGTACGACCTGGCCGCGGGCGGGCCGCTGCTGCGCGCCGTGCTGCACGAGCGCGCCGGGGGCAGGCCGCCCGTGCTGCACCTGGCCGTCCACCACCTGGTGGTCGACGGGGTCTCCTGGCGGGTGCTGCTGGAGGACCTGGACACCGCCTACCGCGCCCGCCGCGACGGCCGGGACGGCGCGGCGGCACTGCCGGCCAAGTCCTCGCCGCTGCGGCAGTGGGCCGCGCGGCTGAGCGCCTTCGCCGCCGAGGGCGGCTTCGAGGACGAGACGGAGTACTGGGCCGGGGCCGTCCCCGGCCGGCCCGCGGAAACGTTTCCCGCGGAGCCGGACGGACCCGCCACCTACGCCACCGAACGTTCCGTCACCGTCCGGCTGAGCGCCGCCGACACCGCCGCCCTGCTGCGCACCCTGCCCGACACCTACCGCACCCAGGTCAACGACGTGCTGCTGAGCGCCCTCGGCCGCGCGCTGTGCGGGGAGAGCGGCCTGGAGCGGGTCGTGGTGGACGTCGAGGGCCACGGACGCGAGGAACTGTTCGCCGAGCTCGACCTCAGCCGTACGGTCGGCTGGTTCACCACCCGCCACCCGGTCGCTCTGGCCGTCCCCGCCGAGGCCGGCTGGGACACCGTCCTCAAGCAGGTCAAGGAGCAGCTGCGGGCCGTCCCCCGGCGCGGCCTCGGCTTCGAGGCGCTGCGCCACCTCGGCAGGCCCGGCACGGCCCCCGAGGTGGCGGCCGCCCGGATCAGCTTCAACTACCTGGGCCGGATCGCCCTGCCGGACGACGCGGACGGGCTGTTCCGCGGCACCTTCAGGCCGCTGGAGCTGGACGCCGACCCGGTCGTCGAGCGCCCCCACCCGCTGGAGGTGGTCGGCCGGCTGGACGGCGACGCGCTGGAGTTCACCTGGTTCCACTCCGCCGCCGTGCACCGGAGCGGGACGGTCGAGGCGCTGGCCCGGCGGTTCGCCGAGGAGCTGGCCGGCCTGGCCCGCCACGCGGCCCGCCCCGGCGCGGCCGGGCGCACCCCGTCCGACTTCCCGCTGGCCGGGCTCGACCAGCCGGCGGTGGACCTGATCACCGGCGACGACCCGGGCGCGGTGGAGGACGTCCTGCCGCTCACCCCGACCCAGTCCGGCATGCTCTTCCACGGCCTCGCCGAGGAGGACAGCGGCGCCTACTTCCAGCAGCTGGACTTCGTCCTGGAGGGCGTGCCCGACCCGGCGCGGCTGGCCGAGGCCTGGCAGCGGGTCACCGACCGCACCGCCGTGCTGCGCGCCCACGTCCGCTGGCAGCGGGTGCCCGAGCCGGTGCTGGTGGTGCACCGGCGGGTGGCCGTGCCGGTCACCCACCTGGACTGGCGGGCGCTGTCCGAGGAGGAGCGCCGCGACCGGCCGGCCGGGCTGCTGGACCGCGACCGGGCCCGCGGCCTCGATCTCGGGCAGGCGCCGCTCCAGCGGCTGGTGCTGGTCCGGCTCCCGGAGGACCGGGTGCGGGTGCTGTGGTCCTTCCACCACCTCGTCCTGGACGGATGGAGCCTGTTCCAGGTGCTCTCGGACGTCTTCGCGGTGCACGCCGCGCTGGCCCGCGCCGGACGGGACGGCGAGATCCCGTACGGCACCGTGCCGGAGCGCCGGCCCTACCGCGACTACCTGGCGTGGCTGGCCGGGCGCGACCACGCCGAGGCCGAACGGCACTGGCGGGGCCGCCTCGCCGGGCTGGCCGAGGCCACCCCGCTGCCGTACGACCGCGAACCGGTGCAGAGCCACCGGGCCGAGTCCACCCGGGCCGTGCCGTTCGCCCTGCCCGCCGCCGCGACCAGGGCGCTGGAGGACCTCGCGCGCGGCTCGGGGCTCACCCTCAACACCCTGGTGCAGGGCGCCTGGGCGGTGCTGCTGGGCCGCCAGGCCGGCCGCGCCGAGGTGGTGTTCGGCACCACCTCCTCCGGGCGGCCGCCCGAGCTGCCCGGGGTCGAGACGATGACCGGCCTGTTCATCACCACCCTGCCGACCCGTACCGCGGTGCCCGCCGAGGGCACCCTGCTCGACTGGCTGCGGACGGTGCAGCGGGAGCAGAGCGAGGACCGCAGGTACGGCTTCGTCCCGCTCACCCGCCTGCGCGCCGCCACCGGACTGCCCGAGCAGACCGGCCTGTTCGACAGCCTGGTGGTGTTCGAGAACTACCCGGTCGACGAGGACGCGGCCGACGCCCACGGCGTGCGGCTGCGCGACCTCGACGGGATCGAGACCACCAACTACCCGCTCACCCTGCTGGCCTACCCGGGCCCCGAGCTGAACCTGCGGCTCTGCTACGACCCGCGGCTGTTCGACGAGTCCACCGTGCGGCGGCTGACCGGGCAGCTCACCGCGGTGCTGACCGGCCTGCCCGAGGGCGCCCACCGCCCGCCCGCGCTGCTGCCGCTGCTGACCGGGGAGGAGCGCCGGCGCGTCCTGGCCGACTGGAACGCCACCGACGCCCCGGAGCCCGCCGCCGACATCGCCGAGCTGTTCGCCGAGCAGGTGCTCCGCACCCCGGAGGCGGTCGCCCTGGAGACCGCGGAGCAGCGCCTGACGTACCGCGAACTCGACGCCAGGGCAGCCGAACTGGCCGGGCGGCTGGCCGCGCACGGGGTCCGGGTCGAGCAGCCGGTCGGGGTGCTCATGGAACGCTCCGTCGAGCTGGTCGTCGCCCAGCTGGCGCTGGTCCGCACCGGCGGCGTGTACGTGCCGCTGGACGGCCGGGCGCCGCGCGAACGGCTGCACCGGATGCTGGCCGAGGCGGGCGCGGAGCTGCTGCTCACCGACGCCCACCGGGCCGGCGCGGCCGCCGGACTGCGCCCGGCCGGGCGGGTGCTGCGGGTGGACCTGCCCGAGGAGCACCCGCCGGTCGTGGCCCCGGCGGCCCCGGCGGCCGTCCACCCCGACAACGTCCAGTACCTGATGTTCACCTCGGGCTCCACCGGCACCCCCAAGGGCGTCGCGGTACGCCGCCGGGACGTCGCCGCACTCGCCCTGGACCGCGCCTTCACCGGCCACGACCGGGTGCTGGTGCACTCCCCGCACGCCTTCGACGCCGCCACCTACGAGCTGTGGGTGCCGCTGCTGCGCGGCGGCACCGCCGTCCTCGCCCCGCCCGCCGAGCTGGACGCCGCCGCCGTCCGGCACGCCGTCACCGAGCGGGGCGTGCGCTGCCTGTGGCTGACCGCGGGCCTGTTCCGGCTGCTCGCCCAGGAGGACCCGGGCTGCCTGCGCGGCGCCCGCGAGGTGTGGACCGGCGGCGAGGCGGTGCCCGGCGCGGCCGTCCGCAGGGTCCTGGAGGCCTGCCCCGGCCTCACCGTGGTCGACGGCTACGGCCCCACCGAGACCACCACCTTCGCCACCCGCAGGGCCTTCCTGCCCGGCGCCGTGCTGCCCGCCGTGCTGCCGATCGGCCGCCCGCTGGACAACACCAGGGTGTACGTCCTGGACGGTGCGCTCCAGCCCCAACCACCAGGCATCACCGGGGAGTTGTACATCGCCGGGGCCGGGCTCGCCCGGGGCTACGCGGGCCGCCCCGGCGAGACCGCCGCCCGCTACCGGGCCGACCCCTTCGGCCCGCCCGGCACCCGGATGTACCGCACCGGCGACACCGTCCGGTGGAGCGAGGACGGCGAACTGCACTTCGTCGGCCGCGCGGACGACCAGATCAAGATCCGCGGCTTCCGGATCGAACCCGCCGAGATCGAGGCCGGGCTCACCGCCCACCCGGCCGTCGCCGAGGCCGTGGTCTCACTGCACCAGGAGGCCGGACGCAAGCTCCTCGTCGCCCACCTGGTGCCCGCCGAGGGCGCCGAGCCGCCCACCGCCGCCGACCTGCGCGCCCACCTGGCCGCCGGCCTGCCCGACTACATGGTGCCCGCGGCGTACGTCACCCTGCCCCGGCTCCCGCTCACCGCCAACGGCAAGGTGGACCGCCGCCGGCTGCCCGCCCCCGACCCGCAACGGGCGGGCGGCGACCGGCCGCACCGCGCCCCCGGCACCGGGGCCGAGCGCCTGCTCGCCGCGATCTGGGCGGAGCTGCTCGGCGTCGGACGGGTCGGGCTGGACGACGACTTCTTCCTGCTCGGCGGCGACTCCATCCTCAGCATCCAGGTCGTCTCCCGGGCCCGCGCCGCCGGACTCGCGCTCTCCCCGCGCGACCTCTTCCGGCACCCCACCGTCGCCGCCCTGGCCGCGGCCGCCGGCAGCGCCGTCACCGTGGCCGGCACCGAACCGGTCAGCGGCGAGGTCGGCCTGACGCCGATCCAGCACTGGTTCCTCGACCCGAACCCGCCGTACGCCGGGCACTTCGACCAGTCCCTGGTGGTGGAGGCCCCCGGCGCCGTCGACCCGCAGGCGCTGCGCCGCGCGCTGGCCGCCCTGTGGGCCCACCACGACGCGCTGCGCTCCCGGTTCGTCCGTACCCCGGACGGCGCGTGGCAGCAGTACTGCGTCCCCGCCGACGAGGCCGCGCCCGAGCTGCTGGAGGTCCACGACGGAGCCCTCGAAGAGGCGGTGACCGAAGCCGCCCACCGCTCCTTCCGGCTGGCCGACGGCCCGCTGTTCACCGCCCGGCTGCTGGTCGGCTCCCCGGCGGCGGGCGACGACGGCGCCCGCCCCGACCGGCTGCTGCTGGCCGTCCACCACCTCGCCGTCGACGGCGTCTCCTGGCGGGTGCTGCTGGAGGACCTGGAGACCGCCTACCGGCAGGCCGTCGAGGGCCGCCCGCTGCGACTGCCCGCCCGCACCACCTCCGTCCGGGAGTGGGCCCGCCGGCTGGCCGGGCACACCGCCGCCGGCGGCTTCGCCGGGCAGCGCGCCCACTGGCTGGCGGCCGCCCGGGCCTGTGCCGAGCCGCTGCCGGTGGACGGCGACGGCGGCAACACCGCCGCCGACCTGCGCGAGGTCACCGTCCGGCTGGACCGCGAACGCACCGACGCCCTGCTGCGCGAGGTCCCCGCCGTCTACCGCACCCGGATCGACGACGTGCTGCTCACCGCGCTCGGCCGGGTGCTCGCCGACTGGACCGGGCGCGGCACCGTCGCCGTCGGGCTGGAGGGACACGGCCGCGAGGACCGGCTCTTCGAGGACCTCGACCTGTCCCGGACGGCCGGCTGGTTCACCTCGCTGTACCCCGTCGCCCTCGACGTCCCCGCGGGGGACTGGGGCACCGCCCTGAAGGCCGTCAAGGAACAGCTGCGCGCGGTGCCGGACCGCGGCCTCGGCTACGGCGCGCTGCGCCACCTCGCCCGGGACGAGGCGCTCGCCGCCCTGCCCGCCCCCGCCATCAGCTTCAACTACCTGGGCCGCTTCGACTGGTCCGCCGACGGCGCCGCCCTGGTCCGCGCCGTCCCCGGCGGCCTCGGCGGCGCGGAGGCCCCCGGCACCGAGCGCCCGCACCTGCTGGACGTGGTCGCCCGGATCGAGGACGGCCGGCTGGAGATCGGCTGGTACCACAGCGCCGGCCGGCACCGCCCGGAGACCGTCGCCGGGCTCGCCCGGGCCATGCTGCGCGCGCTGGAGGAGATCGTCGCCCACTGCGCCGAGCCCGGCGCCGGCGGCCGCACCCCCGCCGACTTCCCGCTCGCCCGCCTCGACCAGGCGGCGGTGGACCGGATCGCCGGGGACGGCCGGACGGTCGCCGACGTCCACCCGCTGACGCCGATGCAGGCCGGCATGCTCTTCCACAGCCTGCTCGACCCGGACGGCGACACCTACGTCAACCAGGTCCAGCTGGTGCTCACCGGGGTCACCGACCCGCACGCGCTGGCCGAGGCGTGGCAGCAGACCGCCGACGCCAACCCCGTCCTGCGCACCCGGCTCAGCTGGCAGGACGGCGCCGAACCGCTCCAGGTCGTCCAGCACCGCGCCGTCGTCCCGGTGACCCACCACGACTGGACCGGGCGCCCGGCCGGGCAGGCCGAGCGGGACACCGCCCGGCTGCTCGCCGAGGACCGGGCGGCCGGGCTCGACCTCACCGGCGCACCGCTGCTGCGGCTGGCCCTGATCCGGCTGGCGCCGGACCGGGTACGGGTGGTGTGGACCTTCCACCACGTGCTGCTGGACGGCTGGAGCGCGGCCCAGGTCTTCGACGAGGTGTGCGAGCGCTACGCCGCCCTCACCGCGGGCCGCGCGCCCGAACCGGTCGAGCGCGCCCCCTACGCCGACTACCTGCGCTGGCTGGCCGGCCAGGACCGGGCCCGGGTCGAGCAGTACTGGCGGGACACCCTGGCCGGCTTCCCCGCCCCCACCGAACTGCCCAGGGACCGCCGCCAGGACGGCGCCCACCGCGCCTCCTCCTCGGCCTCGGTGCGGGTCGCCCTCGACCCCGGGCTCTCCGAGCGGCTGCGCACCACCGCCCGGCAGGCCGGGCTGACCGTCAACACCGTGCTCCAGGGCGCCTGGGCGCTGCTGCTCTCCCGCTACGGCGGCGGGGACGACGTGGTGTTCGGCACCATCGTCTCCGGCCGGCCCGCCGAACTCCCCGGCGTCACCTCGATGGTGGGGCTGTTCATCAACGCGCTGCCGACCCGGGTGCGGATCGACGGGCGGCGCCCGCTGCTGGACTGGCTGCGCGAGGTCCAGGACGCCCAGTCCGAGGCCAGGCGGCACGACGCCGTCTCGCTGGCCCAGCTCCAGGGCTGGAGCGAACTGCCCGGCGGCACCGCCCTGTTCGACAGCATCGTGGTCTTCGAGAACTACCCCTTCGACGCCGGGTCGCTGACCAGGCACGGCCTCGGCGTGGAGACCGAGCACGTGCTGGAGCCGACCAGCTACCCGCTCAGCGTGGTGGTCGCGCCCGGCGACTCCATCGAGGTCAGCCTCGACCACGACCCGGCCGCCTTCGACGCCGCCACCGTCGAAGGGCTCGGGGCGAGCCTGCGCACCCTGCTCGCCGGGATGGCGGCCGGTCTCGACCGGCCGGCGGCCGAACTGCCGCTGCTGGACCCGGCCGAGGGGCGCGCCCTCCTGGACCGCCTCGGCGGCCCGGTGCGCCGGGCGCCCGCCGGCACCCTGCCCGAGGCCTTCGCCCGGCAGGCCGCCCGCACCCCCGAGGCCCCGGCGGTGCACTCCGGCGACGAAATGCTGACCTACCGGGAACTCGACGAGCGCTCCAACCGGCTGGCCCGGCTGCTGATCGAGGCCGGGGCCGGCCCCGAGCGGTTCGTCGCGCTCGCCCTGCCCCGCACCGTCGACCTGGCCGTGGCCCTGCTCGCGGTGCTCAAGAGCGGTGCCGGATACCTGCCGGTCGACCCCGGCTACCCGGCCGAGCGGATCGCCTACCTCTTCGAGGACGTCCGGCCCGACGCCGTCGTCACCGCCGCGGCGACCGAAGGGCGGCTGCCCGACGGGCCGTACACCCGGATCGTCCTGGACGACCCGGCCTGCCGGGACCGGCTGGCCGCCGCCCGCACCGACGCCGTACGGGACGGGGAGCGGCGCGGAGCCCTGCGGCCCGAGCACCCCGCGTACGTCATCCACACCTCGGGCTCGACCGGCCGCCCCAAGGGCGTGGTGGTCGCCCACGCCTCGGTGCTCGCGCTGACCGACTGGGCCGCCGCCGAGTTCGCCGGCCGCGGCCTGGAGCACGTGGTCGCCGCCACCTCGCTCAACTTCGACGTGTCGGTGTTCGAGATCTTCGCGCCGCTGCTCTCCGGCGGCCGGGTGGAACTCCTGCGCGACCTGCTGGCCCTCGCGGAGCGCCCCGGCCCCTGGCGGGCCGGCCTGCTGAGCGCGGTGCCCTCCGCGCTCGGCGGACTGCTCGCCGACGGCGCCGTGCACCTCGCGGCCGACACCGTGGTGCTGGCCGGCGAAGGACTGCCCGCCCGCACCGTGCGCCGGGTCCGCGAGGCCGTCCCCGGCTGCCGGGTGCTGAACGTCTACGGCCCCACCGAGGCCACCGTCTACGCCACCGCCCACACCTGCGACCCCGGCGACCCGGACCGCGACCCGCCGATCGGCCGCCCGGCCGGCGGCGCCAGGGCCTACGTCCTCGACGAGCGGCTGCGCCCGGTGCCCGTCGGCGCGCCGGGGGAGCTGTACCTGGCCGGCACCGGCGTGGCCCGCGGCTACCTGCGCCGCCCCGGACTGACCGCGGGACGCTTCCTGCCCGACCCG
The DNA here is from genome assembly GCF_044757205.1 of Kitasatospora sp. NPDC091335. Lineage (NCBI taxonomy): Bacteria > Bacillati > Actinomycetota > Actinomycetes > Kitasatosporales > Streptomycetaceae > Kitasatospora > Kitasatospora sp. NPDC091335. Next base: position 511,493 of record NZ_JBIVUM010000003.1, on the reverse strand, counting down.
TACGGCCCGCCCGGCAGCCGGATGTACCGCACCGGCGACCGGGTGCGCTGGAACGCCGACGGCGCACTCGGCTACCTCGGGCGCGCCGACGACCAGGTCAAGGTGCGCGGCTTCCGGATCGAACTCGGCGAGGTCGAGGCCGCGCTGGCCCGCCACCCGCGGGTCGCCGCGGCGGCCGCCCGGGTGGTCGACCAGGACGGCCACAAGCGGCTGGTCGGCTACGCCGTGCCGCGCGACGGGGCCCTGCCCGACCCGGCCGAGTGGCGCGCCTTCCTCGGCCGCTCCCTCCCCGACCACCTGGTGCCCGCCCTGGTGGTGCCGCTGGAGCGGCTGCCGCTCGGCGCCACCGGCAAGCTCGACCGGCGCGCCCTGCCCGTCCCCGCCCCGGCCGCCGGGGGCACCGGGAACACCGGGAGCACCGGGAACGACCGGCCGCCGCGCACCGACACCGAGCGCGCCCTCGCCGCGATCTGGCGCGAGGTGCTCGGCGTGCCCGACGTCGGCGCCGACGACAACTACTTCACCCTCGGCGGGGACTCCATCCTCGGCATCCAGGTCGTCTCGGCGGCCCGCCGGGCCGGCCTCGCGCTGACCCCCAGGGACCTGTTCGCCCACCAGACCCTGGCCGAACTCGCCCGCGCCGCCGAACGGGCGCCCCGCCCCGGGCCCGCCGCCGACCAGCGCGCCGTGACCGGCGACGCCCCGCTCACCCCCGTCCAGCACTGGCTGCTGGACACCCTCGACGGCGACCCCGCCCGGCTCACCCAGTCCGTCTCCTTCACCCTCGCGCCCGGCACCGAGGAGGGCCCGCTCCGGGCCGCCCTGGCCGCCGTCCTGGACCACCACGACGCCCTGCGGCTGCGCTACGAACCGCTCGCCGGAGGCCGGTGGCGCCAGCACGGCACCGAACCCGGCCAGGCCCCCGAACTGCACGTCCACCAGGCGGCCGAGGGCGAGGACCGGGAAGCCGTCCTGCGCGACCTCGGCGAACGGCTCGCCGAGGACTTCGACCTGGCCGCCGGACCACTGCTGCGCGCCGCGCTCTGCCGCTTCGCCGGCGAGCCGCGCCCGGTGCTGTTGCTGGCCGCGCACCACCTGGTGGTCGACGCCGTGTCCTGGCGGATCCTGCTGGAGGACCTGGAGCGCGCCCACCGCGCGCTGAGCGCCGGCGAACGGCCCGACCTCGGCGTCCGGAGCACCTCCTTCCCGGCCTGGGCCGAACGGCTCGCCGCCCACACCGCGGCCGGCGGCTTCGACGAGGAACTCCCGTACTGGCAGAGCCTGGTGGACGACACGCAGGACATCGGCCCGGACGGCGGGCTGCCCACCGACCTGGACGGCGCGAACACGGCCGACACCGAGGAGTCGCTGACCTTCGCCCTGGGCACCGAGGACACCCGCCGGCTGCTCCAGGACGTTCCGGAGGCCTACCGCACCCGGGTCAACGACGTGCTGCTCTGCGCCCTCGGCCGGGTCCTGGCCCGCTGGACCGGACGGCGCCGGGTGCTGGTCACCCTGGAGGGCCACGGCCGCGAGGAACCGTTCGACGGCGTCGACCTGTCCCGCACCGTCGGCTGGTTCACCACCATGTACCCCGTCGCCCTGGAGGTGCCCGAGGACGCGGACACCGGCACCGCCCTGAAGGCCGTCAAGGAGAGCCTGCGCGCCGTCCCCGGCGGCGGCCTCGGCCACGGCGCGCTGCGCCACCTCAGCCCGGCACCCGGCCTCACGCTCCCGCGGATCGGCTTCAACTACCTGGGCCGGCAGGACTGGACCGCCACCCCCGGCGGCCTGCTGCACGCCCCGGCGGGCCCGCTCACCGGCGGCATGGACCGCACCGCCCGCCGCCCCCACCTGCTGGACGTGCTCGGGCAGGTCACCGAGGGCCGGCTCTCCTTCACCTGGTCCTACTCCCGCCGGGTGCACCACAGCGGGACGGTCGCCCGGCTCGCCGCCGAACTGCTGGACGAGCTGCGGGAGATCGTCCGCCACTGCGCCGGACCCGGCGCCGGCGGACGCACCCCCTCGGACTTCCCGCTGGCCGGCCTCGACCAGGCCGCCGTCGACCGGCTGGCCGGCACCGGACGGGAGGTGACGGAGATCCAGCCGCTCACCCCCACCCAGACCGGCATGGTGGTGCACGGCCTGGACGAGGCCGAACACGGCCTGTACGTCGAACAGATCACCTTCGTCCTGGACGGCGCCCGCGACCCCGGCCTGCTGGCCGCCGCCTGGCAGCACGTCGTCGACCGCACCCCGGTGCTGCGCACCTCCGTCGTCCTGCGCGGCGTTCCGGTGCCGCTCCAGGTCGTCCACCGGCAGGCGGTGCTCCCGGTCACCGAGCACGACTGGAGCGCCCTGACCGCCGAGCAGCGGCAGGGCCGGCTGGAGGAACTGCTCGCCGACCGGCGCACCCGCCCGCTCGCCCTGGACCGCGCCCCGCTGCTGCGGCTCGACCTGATCCGGCTCGGCCCCGACGCCGTCCGGGTGGTGTGGGAGTTCCACCACGTCCTGCTGGACGGCTGGAGCGTCTTCCACGTCCTCGCGGACGTCCTCGCCGCCCACGCCGCCCTCGCCCGCGGCGAACGGCCCGCCCTGCCCGAACGCCGCCCCTACGCGGACTACGTCGGCTGGCTCGCCGCCCGCGACACCGGCGCCGCCGTCTCGCACTGGCGCGGCGTACTGGCCGACCTCGCCGCCCCCACCCCGCTGCCCTACGACCGCCGGCCCGCCCCGGGCGACACCGCCCGCTCCGGGGACTGGCTCTCCTACCGGCTCGACGAGGCGCGGACCGAGCGGCTCCAGGAGTTCGCCCGCCGCCACCGCCTCACCCTCAACACCGTCGTCCAGGGCGCCTGGGCGCTGCTGCTGTCGCGCTGGAGCGGGGAACGGCGGGTCTGCTTCGGCACCACCGTCTCCGGCCGCCCCGCCGACCTGGCCGGCTCCGACGGCATCGTCGGCCTGTTCATCACCACCCTGCCCGCCCGGGTCACCGTCGACGGCGCGCGGCCCTGCGCCGACTGGCTGCGCACCCTCCAGGAGGAGCAGGCCGAGGACCGCCGCTTCGACCACCTGCCGCTGGCGCGGATGCACGGGCTGAGCCGGGTGCCGCCCGGCACCGAGCTGTTCGACAGCCTGGTGGTCTTCGAGAACTACCCGGTCGGCGACGCCACGGCCGGCGCGCACGGCCTGCTGGTGCGCGACCTGGACGCCAGGGAGGCCACCAACTACCCGCTCACCCTGGTCGTCTCGCCCGGCGAGCGGCTCGCCGTGGAACTCGGCCACGACCCGCGCCACCTCGACCGGGAGACCGCCGAGCGGCTGGCCGACCGGCTGCTGCACACCCTGTCCGCGCTGGCCGCCTCCGACGGCGGCACCCCGCTGGACCGGCTCGACCTGCTGCCGCCCGGCGAACGCGAACGGCTGCTGCACGGCCCGGCCCGCCCGGCACTCGCCCCGGTGCCCCCGGCGACCCTGCCCGCCCTGGTCGAGGCAGCCGCCGACCGGTGGCCGCGGGCCGTCGCGCTCAGCGCCGCCGGCCTGGAGCTGACCTTCGCCGAGGCCGAGGAGCACGCCAACCGGCTCGCCCACCGGCTGATCGCCCGCGGCGCCGGCCCGGGCGGGATCGTCGCCCTGCTGCTGCCCCGCTCGGCCGACACGGTGCTCGCCGAACTGGCGGTGGCGAAGACCGGCGCCGCCTTCCTGCCCGTCGACCCGCACTACCCCGAGGAACGGATCGGGGCGATGCTGCGCGACGCGGCCCCCGCGCTGACCCTGGACGCCAAGGAGGTCGCCGAACTGCTCGCCGCCGACCCGGACGGCGCCCCCGGCCACCGGCCCACCGACGCCGACCGCGGCCGCCCGCTCGACCTCGACGACCCGGCGTACGTCATCTTCACCTCCGGCTCCACCGGCACCCCCAAGGGCGTCGTCGTCACCCACCGCGGCCTCGCCGCCTTCGCCGCCGCCGAGGCCGCGCACTACGGGGTGGCCCCGGGGGACCGGGTACTGGCCTTCGCCACCCCCAGCTTCGACGCCTCGGTGCTGGAACTGTGCCTGGCCCTCCCGCACGGCGCCCGGCTGGTGGTGCCCGAACCGGGGCCGCTGCTCGGCGAACAGCTCGCCGGACTGCTCGCGGCCCAGCGGATCACCCACACCCTGCTGCCGCCCGCCGCCCTCGCCACCCTGCCGGCCGGCACCCCGGGCACCCTGCCCGCGCTGAAGACGCTGATCGTCGGCGCCGAGGCCTGCGGGCCCGACCTGGTCGCCCGCTGGGCCCCGCACCACCGGATGGTCAACTCCTACGGCCCCACCGAGGCCACCGTGGTCGCCACCTGGTCCGCGCCGCTGACCGCGGACGGCGCCGCCCCGCCGATCGGCCGCCCGCTGCCCGGCACCGGCGCCCGCGTCCTGGACGCCCGGCTGCGCCCGGTGCCCGACGGCGTCCCCGGCGAGCTGTGGCTGAGCGGCCCCGCCCTGGCCCGCGGCTACCTCGGCCGCCCGGGACTGACCGCCGCCCGGTTCACCGCCGACCCGTACGGCCCGCCCGGCACCCGGATGTACCGCACCGGCGACCTGGTGCGCCGCGACCGCCACGGCGAACTCCACTACCTGGGCCGCACCGACCACCAGCTCAAGCTGCGCGGCCACCGGATCGAGGCGGGCGAGGTGGAGGCCGTACTGGCCCGCCACCCGGCCGTGCTGGACGCGGTGGTGAGCATCAGGGAGGACGAGCCCGGGCTGCCCCGGCTGGTCGCCCACCTGCTGGCCGCCCCCGGCGCCGAACCGCCGACCGGCGCCGAACTGCGCGCGCTGGCCGCCCGCTCGCTGCCCGGCCCGATGGTCCCCTCGGCCTTCGCCGTGCTGGAGCGCTTCCCGCTCACCGCGAGCGGCAAGACCGACCGCGCGGCGCTGCCCGCCCCCGGACCGGAGGAGGCCGAACCGGCCGGACGGGTCGAACCCCGCACCCCCACCGAGGAGGCCGTGGCGGAGATCTGGGCCGACACCCTGCACACCGCCGTCGGCGCCACCGACGACTTCTTCCGGCTGGGCGGCGACTCGATGCGGGCCCTGCTGATCGCCTCCCGGGCCAACGACGCCTTCGGCGTCACGCTCACCCCCCGCGACGTGCTGGTCTCCCGCACCGTGGCCGCCCTGGCGGACCTGGTGGAGGACCTGGTGCTGAGCGAACTCGAAGCCGCGCTGGGCGGCCCCGACGAAGCCGGCGCCACCGGCAGCCCCGACGATGACGAACGGTGAGGAGCCGACCATGACGCCTTCGACGCCTTCGAAGCGGGACCGCGCCGCCGCGCTGCCCGCCGACCTGCGCGAGGCCCTGCGGCAGCGGCTGGCCGGCCGGTCCGGCGGCGGTGCCGAGGCCGCCGGCCGGGCCATCCCGCGCGCCGACCGCGGCCGTCCGCTGCCGGCCTCCTTCGTCCAGCAGCGGCTCTGGTTCCTGGACCGGCTGCGCCCCGGCGACCCGCGCTACAACAGCGCCGTCGCCCTGCGGTTCACCGGAGAGCTGGACCGCACGGCGCTCGCCGCGGCGCTCACCGCCGTGGTGGCGCGCCACGAGGCGCTGCGCACCGTCTTCGAGGAGGACGACGGGCGGCCGGTGCAGCGCGTCCGCCCCGCCGCCCCGGTGCCGCTGCCGGTCCTGGCACCGGACGCGGGGGAGAGCCTGGACGACGTCCTGCTGCGGGAGTACTCCCGGCCCTTCGACCTCGCGCGGGGGCCGCTGCTGCGCGCCCTGCTGGTCGCCGAGGCGGAGCACTCCCACGTGCTCCAGCTGACCGCCCACCACATCGTCACCGACGGCTGGTCGATGGGCGTCGTCCTGGACGAACTGTGCACCGCCCACGCCGCCCTGGCCCGCGGCGAGGAGCCCGATCTGCCCGAAGTCGCCGCCCAGTACCCCGACTTCGCGCTCTGGCAGCGCGAACAGCTGTCCGGCGACCGGCTGGAACGGCAGCTCGCCCACTGGCGGGAGAAGCTGGCCGGCGCGGTGCCGCCCGCACTGCCGCTGGACCACCCCCGGCGCGGCGAGGAGGCGGGCCCCGGCGCCCTGCACGCCTTCACCGTCCCCGCGCCGCTCACCGCCCGGCTGCGCGCCCTCGCGGCCGAACGGCAGACCACCCTCAACACCGCGCTGGTGGCCGGCACCCAGGCGCTGCTGGCCCGCTGGTCCGGGCAGCCGGACGTCACCGTCGGCTCGCTGACGGCCGGGCGCTCCCGCACCGAGCTGGAACGGGCCGTCGGCTGCTTCGTCAACACCGTGGTGCTGCGCACCCCGGTCGAGCCCGGCGCCTCCTTCCGCGACCTGCTCGCGGCCGCCACCGAGACCGGCAACGACGCCCTCGCGCACGGCGACACGCCCTTCGAACGGCTCGTCGAAGCGGTCGGCGCGCCCCGCGAGGCCGGCCGCAACCCGCTGTTCGACGTGCTGGTCCTGCTGCACCCCGCCCCGCCCGCGGCCGGCACCGCCGACGGGCCCGCCACCGCCCCGGTCACCGTGCCCCGGCAGGCCGCCACCTTCGACCTCAGCGTGGAGTTCGTCCCCGACGGCGAGGCGCTCACCGGCGTCCTGGAGTACCGCGCCGACCTCTTCGACGCGCCCACCGCCGCGCGGATGGCCGGCCAGCTGCTGCGGCTGCTGGAGGGCGCAGCCACCGAACCAGACCGCCCGCTCGGCACCCTGCCGCTGCTCTCCGCGCGGGAGACCGCGCAGGTCACCCGGGACTGGAACGGCACCGCGCTGCCCGTCGAGGAGACCAGCCTCCCCGAACTGTTCCGGCGCCGGGCGGCCCTGACCCCGGACGCCCCGGCCCTGGTCGCCGGGGAGGAACGGCTCGACCACGCGACCCTGGACGCCCGCGCCGAACGGCTCGCCCGCCACCTGGCCGCCCGCGGCGCCGGCCCCGAACGGCTGGTCGCCCTGCGACTGCCGCGCACCGCCGACCTGGTGGTCGCCGTCCTCGCGGTCTGGAAGACCGGCGCCGGCTACCTGCCGCTGGACCCGGCGCTGCCCGAGGAGCGGGTGCGCCACCTGCTGGAGGACGCCCGCCCGGCCCTGCTGCTGGACGAGCCGACGCTGCGCACCCTGGCGGACACCGACCCCGGCGACACCGGCCCGCTCGCCCCGCCGGACCCGGACACCACCGCGTACGTGCTCTACACCTCGGGCTCCACCGGCCGCCCCAAGGGCGTCACCGTCCCGCACCGCGCCCTGGTCCACCTGCTCGCCGCCCACCGGGCGGGCTTCGTCGCCGACGCCGGCGGCGGGCCGCTGCGGGTCGCGCTGACCGCCTCCTTCTCCTTCGACACCTCGCTGGAGGGCGTGCTGCTGCTGGCCGACGGCCACCCGCTGCACCTGGTCGACGAGACCACCAGGATGGACCCGGCCGCCCTGGTCGAGTACGTGGTGCGCCACCGGATCGACTTCCTCGACCTCACCCCCTCCTACCTGCGCCAACTGCTGCCCGCCGGGCTGCTCGACGACCCCCGCCACCGCCCCCGGGTGCTGATGCTCGGCGGCGAGGCGGTCGGCCCCCGGCTCTGGCGCGACCTCGCCGCCAGGACCGGGGTGGCCGCCTACAACTACTACGGCCCCACCGAGTGCACCGTCGACGCCCTCGCCTGCCGGATCGACGGCGGGGACCGGCCGCTGGTGGGCCGCCCGCTGCCCAACATCCGCGCCTACGTCCTGGACGGGCGGCTGCGGCCGGTGCCGCCCGGGGTGAGCGGCGAGCTCCACCTGGCCGGCGCCCAGGTCGCCCGCGGCTACGCCGGCCGCCCCGGCCCGACCGCCGCCCGCTTCACCGCCGACCCGTACGGCCCGCCCGGCACCCGGATGTACCGCACCGGCGACCTCGCCCGCTGGACGGCCGACGGGCGCCTGGAGTACCTCGGGCGCGCCGACGACCAGGTCAAGGTGCGCGGCCACCGGATCGAACCCGGCGAGGTCGAGGCCGCCCTGCTCGACCTGCCCGGTGTCGCGGGCGCCGCCGTCCTCGCCGTGCCGGACGTCCACGGCCACGCCCGGCTGGCCGCCTACCTGGTCTTCACCGACGGCGCCGCCCGCCCCGCCGCCGAACTGCGCGCCGCCCTGCGCCGGGTGCTGCCCGACCACCTGGTGCCGTCCTCCTTCACCGTGCTCGACGCGCTGCCGCTCACCACCAGCGGCAAGCTGGACCGCCGCGCCCTGCCCGCCCCCGGAACCGACGCCGGGGAAGGCGGGTTCACCGCCCCGCGGACCCCCGAGGAGGAGACCCTCGCGGCGATCTGGGCCGAGGTGCTGGGCGTGCCGCGGGTCGGCGTCACCGACAACTTCTTCGAACTCGGCGGCGACTCCATCCTCAGCATCCAGGCCGTCTCCCGGGCCCGCGCCGCCGGGCTGCGGATCGGCTCCCAGGACGTCTTCCGCCACCAGACCGTCGCCGACCTGGCCGCCGCGGCCCGCACCGCCGGGGCGCCGGCCGCCGTCGAGCGCCGCCGGGAGGCCGGGCCGGCCCCGCTCACCCCGGTCCAGGAGTGGTTCTTCGCCGCCCACGGCCCGCTGCGGCACTTCACCATGTCGATGCTGCTCGACCTGCCGCACCGGCTCGACGAACCGGCCCTGGAACGGGCGCTGGACGCACTGGTCGCCGCCCACCCGGCGCTGCGCACCCGCTTCACCCCGGCCGGCGCCGGCCGGCGTCAGGAGCCGGCCGCCGACGCCGGACCGCTCCTCACCCGGCTCGACCCGCCCGCCCCCGGCGAGGACCCCGAGGCCGCCGGGCTGCGGGCCGCCGAGGCCGCCCGCGCCGAGCTGGACCCGGCCGCCGGCACCCTGCTGCGCGCGGTCCTGTTCAGGACCGGCGGCGAGGAACGGCCCCGGCTCTTCCTGACCGCCCACCACCTCGCCGTGGACAGCGTCTCCTGGCGGGTGCTGCTCGCCGACCTGCACCAGGCCTACCGGCAGGCCGCCGGGGGCGGCACTCCGCGGCCGGAGCCCGAGCCCACCGCGTTCACCGACTGGGCGCACCGGCTCGCCGAACTGGTCGGGGCCGGCGGCCTGGACGAGGACCTGCCGTACTGGACCGCCGAGACCGCCACCCCCGCCGAGCCGCTGCCCGTCGACCTGCCCGGCACCCCCACGGCCGGCTCGGTGCGCACCCTGCGCACCCGGCTCGACCCGGCCACCACCGAGGCGCTGCTGCGCAAGGTCCCCGAGGTCTACCGCACCCAGGTCAACGACGTGCTGCTCAGCGCGCTGGGCCGGGCCCTGGCCGACTGGACCGGCAGCGGCCGGGTCACCGTCGCCCTGGAGGGCCACGGCCGCGAGGAGCTCTTCGACGACCTCGACCTCTCCCGCACCGTCGGCTGGTTCACCACCCAGTACCCCGTCACCCTGGAGCTGCCCGGGGACGCGGACTGGGCCGCCACCCTCAAGCGGGTCAAGGAGCGGCTGCGCGCCGTGCCCCGCCGCGGCCTCGGCTACGAGGCGCTGGCCAGGCTCGGCTCGCCCTCGGAGGGCGCCGCGGCCCTGCGGGACGTCCCGCTGCCGCAGGTCTGCTTCAACTACCACGGACAGTGGACCGCCCCCGCGGCCGGCGACTTCGCCCCCGCCGGGCAGGCCCCGGGCCGCGACCTCGCCCCGGACGAGCCGCTCGACCACCTGCTGGACGTCTCCGCCGTGGTCGCCGACGGCGCCCTGGAACTCACCTGGCACTACAGCGACCGGGTGCACCGGGAGGAGACCGTCCGGGCCCTGGCCGGGGCGACCACCGCCGCCCTGACCGGCATCGTCGAGCACTGCGCCGCCCCCGGCGCCGGCGGCCGCACCCCCTCCGACTACCCGCTGGCCGGCCTCGACCAGGCCGCGCTGGACCGGCTGGTCGGCGACGGCCGGGACGTCGAGGACCTGCTGCCGCTCACCCCGCTCCAGGAGGGCATGCTCTTCCACCGCCTGGTCGGCGGCCCCGACGACGTCTACCTCGACCAGGCCGCCCTGCTGCTGGAGGGCGTCGCCGACCCGCAAGCCCTCGCGCTGGCCTGGCAGCGGGTCGCCGACCGCACCCCCGCGCTGCGCACCGGCGTCGTCTGGGAGGGCGTCCCCGCCCCGCTCCAGGTGGTGCGCCGCGCCGTCCGGCTGCCGGTGACCCACCTCGACCTGCGGGCCGCCGCCCCGGCCGAGCGCGCCGAGCGGCTGGCCCGGCTGCGCGCCGAGGACCTCGCGCTCGGCCTGGACATCGCCACCGCCCCGCTCACCCGGCTCACCCTGGTCCGGCTGCCCGAGGCCCGGCTCCAGCTGCTCTGGACCTCCCACCACCTGATCCTGGACGGCTGGAGCCTCGCCCAGGTGCTTACCGACGTGTTCGCCGAGTACGCGGCGCTCACCACCGGCGGCGCCCCCGTCCCGGCGGTGCGCCGGCCCTTCGCCGACTACGTGCGCTGGCTGTCCGAGCAGGACACCGGGGCCGCCCGCACCCACTGGCGGTCCGTCCTGGACGGCTTCGCCACCGCCACCCCGCTCCCGGCCGACCGGGTCCGCCGGGAGGCCCACCGGGCCCGCTCGGCGGGCAGCCACAGCGCCGCCCTGTCCGAGCAGGTCTCCGACCGACTGGCCAGCGCCGCACGGCAGTCCGGGCTGACCCTCGGCACCGTGGTGCAGGGCGCCTGGGCGCTGCTGCTGTCCCGCTACAGCGGCGAGCCCGACGTGCTGTTCGGCACCACCGTGTCCGGCCGCCCCGAGGAGCTGCCCGGCGTCGAGTCGATGATCGGCATGTTCATCAACACCCTGCCCACCAGGGTCACGGTGGACGGCGCCCGCACCGCCGCCGACTGGCTGCGCGACCTCCAGGACGGCCAGGCCGAGGCCCGCCGGCACGCCGCCGTCTCGCTCGCCGAACTCACCGGCTACAGCGACGTCCCCGCCGGCAGCGCGCTGTTCGACAGCATCGTCGCCTTCGAGAACTACCCCTTCGACGACGCCCGCGCCGCCGGCACCGGGGTGCGGCTGGCCGAGGTCTCCTCCCGGGACACCACCAACTTCCCGCTGGTGCTGCGCGCCTACCAGGGCGGCCAGGTCGGCTTCGACCTCGCCTACGACCCCGACCTGTTCGACGCGGCGACCGTCCAGGCCCTCGCCGAACGGCTCCGGCTGCTGCTCACCGGCCTGGCCGCCGGCCTGGACCGCCCGCTGCGCGAACTCGCCTGGACCACCGCCGAGGAGCGGCACCGGCTGCTCGTCGACCGGAACGGCACCGCCCAGGGCCGGCCCCGGCACACCCTGCCCGAGCTGTTCGAGGCCCAGGCCGCCCGCACCCCGCACGCCCGGGCCGTCAGCTGCGGCGCGGAGCACCTCGACTACGCCGAACTGGACGCCAGGGCCGGCCGGCTCGCCCACCGGCTGGCCGAGTACGGCGCCGCCCCCGAGCGGTACGTCGCCCTCGCGCTGCCCCGCACCACCGACCTGGTGGTGGCCGTCCTCGCCGTCCTCAAGACCGGCGCGGCCTACCTGCCGCTCGACCCGGGCCTGCCCGCCGAACGCCGCGCCGAACTGCTGCGCGACGCCGCCCCGGTGGCCCTGGTGACCCTCGACGAGCCGGCCGGCGTCGACATCCCCGTCCTCGCCCTCGCCCACCCCGGGGTGCGCGCCGACCTGGCCCGGCGCCCCGCGGGCCCGCTCGCCCCCGGCCGGCGCCCGCTGCCCGACAGCCCCGCCTACGCCATCTTCACCTCGGGCTCCACCGGCCGCCCCAAGGGCGTGGTGGTGCCGCACGCCAACGTGGTGCGGCTGTTCGAGCAGACCAGGGAGCTGTTCGGCTTCGGCGCCGACGACGTCTGGACGCTGTTCCACTCCTACACCTTCGACTTCTCGGTCTGGGAGCTGTGGGGCCCGCTGCTGCACGGCGGCCGGCTCGTCGTGGTGCCCGAGGACACCGCCCGCTCCCCGGAGGACTTCCTGCGGCTGCTCGCCGACGAGCGGGTCACCGTCCTCAACCAGACCCCGTCCGCGTTCCACCAGCTGGCCCGCGCCGACGCCGAACACCCCGAACTGGCAAGCAGGCTGGCGCTGCGCACGGTGGTCTTCGGCGGCGAGGCGCTGGACGTCAGCCGGCTCGCCGGCTGGTACCGGCGCCACCCCGACGACGCGCCGCGCCTGGTGAACATGTACGGCATCACCGAGACCACCGTGCACGTCACCCACGCCGCCCTGGACCGCGCCACCGTCACCGCCACCGCCGGCGGCCCCGGGCCGATCGGCACCGGCATCGCCGACCTGCGGCTGTACCTGCTCGACGGCGACCTCGCCCCGGTGCCCCCCGGCGCGGTCGGCGAACTGTACGTGGCGGGGGAGGGCCTGGCCCGCGGCTACCTCAACCGCCCCGGGCTGACCGCCGGCCGCTTCACCGCCGACCCGTTCGGCGCCCCCGGCACCCGGATGTACCGCACCGGCGACCGGGCCCGCCGGCAGGCCGACGGCACCCTGCGCTACCTCGGCCGCGCCGACCAGCAGGTCAAGATCCGCGGCTACCGGATCGAACCCGGCGAGATCGAGGCCGCCCTCCAGACCCACCCGGGCGTGGCCCTGGCCACCGTCGGCGTCCACCAGGACGCCTCCGGCACCCGCCGGCTGGTGGCCCACCTCGTCGGCGACGACCCGGCCCGGCCGCCGTCCGCCGCCGACCTGCGCGCCCACCTGGAGCGGCTGCTGCCCGCCTACCTGGTGCCCGCCGCCTACGTCCCGCTGGCCGCCCTGCCGCTCACCCCCAACGGCAAGCTCGACCGGCGCGCCCTGCCGGTGCCGGGCCCGGACGGCTTCGCCGCGGGCGGCGAGCGCACCGCGCCCCGCACCCGCGCCGAGCGGCTGGTCGCCGAGGCCTGGACGGAGGTCCTGGACACCGGAGCGATCGGCGCCGAGGACGACTTCTTCGCCCTCGGCGGAGACTCCATCCTCGCCGTGCGGGTCACCGCCAGGCTGCGCGCCGCCTTCGGCTCCGCCGACCTCTCGCCCCGGCTGCTGTTCACCCACCCCGTGCTCGCCGACCTCGCCGAGGCGCTCGGCGAGCCGGCCCCCGACACCTCACGGCCCCTCATCCCCGCCGCCGACCCGTCCGCCGAACCGCCGCTCTCCCACGCCCAGCAGCGCCTCTGGTTCCTCGACCGCTTCGAGCCCGGCAGCACCGAGTACACCTCGCTGGCGGTGCTGCGGCTGCGCGGCGCCCTCGACCGGGCGGCGCTGGGCGGCGCCCTGGACGCCCTGGTCGCCCGGCACGAGGCGCTGCGCACCACCTACGCCGAACGCGACGGCCGGGCCCGGCAGGTGGTGCACCCGCCGCACCCCGTGGACCTGCCCGGCGAGGACGTCCTCCCGGCGGACCTGGACGCCCGGCTGGAGCGGATCGCCGCCACCCCCTTCGACCTCGCGGCCGGCCCCGTGCTGCGCGCCCACCTGCTCCGGCCGGCCGAACGGGAGCACGTCCTGGTCCTGGCCGTGCACCACATCGCCACCGACGGCTGGTCGATGGGCGTCCTGGGCCGCGACCTCGGCGAGCTGTACGCCGCCGCCCTCGAAGGGCGCCCGCCACGGCTGCCCGCGCTGCCCGTCAGGTACGCCGACTACGCGGCCTGGCAGCGCACCCGCACCGCCGCCGCCGAGGCCGACCTCGACCACTGGCGCCGGACCCTGGCCGGCCTGGCCCCGCTGGAACTGCCCACCGACCGGCCGCGCCCGGCGATCCGGAGCAGGGCGGGCGCGCTGGTCACCTTCACGCTGCCCGCCGGGCTGACCGCCAGGCTGCGCGAGCGCGCCCGGGAGGCCGACGGCACCCTCTACACCGTCCTGCTGGCCGCCTGCCAGGTGCTGCTGTCCCGCTGGTCCGGGCAGCGGGACGTCGCCGTCGGCACCGTCACCTCCGGCCGCGAGCAGGGCGAACTCCACGACGTGGTCGGGATGTTCGTCAACACCCTGGTGCTGCGCGGCGACATCCGCCCCGAGCTCACCTTCCACGAACTGCTGACCGCCACCCGGCACACCGTCCTGGACGCCCTGGCCCACCAGGAGGTGCCCTTCGAACGGCTGGTGGACACCCTCCAGCCGGAGCGCGACACCAGCCGCACCCCGCTGTTCCAGGTCATGGTGGCGCTGCACAACCTCGGCGCCGAGGCGCCCCGGCTGCCGGGACTGACGGTGGAGCCGGTCACCCCGCCGGTCCGCAACGCCACCTTCGACCTCTCCTTCGACTTCGCCGAGCACGACGGCGGCCTCACCGGCTACCTGGAGTACGACACCGGGCTGTTCGACGCCCGCACCGCCGAACAGCTGACCGGCCGGCTGGCCACCCTGCTGGCGGCCGTCGCCGAGGCACCGCGGACGGCCGTCGGCGCGCTGCCGCTGATGACGGACGACGAGCGCCGCGAGGTGCTGCGGCAGGGACTCGGCGAACCCCTGCCGGGTCCCGGCACCACCTTCACCGCCCTGTTCGAGGAGCAGGCCGCCCGCACCCCGGACGCCACCGCGCTGGTCGCCGGGGACGCCACCCTGGACTACGCCGCCCTCAACGCCAGGGCCAACCGGCTCGCCCGCCACCTGGCCGCCCTCGGCGCGGGCCCCGAACAGGTGGTCGCCGTCCGGCTGCCGCGCACCTCGGACCTGCCGGTCGCGCTGCTCGCCGTGCTCAAGGCGGGCGCCGCCGTCCAGTTCGTCGACCCGGACCTGCCCGCCGAACGGGCCGCCCTGCTGCTCGACGACACCCGGCCGCACACCGTGCTGACCGGGCGGACCCTGCGCGAGGTGCCCTGGGACGACCTGGCGGGCCACGACCTGACCGACACCGAGCGGACCGCCCCGCTGCTGCCCGGGCACCCCGCCTACCTCATCCACACCTCGGGCTCGACCGGCCGGCCCAAGGGCGTGCTCGTCGAACACCGCCAGCTGGTCAACCTCTGCCGCGACCACCGCGAGGGGCTGCTCGCCCCGCACACCGCCGACGGCGGCCGGCTGCGGGCCGCGCTCAGCGCCTCCTTCTCCTTCGACACCAGCTGGCTGGGCCCGCTGCTGCTGGCGTACGGCCAGGAACTCCACCTGATCGACGAGGACGTCAGGCTCGACCCGCAGGCCTTCTGCGCCCGGATCGTCGAACAGCGCCTCGACGTCGTCAACGTGACCCCGTCCTACCTGCGCGAACTCACCGCCGCCGGACTGCTCGCCGCCGCCCCGCACCACCCGCGCCTGCTGCTGGTCGGCGGCGAGGCCGTCCCCGCCGCCACCTGGCGGGAACTGGCCGCCGCGCACGCCGAGTACGGCGTCACCGCGTACAACCTGTACGGGCCCACCGAGTGCACCGTCGACGCCACCTACACCCGCTGCGCCGACCACCCCGAGCGCCCGGTGATCGGCCGGCCCGGCCGCAACCTCAGCGCCCACGTGCTCGACGGCGCGCTGCGCCCGGTGCCGCCCGGCACACCGGGGGAGCTGTACCTGGGCGGCGAGCAGGTCGCCCGCGGCTACCTGAACCGGCCGGGGCTGACCGCCGCCCGCTTCCTCGCCGACCCCTACGGCCCGCCCGGGGCCCGGATGTACCGCACCGGGGACCTGGCCCGCCGGGCGGCGGACGGGCAGCTGGAGTTCCTCGGCCGGGCCGACGCCCAGGTCAAGATCCGCGGCTTCCGGATCGAGCCCGGCGAGGTGGAGGCCGCGCTGCTGACCCACCCGGACGTCGCCGACTGCGCCGTCGCCGCCCGTGAACAGGGCGGCCGCACCATGCTGGTCGGCTACCCGGTGCCGGCCGGCGACCGGGTGCCGCCCGCCGAGGACCTGCGGACCTGGCTGCGCCGCACCCTGCCCGACCACCTGGTGCCCACCGCCTTCGTCCCGCTGGCCCGCATCCCGCGCACCACCAGCGGCAAGACCGACCGGCGCGCCCTGCCCGCCCCGCCCGCCCAGCCGGACCGCACCACCCCCTACGTCGCACCCCGCCCGGGCACCGAGCAGCGGCTCGCCGCCATCTGGGCCGAGGTGCTCGGCGTGGAGCGGGTCGGCGCCAGGGACAACTTCTTCGCGCTCGGCGGCGACTCCATCCTCAGCATCCAGATCGTCTCCCGGGCCCGCGCCGCCGGGCTCGCGCTCACCACCAAGGACGTCTTCCGCTACCAGAACGTCGCCGAACTCGCCCTGTGCGCCGGAACGTCGTCCCCGGCGGCCGCCGAGGAGGCCGAGCCCGCCGAGGCGCCGCTCACCCCGATCCAGCACTGGTACCTCGACGGCCGCCGGCCCGGCGACCCGCTGCGCTTCACCATGACCCAGCGGCTGGCGCTGGCCCCGGACACCGACCCGGCCGCCCTGCGCGGCGCCGTGCTCGCCCTGGCCGGACACCACCCGGCGCTGCGCACCCGCTTCCGCCACGGCGAGGCCGGCTGGCGCCAGGAGGTCCTGGACCAGGCACCGGACGGCATCCTCACCCACCACCGGGACGGCGCCGAGGACGCGGTGCAGCGCGCCGCCGAGGAGGCCCAGCGCTCCCTCGACCCGGTCGAGGGGCGGATGCTGCGCGCCCTGCACTTCGACGGCGGCGAAGGACGGCCCGCCCAGCTCGTCCTGACCGTCCACCACCTCGCCGTGGACGGCGTCTCCTGGCGCGTCCTGCTGGCCGACCTCGAAGCGGCCTACCGCGCGGCCCGCACCGGCGCACCCGTCCGGCTGCCCGAGCCCGGCACCTCCCACGGCCGGTGGGCCACCCGGCTGGAGCGGCACACCCGCTCCGGCGCCCTGGACGGCGACATCCCGTACTGGACCCGCACCGGCGAGGCCCCGGCCGCCCTGCCCGCGGGACGGCCCGGGCCCAACACCCACGGCACCGCCGCCACCCTCACCGTGACGCTCGACGAACGGACCACCGGGGCGCTGCTGCGCGAGGTGCCCGCCGTCTACCGCACCCAGGTCAACGACGTGCTGCTCAGCGCCCTCGGCCGCACCCTGGCCCGCTGGTGCGGCCGGGCGACGGTGCCGATCGGCGTGGAGGGCCACGGCCGCGAGGACCTGTTCCCCGGCCTCGACCTGTCCAGGACGGTCGGCTGGTTCACCGCCGAGTTCCCGCTCGCGCTGCGCGTCGACCCCGAGGCCGGCTGGCACGACACCCTGCGCTCGGTCAAGGAACAGCTGCGCGCCGTCCCGCTGCGCGGCCTCAGCCACGGCGCGCTGCGGCAGCTGCGCCCGTCCGCCCTGCCGGACGGCGCCGCCGCACCGCAGGTCGGCTTCAACTACCACGGCCAGTGGGACACCCGCGCCGGCGCCGACGGGCTGCTGCGCGGCTCGCTGCCCCCGGCCGGGCGGGACACCGACCCCGACGAGCCCCGCCCCTACCTGCTGGACGTCGTCGGGGCGGTCCAGGACGGCCGGCTCGAACTGGGCTGGACGTACCCCCCGGCCGTCTACGACGAGGCGACCGTCCGGGACCTCGCCGAGCAGACCCTCCGGGCGCTGCGCGAGCTGGCCGAGCACTGCGCGAGCCCCGGCGCCGGCGGGCGCACCCCGTCGGACTTCCCGCTGGCCGGCCTCGACCAGGAGCGGCTGGACGGCCTGGTCGGCGACGGCCGCGACACCGAGGACGTGCTGCCGCTCACCCCGCTCCAGTCCGGCATGCTGTTCCACGGCCTGGTCGGCGAGGACGGCGCCTACGTGGACCGGATCGCGGTGCGGCTGGCCGGCGTCGCCGACCCGGCGGCCTTCGCCGAGGCCTGGCAGCTGGTCGCCGACCGCACCCCCGCGCTGCGCACCGCCGTGCACTGGCGCGGCCTGCCGCACCCCGTCCAGGTGGTCGCCCGGCACGCCGCGCTGCCCGTCCGGCAGCTCGACCGGCGCGCGCTGACGCCCGGGCAGCTGGGCGCGGAGACCGAGCGGCTGCTCGCCGAGGAGCGCGCCACCGGGATGGACCTGGGCACCGCCCCGCTCACCCGGCTGACCCTGGCCGCGCTGCCCGACGACGAGGTGCTGCTGCTCTGGTCCACCCACCACGTGATCCTGGACGGCTGGAGCACCGGCCAGCTGCTCACCGAGGTCTGCGAGGAGTACGCCGCGCTGACCGGCGGACCGCAGGCCCCCCGCCCCGTCCGGCGCCCGTTCGCGGACTTCCTGGCCTGGCTGCGCGAACAGGACGGGCAGGCCGCCGAGGACCACTGGACCGACGCCCTGGCCGGGTTCACCGAACGGACCGCGCTGCCCTACGACCGCGGGCCCGGCGGAGCCCACCGGGCCCGCTCCACCGCCGCCGTCCACCGCACCCTGGACGAGGCCCTCTCCGACCGGCTGCGCTCACGGGCCGCGGCCGCGGGACTGACCGTCAACACCCTGGTCGAGGGCGCCTGGGCGCTGCTGCTGGCCCGCTACGGCGGCACCGGGGACGTGGTCTTCGGCACCACCGTCTCCGGGCGCCCGGCCGAACTGCCCGGCGTCGAGACGATGATCGGCCTGTTCATCAACACCGTGCCGGCGCGGGTACAGATCCCCGCGACCGGCGTACTGCCCTGGCTGCGCGACCTCCAGGACCGGCAGAGCGACGGCCGCCGCCACGACCACCTGGCGCTGCACCGGATCCAGACCCTGAGCGAACTGCCCGCCGGGGAACCGCTGTTCGACAGCATGGTGGTGTTCGAGAACTACCCCGTCGACGAGTCCGCCGCCGACCGAACCGGCGTCCGGGTCGCCGAGGTGCGCGCCGACGACGCGACCACCTTCCCCTGGTGCCTGCGCGCCCACCTGAGCGGGCAGCTCGCCTTCGACCTGGCGTACGACCCCGCGCTCTTCGACCGGCGCACGGCCGGGGACGCCGCCGACCGCCTCGCCCTGCTGCTGGCCGCCCTCGCCGACGGTCTGGACGGCGACCTCGCCGCGCTGGACCCGCTCACCCCGGCCGACCGCGCGCTGCTGGCCTCCTGGCACACCACCGCCCGCCCGCCGGCGCCGGGCAGCCCGCTGCCGGTCTTCGCCGAGCGGGTCCGCCAGACCCCCGACGCCCCCGCCGTGCGCGACGGCGGGCGCGAACTGAGCTACCGCGGCCTGGACGACTGGTCCGACCGGCTGGCCGCCCGGCTGCTCGCCGACGGCCTGGCCCCCGAGGGCCGGGTGGCCCTGACGATGGACCGCGGCGCCGAACTCGTCGTCGCCCAGCTGGCCGTCCTCAAGGCCGGCGGCGCCTACCTGCCCGTCGACCGGCGCGCCCCCGAGGAACGCCGCCGCACCCTGCTCGACCGGGCCGGCGCGGGCCTGCTGCTGACCGCCGGGCAGGTCGCCGCCGTACGCGACGAACCGGCCGGGCCGACCGCGCCCGCACTGCCGCCCGCCGACCCCGACCGGCTCGCGTACGTGATGTACACCTCCGGCTCCACCGGCGAGCCCAAGGCCGTCGCCGTCCGGCACCGCGACGTGGCCTCGCTCGCCACCGACAGCCGCTTCACCGACGGCCGCTGCGCCCGGGTCCTGCTGCACTCGCCGGTCGCCTTCGACGCCGCCACCTTCGAGGTGTGGGCGCCGCTGCTGAACGGCGGCTGCGTGCTCGTCGCCCCCGAAGGACCGGTGGACGCCACGCTGCTGCGCCGGCTCGCCGGACCGGACGGGCCGACCGCGCTCTGGCTCACCGCCGGGCTGTTCCGGCTGCTCGCCCAGGACGCGCCGGACTGCTTCACCGGCCTGCGCACCCTGTGGACCGGCGGGGACGTGGTGCCCGCCGCCGCCGTGCGCCGGGTCCTGGCCGCCTGCCCCGGGCTGACCGTGGTGGACGGCTACGGCCCCACCGAGACCACCACCTTCGCCACCGCCCACGCCCTGCCCGACGCGACGGCGGTGCCCGACACCGTGCCGATCGGCCGGCCGCTGGACGACCGCCGGGTGCACGTCCTGGACCGGCGGCTGCGGCCCGTCCCGCCGGGCTGCGCGGGCGAACTGTACGTGGCCGGCGAGGGTGTGGCCCGCGGCTACCTCGGCCGGCCCGGCGCCACCGCGGCCCGCTTCCTCGCCGACCCGGCCGGCCCGCCCGGCGCCCGGATGTACCGCACCGGGGATCTCGCCCGGCGCCGCACCGACGGCACCGTCGAGTTCCTCGGCCGCGCCGACGACCAGGTGAAGATCCGCGGCTTCCGGGTCGAGCCCGGCGAGGTGGAGTCCGCGCTCGCCGCCCACCCGCTGGTCACCGACGTCGCCGTGGTGGTCCGCGAGGACCGGCCCGGCGCCCGCCGGCTGGTCGCCTACCCCGTCGGCCCCGTCGACCCGGAGGAGCTGCGGGCCTTCGCCGCCCGCGCACTGCCCGACTACCTCGTCCCGGCCGCCTTCGTCCCGCTCGCCGCCCTCCCGCTCAGCCGCAACGGCAAGGTCGACCGCGCCGCCCTCCCGGCGCCGGAGCGGGAGCCCGGCGGCGGACGGGCCCGGGTCGAACCGCGCACCGAGGCCGAACGCCGCACCGCCGAGGTCTTCGCCGAGGTCCTCGGCATCCGCCCGCCCGGCATGGCGGAGGGGTTCTTCGAACTCGGCGGCGACTCCATCCTCAGCATCCGGCTCGCCGCCCGGCTGGCCGAGGCCTTCGGTACCGACCTCGGCCCCCGCGCCGTCTTCGACCACCCCACCCCGGCCGGCCTCGCCCGGCTGCTCACCTCGGAGCCCGCCGCCCCGGCGCGCCCACCGGTGCGCCCGGTCGCCCGCGAGGGCGCCGCCCCGATGTCCCACGCCCAGCAACGGCTCTGGTTCCTGGAGGAGTTCGCCCCCGGCGGCGCCGAGTACGTCACCGCGCTCGCGCTGCGGCTGCGCGGCAGCCTCGACCCCGGCGCGCTCGGCGCGGCCCTGACCGCCCTGGCGGCCCGCCACGAGTCGCTGCGCACCACCTTCGACAGCGTCGACGGCCACGGCGTCCAGCTCGTCCACCCGCCGCGGGACGTCCCGCTGCCCCTGCACGACCTCTCCGCACTGCCGCCGGAAGACCGGGAACGGGCGCTGCGCGACCTGCTCGCCGCCGAACGCGCCCGCCCCTTCGACCTGCGCCGCGGCCCGCTGCTGCGCGCCGCCCTGGCCCGGCCCGCCGACGGCGACCACGTGCTGGCGCTGACCCTGCACCACATCGTCACCGACGGCTGGTCCACCGCCGTACTGCTCACCGACCTGGCCCACCTCTACCGGGCCGAACTCGGCTCCGAGGACGCCGAATTGGCGCCACTGCCGGTCCAGTACGCCGACTACGCCCACTGGCAGCGCACCGAAGGCGCCCCCGCCGGGGAACAGCTCGGCTACTGGAGGCGCCGGCTGGACGGCGTCGTACCGCTGCGGCTGCCCACCGACCGGCCCCGGCCCGCGGTGCGCACCAGCAACGGCGCCACCGCCCGGCTGGAGCTGCCCGCCGACACCGCCCGCCGGCTGGCCCTGGCCGGCCGGGAGCGCGGAACCACCCTGTTCACCACCCTGGTCGCCGCCGCCCAGGCCTACCTGGCCCGGCTCGGCGGGGACACCGACATCACCGTCGGCACCGTCACCTCCGGCCGCGACCGGCCCGAGGTCCAGCAGCTCGTCGGGTTCTTCGTCAACACCCTGGCGCTGCGCTCCCGGGTCGACCCCGCGCAGCCCTTCGCCGCGTTCCTCGGCGAGGTGCGGCAGACCGTCCTGGACGCCTTCGCCCACCAGGACGTGCCCTTCGAGAAGGTGGTCGACGAGGTCCAGCCGGTACGCGACACCAGCCGCAGCCCGCTCTTCCAGGTCCTCGTCGTACTCCAGAACACCCCGTCCGCCGACCTCGACCTGCCGGGCCTCGACGTGAGCGACATCGAGACCGACAGCACCCGGACGGCCTTCGACCTGGTGCTGGAGTTCGCCGAGGCCGAGGGCGGCGCGCTGCACGGCCTGCTCACCTACAACACCGACCTGTTCGACCCGGCCACCGTCGAACGGATGGCCGGCCAGCTCGCCGCCCTGCTCACCGCCGTCGCCCGGGACCCGGAGTGCGCCGTCGGCGCGCTGCCGCTGGCCGGCCAGGACACGCCGCCCGCCGACCCCCGGGGCACCTTCCGCCCGGTCGCCGAGGCCACCCTGCCCGCCCTGTTCGAACGCCAGGCCGCCCGCACCCCAGGGGCGCCCGCGCTGCTCGACGGCGAACGGGAGCTCAGCTACGCCGAACTGGACCGGGCCGCCAACCGGCTGGCCCACCACCTGATCGGGCGCGGCGTCGGACCGGAGCGGCTGGTCGCCCTCGCGCTGCCCCGCTCGGCGGCCATGGTCGTCGCCCAGCTCGCCGTCGCCAAGGCCGGCGGCGCCTTCCTCCCCGTCGACCCCGACTACCCGGCGCCCCGGCGGGAGTTCATGGTCCGCGACGCCGGAGCGCACCTGCTGCTCGACGACCCGGCCCTGGTGTGGGCCGCCGAGGGGCCGGACACCGCGCCCACCGACGCCGACCGCGGCGCCGCCCTCACCCCCGCCCACCCGGCCTACGTCATCTACACCTCGGGCTCCACCGGCACGCCCAAGGGCGTCCAGGTGACCCACACCGGCCTCGCCGTCTTCGCCGCGGCCGCCGCCGAGCAGTACGCCGTCGGCCCCGGCGACCGGGTGCTCCAGTTCGCCTCGCCCAGCTTCGACGCCTCCGTCCTGGAACTCTGCACCTCCCTGCTCTCCGGGGCCGCGCTGGTCACCGGGGAGGAGGGCCCGCTGGTCGGCGAACGGCTCGCCGAGGTGCTGGCCGTCCGCCGGATCAGCCACACCCTGATCCCCCCGGCCGCGCTGGCCACCATGGAACCGGAGACCGCCGCCGCCCTGCCAGGGCTGCGCACCCTGGTGGTCGGCGCCGAGGCCTGCCCGGCCGACCTGGTCGACACCTGGGCCCCCGGCCGCCGGATGGTCAACTCCTACGGCCCCACCGAGGCCACCGTGGTCGCCACCTGGACCGGACCGCTCGCCCCCGGCACCGGCAGCCCCGCGATCGGCCGGCCCAGCGGCGCCACCCGCGCGTACGTCCTGGACACCGCCCTGCGGCCGGTGCCGCCCGGCATCACCGGAGAGCTCTACCTGGCCGGCCCCGGCCTCGCCCGCGGCTACCTCGGCCGCCCCGGCCTCACCGCCCAGCGCTTCCTCGCCGACCCGCACGGCGCCCCCGGCACCCGGATGTACCGCACCGGCGACCTCGCCCGCCGCGACGCCGACGGGCAACTGCGGTTCGCCGGACGCGCCGACGAGCAGATCAAGCTCCGCGGCTTCCGGATCGAACCGGGCGAGATCGAGAGCGCCCTGCGCGGCAGCCCGCTGGTCCGCGACGCCGTCGTCACCGTCCGCGCCGACGGCCCCGGCGGCGGACGGCTGGTCGCCCACGTCGTCCCCGCGGACCCCGCCGAAGGCGCACCCGCCGCCGAACTGCGGCTCCACCTCGCCGAGTCGCTGCCACCGCACCTCGTCCCCGCGGCCTTCGTCCCGCTGAACCGGCTCCCGCTCACCCCCAACGGCAAGCTCGACCGGCGGGCCCTGCCCGACCCCGGACCTGCCCAGCCGATCACCGGGCCCGGCCGGGCTCCCGGGACCGACACCGAACGCCGGATCGCCCGGATCTGGGCCGACGTCCTCGGCCTGGAGGCGGTCGGCGCCGACGACAACTTCTTCCTGCTCGGCGGCGACTCCATCCTCAGCATGCAGGTGGTGTCCCGGCTGCGCGGGGACGGCCTGCACCTGGCCACCCGCGACCTGTTCAGCCACCAGACCGTGGCCGAACTGGCCACCGTCGTCCGCACCGCCACCGAACGCGCGGACGACGGCCCGGTCACCGGCGACGTGCCGCTCACCCCCATCCAGGAGTGGTTCCTGACCACCCCGCGCACCGCCCACCACCACTTCAACCAGTCCACCCTGCTCGAACTCGGCACCGACCCCGACCCGGAGGCGCTGCGCGCCGCCCTCGACGCCCTGCTGGAACACCACGACGCCCTGCGGATGCGCTTCACCCACGACGCGGACGGCTGGCACCAGTTCAACCCGCCGCCCGCCCCCGCCGAGGACCTCCTGCTCCGCCACGACCTCACCGGACAGAGCGCCGAAGCCGCCGGTGCCGCCATGGCCAAGGCCGCCGACGACCTGCACGCCGGCTTCGACCTGGCCCGCGGCCCGCTGCTGCGCGCCGCCCTGTTCACCGGCCACCCCGACCACCCGGCGCTGCTGCTCCTGGTCGCCCACCACCTCGTCGTCGACGCCGTCTCCTGGCGGGTGCTCCGCGACGACCTGGAGAGCGCCCACCGGCAGGCCGTCCAGGGCGGGCCGATCACCCTGGGGGAGCGCGGCACCTCCTTCCGCGACTGGGCGCGGCGGCTCGCCGGCCACGTCGCCGAGGGCGGCCTCGACCACGAACTCCCGTACTGGGAGGAGGCGGTGAGCGCCCGCGCGGCCCTGCCCGGACGCCCGGCGGCGCCCGGCGAGGCGGAGACCGCGGCCGCCGGCGGCGACACGGAGACCGCGGCCGTCACCGTCGAACTCGACGAGGCCGACACCGAGGCGCTGCTGCGCGCCGCCCCCGCCGCCTACCGCACCCGGGTCAACGACGTCCTGCTGGCCGCCCTCGCCCTCGCCCTGGCCCGCTGGAGCGGCCGGGAACGGATCGGCCTCGACCTGGAGGGACACGGCCGGGAGGACCTGCTGGACGGCGTCGACCTGTCCCGTACGGTCGGCTGGTTCACCACCGTCCACCCCGTCAGCTTCGACGTCCCCGACCCCGCGGACCTCGGCCCCGACCGCGACTGGCGCGCCCTGGTGAAGGCCGTCCGCCGCCGACTGCGCGCGGTGCCCGGCAACGGCCTCGGTTTCGGCGCCCTGCGCACCTTCGGCACGCCCGGGGTCCGCGAGCGCCTCGCCGCCGCCGGCCACGGCCAGGTCGTCTTCAACTACCTCGGCCAGTGGGACGCCAGGCCCGAGGCCGCGGGCGACGGCCTGGTCCGCGCCGAACTCGGCTCCTTCGGCCAGGACCACGACCCCGGGGACGGCGGCTCCCACCCGCTGGAGGTGGTCGGCGCCGCCCAGGCGGGCCGCCTCGCCTTCACCTGGCACCACCGCCCCGCCGTCCACGACACCGAGGCGGTGCGCCGGGCCGCCGGGGACTTCGCCGAGGCGCTGCGGCAGATCGCCCGGCACGCGAGGGGAGACCGCTGACGACACCCGACACCCCTACCGGATCCACCACCGACCGACGATGACGAAGGAGACCGACATGGACGAGAACACCCGCTACCAGGTGCTGCGCAACGACGAGGAGCAGTACTCCCTCTGGCCCGCCGACCTGGAGGTACCGGCCGGCTGGCAGCCCGTCGGCACGGAGGGCACCGAAGCCGAGTGCACCGCCTACGTCGACGAGGTGTGGACCGACATGCGCCCGAAGAGCCTGCGCGAGCGCATGGAGAACGCCGGAGCCTGACCGGCCGTCGGGACGGGGCCGCCGGTCGCGCCACGCGCCGTCCGGCCCCGTCCGGCCGCTGCACCACCGAACCACCACAACACCGAGGAGAGCACCATGACCCCTCCGCTGCGCACCGAACACCTGGAGTTCATCCCCTACCGGACCGACGACGAGGACGCCTTCGTCTCCCTGCTGCGCAACGCGGACGTGTGCCGCTGGATGGGCCAGGACCTCGTGCCCGAGCCGGACATCCGCACGCTGTTCCGGGCGATCCTGTCCGACGTCTACCCCAGGAACCTCTTCGACGTCTGGGGCCTGTGGGCGGACGGGACGTACGCGGGCCACGCCGAGGTGAAGCGGGCCGGGAACGTCGACGGCCACGAACTGGTGACGGCGCTGGCCCCGGAGTTCTGGGGCCGGGGACTGGGCAGCGAGGTGGTTCGCGGGCTGATCCGCTACTCCGGGGAGGAACTGGGGCTCAAGGAGGTGTACGGCCTGGTGGGCGCGGAGAACACCCCTAGCCTGGCGCTGTCCCGGCGGCTGGGCTTCCGGCACCTGCGCGACGTCGTCGCGGACGACGGCTCGGTGTCCAGCCTGTTCGCTGCCTCGACCGCCGGCGCCGGTGCGACCGGCGCCGCCGATCCGGCCTGACCGGGCCGGGCCCGCGGCGTGTGACCACCCGTGCCGCGGGCCCCCGACGGAAGGTTTAGGGGTCCCCCTGCTTCCCGCAACTACCGTGTAGATCAAGAAATCTGAGGCACAATCAGCGGCGAGGGGCCGGTCCTGGTCCGCATCCGTGGAGTCCTCCCGCCGTTCGGCCGGGTGCGACCGCGCAGCGGACGGCAGCTGCCGCATCCGGACGTCCGGATGTCCGGCCGGAGCCCCTGTGGGACCTGCACAGCCACCCGGCGGTGGGCATCGCACGTTCCACGGTGCCCTCCCGCCTGCTGACCTGTCGTCACTCGAACGGGAAGAGACCTCGATGACCTCCATCAAGACCGCCGGCCTCGCCGCCGCGGCCTGCCTCGCCCTCACCACCGCGCTGGCCGCGGCCGCCCCGGCCCAGGCGGCGGGATCAGGCGGCTACGTCGCCCTGGGTGACTCCTACACCGCCGTCGGCACACTGCCCCTGGCTTCGCCGGGCACGCCGTCGTCCTGTGCGCAGAGCACCGACAACTACCCGCACGTCGTGGCCCAGACCCTCGGGCTGCCGCTGGTCGACGTCAGCTGCTCCGGCGCCGCGACCTCCGACCTGTCGAACGCCCAGTCGGCGGACTCCCCGCCGCAGTTCAACGCGCTGACCCCGGCCACCTCGGTGGTCACCCTGGGCATCGGCGGCAACGACAACAACACCTTCAGCACCGCCGTCCAGGGCTGCGAGATCCTCGGCGCGGCCGACTGGCTGAACCTCGGCTCCCCGTGCGCGGACAAGTACAAGTCGACCTTCACCGACGCCATCGCCGCGAGCGAGCCGAACATCGCCGCGTCCGTCCAGCGGATCCACCAGCTCTCGCCGCAGGCCAAGGTCTTCGTCGTCGGCTACCCGAGCATCCTGCCGACGAGCGGCAGCTGCAAGCCGCAGATCCTCATCACCACCAAGGACATCGTCTACCTGAACAACGTCGAGAAGGTCCTCAACGACACCCTGAAGCGGGTGGCGCAGAACAACGGCGCCACGTACGTCGACACCTACACCCCGAGCCTCGGGCACGACGCCTGCAAGAGCGCGTCCGTCCGGTGGGTCGAGCCGCTGATCCCGGCCGGCCCCTACGTGCCGTTCCACCCGAACGCGGCCGGCCAGCGGAACACCGCCGCGGTCGTCTCGGCCGCGCTTCAGGCCGCCGGCGTCAGCTGAGGCGCGCGGTGAGGCGCGCCGGGCCGGTGCGCGGGTGAGGCCCCGGCCCGGCGCGCGCCACCCGTGACCGGGGTGCCGTTCGGACGTCGTCGACGGCGTCCGAACGGCACCCCACGCCGAGCGCAGCACGCCGGCCCCGCGGCCGGACCCGCACCGGGGCCCGTTGGAACACGCCGTCGGCGACGCCCGACCGCGTTCCGGGGCCTCGGTTAGGCTCGTCGGATGACACGACTGGGGACCACACGACTCGACGCCATCGACCGGGCCCTGTTCGACCGCGTCGCCGCCGCGCCCTGGCACGGCACCCGCCCGTGGCTGCGGGGGCTGAGCCGGGCCGCCGACCACGGCGTGCTGTGGATGGGCACCGCCGCCGTCCTCGGCGCGGTCGGCGGACGCCGCGGCCGGCGCGCCGCGCTGCGCGGGCTCGGCGCGCTAGCGATCGCCTCGACCACCGCCAACACCGTCGCCAAGCACGCCACCCGCCGGCCCCGCCCGGCGCTGGACGGCGTGCCGTCGGTGCGCAGGCTGCTGCGCCGGCCCTTCACCACCTCCTTCCCCTCCGGCCACGCAGCCTCCGCGGCAGCCTTCGCCACCGGCGTGGCGATCGAGTCCCCGTTGCTGGGAGCGGCCGTCGCGCCGGTCGCCGCGGCGGTGGCGTTCTCCCGCGTCTACACCGGGGCGCACTACCCGGGCGACGTCCTGGCGGGCGCCGCGCTGGGGACGGCCGCCGCCGCCACGACCCTGCGCTGGTGGCCGCGCTCCTCCGACGTGCCGCCGCCGGCCGCCCCGGCCACCTCCCCGGCCCCGGCCCTGCCGCGCGGACTGGGCCTGTCGGTGGTGGTCAACTCCGGCTCCGGCAACGGTTCCCCGCTCACCCCCGGTCCCGAGGAGACGGCCGAGAAGCTGCGCGCACTGCTGCCCGAGGCGGACGTCCGGGTGTGCGGTCCCGAGGACGACCTGCCGAAGCTGCTGGCCGAGGCCGCCGACCGGGCCGACCGGGCCGGCGGCGCGCTCGGGGTGTGCGGCGGCGACGGCAGCGTCAACCTGGCCGCGGCGCTGGCCGTCGAGCGCGCCCTGCCGCTGGCGGTCTTCCCCGGCGGCACCCTCAACCACTTCGCGCTCGACCTCGGCGCCACCACCCACGAGGCCACCGCCGGGGCCGTCGAGGCCGGCACCGCGGCCGGCGTGGACCTCGGACTGGCCACCGACGGCACCGGCACCCGGACCTTCGTCAACACCTTCAGTCTCGGCATCTACCCCGAACTCGTCCACGAGCGGGAGCGGTTGGAGAAGCGCCTCGGCAAGTGGCCGGCCCTCGCGGTGGCCGTCGCCAGGCTGCTGCCGACCGCCGAACCGGTCACCGTCCACGCCGGCGGCCGCCCGCACCGGCTGTGGCTGCTGTTCGCCGGCAACGGGGCGTACGAACCGGCCGGATTCGCCCCCACCCACCGCGCCGCCCTGGCGGACGGGGAACTCGACGTCCGGGTCGTCGACGGCGGGCGGCCCTTCGCCCGCGCCCGGCTGGCCGCCGCGTTCCTGTCCGGCACCCTGCACCGCTCCCGGGTCTACCGGACGGCCCGGCTGAGCGCCCTGGAGCTGGACTTCCTCGGCGACGCCGACCGGATCGCCGTCGACGGCGAGAGCGTTCCCGCCCGCGGCGCGCTGCGGCTGTCCAAGAAGCCGGCCGGGCTGACCGTGTACCGCCCGTCGGTCGCGTCCTGACCGACCGGGGCCGGCCGGGCCGACCCGGGGCCGGCCGGGCCGGCCGGAGGCCGGTGGCGGCCCGGGCTACCGGACCGCCACCCCGACCAGGCAGGTGTCGTCGTCCGTGTCGGCGCTGCTGTACCGCAGCAGGTGGTCCAGGTGCTCCTCCAGGCCGTCGGCCCCCGCGGCCGACCCGCTGTGCGCCTGCTCGGTGAGCGCCATCAGGCTGGTCAGGGACGCCTGGAGGGACTCGTCGCGACGCTCGATCAGCCCGTCGGTGTACATCACCAGGGTGTCCCCGGCCGCCAGGGCCAGCTCGCCCTCCGCGTAGTCCGCGTGGTCCACCGCCCCGAGGAGGATGCCGCCCAGCTGCGGGAGGGTCGTCGCGTGCCCGCCGCGCAGCAGGACCGGCGGCGGATGGCCGGCCCGGGCCCAGCGGAGCCGGCGGGTCCCGGGCTCGTAGAGGCCGCAGACCGCGGTGGCGGTGACGTTGTCGGTGAGGTGGTGGGTGACGCTGTTGAGCCAGCTCAGCAGCTGGGCCGGCCCGGCACCGGTGGCGGCCAGGCCGCGCAGCGCGTTGCGCAGGGCGACCATGCCGGTGGCGGCCTCGATGCCGTGCCCGGCGACGTCGCCCACGCACAGCAGCACGTCCCCGGTGGGCAGGGTGAGCGCGTCGTACCAGTCCCCGCCGACCAGGTGGCCCTTCTCGGCCGGACGGTAGCGGACGGCGACCCGCAGGTCGTGCAGGTCCAGCGGGCCGCGGGCGGGCGGCATGATGGCGTGCTGGAGCTGGAGGGCGAGGCGGCTGCGTTCCGCGGCCTGCTGCTCGCTCTGGGCCAGCTGGTCACGGGTGGCGGCCAGGGCGACCTCCGTCCAGTGCTGGGCGGAGATGTCCTGGTAGGCGCCGCGGACGAGCCGCAGGTCGCTGCCGGGCGTGGGGACGGGCTCCGCCACGACGCGGATGTGCCGGGTGACGCCGTCGGGGCGCTGGAGGCGGAACGCGGTGGAGGCCGGACGCCGGTGGTGCAGCAGGGTGCGCAGGAACCGGCCGATGGTGTGCCGGTCGTCCGGGTGGGCGTGCTCGGCCAGCTGGTCCAGGGCGATCGGCGGCGCGGTGGGCGGCAGCCCGTGCAACTCGTACAGGGTCTCGTTCCAGGCGATCCGGCGGGTCCGCAGGTTCTCCTCGAAGCCGCCGATCCGGCCGAGCCGCTGGGCGTGCTGGAGCAGCCGGGCGACCCTCGGGGTGCCGTCGTCGAGGCGCCAGACGACCGCCAGGTGGGTGCCGGTCCGGCTGATGCTCACCCGGGCCCCGGCGGTCAGCCGCACGCCGTCGACCACGGCGGCGAGCCGCATGTCGTGGGTGCGGAAGGGCTCCCCGGTGGCGAGGACGTGCTCGACCTTCTCGGCCAGGCCGCCGGGTTCGGCCGCCAGCGGGTACGCCTCCAGCAGGCGGGTGCCCGCGATGGCACTGGTCGGCCGGCCGGCGAAGTCGACGAAGGCCGGATTGACGTGCCGGATCACGAAGTGCGGCGGGTGGCCGTCGCCGTCGGGTGACAGCCGCAGGACCAGGCACGGGTCGAGGAGGCCGTCGACCAGCTGCCGCAGTTCGCCGAACTCCCGGTCGGCGAGGCCGGGGGCGGAGAGCTCCTGGCCGCTCCGGGAGTCCAGCGTGGCGGCGGCCAGCTCCGCGAGCGCCTCGAACTGCCGCTGGAGCGACTGGGACTGCTCGGGCAGCGCGTCGTGCCAGCAGATCTCCAGGACACCGATGAGCCGGCCGCCGGTGCCGGCCGGGACGGCCAGCCGGCCGCCGCGGATCTCGTGCTGGCCGATCGACGGCAGCGAGGCCTCGGCGAGCGTCGGGTAGCCGATGGCCGAGCGCTCGTCGAGGGCCCGGCGGGCCGGGGTCGGCACGCCCGGTGGGACGTGACGCCAGCGGCGGGCCTCCTCCTCGTGGAAGCCGGCACTGCCCGCCAGCGACAGCGAGAGGTCGGGGTGGGCCGCCCAGACGGCGACGGCGGCCACGCCGAGCGGCCGGAGCGCGTGCTCCAGCATCGAGCGGGCGGCCGCCGGGGCGTCACCGCCCGCGAGGGCGTCCGCCTCGGTGCTCCGGAGCCGGACGGCCACCGGCTCCGCGGGCGGGACCGACGCACCGGCGACGAAGCCGCGGGCGAGTGCGGAGATCTCGTCCGACGCGGACTGGTTGACCAGGTCGGCGGCGAGCGCCAGGACCGACACCCCGGCCTGCTCGGCGAGGGTCTCCAGCTGCCTGCCCGCCTCGGTGGGGCCGCACCGCAGGCGTTCCACGAGCACGCCGACGGCCATCTCGACCACGGCCCGACCTGCCGAGTGGGCCTGGGCGTGGTCCAGCTCCAGCCGCAGCCGCTCGACCGTGCCGGCGAGCCGGCCGACCGCCGTCGCCTCGCGCTCGGCCTCCCGGACGCCGGGCGCCCCCGCCGCGCTCGGCGCCCCCGGGGCGGTGGCGCTCCGTTGCGGTCCGACCCGCGCGGGGCCGGCGGCCGGTCCGGCCGACGGGGGGCGGCCGGTGGCGGACCGGTCCGGTGGCTGCTGCACGGTCGTGGCTCCTGGGGTCTGGATCGCGGGAGGCGGTCAGCGGGCGAGGTTGTGCCTGATCCGGCTGATCACCTCGTCGGAGTCGACCGGCTTGGTGATGTAGTCGCTGGCTCCCGACGCCAGGCTCTTCTCCCGGTCGCCGACCATGGCCTTGGCGGTCACCGCGATGATCGGCAGCCCCTCGTGCTCGGGCATGGCGCGGATCGCCGCGGTGGCGGAGTAGCCGTCCATCTCCGGCATCATCACGTCCATCAGGATCACGTCGATCCCCGGGTGGACGGCGAGCGCTTCGAGCGCGGCGCGCCCGTTCTCGGCCTGGAGGACGTTCATGCCGTGCAGTTCCAGGATGCTGGTGATCGCGTACAGGTTGCGGTCGTCGTCGTCGACCACCAGCGCGGTGCGCCCGGAGAGCACCGGGTCGGCCCCGGGGCTCCAGGCGGGCCTGCGGCCGGTGTCGCGCACCAGCTGCACGACGTTCCCCGGCCGGTCGGCGCTCATGTGCAGCGCGATGCGTTCGCGCAGCTCGTCGAGGCTGGAGATGAGTTCCAGGGGCCGCGAGCCCTCGCGGCTCGCCGCGTGTTCCTGCTCCGCGGTGACGCCCCGGTTGTCGTGGGCCAGCACCGGGACGGTGGACAGGGCGGGATCGCCCTCCATCTCCTCCAGGAGGGTCACGGCCGTCCCGTCGGGCAGGCCCAGTTCCAGGACGACGCAGTGGCACGGCGCGGTGGCCAGGGCGGTGGCGGCCTCCTGGGCGCCGACCGCGGTGACGATCTCGACCCTCCGCTGCCCGTCCGAGTAGCGGGCGAGGTCGTCGACGGCGTTCTCGGCGACCAGGGAGAGCAGACCGTTGGGGCGGCCCTCCACCACGAGCAGGCGCCGCGGGCGGCCGGGGGCGGCGGGGTGGTCCGGACCGTGCCCGGTGTCCGCCGAGGGCTCCGGCGCACGGCCTTCGAGCGCCCCGGGCGTCGTGCCGGTGCCGTTCGCGGAGAGGTCGGGGCGTTCGGCGGGGAGGAAGAGGGTGAAGCTGCTTCCCCGGCCCGGGGTGCTCTCCACGGTGATCGCGCCACCGAGCAGGAAGGCGATCTCCCGGCTGATCGACAGGCCGAGCCCGGTGCCGCCGTACTTGCGGCTGGTGGTGCCGTCGGCCTGCTGGAAGGCGCCGAAGACGGTCTCCAGGTGCTGGGGGGCGATGCCGATGCCGGTGTCGGTGACCCGGAAGGCGAGCACGGGGCCGTCGCGGCGGACGCCCTCGGGGATCTCCGTCTCGTCGGCGGGCGCGATGTGCAGACCGACCCGGCCCTGCTCGGTGAACTTGACGGCGTTGGACAGCAGGTTGCGCAGCACCTGGCGCAACCGGTAGTCGTCGGTGGGGAGTTCGGTCGGGACCCGGTCGGCCGTCCGGACCGCGAAGGCGAGGTTCTTCTGGCTGGTCATGGGGCGGAAGGTGGCCTCGACGTAGTCGAGCAGCGCCTGCAGCGGCACGGCCTCGATGTTGAGGTCCATCTTCCCGGCCTCGACCTTGGAGAGGTCGAGGATGTCGTTGATGAGCTGGAGCAGGTCGGATCCGGCGGAGTGGATGATGCCGGCGTACTCGACCTGCTTGGCGGTCAGGTTCCTGGTGGGGTTCTGGGCGAGCAGCTGGGCGAGGATGAGCAGGCTGTTGAGCGGGGTGCGCAGCTCGTGGCTCATGTTGGCCAGGAACTCGGACTTGTACTTCGAGGCGAGCGACAGCTGGTGGGCGCGCTCCTCCAGCTCCTGGCGGGCCTGTTCGATCTCCAGGTTCTTGGTCTCGATGTCGCCCTTCTGGGCGGCGAGGAGTTCCGCCTTCTCCTCCAACTCGGCGTTGGAGGCCTGGAGTTCCTCCTGGCGTGCCTGTAGCTCCGCGGACCTGGCCCGGAGTTCGGTGGTGAGCCGCTGGGACTCGCCGAGGAGTTCGTCGGTGCGGGCGCTGGCGATGATGGTGTTGACGTTGACGCCGATGGTCTCCATGAGCCGGCCCAGGAAGTCCCGGTGGACCTGGGTGAACGGCCGGACCGAGGCCAGCTCCATGACGCCCAGCACCTGCTCCTCGACCACGATCGGCAGCACGATCAGCGACAGCGACTCGGTGCGGCCGAGGCCGGAGGACGCGGCCAGGTAGTCCGGCGGAAGGGCGTCGACGGCGATGATCCGCCGGCTGCGCGCGGCCTGGCCGACGAAGGACTCGCCGAGCCGGAAGCGGGTCGGGCGCTCGCCGTCGGGGAACGCGTAGGAGCCGACCAGCCGCAGTACGGTGCCGTCCTGGCTGTCCTCGGCGAGGTAGAAGGCGCCGCACTGCCCGCCGACCAGCGGGGCGAGTTCGTCCATGACGGACTCGGCGACGACCGCGAGGTCGCGCCTGCCCTGCATCAGCGCGGAGAAGCGGGCGAGGTTGGTCTTGAGCCAGTCCTGTTCCTCGTTGGCGCGGGTGGTCTCGCGCAGGGACTCCACCATGGCGTTGATGTTGTCCTTGAGGTCGGCGACCTCGCCGGAGGCGTCCACGGTGATCGAGCGGGTCAGGTCCCCTGCGGTGACGGCACCGGTGACCTCGGCGATGGCGCGGACCTGCCGGGTGAGGTTGCCGGCCAGCTCGTTGACGTTCGCGGTGAGTCGTTTCCAGGTGCCGGAGACGCCCTCGACCCTGGCCTGGCCGCCGAGGCGCCCCTCGGTGCCGACCTCGCGGGCCACCCGGGTCACCTCGTCGGCGAACGAGGACAGCTGGTCGACCATCGTGTTGATGGTGGTCTTCAGCTCCAGGATCTCGCCCCGGGCGGAGACGGTGATCTTCTGGGTGAGGTCGCCCTCGGCCACCGCCGTGGCGACCTGGGCGATGGCGCGGACCTGGCCGGTCAGGTTGCCGGCCATGGAGTTCACCGAGTCGGTCAGGTCGCGCCACGTTCCCGAGACGCCCTCGACCCTGGCCTGGCCGCCGAGCCGTCCCTCGGTGCCGACCTCGCGGGCCACCCGGGTCACCTCCCCGGCGAACGAGGACAGCTGGTCGACCATCGTGTTGACGGTGTCCTTGAGCTCCAGGATCTCGCCGCGCGCGTCGACCTCGATCTTCTGGGTGAGGTCCCCGCGCGCCACCGCCGTGGTCACCTGGGCGATGTTGCGCACCTGCCAGGTGAGGTTCCCGGCCATGGCGTTGACCGAGTCGGTGAGGTCCGCCCAGGTGCCCGACACCCCCGGCACCTGCGCCTGGCCGCCGAGGCGTCCCTCGGTGCCGACCTCGCGGGCCACCCGGGTCACCTCCGAGGTGAAGTGCGACAGCTGGTCGACCATCCCGTTGAACACGGTGGCGATCTCACCGAGCAGCCCGTCCGCGTCGCCGGGCAGTTCGGTGCTGAAGTCGCCGTCCCGCACGGCCGTCAGCCCCGCCAGCAGCTGCCGCAGCTCGGGCTCGTTCACCAGCGCGATGGCCGGCCCGTCCTGAGGGCGGTCCCGCGGGTCGTCGGACAGGGTCGGGCCGGCCATCGAAAACGTCGCCTCCGTAGAACGCCGGGCCGACGGGCCGCCTCCGGGCGTGGGCACCGCGGAGCGGACCGGATGGACCCAGCCGTGGTTCGAGGTGTCAAGTGTGGTGTGTACCCGTTCGGAGGCTATCGCAGGCCTTGACCGGCCCGAAACGGCCGGAGGTCACGGCGGGGTGGGCGGTTCGGTGGCGCACCCGAGGTGTACGAACGTTCTCCATGGAACCTTCACGGCGGAGTCCGCCGAGGAGGCCCTGACCCGCTGAGCCGGGAGATCCCCGGCGGGCACCGCGGGAGCCGGCGGACGGTCATGGTCCCGCGTGCGCGGGGGAAACCGGGCAGCACGCGACACCGCCGTCGATCCGAAGGGGCGGCCTCACATGACGACGGGCCGGGGGACCCTGGACGGTGAGCCGCGGCGGCCCTGCCCGGCCCTGCCCGTCGGCGGCCGGCGCAGACGGCTGACGCCGGCCGCAGTGCCGAGGCCGGCCGCCCGGGCCAGGGGCTTCACCGCCGAGGTGGTGGGGGACTGGTACGTGCCCGATGTCCACCCGGCCGTCGTGCTGCTGGTGGCGGAGCCGGTCGCCGACGCCGTGCGGCCCGGGGCCGCCGCCGGACCCGGTGGTCCATGCCGACGGGGCGCCCGCGACCACGGGCGCCCCGTCCGGCGAGCGGCTACCAGCGGTACCAGCGGCCCCGTCCGCCGGCTGTGGTCGTGCCCCGGGCGATGAAGCCGAGCAGCCACACGACGAGCACGATGACGGCTGCCCACCAGAGCACCTTCAGGGCGAAGCCGGCGCCGAACAGGATCAGGGCGAGCAGCAGGACCAGCAGGAGCGGGATCATGGTTGGACCTCCTCGGATAGGCGGTGTGACCGCCCTCCTGCCCCCGGACGGCGAAGGCATGCCCCGCTCCTTCGCCACCAGCCGGCCCGGGGGAAAGAGGCATGAACGGGCGCGACGGGGTTAGACGAGCGGGACACCCGCGTACCCCGATCGGAAGGAACCGCCGTGTCCGACCTCTCCCGCCCGCCCGTCGTACCGGACCAGCCCTGGAGCCGGGAGGCGGCCGGAGCCTGTGGCAGCGCCGACAGCGGCCTCTTCGACCGCTCCGCGGAGGAGGCGGGCGCCGCCGCCAGGGAGCGGGAGGAGGAGGCCAAGGCGGTCTGCGCCGGCTGCGAGGTCCGGGTGGAGTGCCGCCGCCACGCGCTCGCCACCCGGGAGCCGTACGGCGTCCGCGGCGGTCTGACCGAGGACGAGCGGCGCGCCCTGTTCACCAGCGACCCCGTTCCGTCCGCCGCCTGACCGGAACGGCACGGGCCCCGGCCGGGCGCGGCCTCCGGACCGGGGGCCGCGCCGCGCCCGCGCCGGTCAGGCCCGGGTGGCCTGCGTGGACTGGGTGGCCTGGGTGGCCGCCTCGGCCAGCGGGCGGTGGCAGGCCACCGCGCGGCCGGGGCTAACCTCCCGCAACCGCGGCTCCTCGCCGGCGCAGCGGCTGTCGGCCAGCGGGCAGCGGGTGCGGAAGCGGCAGCCGGACGGGGGGTCGAGCGGCGAGGGCGGGTCGGCGGGGAGCAGCCCGGTGTCGCCCAGCGGGCGGCCGGGTTCGGGCACCGCGGCGAGTAGGGCGGCGGTGTAGGGGTGGGCCGGGGCGGCGAGGACGGCCTCGGTGGGGCCGCGTTCGCAGATCCGGCCGAGCTGGAGCACGGCCACCTCGTCGCTGACCGCCCGGACGACGCCGAGGTCGTGGGAGATGAAGAGGCCGGCCAGCCCGCGTTCCTCGGTGAGGCCGCGCAGCAGGTTGAGCACGGTGGCCTGGGCCGAGACGTCGAGCGCGGAGACCGCCTCGTCGGCGATCAGCACCCGGGGTTCGGCGGCCAGCGCCCGGGCGATGGCGACCCGTTGGGCCTGCCCGCCGGAGAGCTGGCTCGGCCGGCGGTCGCCGAACAGGGCGGGCGGCAGGCCGACGGCCTCCAGCTGCCGGGTGACGGTCTCCTCGCGGTCACGGGCCGGGTCGGGGTGGGCGTCGAGGGACTCGGCGACCAGGTCGCGGACCCGGCGGCGCGGGTTGAGCGAGGACACCGGGTCCTGGAAGACCATCTGGAGGCGCGGCCGGACGGCCCGCAGGGCGCGCGGGGAGAGGGTGGCGAGGTCGGTGCCGTCCAGGGTGACGGTGCCGGCGGTGGGCGGGGGCAGCCGCAGCAGGGCCTTGGCGATGCTGCTCTTGCCGGAGCCGGACTCGCCGACCAGGGCGAGGGTGCGGCGCGGGTACAGGGTGAGGTCGACGCCGCTGACGGCGTGCAGCGGGCCGGAGCGGGTGCGGTGGACGACGGCGAGGCCGGTGGCCTCCAGGACGGCCTCTCCCGGAGTGGCGACGTCGGGGGCGACGGCTGCGGGGGCGGTGGTCATGCCACGGACTCCAGTTCGTCGGGCGAGGGGGCGGGGGCGTCGGGCGTGGCCCCGGGCACGGTGAGCGGGAAGTGGCAGTCGGCGGTGTGGCCGTCCGCCGCGGTGTGGGTGGGCGGCGCGGTCTCGGTGCAGAGCGCTGTCGCCCGCTCGCAGCGCGGGGCGAAGGGGCAGCCGGGGGTCGGCCTGCTGAGGTCGGGAGGTGAGCCGGGGATGGCGGGCAGGGTGCGGCGCAGCGGGCCGGTGACCCTCGGGACGGAGCGCAGCAGCGCCGCGGTGTAGGGGTGGCGGGGGTGCTGGGTGACGGCCTCGGTGGGGCCGGTCTCGACGATCCGGCCGCCGTACATGACGGCGATCCGCCGGGCCCGCCCGTACAGCAGGCCGATGTCGTGGGTGATCAGCAGGGTGGCGAGGCCGCGGCTGCGCCGGTGCTGGTCGAGCAGGTCGAGGACGGTGCGCTGGACGGTGACGTCCAGGGCGGTGGTGGGTTCGTCGGCGAGCAGCAGGGCGGGTTCGCCGGCCAGGGCGGCGGCGATGCCGACCCGCTGGCGCAGGCCGCCGGAGAGCTCGTGCGGGTGGGCGCGGGCCCGCCGGGCGGGGTCGGGGACATCGACGGCGGCGAGCAACTCGGTGGCGGTGCGCAGCCGTTCGCGCCGGGAGAGGCGACGCCGGTTGGTGATGGACTCGGTGACCTGGTCGGCGATCCTGACGACGGGGTTGAGCGAGGTCATCGGGTCCTGGTGGACCATGGCGATCCCGGTGCCGAGCAGCGCGGCGCGGCGGGCGGGGGTGGCGGCGAGCAGGTCCTCGCCGTGCAGCCGGATCTCGCCGGTGGCGACGGCCCTGGTGGTGCGGGACTCGACGCCGAGGACGGTGCGGGCGAGCACGGACTTGCCGGAGCCGGACTCGCCGACCACGCCGAGGCACTCGCCGGCCTCGATGGCGAGGCTGACGCCGTGCAGGACGTGCAGGGTCCGGCCGTCGGGGGTGTGCAGGACGGCGTCCAGCGAGCGGACGTCGAGGACGGGGGCGGAGGTCATCCGCGCACTCCCTTCGTGGCGGCGGTCTTCGTCGCGGCGGTCTTCGTCGCGGCGGTCTTCGTGGTGCCGGACTTCCTGGCGGCGCGCCTCGCGACGGCCGGCTTCGTGGCGGCGGGACCCCCCGGGCGCAGGTGCTCCCCGAGGTAGTTGAGGGCGAGGACGGTCAGACAGAGCACCGCGGCGGGTGCCAGCGAGATCCACGGCGAACTGCCCAGCGTGGTGCGCCCCTCGGCGATGATGCCGCCCCAGGAGGGCTCCGGCGGGCGCAGCCCGAATCCGAGGAAGCTGAGCGAGCCCTCGGCGACGATGGCGACCGTGGTGGCGGTGAAGGCGAAGGTCAGGGCGATCGGCACGACGTGCGGCACGATCTCGCGGCGCAGGATGCGCAGCGGGGTGGTGCCGAGCATGCGGGCGGCCTGGACGAAGCCGCGCTCGCTGAGCGAGAGCACGACGGCGCGCACCACCCGGGTGAAGTGCGGGACGGTCAACAGTCCGATCAGGGTGCCGATCACGGTGAGGCTCGGGCCGCGCAGCGAGACCACGATCATCACCAGGATCAGGCTGGGCACGGACATCAGCAGGTCGGTGGCGAAGCCGATCACCTTGTCGACCGGGCCGCGGAACCAGCCGGCGGCGAGGCCGAGCGCGCCGCCGCCGAGCAGGCCGACCAGGATGGTCAGGGCGGCGACGGTGAAGGAGGCGCGGGCCCCGGCGACGGTGCGTTGCAGGACGTCCCGTCCGGCGGCGTCGGTGCCCAGCCAGTGGCCGGGCCCGGGGGCGGCGGCGGGGTGGGCGAAGTCGCCGTGCAGCGGGTCGAAGCCGGGCAGCAGCGGCAGCAGCAGGGCGGCGAGGGCGACCACGGCCAGCCAGGCCGCGGCGGCGAGCACGCCGGCCGGGGGCCGGCGGCGGGCGGTGCGGACGGCGGGGGCCGCGGGGGTCGCGGCGGCCGGGCCGGCGCTCGCGGCGGTGCTCACGGTCTCAGCGGTGGTCATGGGCGATCCTCGGGTCGATCGTTCGGTACAGCAGGTCGACCGCGAGGGTGGCCGCGACCACGCCGACGGCGCTGACCACCACCACGGCCTGGACGACGGGGAAGTCCCGGCCGGCGATGGCCCCGGAGGCCAGGCTGCCGACGCCGGGCACCGCGAACAGCGACTCGACCAGCACCGAGCCGCCCAGCGAGGTGCCGATGCCGATCCCGACCAGGGTGACCAGCGGCAGGCTGGAGGGCCGCAGGGCGCGGCGCAGCAGCAGCCGGGTGGTGCCCATGCCGCGGCTGCGGGCGGCGGCGACGTACGGCTGGTCGAGGGTGTCGAGCAGCTGTCCGCGCAGGGCGCGGGTGAACACGGCGGCCTCGGTGAGGCCGAGGGTGAGCGCGGGCAGCACCAGGTGGCGCAGGTTCTCGGCCGGGTCCTCGGTGAACGGGGTCCAGCCGGTGGCGGGCAGGATGCGCAGCTGCACGGCGGCGATCCAGATGAGCAGCAGGCCGAGGGCGAAGCCGGGGACGGCGAGCCAGGCGAAGGTGCCGGCGGTGGCGATCCGGTCGAAGAGGCCGCCGGGCCGCCAGGCGGAGACCAGGGCGACGGGCACGGCGATGGCGAGTGCCACCACCTGGGCGGCGAGGAAGAGTTCGAGGGTGACGGGGATGCGGTCGGCGAGTTCGGTGGTGACGGCGGCGCCGGTGGACAGCGAGTGGCCGAGGTCACCGTGCAGGGCGTCGCCGATCCACTGCCAGGTGGCGGCGAACACGTTGCGGTCCAGGCCGAGTCCGGCCTCGTAGACGGAGATCTGCTCGGGGGTGGCGGTGGGGCCGAGGGCGGCGACGGCGGGGGAGCCCGGCATCAGGTGGGGCAGGGTCAGGGCGCCGAGGGCGACCAGCAGCAGGACGGCCGCGGCGCGGCCGAGCTGCCCGCCGTACCGCAGCGCGGTGCGGGTGCGAGGGGTCATCGCTTCACCCACAGGGTGGCCGGGGAGAGGTTGAGGACGGTGCGCTTGGACAGGTCGGGCAGCCCGCCGACCTTGGTGGCGCCGACGAAGCCGAGGGTGTTCTCGGTGAGGAAGACCATCGGCGCCTCGCCGACGACCCGGGCGGCGGCCCGGTTGTAGGCCGCGCCGCGCTTGGCGGGGTCGATCGAGGAGCGGCCCTCGGCGATCGCCTGCTGGGCCTCGGGGTCGGACCAGCCGGTGAAGTTGTAGGGCGAGTTCGGCAGGTAGAGGCTGGCGAGCGCGGTGTCGGTGTCGCCGAACATGCTGGTGATGAAGTCCATCACCTGGAACTTGCGCTGGAGCATCGCGGTGCCGAGGCCCGCGCTGTCGAGCGGCTTGATCGTCACCTTGATGCCGGCCTCGCCGAGCATCTGCTGGATCACGGTGGCCCGCTGCTGGCCTTCGGGGCGGCCGTCGATGAGGTAGTCGAAGGCGAGGTCGGGGTGCCCGGCCTCGGCGAGCAGGGCGCGGGCCTTGGCCACGTCGCGGGCCGGGTACCGGGCGTCCGTCCGGTACGGGGAGCGGGAGCCGATCGGGCCGTCGGAGACGGTGCCCTGGCCGAGGTAGACGACCTTCTCGACGGCCTCGCGGTCGATCGCGTACTGGACGGCCTGGCGGACCCGCACGTCGTCGAAGGGGGCGGCCTTGGTGTTGAAGAGGACGGTGCTGGTGGAGCCGGGCCCGGTGGCGGTGCGCAGCCCGTCGGTGGCGGCCTGCTTGAGCTGACTGGGCGTCTCGGTCCAGACCAGGTCGGTGTCGCCGGAGCGCAGCGACTGGTAGCGGCTGTCGGCGTCGGGCAGCACCCGGTAGACGAGCTTGTCGGCGTGGCCCTTGGCGCCCCAGTAGGCGGGGTTGCGGGTCAGGGTGGCGGAGACCCCGGGCTGCACGCTCTCCACCGTGTACGGGCCGGAGCCGACGGCGGGGGCGTCCCCGGCCGGTGCCTCGGAGACGTAGCCGAGGGAGCGGGTGAACAGGCTGGGGAAGCCGGCGTCGGGAGACTTGAGGGTGAAGCTGACGGTGGTCGGTCCGGTGACGGCGGTGGCGGCGATGGCGGCCGCGTCGACGGCGCACGCGCACTTGCTCTCCGGCTTGCTGAGCCGGGCGACGTGGTCGGCGACGGCCTGGGCGTCCAGCGGCTTGCCGTCGCTGAACTTCACGCCCTCGTGCAGGTCGAGGGTCCAGACCTTGGCGTCCGCGTCGGGGGTGAAGGACTTGGCGAGGTAGGGCTGGACGGTGCCGTTGTCGCCGTTGACCATCAGCGGGTCGTACAGGGCGTTGGCGAGGATCATCATCGGCATCGAGGTGAGGGTGCCGTCGGCGGGGTCGAGCTTGGTGAACGGCCGGTCCAGGCCGATCTTGAGGGTGCCGCCGTCCACGGCCGGGCCGTCGCCCGCCGCGCCGGTGTTCCCGGCGGTGCCGCCGCTGCCGGACATCGCGTCGTCGGAGGCGGAGCAGGCGGTGAGCGTGAGCGCGGCCGTGCAGGCCGCTGCTACCAGGAGGTGGGTGTGCCGCTTCATGGTTCCTCGGTTCGGGGAGTGCGGGGGCGGCCCGGGGGGAGTTCGGCCGCCGACGACCCACACCATTCCGGAAGTGGCAGTACTGCCAAAAGGCAGTTGTGCAAATTCAAGATGACGAAACCCCGAAGAGTCGGCGCTCGCCTTGAGCGAGCACGGTCGGACGTGGTTCGGTACAGACAGCCGCCCCCTCGGCGGCCCCATCCACACCCGACTCACCGAACGGAAACGGAAGAACGATGCAGGGGACGGACACCGTGGCGGAGCCGGGCATGCGCGACCGCAAGAAGGCGCGCACCCGCGACAGCATCCGCACCGCGGCGCTCGACCTCTTCGAGGAGCAGGGCTACGAGCGCACCACCGTGGACCAGATCTGCCGCCGCGCCGACGTCGCCCACCGCACGTTCTTCCGCTACTACCCGGCCAAGGAGGCCCTGCTCTTCGGCTGGGACTTCGGTCACGTCCTGCTCGACGCGTTCGCCGAGGCCTCGGCCGAACTCCCGCTCTGGGGCGCGCTCGAACACGCGGTGACCGTCACCGGCGGACGGCTGGAGGAGTCCGTCGAGCACACCGCCCGGCGCCGCCGGCTGCGCCAGGGACTGCTGGAGGTGCACTCCGTGCACAACTACGCCCTGGTCGTCATCGACGCCTTCATCGAACGCACCGTCACCATCGCCGCCGAGCGGCTCGGCGTCGACCCGGTCGAGGACCTGCGTCCGACCGCGCTCGGCGCGATGTTCGGCGGCATGGTGCGGCGCCACGTCCTGACCGGCCCGGAGAGCGGCAGGCTGACCGACTGGGTCAGGGCCTACCGGGACGTGCTCGCCGCGGCGGGCTGACCCGGACCGGCCCCACACCCCGTCACACCCCGCCACCCCCGGGCGCGCCGCCGGCCGCCCGGTCGGCACCGCACGCCCTCCGTCACCCCGTCACCCCCTCGCGCGGCCCCGCCGCGCGCCTTCGCCGCACCCCTGGTGACACCTCTCGTCACACCCTTCGTATCCGCACGTCGTACCCGCACTTCGCACGTTCCGAAAGGCCCCCCATGTCCCTGGTCAACTTCCGCGACCCCGCGACGCTCACCGACCCCGCGAGCCGCTGGATCCGCCCCGGTGCCCTGTTCCGCTCCGCCCAGCCCTTCCCCGCCGCCGACGAGACCGTCGTCGCCCAGCTGCGCGAGCACGGCATCACCACCATCGTCGACCTCAGGGGCGAGGCCGAGAGCAGCCCCGAGGACTGGGCCGCCGTCGAGGCCGCCGGCATCGCCGTCGTCGCCGCCCGGATCAACCCCGCCAACGACGCGCTGGAGCAGTCCATGCGCGCCATGACCACCGCCGAGGACCTCGGTGCCTTCTACCTGCTGATGGCCGAGTCCGCGCCGCAGGCCCTCGCCGCCGCCGTCGAGGCCACCGTCCGCCCCGGCGGCGTGCTGGTGCACTGCGCGGCCGGCAAGGACCGCACCGGGCTGCTCACCGCGCTGCTGCTGGAGCTCCTCGGGGTGCCCGCCGAGGAGATCGTCACCGACTACGCCCGCACCAACGAGGCGATCCAGCAGATCTGGGCCGGTCTCGCCGACCGCAACCGCGCCGCCCTCAACCAGGTCGAGGCCGGCGAACTGCGCATCCCCGCCCCGCTGCTGGAGGCCCCGGCCGGGGCGATGAGCACCTTTCTGGAGCTGGTCCGCGTCAAGCACGGCGGCGCCGCCGGCTTCCTGACCGCCTGCGGGGTCACCGCCGGGACCCTGGACGCCTTCACCGCCAAGGCAGCCGGTACCGCCGCCGCGGACACCGCCGGGGTGACGGCATGCTGACCCTCCTGCACCACACCGACGGCACCCCGTTCCGCGACCTCAACCACAACGGCACCATGGAGCCCTACGAGGACCCGCGGCTGCCCGTCGAGGAGCGGGTCGAGGACCTGCTCGGCCGGCTGACCCTCGCCGAGAAGGCCGCCCTGATGCTGCACGGCCGGATGCTCCCCGGCGAGCACCCGCCGTTCCCGTCCGGAGCGAACCTGATCACCGAGCGCGGCCTCACCCACTTCGCCATGATGGCCGTCCCCGACCCGCGCACCATGGCCGACTGGAACAACCACGTCCAGGACCTGGCCGCGGCCGGCCGGCTGGGCATCCCGGTCACCCTCTCCTCCGACCCCCGGCACGGCTTCTCCGCCAACCCGGCCACCGCCCACGTCGGCGGCGGCTTCAGCACCGGCCCCGAGCCGATCGGCCTCGCCGCCACCGACGACACCGACCTGGTGCACCGCTACGCCGACCTGATCCGCCGCGAGCTGTGCGCCGTCGGCATCAGGGTCGCCATCCACCCGATGGCCGACCTCGCCACCG
The DNA here is from genome assembly GCF_044757205.1 of Kitasatospora sp. NPDC091335. Lineage (NCBI taxonomy): Bacteria > Bacillati > Actinomycetota > Actinomycetes > Kitasatosporales > Streptomycetaceae > Kitasatospora > Kitasatospora sp. NPDC091335. The sequence goes on along the minus strand of NZ_JBIVUM010000003.1, from coordinate 467,212 downwards.
AGCCCCGCTGGGCCAGGATCAGCGGCACCTTCGGCGAGGACCCGGAGCGGGCCTCGCGCATGATCACCGCCTACATCGAGGGCCTCCAGGGCGAGCGGATCGGCCCGGACAGCGTCGCCTGCATGACCAAGCACTTCCCCGGCGGCGGCCCGCAGGCCGGCGGCGAGGACTCGCACTTCGCGGCCGGACGCCGACTGGTCTACCCCGGCGGCGAGTTCGAGACCCACCTGCGCCCCTTCGAGGCGGCCTTCGCCGCGGGCACCGCGCAGATCATGCCCGCCTACGCGATCCCCTCCGGCAGCGGCCTCGCCGAGGTCGGTGCCAACTTCAACCGGGACGTCATCACCGGCCTGCTGCGCGGGCGTTACGGCTTCGACGGTGTGGTCTGCACCGACTTCAACGCCATCACCGGCATGGCCGTCCCCGGCGTCGTCACGCTGCCCCCGCGGCACTGGGGCGTCGAGGAGCTGGCCGTCGCCGAGCAGGTCGTCCTCACCCTGGACGCGGGCGCCGACCAGCTCGGCGGCGAGACCGACCCGGAGCTGATCCTCACCGCCGTCCGTTCCGGCGCGGTCACCGAGGCCAGGCTCGACGAGTCGGTCCGCCGCATCCTGCGCGACAAGTTCCGGCTCGGCCTCTTCGACGACCCGTACGTCGACGCGGACGCCGCCGCCGAACTGGTCGGCACCGAGGCCGGCCGGGCGCTCGGCCGGGAGGTCCAGCGCCGCTCCGTGGTCCACCTCGCGGGGCACCCGCGGACCGGATCGCGGCTGTACGTCGAGGGCGTCGACCCCGCCGTCGCCGCCCGGTACGGCACCGTCGTGGACGACCCGGCCCAGGCCGACCTGGCCGTGGTCCGCCTCGCCACCCCGTACGAGCGGCGCGAGGGCATGCTGGAACAGCACTTCCACAGCGGCTCGCTGGAGTTCGAACCGGCCGAGGCCGAGCGCCTCACCGCGCTGGCCGCCGTCGTCCCCACGGTCTTCGCCGCCCAGCTGGAACGGCCCGCCGTGCTCACCCCGCTCGCCCCGCACGCGGCCCTGCTGCTCGGCGAGTTCGGCGCCGCGGACGAGGTGGTGCTGGACGCCGCCCTCGGCCGCGCCCCGATGACCGCCACCCTCCCGTTCGACCTGCCCGCCTCCGACGCCGCCGTCGCCGCGGCCCGCGAGGACGTCCCCTTCGACACCCGCGCCCCGCTCTTCCGCCACGGCCACCGCGCCGGCACCGGAAGCTGAGCCACCCCGCGCCGGGGCCCCGCCACCCAACCCACCGGTGGCGGGGCCCCGTTACGGGCGTCTGCGGTCACTTCTCGACGAAGACGATGTCCTCGATGCCGGGGCGCAGCTTGACCGTGTCGTCGTGGACGTCGACGACGCGTTGCAGACCCACGGTGGAGGTGCTCTGGTCGGAGAGGAAGAACTCGTCGCCCGCACCGGCCAGGTAGGCGGGCAGGCAGTCGAGGGCGGGGCCGAAGAGCCGCAGGTAGTCGGCCAGCCGCCGGAACAGCTTCGGCAGGATGACCAGGTCGTCGGTGAGGGAGCCTAGGTCCTCGATGGTGGCTCCGCTGTGCGTGACGTCGTTGGCCCAGACGCTGCCGGGGGCCTTCGCGGCCTGTGCCTGCCGGGCGGTGGCGGCCATGTCGAGGCGCAGGTCCCTCGGCAGGTTCGAGTAGAACGTCGGGTAGACCAGGCCGCGGGACAGCAGTTCGTGGTTGGCGGTCTGGTGCAGCAGCGGCACGTCGACCTTGAGCACCGTTCCGCTTCTGGCGTCCGGGACGGGCGCGCCCCTGCCGACCATGGCCACGCAGCGGCCGTAGGTGTCGGCGCCGCCGGTGAGGATGAATCCGGCGACGGTCTCCGGTGTGGCGGAGGTGACCGTCTCGTCCGCTCCCTGCGTCACGTCGGTGAAGCCCAGCCAGGCCAGCAGGGCGTCCCGGGCACCGTGGGCGCCCAGCCCGAGCGGCTGGTGCACGAAGTCGGGACCGGCACCCTGGTAGTGGGTCTCCAGCGCGTCGATCCCGTCCAACCGCAGTGAGGCGCCGCCGTGGACGTCCCGCTTGACTCTGTGTTCGCCGGGGAGTTCGGGCCAGAAGCCGGGGTCGTCGGGGAGGAAGTGGACGGTGTCGCCGTCCGGCTCGAAGTTCTTGATCTGGTAGCGGCCCTTGATGAGGGTCATCGTCATGAGTGGCTCCCGTAGTCGAGTCGCGACCCATTGTGATGTGCTTCGCGGGCAAACCACGGAACCGCGCCATCGGCGAGTTGACGGGCCGTCGACGCGTGCGGGCGCGGCCGTTCCCCCGGCTTCCGGACGGCTTCGGACGGCTGTCGGTGGGCGCACGTACGATCCGGGCAGTGCTTTCCGGGAGCCCGCAGCGCGGCCGGCTTCGGATCATGCCTGGTCACAGCGGGTTGGGGCGACGTCGTCCCGGATGGCGGGCTCCTGCTCGGCCTCATGGACATCGAGCGCGTCCACGCCCACCTGACGGCCCTGGCGGAGTGGGAACCGTCCGGGGATCCCGACCAGCGGCCCTGGCGCCGGGAGTGACTGCCGATCGTCGCGGAGCTGGACGGCTTCCACGGAACGTTCCTGAACGCGGGCACCGGAACGGTGGGGTCCTGGAGCGAGGGATCGTCCCCCGAGGAGGGCGAGTACCCGTCCCTGTCCGCGTTCTTCCAGCACATGGCGGACCGGTTGGAGGGCGTCTCCTCGGGCGACTGGACCGGCTCCGCCGCCCGAAGGCGCGATCCCCGTCCGCAGGACGAGCCGGTACGTCGATGGGCCCGTGCGAACGGCTTCGGGGTCAGTGAGCGCGGGCGCGTCCCCTCGGCCTTGCGCGAGGCCTGCGAAGCGTCACTGTGAGCCCCGTGTCCGGCCGCCCGGCGCGACTCCGCCTCCGTCCGGCTCCGTCCGCGGGGCCGGACCGAACCCCGGGGGCGGTGCCGTCCGTGGTACCGACTGAGGCCGGTGGGCAGCCGGCGCGAGGACGGACGCGGGAGGACAGCGATGGCCTGGTACCAGGGACCGAGTCGGATCACGGTCACGGCGGTCGAGGGGCGGTGGCCGCAGCGGGCGGTGGTGACGGTCAGGGGCGGTGCGCCGGTGGAGGTCCCCGGGGAGGTCGGCGCCGTGCACGTCGTCGACGCGGAGAGCTGGCAGCTGGACCTGGAACACCGCCACGAGGGCGAGTGGTGCCCCAACATCCGCGCGGTGCAGGGGCGTTGGGAGGAGGTGCGCGGCGTGCCGACGCAGGTCGTGCACAGCCGCAACCGCGACCTGGCCGACGACCGCAGGGACCGCAACCTGGTGCTGCGGATCGAGCGCACCACCCCGGGCGGTGGCCGGCCGTCGGCCGGTGCCGCCCCCACCGCGCTCCGGACGACCGCGGCGCACCGCCCTCCGGCGGCCCCGGCCGTGCCGCGGACCTCGGCCGGCGGCACGGCCGGGAGCCCGGGTGTCCGGACGACCACCTCCGGCGGCGGGGCCGACGTTCAGCGGCCCGCGGCCCCGGGGGCCAGGGGCACGGCCACCGGAGGAGCCGCCAGGCCCACCACGTCGACCACCTCCTGGAGCGGCTGACCGCCGGGCGCCGGCCTCCCCGGGCGAGGCGTCACTGATCGGAGTAGCTGAGGTCTCCCACCGACCAGCTGCTGATGTCGGCGATGGCGATGCGGTACATGCCACCGGTGTGTGGTAGGCCGTAACTGCCCTGGAGGATGCGGGCGACGTGCAGGTGCAGGTGGGTCGGCCGCGCGGCGGGCGGCGGCACTTCTTCGACCGCCGCTTCACCGTCGGCGGTCGCGGGCGCCACGAACAGGGCGGCGAAGGGCTTCAGGAAGTCCGAGGCGGCGAGGACTTCGGCCACCCGTTCGTTCCACAGGCTCTCCGGTGCCAGCCGGCCGGTGATGACGGCCCCCGGGACGACCACGGTCAGGGGCATCTGGTTGCTGCACTCGGACTCCACCATCGCGGCGATGTCGACGAGCAGCTCATCAGGATTCGACATGGACCCGAGGATAGTGCCCGCCGGAAGCCGCCCGCACGGACATCCCCGGTTCGCCCCCGGCCCGCCACCTGCGCGACGCCGGGGCATGGCACAGCGGCCCCCGGTACCGGCGCGTGGACGGTACCGGGGCAGGGCATCACACCGCCCGGACGGAGCGCTCCGCCCGTGAGGCGTGCGCACCGCCGGCCGGAGAGCCGGGAGCGTCCGGGGTCAGAGGGCGTACATCGCGCTGTACGGCGGCGTGATGCGTGCCTGCTGGGATCCGAAGTCGACGAGCACGGCGGTGTCGCCGTCACCTTCCACCCCGATGACCCGGCCGAGGCCGTACCTGTCATGGGTGACTCGGTCGCCGACGGCGAAATGTTTGCGGGGTGCCTCCGGCGGGGCCTTGAAGGGGCTGCTCGGCAGAGGGCGGCGGACTGCTGAGAAATTCGTCATCCCCTCCAGTATGCGCCGGAAACCCCGGGAACGGGTCTTCTCGGCGCCCCCGAGTTCGAGTGGGACCCCGAAATGCCGCGCGCGCCGTCCGGCGCGCCCCCGATCGGTGCCGGCTGGCGCGCCGCGGTCGCCGGCCCGGCGCCGTCCCGGTGCGGGTGGACCCGCCGCGCCCGCGGGACCGTTTCCTCCGGCCCTCGGCGCGGACGCCGCGCGGCCGTCCAACCGGCCTGCCGCCGCGGCGCGTTGACGGCCCGGACGCCCCCGGGCCGGCGGCCCCGGGGGCGTCTCCCGGAAACCGGGAGCGAAATATTCGCCCGCGGCGCGCTCCGGCCTGCTAGAGTCGTTTTAGTTGCAGTAGTGGTTCCCATGAACTTTGTGTGCGCCTGCTGATGTTTCGCAGGCGCATTTTGTTTCCCGGCTCTTCCCCGGGTGGGTGCTTCCCGCGGCGACTCGAAGTCCGCACTGTGCGGGCTTCGGACAGCCCCCTGAAGGAGATTTTTAATGGCTAATGGCACCGTGAAGTGGTTCAACTCGGAAAAGGGCTTCGGCTTCATCGAGCAGGAGGGTGGCGGCCCCGACGTCTTCGCCCACTACTCGAACATCAACGCCAACGGCTTCCGTGAGCTGCTCGAGGGCCAGAAGGTCGAGTTCGACGTCACGCAGGGCCAGAAGGGCCCGCAGGCCGAGAACATCCGCCCGCTGTAGTTCTTCTGCCACGGCACCCGCCAAGCAGCGAGGGGCCCGTACCGCGCACACGCCCGGTACGGGCCCCTCGGCATGGCGCCGCGAGGCACCCCCCGGCCGCTCAGGCCCCCTGGCTCCGCCACCGGCGGCCATCCCCACGCGAGACGCTCAGCGCCGCGTCCGGATCGGCGCCCTGCCGTGACAGCTCACGGTTCAGAGGTTCTTCGCTCCCGCCCTCCGCGGTGAGCGCCGACCGTAGGTGACGTGCCGCACGGTTCCACCGTCCACGCTCCGACCGTCACATTTCCGGCCCGTTCCCTTGCGGTCTCCCGCGGCGCCCCGCGCCCCGGAGCCTTCCTCGCAACGTGCCGCCCCGAGGAAGGTTTCCCGTATGAACCGCTCCCGTCGTTCCTCCTACCAGAACGCCGATTCCCGTTCCGGTGGCAATTCCCGCTCCGGCGGTGGCTCCCGCTCCGGCGGCGGCTCCCGCTCCGGTGCCGGATCCTTCTACGGCGCCCGGCCCGCCGGGGGCCGGCGCCCGTCCGGTCGCGGCGCCGGCCAGGGCTCGTCCGTGCAGGGCGAGTTCGCGATGCCGGTGAGCACCACCCCGGCACTGCCGGCCGCCGCGTCCTTCGACGAGCTGGACATGCCCAAGGCGCTGCTGCAGGTGCTGACCCGCCAGGGCGTCACGGCTCCGTTCCCGATCCAGGCCGAGACGCTGCCGAACTCGCTGGCCGGCCGCGACGTCCTCGGACGGGGCCGCACCGGCTCCGGCAAGACCCTCGCGTTCGGCCTCGCCGTGCTGGCCCGCACCGCCGGGCAGCGGGCCGAGCCGCGCCAGCCGCTGGCCCTGGTGCTGGTCCCCACCCGCGAGCTCGCGCAGCAGGTCACCGAGGCCCTCACCCCCTACGCCCACGCGGTGCGCCTGCGGATGGCCACCGCGGTGGGCGGCACGCCGATCGGCCGCCAGGCATGGGCGCTGAACCGCGGTGCGGAGGTCGTGGTCGCCACCCCCGGCCGGCTCAAGGACCTGATCCAGCGCGGCGACTGCCGGCTGGACCGGGTCGCCGTCACCGTGCTCGACGAGGCCGACCAGATGGCCGACATGGGCTTCCTGCCGCAGGTCACCGAACTCCTCGAACAGGTCGCCGAAGGCGGCCAGACCATGCTGTTCTCCGCCACCCTGGACCGCAACGTCGACCGGCTGGTGCGGCGCTTCCTCAAGGACCCGGTCACCCATTCGGTCGACCCGTCCGCCGGAGCGGTCAACACCATGGAGCACCACGTGCTCCACGTGCAGAACTTCGACAAGAACGCCACGATCGCCCACATCGCCTCCCGCGACGGCCGGGTGATCATGTTCATCGACACCAAGCACGGCGCCGACCGCCTGGTGGAGGACCTGCTCGCGAACGGGGTCAGGGCCGCGGCCCTGCACGGCGGCAAGGCCCAGCCCCAGCGCACCCGCACCCTGGAGCAGTTCCGAACCGGGCAGGTCACGGCCCTGGTCGCGACCAACGTCGCCGCCCGCGGCATCCACGTCGACGGGCTCGACCTCGTCGTCAACCTGGACCCGCCGGGCGACCACAAGGACTACCTCCACCGGGGCGGCCGCACCGCCCGGGCCGGCGAGTCCGGCACCGTGGTCACGCTGGTGCTCCCCAACCAGCGCCGCGCGATGGCCCGCCTGATGGCAACGGCCGCCATCACCCCGGTCACCACCAGGGTCAGCGCCGGCGACGAGGACCTGGCCCGGATCACCGGCGCCCGCGTGCCCACCGGTGTCCCCACCGTCGTCCCCGACCCCGTCGTCGAGCGTCCCCGCCGCGGCCCGTCCGGGAGCCGTGGCCGCCGCGGCCGCCCCGCGGGAGACACCAGGGCCGGCGCCGGCCGCGACAACCAGGGCTCCTCCGGCCGCCGCCGGGCGCCCAGGCGCCCCACCCTCGCCGCGTAGCGCGGCCAGGCGCCCCACCTTCGCCGTGTAGGGCGTGTCTTGCGGATCCTTGCCGGGTGCGCGACGCTGGGGCACGCACCTCGCCGCGTTGTCGTCAGTCGCCGATGGCCCCCAGCCTTCGGCCGGGAGGTGCCCCCACCGCATGGACTCCTTCCTCCGCCTTGCGATGCACGCACCCCAACGCCGCGCCCTGATCCGACAAGATCCACAAGACACGCCCTGGCGCGCCCAGGGCCCGGCTCGCGGTGCGAGCCGGGCCCTCGGGCACGGTGGTCAGCTCAGGGTGCGGATCGCGGCGGCGTCGTAGGGACGCAGGTCGGCGAAGCGGCCGGAGAGGACCTTGGCGGCCCACTGCGGGTCCTGGAGGAGGGCGCGGCCGACGGCGACCAGGTCGAACTCGTCGCGCTCCAGCCGGTCGAGCAGGTTGTCGATGCCCTGGACCGACGCGCCCTCGCCCATGAAGGCGTGGACGAAGTCGCCGTCGAGACCGACCGAGCCGACGGTGATGGCGGGGCGGCCGGTGAGCTTCTTCGTCCAGCCGGCGAGGTTGAGGTCCGAGCCGTCGAACTCGGGGACCCAGTAGCGGCGGGTCGACGCGTGGAAGGCGTCGACGCCGGCCTCGGCGAGCGGGGCGAGGATCGCCTCCAGCTCCGCGGGGGTGTCGGCGAGGCGGGCGTCGTAGTTCTCCGCCTTCCACTGCGAGTAGCGGAAGATCACCGGGAAGTCCGGGGAGACGGCCGCACGCACCGCGGCGACCAGCTCGGCCGTGAACTTCGTCCGGGCGACCGGGTCGCCGCCGTAGGCGTCGGTTCGGCGGTTGGTGCCCGCCCACAGGAACTGGTCGAGCAGGTAGCCGTGCGCGCCGTGCAGCTCGACGCCGTCGAAGCCGATCCGCTCGGCGGCCGCGGCGGCCTCGGCGAACGCGCCGACGACGGCGTCCAGGTCCGCCCGGGTCATCGCCCGCCCCGCCCCCTCGGTGCCGTCCAGGCGGATGCCGGACGGGCCGATCGCGGGGGCGTCGGCGAACGGCGGGTCGCCCTGCTTGCGCACCATGCCGATGTGCCAGAGCTGCGGGACGATGGTGCCGCCCGCCGCGTGGACGTCCTCGGCGACCCGGGCCCATCCGGCCAGCTGCTCCTCGCCGTGGAACCGCGGGATGGTGTCGCTCTGGCCCGCGGACTCGTGGCCGACGTACGTTCCCTCGGTGACGATCAGGCCGACGCCCGCGGCGGCGCGGCGGGCGTAGTACGAGCGCACGTCCTCGCCGGGGACGCCGCCCGGGGAGAACGCGCGTGTCATCGGCGCCATCGCGATGCGGTTGGGCACGGTCAGCCCGTTGATCGTGACGGGCCTGGACAGGATCCCGGCCGCGCGGGAGGCGGCGGACTCGGTGACGGACGACTCGGTGACGGTCATGGGTATTCCTCGTGGAGAGCGGTGGTGTGCGCCGGGACGGGAACGGTCGCCCCTGCCAACCGCCCCGGCGGGCCCCGCATTTCGCGTCCCGTGCGAATCCCGCTGTGATCCGCGCCACTGCGCGTCGGCGGCCACGCTCCCGGGGCCGCTCGTCCGGCCGAGGCGGGCGAGGGCCCGGCCGGAGGAGGAACCGGCGGCGGTGTACACGATGAGCGTCTGGTCCGGTGACCGGGCGATCGACAGCATCTGCTGGGTCACCGTCACCGCCGACGTCCGGGCCGTCGCGGCCCGGCTGCCGGCGGATCCGGAGGCCTTCCTCGCCGCCCACCGCGCGGCGCGGCCGGACGGCACGCCAGGGGAACGGCGCTCCGCCGTGCTCGCGCACGCCCTGTTCGAGGACGGGACGACGCGCATCGCGCGGGCCCACGCCCGGATCTCGGGCGGCCGCACGTACCGCTTCTCGTTCGGGTACCGTTCGACGGCTCTGGACGGGCGGCTCGGTGCCGCCCACACCATCGAGCTGCCCTTCGTGTTCGACCTCGCGGACGAGCCCTGGCTGCACGGGCCCGCCGGCCTGCTCGGCCCCGACCCCGCCCCGGCCGGACTCGCCGCCCGGGTGCACGGTGCCTGGGTCGCGTTCGCCGGGACGGGGAACCCGGGCTGGGCCGCCTACGACCCCCGGCGGCCGGTGGCGGAGGCCCTTGGCGGCTGAGCGGTCGCCGACCGCCCGCTGCCTGCCGCCCGCCGTTGTCCGGCAGGACCGGCGGGCGCTGAACTGTCGCAATAACTGAAAAGTCAGTCAATCTCGCGCCGCAGCTCGGTGTCGACGGCGGTGCGCAGCAGCCGGCGCGCGTGGCCGAGCGGCAGCGAGCCGCTCAGCCACCGCACGCTGAGCCCTTCGACGAGGGTCGTGAGCCGCTCGGCGGCGGCCGCGCGCGCGGGGGCGGTGCCGAGCGGATCGGCCCGGGCGAGGAGCTCGGCGATGTCGTGCACCCAGGTGTGAGTGGTCCTCGCCAGTTCCTCGCGCAGGCTCGGCTCGAAGACCGCGGTGGCTCTCAACTCGCCCCAGGCGGTGCTGTTCTCCCGCACCTCGGGGCTGTCCTGGAGCTCCCCGAGCAGGCGCCATCGCGAGGCGGTGGTCGGGGCACCTCCCGGCCGGAACTGTCGGACACGCCCTGGGCCGGCCCCAGACCGGCAGGCGGTGGGACCTGCCGGTCCGGGGCGCCCCGGCGCCGGTCGCGGTCGATCCGCGAGGGGATTCCCCCGGACGGCGGATGCGTGCCGCGCCCGATCCTGACCTGTCCGTCAGTAGCCTGCTGAGCCGGACCCGACACCCAACGGAACGAGGCCCCATGGCGCACCCCCGGCCGTCCCGCCGCTCCCTCCTGCGGTCCGGAGCCGCGCTCGCCGCGCTGGCCCTGGCGGGCTGCTCCTCCTCCGACGGCGACGAGGGGGCGCCGGGTCCCAGTGGCACGGCCTCGGGCGGGTCCGGCGGTCCGGCGTCCGGCAGCCCGACGGCAGGCGGCCCGGAGACCGGCCGGTGGGTGATGCCGGCCGAGTCGCACCCGCACACCCGCACCTTCATGGCCTGGCCCGCGCTGGAGGAGGTGTGGGGCGACCAACTGCCCGGCGTCCGGCAGGACATCGCGGGGCTGGCCAGGGCCGTCGCCGGGTTCGAGCCGGTGGTGCTGCTGGCCCGGCCCGACCAGGCCGACCAGGCCCGGCAGGCCTGCGGCTCCTCGGTCGAGGTGCTCGACCTGATGGTCGACGACCTGTGGGCCCGGGACACCGGCCCGACCTTCGTCACCGGCCCGCAGGGCCTCGCCGGGGTCGACTTCCACTTCAACGGCTGGGGCGGCAAGCAGACCCACGCCAACGACGCCCGGGTCGCCCGCGACCTCCTCGCCCACTACGGCATCACCCGCCTCCAGGCGCCGGTCACCGGCGAGGGCGGCGGCATCGAGGTGGACGGCGAGGGCACCCTGATGGCCACCGAGAGCTCCTGGGTCAACGACAACCGCAACCCCGGTACGTCCCGCGACCGGATCGAGGCGAGCTTCAAGGAGTTGCTCGGCGTCGACAAGGTCATCTGGTTGAAGGGCGTCGCCGGGCAGGACATCACGGACTGTCATGTCGACGCCCTCGCCCGCTTCGCGGAGCCGGGCACCGTCCTGCTGCACCGCCCGGCGGCCGACACCCCGCCGGACGTCTGGACCACCGCCGCCGAGCAGGCCGTCCAGGTCCTGGGGTCCGCGACCGACGCCGGGGGCCGCACGCTCAAGGTGGTCGACCTCCCGGAGCCCGACTTCGACCTGATCCGGGGCGAGGGCAGGAACTTCCTCGCCACGTACATCAACTACTACGTCTGCAACGGCGGCGTCATCGTCCCGCGGTTCGGGGACCGGAGCGCCGACGACCGGGCGGCCGGCCTCATCGGGGACCTCCACCCCGGCCGCAAGGTGACCCAGGTCGCCATCGACCACATCGCCGCGGGCGGTGGGGGCATCCACTGCGCCACCCAGCAGCAGCCCGCCGGGTGAACCCGCCGGGGCCGGGTCCGGCCCGCCGACCGGACCCGGCCCCGGGCGGAGGCCTGCCCCGGGAGGCAGGCCGGTCCGGTCACCCCAGGGCGGGGATGTCGTGGGTGGCGCAGTGGATGCCACCGCCGCCGCCCGCGATCGCGTCGATCTTCACCGGGACGGTCTCGCGGCCGGGGAAGTACTGCTTCAGGATCTGCTGCGCCCGGTCGTCGGCCCTGCTGTCGCCGAACTTCGGCAGGTAGACGCCCTTCGAACCGACGTAGAAGTTCATGTACGAGGAGACGAAGGCGTCGCCGCGCCCGGTGATCCGGTCCGGGTCCGGCTGCTGGAGCTCCACCACCTGGAGCTTGCGGCCCGTCGCGTCGGTGGCCTCGGCGAGGACGGCGCGGGCCTGGTCGGCGGACCGGGACCAGACGTCCGGCGGGGTGCCGGGGAAGGCCTGGTCGAGCAGGACCACACCGGGGGCGACGAAGCGGGCCAGGCAGTCGACGTGGGCGTCGGTGATGTCCTTGCCCTTCACGCCCGCCAGCCAGATCACCTTGGTCACCCCGAGGACCTTCTTCAGCTCGGCCTCGACCTCGTCCCGGCTCATGCCCGGGTTGCGGTTGCCGTTGACGACGGAACTCTCGGTGACCACCAGGGTGCCCTGCCCGTCGGTCTCGAAGGAGCCGCCCTCGGCGACCAGCCGGGTCTCGATCCGCTCGACGCCGTACGTGGACAGCACCGTCCGGGCGACCTTGGCGTCGTTGCCGCGCTGCTGCTTGCCGCCCCAGCCGTTGAAGTTGAAGTCGACGCCCTTGACCCTGCCGCCCTCCTCGACGAACACCGGCAGGGTGTCCCGGGCCCACAGGTCGTCGACGGCGATCGGCACCACCTCGACCGCGGACCCGCAGGCCTTCCTGGCGGCGTCCTGCTGCTCGGGCCGGGCCATCAGCACGACCGGCTCGCGCGCCGCGATCGCCTGGGCCAGGCCGGCGACGTCGCGGCGGACGTCCGGGAGCTGGTCGCCCCACACGTTCTCGGAGGCGGGCCAGGACATCACCGTGCGCAGGTGCTTCTCCCACTCGGCGCCGAACCGGCGCACGCCGGGGGTGCCGTCGGGGGTGCCGCCGGGCTGCGGAGGCGGCACCGGGCCGCCACCGTCCCCGATGCCGTTGGGGTCGCAGGCAGTGAGGCCGAGGGTGAGGGCGCCGACGCCGACGCCGAGGCCGGAGAGGGAGCGCATCAGGGTACGGCGGGGCAGGGCATTGGTCATGCGGGGACTCCAGCTGAGGGTCTGGGCTTCGGGAAGGGGGGCTCGGTGGCAGCGGTTACGGCAGTGGCTACGGCACCGGCTCGTGCATGGTCGAGCAGTGGAGGCCGCCGCCCCCGGCCATCAGACGGTCGACGTCGACCTGCACCACCTCGCGGCCGGGGAAGGCCGCGGCGAGCGCTTCCGCGGCGGCGGCGTCCTTGTACGCGTCGCCGAACCGGGCGGTGACGACGCCGCCGTTGACGACGTGGAAGTTGAGGTAGGAGTCGACGAACGCGGAGCTGCGGGAGCGGACCGTGTCCGGGCCGTGCACGGGGATGACCTGGAGGCGCCGGCCCCGGGCGTCGGTGGCGCCGGACAGGATCGCGAACTGCTCGCGGGCGTCCCGCGCCCAGGCGTCGTCGCGGTCGGCCGGCGGCAGTTGCACCATCACCACGCCGGGGCGGATGAACCGGGAGGTGACGTCCACGTGGTCGTCGGTGATGTCCTGGCCCCTGATGCCCGGCAGCCAGATCATGGTGTCCGCGTCGTCCGCCGGACCCCAGGGGTACGGCTCGGCGGAACGGTCATCGCGGTAGTGGGTCATGAGGGTCTCCAGATCGTGCGACGGTGCCGGGAAGGGTGCCGAGGGCCGCCGACTCCACTCTTCGCGCCGCGACGCGGCGGCGCAGCGCGGGGACGGCCCGGCGGCACCCTTCCTGCGCTTCAGGCTTGCATTGACTGAAAAATCAGTCAAACTCGCGGGCGGGCCTTGACTCATCCTTGACGTGTTCACTGCGCAGAGTGACGCCCGGCGGACGGCCGGTACGGGTCAGGACCCGAGGCGGTCGACCTCGGCGTCGATCGCGTCGGCCAGGAGCGTACGGGCGTGCGCCAGCGGCAGGCTGCCGCTGAGCCAGCGGGTGCTCAGGCCCTCCAGCAGCGCGGTCAGCCGCTCCGCCGCCCCGGCCAGCGCGACCGCCGAGGACATCGGCCGTACGGTGCCGAGCAGCTCCGCGATCTCCTGCACCCAGATCCGGGTGGCCCGCGCCAGGTCCTCGCGCAGCGTCTCGTCGAACACCGCGCTCGCCCGCAGCTCGCCCCAGGCCGTGCTGTTCTCCCGCACCTCGACGGTGTCCTGGAGCTCCAGCAGCAGGGTCTGCTCCAGTTCTTCGCGGGGGGCCGGCGGAGCGTCCGCGGCGCGCTCGGTCGTGTACCGCCCCGCCCGGTCGTTGATGAACTCCAGCGTCTGCCGGAGGATCCCGGTGCGGTCCTTGAAGTGGTAGTAGATCAGCGCGGTGGACACACCCGCCTCCGCCGCGAGCTCCTCCACCCGCAGTCCGCGCACCCCGCGCCGCGCGATCACCCGCGCCGCTGCTTCCAAGATCGACGTTTTACGACTGGCCATGAGCCACCACCTTACCGGGGTGCGGGCGTCGGGCCGTCCGTCTCCTGAAACACCGGTCAGCGCAGCGCAGCGCAGCGGGGCGGTGGGGGTGGCTCGGCGCGCTACGGCGCGTGGTGCGCGGCCCACAGGAGGTCGACGGTGGCGGCCCGTTCCCGCCAGGTCTCCCGGACCAGGCCTGCGAGCCGGGCGGTGGTGTGGTCGACGAAGCCGGTGCCCGCGGGCTGTGCGGTGAGTTCCAGGCGTTGCCACCACCCCCAGCGCCGGCCCCACCCGTTGGAGACGAACCGGAGGGCGATGGCCTCGCGGAGGGTGGCATCGGTGCAGTAGACGCCGTGGAACGGGGCGAGGTTCCCGGCGTCGGGATCGGGGCCGGGGTGCCCGTCGTCCTCCCGGCGGATGCCGAGACCGAACCCGAGCACGGCGCTGCCGTCCCGTAGCCACTCGGGCCGGCTGACGAGGACGGCCGTTTCCGGGTAGCTGCCACTGCCGCCGACGGCCTTGTAGTCGACGGTGGTCACGGCGAGGTCGCCGCCGAGTTCCGCGGCGAGTGCTCCGAGCGGTGCGACGGAGCGCGCGGGCAGCTGCCTCAGCAGCCGGCGGGCCGCCTCCTGGGCCGCGAGGAGCGCGGTGGAGTGGGTGATCCAGAAGGCGGCGTCCTCGTCGTCGTCGGTGCCGATGCCCACGGTGGTCTCCAAGTCGCTCAGGTAGTCGTCCGCGTGGCGCCGCCCGGGGGCGTCCGGCCGGGACGGTCGGGAGGACCGGGCAGCGAGCAGGCGCGCCAGTTCGCCCGCGAGGTCGCGCAGGGAGACCGGGCGGAACCGCGGGTCGCCCGGCGGCCGGCCGGTCGGGGTGAGGTAGACGAACACCGGGTTCGGCAGGTCCGCGAAGTCGTCGCCCTGGTGGGACGTCTGGGCGTCGCCCTCCGGGGCGTCGATCTTCAGCTCGATGACGACCGAGGCCGCCGGGCCGGTGACGACCAGGTCCGGCCGGCTCTTGGCACCGCGCACCTGCCGGTGCACGGAGGACCGGTCCAGCAGCGGATCGGCGGCGAGTTCCGGCAGGCCGGCCAGGGCCAGCAGGGCGGCCAGCAACTCCGCGCCCAGGCCGTGCGGCTCACGCGGGTCGAAAAGGAACGCCAGATAGCCCTCGTGGGCGGCCTCGCGGCGCTGCTGACGCAGGATCCGCAGCGGGCTCGGCCCGCGCCCGCCGCGCCGCGAGCGGGGCAGGGCCAGCACGCCGGCCTCGGCGGCGGCCCAACGGCCGCCACCGGGCGCCGGACCGGCCGCGGGCACGTCGGCGCCGGGATGCCTGGTGGCGGGCACGGTCACGGCTGGTCCCCGGTTGGTGTGGTGGCCGGCGGAGCGGAGCGCCGGCCGGCGAGGTGGTGGTCGGTCAGGTCATGGTAGTGAGTCCCCCTGACCGGCGCGCGCCCGCCGGTGCCCGCTCCGTCCCGGTCATCCCCGTTGTTCCTGGTGGTGGGCGACGTAGCGGTGCAGCCCGTGCCGGTTGGACGGGATGCTCCGGGCGTCGGCGAGGGCGGCGAGTTCCTCGGCCCGGTCGGTGCCGAAGCGGGCGGCGGCGTCCTCGAAGGCCATCGGTGACCGTGCGGGGCGGGTCTCCGGCACCGGCAGCAGGGCCAGCGCCCCCGCGAGCCGCCGGTTGTCGGGGTCGGCTGCCGCGGCCTGGTGGACGGCCTGCCAGAACTCCCGGTACTCGACCTCGCGCAGGCCGAAGGCGGTTCCGAAGGCGCCGAGCACGTCGTCGAGGCGCAGCGGACCGGGCCGCAGCAGGTGGAAGTAGCCGGGCCGGCGGTGGTTGACGGCGGTGACCAGCAGCCGTCCGACGTGGTCGACCGGGGTGTAGTCGGTGGTCAGGTCGCTGGTGAAGTAGGCGCCGACCCGCAGGCAGGCCTGGACGAGTAGTTCGACCCGTGAGCCGGGGTTGGGGATGCCGGTGCGGGTGGCCGGCATGACCTCGCCGAGCCGGTGCACCGCGACCGCCATGCCGCGTTCGGCGGCGGCCTCCAGCAGGCGCTCGGCGACCCACTTGGACTGGCCGTAGCCGGTGTCGGGGGTGAGGCCGGCGG
Organism: Kitasatospora sp. NPDC091335; assembly: GCF_044757205.1. Classification (NCBI taxonomy): domain Bacteria; kingdom Bacillati; phylum Actinomycetota; class Actinomycetes; order Kitasatosporales; family Streptomycetaceae; genus Kitasatospora; species Kitasatospora sp. NPDC091335. The sequence continues at coordinate 451,452 of NZ_JBIVUM010000003.1, read as the reverse complement.
GGACCGGCCGTTCGAGGACCGCGATGCCGCCGGTCGGCTGCGGCGGGCAGGCGGCGAGGGTGGACACGAAGTGCACCGTCTTGGGCCGGCCGGTGGCGGCGAGCCGGAGCAGTTCCACGGTTCCGCTCACGTTGGCGCGGCGGTGGGCGCGGTAGCCGCGCACCAGGTTGACCATGGCTCCGGCGTGCACCACGGTGTCGACCCGGTCGGCCAGCCGGTGCAGGTCGGCCGGGCTCAGGCCGAGCCGGGGGCTGCTCAGGTCGCCGGGGACGGCGTCGATCCGGTGGCCGGTTCCCTCGCGCCACAGCCGGTACCCGTGCAACGCGTCGGTCAGGCGGCGGCGTGCCGCGTCCGGGCCGTCCGCGCGGACCAGGCAGTGGACGGTGGCGTCGGTCAGGTCCAGCAGGTCGTGCAGCAGCTGGGCGCCGACGAACCCGGTCGCGCCGGTGAGCAGCACGTGCCGCGGCGGCCCGGACGGGGTGCCGGCCGGCCGGATGTCGGCGGGCAGCGTCAGGTCGGTGGCGGATGCCGTGGTGGCGGCCGGCGCGGCGGGCAGGGCGCGGCCGCCGTCGAGCGCGGCGGCCTGGAGCGCGATGGTCGGCGCGTGGACGATGTCCCGGATCGAGAGCGGGGTGTCGAAGCGGGCCGATACCGCGAGGGCGAGCCGCTGGGCGCGCAGCGAGTCGCCGCCGCTGTCGAAGAAGTCGGCGTCGGGGCTGGTGACGGGCTCCGGCAGCAGGGCGTTCCACAGTTCGGCGAGGGTGCGTTCGGTGCCGCTCCCGGTGGCGGTCCAGCCGTTCGGCTCCGTCGGTCCCGGGGCCTTCAGGAGTTCCGCGAGGGCCTTGCGGTCCGTCTTCCCGTTGCCGTTCACCGGGACGGCGTCGAGCCTGATGAACCGCTTGGGGATGAGTTCGGCCGGCAGCAGCGCGCGGATGTGGGACCTGAGCCGGCTCGTCGCCAGTTCGCCCCGTACGGTGACGAAGGCGGCCAGGTGCTGTCCGCCGCCGTGGTCGCTGACCAGCACCTTGGCCTCGCGCACCGAGGGGTGCGAGGTGATCGCGTGCTCGATCTCGGAGAGTTCGACCCGCACGCCGCCGATCTTCACCTGCTGGTCGCGCCGGCCGTCGAAGTAGAGCAGCCCGTCCGTGTCGTGGTGGCCGAGATCGCCGGTGCGGTACATCCGCTTCCCGGGTAACTCGGGGAACGGGTTCTCGACGAGGACCAGGTCGGTGCGGTCGGGGTCGCCGAGGTAGCCGGTGCCCAGGCACGCGCCGCCGATGCAGATCTCGCCGATCTCCCCTGCGGGGGCCGCTTCGCCGTGCTCGTCGAGCACGATCGCCCAGGTGTTGTCGATCGGCCGGCCGATGGGAACGGGGGAGGGGTCCTGCGGTGTCACCTCGTGGAAGACGGAGCCGATCGAGGCCTCGGTGGGGCCGTAGGTGTTGGTCACCCGCAGGTGCGGGAGGAGCCGTTGCAGGGCCCGTACGCTCTCCGGGGCGATCTCCTCGCCGCCGACCAGCAGCATCCGCAGGCTCGCCAGACCGTCCACCAACTCGGGCTGGGAGTCGAGCAGTTCGACGAGGGCGGTGAGGATGGTGGGCACGAAGTCGGTCATCGTGACGCGGTGGCGTTCGATGACCTCGACGGTGGCGGTCAGGTCGAGGATGTCGTGCGCACGGGGGATGACGACCCGGCTGCCGCAGGTGAGCGGCCAGAGCAGCTGCCACAGGGAGGAGTCGAAGGTGTGCCGGCTGTTCTGGAGCACCACGTTGCCCGGGGACGAACCGAACCGGCGGCCCATGGCGAGCAGCCGGTTCGCCAGGCCGCTGTGCAGGTTGAGGGCGCACTTGGGGGTGCCGGTGGAGCCCGAGGTGTAGAAGCCGTAGGCGAGTTCGTCGGGTCGGGGCGGCGCGGAGGTCGGCCGCGCGGGGCGGGCGTCCGCCGCCGCGGTGGCCGGATCGGGGTCCGTGCCGGACACCGGGTCGACGGTGAGGACCGGGGCGGCCCAGCCGTCCTGGGCGGCGCCGGGGGAGAGCAGGATCGCGGCGGGGTCGCACGCGTCGACCATGGGGTGCAGGCGAGGGCCCGGCCACTGTTCGTCCAGCGGGACGAACACCGCGGCGCAGCGCATCACGGCCAGCATGGCGACCGGGAGTTCGGGGCCGCCGGTCATCACCAGCGGTACGAAGTCGCCCCGGCGGACCCCGGCGTCGGCCAGCCGGCCGGCCAGGGCGTCGACCCGTTGCATGAGGCCGCGGTAGGTCAGGGTGCCGCCGGGGTGTTCGACCGCGACGGCGTGCGGGGTGCGGGCGGCCGCGGCCTCGATGAGGCTCCAGGCGGTGACGTCCGGGTGGTGGGGGACGGTGTCGCCGCAGAACTGGCCCAGCTGCCGCTCGGTGGGGGCTCGCATGGATCTCCCTTGGTTGCGGAACGAGGACGGAGGCAGAGGCGGGAACGGGGACAGGGACGGGACCCGGCGCGACCGGGCCGGCCCGCGACCGCAGCAGGTGCGGGCGCCGGCCGGCCCGGGAGCGGATCAGAGCCTCAGCGGGACCTGGGCAGGTCTCAGACCTCGGTCGCCACCCAGCTGATGTACCAGCTGTGGCTCACCGCGTACTCGACCGGCAGCGGCCGGCCGTCCTGCCAGCGGACGTAGATCCGGAAGCCCTTCGACGTCGGGGTGTAGATGGTGTTGCCGCCGGTGGTCGTCCACATCGAGTCGCGGCCGCACAGGTTGGCGGTGTAGACGGGCGTCTCGCTGAAGTTGCCGGCGGAGGTGTCGACGTCGATGTAGATGCCGGTGCCGTTGTCCTCCTCGACGTGCTGCTGCCACGCGTCGATGGGAGTGTTCCCGGCGATGAACCTGGGGTTGGACATACCTGTCTCCTCGCTGTGATCAGAGAAACGGGCAAGAGGGCGGATCAGAATGGATCGCTGGCGTACCAGGGATCATCCGCCGCAGCCGAGTCTGAGTGAATCTTCCAGTGATCACAAGAGTGCTGGATGCGAACCATCGAATTCCGGTTGAGAACGCCGATCACCGTTTCGGACCAGTGAACAGTGGGGCAGTTCCTGCTTCTTGACGCCGCGTGGTTCGATCGTGATATACCTGTGACTTCTGACGTGGTCCGGTCACCGGACACCCGTGTGCGCTGGTCTACCTGTCTCTGGAAACGCGCCGTCTCATATTCCGGACCGTCATGATCTGAATTCCAGGGATCTTCAGTAAGTGAGGAGCGTGTGACACGCATGCCCGAATTCTCTGCCGTTCCGGAGCTATCTACCGCAGATTCCTGGGAGGACGTCTTCCCGGTCGCGGAACTCGCGTACGGGGGCTACGAGCACTCCGCGGAGTACCACGCCTCGGCGGCGTCGATCTTCGAACCCAAACGTTCGGTGGTCGCCCGGACCGGCGGCCGCACCTGCGGGACCTGCGCCGTCTACTCCCTGGAGATGACGCTGCCGGGCGGTCCCCGGCCGGTGGCCGGCCTCGGCTACGTGACCGTCGCGCCCGAACACCGGCGGCGCGGCGTGATGAGCGCGATGGTGCGCCGGGTCCTGCACACCCTGCACGACAGCGGTGCCGAGGCGGTGGCCGCCCTCAACACCACCGAGGCCGGGATCTACGGCCGCTTCGGGTTCGGCCTCGCCAGCCAGGCCGTCAAGGTGCGGATCGCCCGGCACGCCCGTGACCTGCGCGTGGACGGCGGCGACCGGGCCGTCCGGATCGGCGGACCGGAGGAGCACGCCGCCGCGATCGCCGCCGTGTACGCGCAGTGCGTCGGGGAGCGCCCCGGGATGCTGCGCCGGGACGCGGTCTGGGCCGCCCGGGCCGTCCTGGACCTGCCCGACCACCGTGGCGGATCCGGCCGGCTGCTCTGCATGGTGGCCGAGGACGAGGGGGAGCCGTCCGGCTACGCCCTCTACCGGCTGACCTCGGCCTGGGTGGACTCGGTACCGCGCTACGAGGTGTCGGTGCGCGAGCTGTTCGCCCGCGATCCCGCCTCCGGCGCGGCGCTGTGGCACGCCCTGCTCGACGTCGACCTCGCCGGCAGCGTGGTCGCCGACCGGCCGGTGGACGACCCGGTGCTCGCCCTGCTCACCGACCTCCGCAGCGCCGCGCCCGTCCTGCGCGACCAGCTGCACGTGCGGCTGGTGGACGTCGACCGGGCGCTGGAGCAGCGGGGCTACGCCACCGAGACCGACATCGTCCTGGACGTCACCGATCCGCTCTGCCCCTGGAACGAGCGGCGGTTCCGGCTGCGCACCGGCGCCGAGGGCGGCGAGTGCCGGCCCACCACCGCGCCGGCCGACCTGGAGCTGACGGCCCGGGAACTGGGTTCGCTGCACCTCGGCGGCACCTCCCTGGTGCAGCTCGCCCGGGCCGGCCTGGTGCGCGAACTGCGCCCGGGCGCGGTCAGGGCCGCCGCCACGGCGTTCCGCCACGACCCGGCCCCGTTCTGTCCCATCGTCTTCTGACGCCGGGCCTCATCCCCTTTCCCTACCGGGCCCCGTCGTCCCCTGACGCCGGGCCCCACCATCACGCTGTGACGCCGGACCGCCCGCGCACCAGCCGGAGCGCGGCGGCCGCCGTCCCCTCCCCGACATCCGACCGACCACCGATCGACGCCCCTAGGAGCCTCATGCCTGGTCCCGGATACTCGTACTTCGGCGCCGAGGAGCGACGCAACCTCCTCGAAGTCGTCGACTCCTGGCTCGCCACCTCCGACGCGCACTCCCGCCCACCGGGCGTGGACGCCCAGGTCCGAGGCCTGGAGCAGGAGCTGTCCGCACGCTTCGACAGCCCGTACTGCCTGGGCGTCAACAGCGGCACCTCCGCCCTGCTGGCCGCGCTCGCCGCGCTCGGCATCGGCCCGGGCGACGAGGTCATCGTGCCCGGCTACATGTACGCCGCCTCCGTCTCGGCCGTCGTCTTCGCGGGCGCCACCCCGGTGATCGCCGAGATCGACGAGTCACTGACCCTCGACCCGGCCGACGTCCGGGCCAGGATCACCCCGCGCACCAGGGCCGTGATGCCCGTCCACATGCTCGGCGCGCCCTGCGACCTGTCGGCTCTCGGGCAGCTGGCCGACGACCACGGGCTGTTCCTGCTGGAGGACGCCGCCCAGGCCTGCGGGGCGACGTACCGCGGTCGTCCGGTCGGCACCTTCGGGCAGGCCGGGGCGTTCTCCACCAACATCTTCAAGGTGATCACCGGCGGCGACGGCGGATTCCTGCTCACCCAGGACGAGCGCACCTTCCAGCGGGCGTACTCCTTCCACCACCACGGCTGGTACCCGTACGGGCAGGAGAGCGCGGACGGAGACCAGCTCTTCGGCCTCAACCTGCGGATGAACGAGTTCACGGCGGCCGTGGTACGCGCCCAACTCGGCCGTCTGGACGCCATCCTGGAGCACAACCGGACGCTGGCCAGGGCGCTGGCCGCCGCGATCCCGGCCCACGAGGGCCTGCGCCCGCGCCTGCTGCACGACGCCGACGGCGACTGCGCGACCCTGCTGGTGTACGTCTTCGAGGACGCGGCGAGCGCCGACGCCGTGGCCAAGGAGCTCGGCACCCGCCCACTGCTCCAGTCGCCCAAGCACTACTACGGCGGCCTGCCCGAACTCACCGCCCTGATGGCCGGCGACGCCCGCCCGAGCCCCTTCCGCCGGCCGCCCGAGAACGTGCGGCACGACTACCGGGCCGGCGCGCTGCCGCAGACCGACTCCGTCCTGGCCCGCTCCGTCGCGCTGACCATCGGCCTCACCGACACCTACCTGGCCGCCGACTTCGGTCTGACCGCGTGCAGCACCCTGGCCGACGTCGAGGCCGTCGCCGAGCGGTTCGACACCGCCGTGTCGGAAGTGCTGGGCCGGTGACCGCCGCCGATCCGGCCGACCGCGCCGGTCGGCCGGAGGACACGGACGCGGTGCCCGGCTTCGACGACGCCGACGTGCCGGACGCCGACGTGCCCGACGCCGGCGTGCCCCACGACGCGATACCCGACGACGGGGTGCCCGACGACGCCGACGTGATCGTGGTCGGCGCCGGCTTCACCGGTCTGGCCGCCGCGCACGAACTCGCCCTGGCCGGCCTGCGCTGCCGGGTCGTGGAGTCGTCGAGCCGGATCGGCGGCCTCGCCAAGACCTTCACCGTCGGCGACCGGCAGCTGGAGCGGTTCTACCACCACTGGTTCGACTCCGACCGCGAGATCTTCCGGCTCTGCGCCGAACTCGGCTGCGCCGACCTGATCGAACGCCACCCCACCCGCACCGGCGTCTACCACGCCAACTCGGTGTACCGCCTCTCCAGCCCGCTCGACGTGCTGCGCTTCGCCCCGCTGCCCCCGGTCGACCGGGTGCGGCTCGGCCTGTCGGCCCTGCGGGCCGGCCGGGTGCGGCACTGGCGCGAACTGGAGTCGCTCACCGCCGAGCAGTGGCTGGTCCGGCTGGGCGGGCGCCGGGCCTTCGAGGTGGTCTGGCGACCCCTGCTGGAGGGCAAGTTCGGCTCCTACGCGTCCGAGGTCGGCGCGACCTGGATGTGGACCAAGCTGCACCTGCGGGGCGGCAGCCGGTCCCGCTCGGGGCAGGAGGTGCTGCACTACCTGCGGGGCGGTTCCGGCGCACTGCTGGACGCCTGGCAGGACCGGCTCCGGCAGCTGGGGGTGGAACTGCACACCGGCAGCCCGGTCGACGAGGTGCTGGTCGGCGAGCGGGGCGTCACCGGCGTCCGGATCGGCGGCCGCACCCTGCGGGCCCGCCGGGTGCTGGTGACCACCGCCCCCGGGCTGCTGGCCGGGATGCTCGACGGGGACGCCGGCGCCCACCCCGCCCTCCCCGGGCTGGTGCGCAGGCTGCGCTCCGTCCCGTACCTGGCCAACCTGTGCCTGGTCCTGGAGAACCGCCGGGCCCTGTCCGACACCTACTGGCTCAACGTCACCGACCCGGAGTTCCCCTACGTCGGCGTCATCGAGCACACCAACCTCGACGCCCCGGAGCGCTACGGCGGCCGGCACCTCGTCTACCTGTCGAAGTACCTGCCGGTCGACGCCGAGCTGTACCGGATGAGCGACGAGGAGGTCTTCCGCCACAGCCTGCCCCACCTGCGCCGGATGTTCCCGCGGTTCCGCGAGGACTGGGTGCACCGCTACCACGTCTGGCGGGCGGAGCACGCCCAGCCGGTGATCACCCCCGGCTACTCGCGGCGCGTCCCCGGGGTCGAGTGCGCCGTGCCCGGCCTCTACATGTCGAGCATGGCGCAGGTCTTCCCCGAGGACCGCGGCACCAACTACGCCGTGCGGCACGGCCGGAGCGCCGGACGGCTGATCGCGGACCGGATCCGCACCCGCGAGCGCGCGGGGCTCCGCACGACACCGACAAAGGAGGCGGTATGAACGACCTGCTGGACATCGCGGCCGCCGAGAACCTGACGGAAGACCAGGTGCACGCGCTCTACCGGAGTTTCGTCAGCCGGAGCCAGGTCTCCCTGGTCGGCGCGTTCGGCTTCGGGCACGACCTGGTCGAGAGCGCCGAGGGCTGCTGGATCACCCTGCGCGACGGACGGCGCATCCTGGACTTCACCGGCGGGATCGGCGTCCTCAACCACGGCCACAACCACCCGAGGATCCTCGCCGCCCGCCGGCGCTTCGCCGAGCAGGGCCGGATGGAGGTCCACAAGAACTACCTCTCGCCCTACGTCGCGGCCCTCAGCCACAACCTGGCCAAGCTGCTCCCCGGCGACCTCGCCATCAGCTACTTCCCCAACTCCGGTGCGGAGGCGGTCGAAGGCGCCGTCAAACTCGCCTACAAGTACCACGCGGGGCGCCGCGGCACGGTGCTGCACACCGACATCTCGTTCCACGGCAAACTGCTCGGCGCGGGCAGCCTCACCGCCTCGCCCGAACTCCACTTCGACTACCCGAGGATCCCCGGCACCGACTACTTCGGCTACGGCGACCTCGACTCCTTCGCCCTCGCGCTGGAACGGCACCGGGCACTCGACGGCGGCAGCGACGTCTACGCGGTCGTGCTGGAGCCGTTCAGCGCGTCCAGCCTGCGCGAGTGCTCGGGGGAGTTCCTCCGCGAGGTCCGCCGGCTGTGCACCGAGCAGGACATCGTGCTGATCTTCGACGAGGTCTACACCGGCTGGGGCCGCACCGGCGCGCTCTTCCACTTCATGCACCACCCGGGCCTGGTCCCCGACGTCGTGACGATGTCCAAGTCCTTCGGCGGCGGCAAGGCGTCCATCGCCGGGTACGTGGCCCGCGAACCGGTCTTCCGCCGCGCCTACGACAACCTCCAGGACGCCACCCTGCACAGCACGACCTACTACGGATTCGGCGAGGAGACCGCCACCGCGCTGGAGGCCGTCGCCGTCGCCGTCGAGGACGACTACCCGGGGCGCGCCCGCAAACTCGGCGCCGTCCTGGAGACGGGCCTACGGGACATCGCCCGCCGGCACCCCTCCCTGGTCGCCTCGACCGCCGGGTCCGGCGCCCTGCACGGCGTCTTCCTCAAGGCCGGACCGGCCTCGCTCGACCGGCTGCTGCCGCTGCTCCCGGCAGCACTCGGCCGCGACGCCAGGCTCCGCACCAAGGCGATCACCGGAGCGGTGATCGCCGCCCTCTACCGCGACCACGGCGTGCTCACCTTCTTCGGCTCCAACCACGGCCTGCCACTGATCGTCGCGCCGCCGCTGGTTGCCGAGGAACCAGAGGCGGAAACCTTCCTGCGGGCACTCGACCAGGTGCTCGGACAGGGCGCGGTACGCCTGCTCGGCCGACTGGCCAGGGAACTCGCCGCCGGGAGGCTACGCCCGTGACGGTCGACCTCCTCCTGCGGATCTGGTCGCTGCGCCACCCCGCCCTGAGCCCGCCGGGCCCCCGCGCCGCGGCACGCGCCCACATCCTCGGCAGCCTCGCCGAACTGGCCCCGCACTACCGGGCCGGCCTGGCGCTGGCCCTGCGCCTGGTACCGCTCGCACTCCTGCTGCTGACCGGCCGCCGCACCGCCACCGCCCCGCCGGCCGCCCTGCTGGCCGGGCTCAGACGGGTGGAACGGCTGCCGCTGCTCGGCCGAGCCGTCCGGACGACGGAGACGCTCGCGCTGTACAGCGGCCTCGACGCCGCCGCGGCCACCACGCCCAGGCGCACCGGGCCCGACACCGGCGGATTCCACCCCGCCGGGGACGACCCGGCCCGGCACTACCTCCAGGCGCCGCGGACCGCCGGCCGGGCGGTCTCCCGATGAGCCGCTCGGCACGCCCGATCGACTGCGACGCCCTCGTGATCGGCTCCGGCGCCGGCGGCAGCGTCGCCGCCCTCGGCCTGGCCCGGGCCGGCCGCGAGACCGTCGTCCTCGAAGAGGGCCCGCGGGTCACGACGGCCGAGATCGCGGCCGCCTCACCCGCGCAGAACCTCCGCCGCCTCTACCGCCACGCCGGACTGGCCCCCATCCACGGCCGGCCCGTCATCGCCTTCGGCGAGGGACGCTGCGTCGGCGGCACCACCGTCGTCAACGGCGGCCTGCTCTGGGAACCACCCGCCGAACTGCTCGACCGCTGGGCCCACCGGGCCGGCACCGACGGCTACCGCCACACCGACCTGGACGGCCACCTGCGCGAGATCACCCGCCGCCTCGGCGTCGCCGCCCAGCACCCCGGCGACGGCAACCGCGACTCCCGCCTGCTCGCCGACGGCGCCGAACGGCTCGGCTGGCACTGGGCCACGGCCCGCCGCGCCGCACCCGGCTGCTCGCACGCCAACCGCTGCCCGACCGGCTGCCCCTCCGGCGCCAAACAGAGCATGATGCTCAGCTACCTGCCCGCCGCCGAACGCCACGGCGCGCGCATCCACCCCCGCACCCGGGTCCTGAAACTCGGCCACCACGGCCGGACCGTCACCGAGGTCCGCGCCGTGGGCCCCGAAGGCGAACCGCTCACCTACCGGCCGCGCACCGTGGTGCTCGCCGCCGGACCGATCGGCAGCCCGGCCCTGCTCCAGCGCAGCGGCATCCACCGCCGCCACGCCGGCCGGCGCACCGCCGTCCACGTCAACCTGAAGGTCGTCGCCCGCTTCCCGGAGCCCGTACGGGCCACCAGCGGCACCATCTTCACCGCCCAGCTCCAGCACTTCCAGGACCAGGGCCTGCTGGTGATGCCCGCCAACCTCACCCCCGGCGGCCTCGCCGCCGCGCTGGCCGGCCACGACCCGCAGACCGTCAACACCCTGCTGGCGGACCTCGACCGGGTCGCCCTGTACACCGCACAGGTCCGGGTCGAGGGACCGGTCTCCGTCACCGCCCTGCCCGGCGGCCACACACTGCTGCGCCACCGGCTCACCGCCGACGACGGCACCAAGCTGCGCTCCGCGCTCCACCTCACCGCCCGGCTGCTCCTCGCCGCCGGCGCCACCGAGATCCACCCCCCGTTCCCCGGCCCGCCGCTGCGCTCGGAGGACGAGGCCAGGCAGTGCGCCGAACACAGCTCCCTCGCCGACTGGCCGCTCGTCTCCGTCCACGCCATGGCCTCCTGCCCGATGGGCGCGGCCGACCGCGGCGGACTCTGCGACGCCGCCGGAAGACCGTACGGCTTCGACAACCTCCACCTCTGCGACGCCTCGGTGCTCCCGGGCGCGACCGGCATCAGCCCCCAGGGCACCGTGATGGCCTTCGCCCACGAGATCACCGAACGGCTGCTCCAGACCACCCGACAGGAGAAGACCACCGGATGACGGACGACCTGGCACCGCACCGGCTCCCTGGCGTGATCGAGCCGGACGGCCCCGAGGTGACCTGCGACCTCGCGATCCTCGGCTCCGGCATGGGCGGATCCACCCTCGCCCACGCGCTCAGCGCCTCCGGCGCGCGGATCCTCGTCGTCGAACGCGGCGACTTCCTGCCGCGCGAACAACAGAACTGGTCCCCGGAAGCCGTGTTCGTCCAGGGCCGCTACCGCAACGGCGACCAGTGGCAGGACGCCCAGGGCCGGCCCTTCAGCCCCGGCGTCCACTACTACGTCGGCGGCAACACCAAGGTCTTCGGAGCGACCCTCCCGCGCTTCCGCGAGACCGACTTCGGCCAGGTCGCCCACGCCGAGGGCGACACGTCCGGCTGGCCGATCGAGTACGCCGACCTGGAACCCCACTACGCCCGGGCCGAGGACCTCTACCGGGTGCACGGCACCCGCGGCGAGGACCCCACCGACCCCTGGCGCTCCACCGACTACCCCCACCCGGCCGTCGCACACGAGGGCGCCGTCGCCGACCTCGCCGACCGGCTGCGCGGCCAGGGCCTGAACCCCTTCCACCTGCCGACCGGCATCGACCTGCGCGAGGGCGGCGACTGCGTGCGCTGCGCCACCTGCGACAGCTTCCCCTGCATGCTCGGCGCCAAGAGCGACGCCGACGTCCGCGCGCTGCGCCCCGCCCTGGCCTCCGGTGACGTCCGGCTGCTGACCCGCACCCTGGTCGGCCGGCTGTACACCGACGCCACCGGACGGCGGGTGACGCACGCCGTGGCGACCAGGGACGGCAAGGAGCTGACGATCCGGGCCGAGCGCTTCGTCCTCGCCTGCGGCGCCGTCAACACCGCGGCGCTGCTGCTGCGTTCGGGCCTCGCCAACGGATCGGGCCGGGTCGGGCGCAACTACATGGTGCACAACAGCACCTTCCTGGTCGCCGCCGACCCGGCCCACCGCAACCGGGCGGTCTTCCAGAAGACGCTGGGCCTGAACGACTGGTACCTCGCCAGGAACGGCCGTGCCCCGCTGGGCAACGTCCAGATGCTGGGCAAGCTCCAGGAGCCCATGGTGCGCGCGGCCCGCCCGAACGTGCCCACCGCGGTCCGGCGGTTCGTCACCCGCCGCAGCCTCGACCTCTACCTGACCAGCGAGGACCTGCCGACCAGGGACAACCGGATCACCCTGGACACCGCGGGGCGGATCACCGTGCACTGGCAGCCCAACAACCTCGGCCCCCACCAGGAGCTGGTCCGGCGCACCACCCGCTCGCTGCGCGCGGCCGGCTACCCGCTGGTGTTCACCCGGCGGATGGGCATCGAGACCAACTCCCACCAGTGCGGCACGGCCGTGATGGGGACCGACCCGGCCACCAGCGTGGTCGACCCGGCCGGGCGCACCCACGAGCACGACAACCTCTGGGTGGCGGACTCCTCGGTCTTCTGCTCGTCGGCGGCCGTCAACCCGGCCCTGACCATCGCCGCCAACGCCTTCCGGATCGCCGGGGGAGTGCTGGCCTGAGGCCGGCGTACGAACGCCAACCCGTCCGGCCCGCAGCCTGGTCGACCAGGCTGCGGGCCGGAGGTGTCGCCCGGGGACTCAGTCGGCGAGCTGCTTGGTGCTGAACGGGATGGTGACGCGGTAGTTGACCTCGTCGCCGTGGACCGGGTGACCGTCGGGGGAGAGCATCGAGTAGGCGGTGACCCGCGCGCGGTAGATCCGGCTCGGGGAGTCCCCGGTGAAGTCCTGCGGCGGGCGGGAGCGCCGCGCCCGCGCCGCCTCGTCCGGGTAGCGCCGCCGGTAGTACAGCTCGCAGCCCTCGACCAGGTCCGCGCCCTCCAGGACCTCGGCCTGCGCGAGCGCGTACAGCGCGTCGCCGCCCCCGCCGGCCGGGTTGGAGTCGTAGATCGTCAGCGCGACCGCCGGATTGGCCGCGATGTTGCGCGAGTGCAGGGTGTCCAGCCCCGAGATCCAGTAGAACCGGTCCTCGTCGTCCCAGGCGTGGGCCACCGCGCTCACCCACGGCACGGCCTGCGGCGAGGCCGTGCCGAGGGTCAGGTAGCGCGTGGAGCGGAGAAGGTCGCGTGCGGAGGTGCAGAGTTCGTCGTCCGAGCTGGGCACAGTGCCTCCGGTTCGGTGAGCTTGAGCTGCCACGGGGTCGCACAGGCAAGGGGGGCGGACCTGTCGCTCCGCCGGGCGTCCTGCGGCCGGGCGCCGGGACGCCGGTTCCTCGTGTTCTCACTGGTGCGTGTTCTCACTGTACCGAGGCCCGGCGCAGGCCAGAAGAGGGCGTCGACCCGCCCGGCCGCGCACGGAACCCGTCCCGGACCCCGACGCGCTCCTCGCCCTCCTGGGCACCCTGCTCGTCGCCGGGGACGTCGTCCTCCTCAAGGCCTCCCACGCCGTCGGCCTCAGCCGCGTCGCGCACCTCCTGCACACGGGCGCCACGGCGTAGGGCCGCGACCGGCGGCGCGGCTCCGGGGCGTCAGGCGGCGGGGAACGAGCTGAGGACGGTCTGTACCCCGCCGCCCCGGGCGAGGTTGACGAGGCTGCTGCGGCCGGCCCGGCTGAAGTAGCCGAGGACGGTGCGGTCGAGTACGGCGACGCACAGGTCCCGGGTCAGGGCGCCGACGGCGGCGGGGGCGACGCGTTCCTGGACGAGCCAGCCCTGGTGTTGTGGGGAGCCAACGAGTTCGGCCCATTCCTCAGGCCCGTGCTCGCAGCCGATGCGCACGCTGTTGCCGACGTACCCGTAGGGGGCCTTGAGGACCAGGCGGGTCCGCCCGGCGGCGGCCTGTTCGACGGTGATGCCGTCGCCGAGCTTCCGGCTCCAGGGGACGATGGTCCGCAGGGTCGCGCGCTCGGCGAACCAGTTCTCGTCCTCGAATCGGCCGCCCGGCGCCCGCCACTGGTCGAGGAGCGCGCCGATCCCGGGCGTCCGGCGCCAGAGCCGGGCGACGATGCCGGCCCCGATCACGCCGCCGGGGCTGCTGGCGTTGAACTCCAGGACCCGTACGGTCCCCAGCCGGTCGCCGAACAGGTCCAGCCGGCAGAAGTCCACGGTCAGGGACTCCGGGCGCGGGTGGCGCACGATCCAGCGGTGCAGGACCGGCGGCACGTCCAGGAAGTCCTGGAGGGCCGGGCTTCCCGGATAGGCCCGCACGATCCGCTGGAGGCAGTCCACGGCGGTGAGGACGCGCTGCCGCAGGAACGGCTCGGCCACCGGATGCAGCACGCCGATGGCCGGAAGTACCGGGAACGGCGCGGACGGTGGGGCGGCCGACCGGATCAGCTCCTGCTCCACCCCCGGCGGACCTCGTCGTGGGCCTTCAGCAGCACCGCGTGCAGGGGGTGCGGAGCCACGCCCGGGAGGGCGGTCAGGTCGCGGTCCGGGTCGAAGACCGGGACGTCGTCCACGGCGGCTCCTCAGAGGTAGAGCGGGTGGAGCCGACCGCTGCGGGCGACGTTGAGCCGGGCCTCGTGGCCGGTGCGGACGAAGGCGGAGACCAGCCGGCCGTCGACGGCGCCGAGGGCCAGGTCGTGGTGGGCGGAGGATCCGTCGGAGCCGTCGCGCAGCCGTGGGCTGGGAAGGTACTCCTGGACCAGCCAACCCTCGGCGATGGCACGTGCGGAGGCCTCGGCCCAGGCGGCCTCGCCGGTCTCCACGCCGACGACCACGCCGCGGCCGTTGGCGTCCAGCGGGCTCTTGAGGACGTACCGTTCGCGGTCCCGGGTGATCCGGCGAAGGGTCGGGCCGTCGCAAACCCGGGTGCACCTGCTGCGGCTCGACCTCACCCGCCGCAGCCGGGGGTCGTGCTCCCAGGCGGCCACGATGACCTCGATCATGCGGTGGTAGGCGGCGACGAACTCCTCCAACTGTCCGCGCAGGCCCGGCCGCAGACTCAGCGGAAGCCCCAGCGGCCGGGCCTTGCCGGCGGCCGGGTCGCCCACGGTGTGCGACTCGGCCAGCGCCCGCCCCTCCGGCGTCGTGCCGACCTTCGCGACCTGCCGGGTGAACGTCTCGTCCAGCCCCGGCCAGCTCTCGCCGTCGGCGGCCCCGCTGTCGTCGTCAGCCATGGGAACGGTCACGTCCTCGTCTGGTCGGAAGCCCGGACGGCGAACCGAGCGTAGTCATCCGGCTACGCGATCTCAAGAGGGCGGTGCGGCACCGGCACTCGGACGTGCGGGTGCCGGAGGGCGCCTACCGGATGGTGTCGCCCCGCTCCCGGACGACCGTCCAGCCGTCGCCGTCCAGCGCGTGGACGGGTGGCCGGTGCCGCACCCACAGGTGGGCGAACGGCTGGTCGTAGCCGCCGGCGCCGCCGATCACCACCACGTCCCCGGGCGCCGCGCCGGCGGGCCCCGCGATCTCGTCCGCGAACACGTCGGCCTCGTAGCAGTTTGCGCCGAGCAGCCGGTACCGTCCGCCGAGGTCGCCCGGCGCGGCGGGGAACTCGATCGGGTGCGCCCGGCTCTTCACGGTGCGGGCCAGGTTCGTTCCCCCGTCCAGCACCAGGAGTTCGCGCCCCTCACGGGACTTGCGGACCGCCACCCGGCAGACCAGCGCGCCGTGTCGCTCCACCAGGGAGCGCCCCGGCTCGATCAGCAGGTCCAGCTCGTCGGGGCTCAGCCCGGCCTCGCGGCACCCGGCCGCGACGGCGGCCGCGTACACCTCCCAACCGCGACCGGGGACGCCGCGGGGCGGGAAGCCGCCGCCGACGTCCACCGTCAGCCGGCCCTCGGCGGCCTTCGCCAGGTCCCGGATGACCTCCGCCCAGGACACCAGCGCGTCGCGGTACGCCTCGGGGTCCGACAGCGTGGTGACCCCGGCGTGCACTCCCCACACCGGCCGGCCGGCCCGGGCCAGCAACTCCCGTGCCCCTACCACCTCGTCCGGCAGCAGCCCGAACCGCGACCACGCGCCGCCGGCGCCCCGGGTGGACAGCCGCAGCCCGACCGGCGGGTGCTCGCCGGGCAGCGCGAGCAGGTCGCTCAGCTCGGTCAGCGAGTCGACCTGTACCGGCACTCCGAGGCGGCCCGCCTGGGCCAGGTCGGCCGGGCTCTTCACCGGCCCGTCGAAGACGATCCGCCCGGGTGCGAAGCCGTCCGCCAGCGCCAGGGAGAGTTCGGCCCCGGACACCACCTCCGCCGTCCCGCCCAGGGCCGCCAGCCGCTGGGTCACGGCCGCCAGCGGATTGGTCTTGTAGGAGTACGCCACCGTCAGATGCGGGAACTCCCGGCGCCAGATCCGCCCCATCTCCCGGTAGTCGGCGTCGAGTTCCGCCAGGTCGAACAGGTAGAACGGCGTCGCGCAGCGCTCCGCCACCTCCAGCGCCCCAGTCCGCAAACGATCGTTCAGCACGGTGCACCACCTCCGGGCTCGGTTCGTACGGCTGTGAAGCACGATAGGCCAGCGCCGGCGGGTTGTCAGTGCCACCTCATGTGAGGCGTGGTGTGCGGGTGCCGGTGGAGGTGCGTGCACGGATGGGAGCCGTAACCCCGGGCGGCGCAGGGGCGTTGGGGAGCTGACGGGCCCTGCGGGGGCGGAGCGTGAGGAGTGCGCCATGGGTGCGACGGGTGTCGCGGACGTGTGGATCGTCGGCCGGGGCGAGGGCAACGCGGAGATGCGGACGCTCTGCGAGGAGCTCGGCGGGCGCGGACTGCGGGCGGAGGTGGTGGACTGGGAGGGCCTGACGCCCAGTTGCGCACCGCCCGGGCGCTGCGGGCACGCGGGGCAGGGCCGGGGCGGACCGTCACCCTGCTGGCGGGCAACCTGCCGGAGACCATCGCCGCCCGCTGCGCGGCCCACCTGCTCGGCTGCCGCGTCGTGCGGTTCCACGGCGATGCGCCGGTCAGGATGCGCGCGGGGCTGGTCCGCGACGCCGAGACCCACGTACTGGTCGCCGACCCCCGGTCCGCCGCGGGCGCCGCCGCCCTGGCCGCGACGGCCGGGGCGGCCGACCTGGTCACCCTCGGCCCGGCCGAGGCCGGCGAGGACCTGCTCGCGGCGGCCGCCCGGGAGCCGGCGGAGCCCGTTCCCGGTGCCGCCCGGCCGCAGGACGTCTGCCTGATCCGCCCCACCGGCGGCACCACAGGACCGCCCAAGGGCGTCTGCGTCAGCTACGCGCAGGCCGGCGCCTGGCGGCGGGCGGCCGGGCCGGCCCACCGGCTCCTGGTGTGCACCCCGATCGCCCACGGGCCCGGCCGGCTCGCCGACCGGACACTCGCCGCCGGCGGCACCGTCGTGCTGCACGACTGCTTCGAGCCCGGCGAGGTGCTGGCGGCGGTCGAACGCGAGCGGATCACCCGGCTGTACCTGCTGCTGCCGCTGCTCCACCGACTGCTCGACCACCCCGACCTCGGGCGGCGCGACCTCGCCAGCCTCACCAGCCTGCCCTACGGCGCCTGCCGGGCGTCCCCCGCCAGGCTGGCCGAGGCCGTCCGCCGGCTGGGCCCGGTGCTCTACCAGATCTACGGCCAGACGGAGGCCGGCAGCATCAGCCAGCTGGACGCCGCGGAACACGACGTCCGGTACCCGGAACGGCTGCGCTCCGCGGGCCGGCCGCTGCCCGGCGTCGAGGTGGCCATCCGCGACGACGCCACCGTGCGCCGGATCGCCCGCGACCGCGAGCACCACGTGCTCAAAGGCCCGCTGGACACCCGGGGCCGCGGCGTGGTCATCGGGCCGGCGACCGGCGACGCGCAGTGGCAGGAGGCGGTCGAACGCGCCGGCGCCGAGGGTTGGCTGGTCCAGGAGTACCTGCCCAGCCCGCGGCTGCGCGCCACCCCGGACGGACCGGCCCCCCGGCACGACCTGGCCCTCGGTGCGGTGGACGGCCGCCTCGCCGCGGCGTTCGTCCGCACCGGTCACGAGGAGCGCCTCAGCGTCGCGGGCTCGGGCAGCCTGCACCCGCTGTACTTCTGAGCCCGCCGTACTTCTGAGCCCGCGGCGCCGAGGGCCCCGGTGGTCGTCGGCCCGGCCGCTACGCGGTTCCGGCCCAGGCGTGGGTGCCGAGGAGGGTCTTGACGTCGGAGGCGAGGCCGTTGTCGGGGTTCACCAGGAACCCCAGTTCGTAGAGGGTGTCCTTGTCCCAGTTGGTGGTGAGCAGGCGCACCGGGACGTCGCCGGGGTGGGCCTCCAGGGCGAGCTTCAGCTCGCTGACGACGCCCGGGGTGATCCGGGCGGCGGGGACGGTGATCTGGACGGGGGGCTTGGTGCCGAGTTCGGCGGAGGACATGTCCAGGGTCGTGATCTCCTGGCCGAAGATGCTCAGCGACCCGTCGCGCTCGTTGAGCCGGCCCCGGGCCGTGATGACGTTGTCCTCGATCATCTGGTCGGCCATGAGGTTGTAGGTGGCGGGGAAGAACAGCACCTCGACCGAGCCGTCGCGGTCGGCGAGGGTGATGATCGCCCAGGCGTTCCCGGCCTTGTTGATCCGGCGGTCGACGGCGGTGATCAGGCCGGCCAGCCGGACCTCCCCCTCGGTCCGGCCGGAGCCGAGGAGTTCGGCGATGGAGCTGTCGCGGTTGCGGGAGAGGATGTGCTCGGCGCCGTCGAGCGGGTGGCTGGAGACGTAGAGGCCGAGCATCTCCCGTTCGAGGCTCAGCAGTTGGCGACGCGGCCACTCCCGGTCGGTCAGTTCGAAGTCCAGGCCGATGGCCGGTCCGCCGGAGTCGCCGTCGAGGGCGCCGAAGAGGTCGTCCTGGCCGATCGCCTGCTGCTTCTTGACGCCCGTCACGGCGTCGATCGCGGTCTCGTGCACGGTGCTCAGGGACAGCCGGGTGTGGCCGAGCGAGTCGAAGGCGCCCGCCTTGACCAGGGAGTCGACGGTGCGCTTGTTGCAGACCACCAGCTCCACCTTGTCCAGGAAGTCCGGGAAGGAGGTGTACTTGCCCTTCTCCGCGCGGGTGCGCACCAGGGACTCGATGACGGGCACGCCCACGTTGCGGACGGCCTTGAGGCCGAAGCGGACGTCGCTGCCGACGGCGGTGAAGTCGACCACCGACTCGTTGACGTCGGGGGACAGGATGCGGATGCCCATCTGGCGGCACTCGGCCAGGTAGACCGCCATCTTGTCCTTGTCGTCGGCGACCGAGGTGAGCAGCGCGGCCATGTACTCGGCCGGGTAGTTGGCCTTGAGGTAGGCGGTCTGGTAGGAGACCAGGCCGTACGCGGCGGAGTGCGACTTGTTGAAGGCGTAGCCGGCGAAGGGCACCAGGACGTCCCAGACCGCCTGGATGGCCTCGTCCGAGTAGCCGCGCTCCTGGCAGCCCGCGTGGAAGGGGACGAACTCCTTCTCCAGGACCTCCTTCTTCTTCTTGCCCATCGCGCGGCGCAGCAGGTCGGCCTGTCCGAGGCTGTAGCCGGCCAGCACCTGGGCGGCTCGCTGGACCTGCTCCTGGTAGACGATGAGGCCGTAGGTGGGGCCGAGGACGTCCTTGAGCGGTTCCTCCAGCTCGGGGTGGATCGGGATGATCTCCTGCTGGTTGTTCTTGCGCAGCGCGTAGTTGGTGTGGGAGTTCATGCCCATCGGGCCGGGCCGGTACAGCGCGGAGACGGCGGAGATGTCGGCGAACTCGGTCGGCTTCATCAGCCGCAGCAGGGCGCGCATGGGGCCGCCGTCGAGCTGGAAGACGCCGAGGGTGTCGCCGCGGGCGAGCAGCTGGTAGGTGGTGGGGTCGTCGAGGGGGATCTTCTCGATGTCGACGTCGACGCCCCGGTTGGCTTTGACGATCTTGATGCAGTGATCGATGATGCCCAGGTTCCGAAGGCCCAGGAAGTCCATCTTGATCAGGCCCATGGCTTCGCACGACGGGTAGTCGAAGCCGGTGATGATCACGCCGTCCTTGTCCCGCATGTGCAGCGGGATGAGGTCGAGCAGCGGGGTGGAGGAGAGGATGACGGCGGCGGCATGCACGCCGGTGCCGCGGATCAGGCCCTCGATGCCCCGCCCGGTGTCGATGATCTTCTTGACGTCCGGCTCGTTGTCGTACAGCGCCCGGATCTCGGTGCCCTCGTTGTAGCGGGGGTGCTTCTCGTCGAACAGGTCGGCCAGCGGCACGCCCTTGCCCATGACGTCCGGCGGCATCGCCTTGGTGATCCGGTCGCCCATCGCGAACGGGTAGCCGAGGATGCGGTTGGCGTCCTTGACGGCGGCCTTGGCCTTGATCGTGCCGAAGGTGTTGACCTGCGCGGTGTAGGCGGCACCGTACTTCTCGGTCACGTAGCGGACCATCTGGTCGCGCTGGCGGTCGTCGAAGTCGATGTCGACGTCCGGGGGGTTGATGCGCTCGGGGTTGAGGAACCGCTCGAACAGCAGGTCGTGCTCCAGCGGATCCAGCTGGGTGATCCCGGTCAGGTAGGCGACCATCGAGCCGGCCGCCGAACCGCGGCCGGGGCCGACCGGGATGCCGTTGTCCCGGCCGTACTGGCAGATGTCGGCGACCACGAGGAAGTAGGCGTCGAACCCCATCGGGGTGATCACGCCCATCTCCAGCTCGATCCGGTCCAGCACGTCCTGGCCGGGGCTGTCCCCGTAGCGGTGCTTGAGGCCGATCTCGATCTTCTTGCGCAGGAACGAGGCCTGGGTCTCGCCCTCGGGCACGTCGAACTGCGGCATCCGGTCGACGTAGGTGAAGACCTCCTCGTACGACTCGACCCGCTCGGCGATCGCCAGCGTGTTGTCGCAGGCCTCCGGCAGCTCGCGGAAGAGTTCGCGCATCTCCTCGGAGGTCTTGACGTAGTAGCCGGTGCCCTGGAACTTGAACCGCTTCGGGTCGTCCTTGTTCTTGCCCACGCCGACGCAGAGCAGGCTGTCGTGGGCGTCGGCCTGGTCGGCGGTCACGTAGTGCGAGTCGTTGGTGGCCAGCAGCGGGATGTCCAGCTGCTTCGCCAGCCGCAGCAGGTCCTCGCGGACCTGGCGCTCGATGTCCAGGCCGTGGTCCATCAGCTCCAGGAAGTAGTTCTCCTTGCCGAAGATGTCCTGGTAGGCGCCGGCGGCCTTGACCGCCTCCTCGTACTGCCCCAGCCGCAGCCGGGTCTGCACCTCGCCCGACGGGCAGCCGGTGGTGGCGATGATGCCGGCCGCGTTCGCGGCGATCAGCTCGCGGTCCATCCGGGGCTTCATGTAGTAGCCCTCCATCGACGCGGTCGAGGAGAGCCGGAAGAGGTTCCGCAGGCCGGTCGCGTTCTGTGCCCACATGGTCATGTGGGTGTAGCGGCCGCCGCCGGAGACGTCCTTGCCGCCCTCGCCGTCGGCGCCGGTGGGGCGCTGTCCGCCCGGCGACCAGAACACCTGCTTCTTCAGGAAGCGCGAGGCCGGCGCCACGTACGCCTCGATGCCGATGATCGGCTTCACCGAGGTCTTGGCGGCGGCGTGGAAGAACTCGTAGGCACCGAACATGTTGCCGTGGTCGCTCATCGCGATGGCGGGCATGCCCTGTCTCTCCGCCTCGGCGAACAGCTTCCCGTTCTTGGCGGCCCCGTCGAGCATCGAGTACTCGGTGTGGACGTGCAGGTGGGCGAAGCTGTCGGACACGGTGCGGTGCTCCTCGCGGGACTCGTTCGGGGAAGGGTCCAACGCTAGTCGGTCCGGGTGAACGACACGCCGGGCCGGGGGGAGGCGGGCCCCCGGCCGCGAGGTCTGGTATGGGCGAACGCGTGGGCCCGCCCGGTGCCGCGTGCCACCGGCACCGGGTGCGCACCCGTCGTGGCCGGGCTCAGTCGAGGCCGCGGGCGTGGCGGAGGCGGTCGGTGAGGGCGTCCGGGGGGATCAGCGGGGCCGGGTAGTCGGCGTCGAGGAGCCAGGGGCGGTGCGCGGCGCGCCCCGGCAGGTGGGCGAGTTCGGGCACCCAGCGGCGTACGTACGCCCCGTCCGGGTCGTAGCGGTCGGCCTGGCGCAGCGGGTTGAGCACCCGGTTGGGGCGGGTGTCGGTGCCGGTGCCCGCGACCCACTGCCAGTTGAGCTGGTTGTCCGCCACGTCGCCGTCGACCAGGAGCGACAGGAAGTGGGCGGCCCCGATCCGCCAGTCCAGGTACAGGTTCTTCGCGAGGAAGCCCGCGGTCAGCAGCCGGGCCCGGTTGTGCATCCAGCCCTCCTCGGCGAGCTGGCGCATCCCGGCGTCGACGATCGGGTAGCCGGTGCGGCCCTGCCGCCAGGCCTCGGCCTCGCGCTCGTCCCGGTGCCAGTGGTCGTCCCGGGTCCGGTAGTCGCGGTGCGCGGCGTCCGGGCGGGCGGCGAGGACCTGGTGGTGGAAGTCACGCCAGGCGAGCTGCCGGACGAAGGCCTGGGCCCCCTCGCCGTCGTGCCGCAGGGCGCGCTCGGCGAGTTCGGTGGGGGACAGGCAGCCGAAGTGCAGGTACGGGGAGAGCCGGGAGGTCGCGTCGGCGGCGAGGTCGTCGTGCACCTCGGTGTACGCGTCGACGTCCCAGCGCCGCCACCGCGCCCTGGCCGCGGTCTCGCCGCCGGGCGGCAGCGCGGGCGAGAGCGGCCCGGTGAGGACCAGGTTCTCGCTGCCGAGGCCGCCCGGGGTGTCGAGCGCCCGGGGGGCGCGCAGCACCGTGCGGCGCGGCGCCTGCTGCCAGGCGCGGTGGTACGGGGTGAAGACCGCGTAGTGGTCACGGCCGGCCGGGGTGATCCGGCCCGGCGGGACCACGGTCACCGAGGCGTCGTGGACGTGCAGCCGGTCGCCGAACAGTGCCCGCAGCCGTGCCTCCCGCCGCTGGGCGAAGCCGCTGACGCCCGCCGCGACGTGCACGGTGGCGGCGCCACCGGCCTCGGTGCCCGTGGCCTCGGCGGCGACCCGGGCCGTCTGCTCGGCGGGCTCGCCGCGGCGCACGGTCAGCCGGGAGCCGATCCGGCGCAGCGAGGCGTCCAGGTCGGTGAGGCAGTCGGCCAGGAACGCCTGCCGGTTGGGCGCGGCGAACCCGGCGTCCTCGACGGCCGGGTCCAGGACGAACAGCGGGACGACCCGGTCGGCCGCGGCCCTGGCGGCGTGCAGCACGGGGTTGTCGTGCAGTCGCAGGTCCTGGGTGAACAGGGCGATCGATACGGTCACGGGTGGTGCCTCGCAGGTGGTGCCGTCGGGGTGGTCGGATGCTCCTACCCGGGTTCGGAGCCGCCTGCGAGGTGGATTGGTCCGAATGGCCGACGACCGTCGGCCGGTGCGGGCCGCCGGTCCGGATCGGTGGTCCGGGGCTCAGGTGCAGTGGGAGTACCGGTCCACGTCGGACTCGCTGTCGGGCTGGTAGTCGTTGGTGAAGACCGGGTCGGCGGCGACGATGCTGGGCAGGTTGTCCCGGAAGTGCTGCACCCACTTCTCCCTGAGGAACTCCCTGACGTGTCTCATGATGGTGCGGCAGGTGTCCTGATGGCCGGCCTGGAGCCCGACTCCGTAGTAGTTGAGCGCGCCGAAGGTGAGGGGCAGGACCTTCATCCTCCCCGGGTACAGCTGGGTGAAGCCGTAGAGGATCGTGGCGTCGGTGTAGACGGCGTCCGCCCGCTTCTCCAGGAGGTCCTGCACGCAGGTGGCGAAGTCCGTGTGGAAGTAGAGGGAGCTGGGGATGAGTCCGGCCGGGGTCGGGCCCGACGGCGAGGGCACGCCGGCGGCGGAGGTGCTTCCCGTCACGGTACAGATGTGCTTCTTCGCCACGTCGCCGGGAACGGTGATCCTGTTGTCGTCGGACCGCACGAGCAGGGTCTGCCGGGTTTTCAGGTAGGGGCCGGCGAAGTCGACCAGAGCCTGCCGGTCGGGCGTCATCGAGTAGGAGGCGATGACGAGTTGGACCGCTCCGCTGGTCAGCTTGGACTCCCGCTCGTTCGAGGGAATGTCGATGAAGTTCGGCTTGAAGCCCATCTTCTCGGCCAGGTACTTCGCCAGGTCGAGATCGAATCCGGAGCTGGAGTACGCCGTCTTCAGGTTGAGACCGGGCTGGTCGTTCTTCACCCCGATGTTCACGTGTTCGCCGAGCCAGGCCGGCTGGGTGGTCGATGCCGTGGGACCGGGCGGCGAAGGAACGGGCTGCGGAGGAACGGTCCCGCCTCCGCCGCCGCCTCCGCCGCTGCACCCGCTCAGGACGGCGGCCGCGGTCAGCACGGACAGTCCGATCCGCCGTCCGGTGCCGTTGACGAGTGTGCGCATGCGTCCCCCAGTTCGGTCGGACCGGACGGACCGCCGAGGTCTCAGGCGACCTTGGCGGAGAGGTTCAGGCTGCAACCACGGTCCTCGTTCTCGACGGCCACCGTCACCGTGACCGTCCCCGAAGCGGGCGGGAGGCTGACGGTGAAGCCCGAGGCGGCCTTGCGTACCTCCAGCTGGTTCCCCAGGGAGCCGTTCGCCCTGAGCCGGGTTCCGGGCACGCAGTTGGAGGCGGACGTGGCGTCGTGCACGTCGAGTGACAGGGTCACCCGCGTGCGGGTGGACGGGACCTCCAGGGTGATCAGTGCGGGGTCACCGCCCGGACTCAT
The DNA here is from genome assembly GCF_044757205.1 of Kitasatospora sp. NPDC091335. NCBI lineage: Bacteria > Bacillati > Actinomycetota > Actinomycetes > Kitasatosporales > Streptomycetaceae > Kitasatospora > Kitasatospora sp. NPDC091335. The sequence continues at coordinate 427,252 of NZ_JBIVUM010000003.1, read as the reverse complement.
GCCCAGGTAGTTCTGGAAGTCCCGGATCACCGGCGGGCCTTCCGGGCCGTTCCAGTCGTAGGACAGTGCGGCGACGGCCAGGGCCACCAGCAGGACGAGCACCACCGGTGCCGCCACCCTCATCCGTGACTTCGACCGAGGGGGAACCAGCAGGACGGTCTGGTTTCCGCTGCCGCTGTGGCTGGCCACGTGGCCGGTGTTGACGAGGGTGGTGTCGTTGGTGGCGCGGGCCGCTCCGGGGGCCGTTCCCCCGGTCTCCGGTGGAGGGTTCTCAGCCATGGTCAGAACGTGATGTGCTGGTCACCGCTCCCACTGTGGCTGACCATCTTTCCGTTGTTGACGATGGAGGTGCTGTTGAGCGGGCCCGCCGAGAGCTGGGCGGCCAGCTCCTGGAGGTCCGGGGCCGCATCGCCGATCCGCCAGAGCCCGAGGACCCGCTGCCGGTCCTGGTCGGAGAAGCCCTCCCCGCCGCCGGGCAGCCGGAGGGACTCGCGGAGCTGTTCCAGTTCGGTGTCCTCCTCGACCTGCTCCACCGCCCGGTGCCTCGACAGGATTCCCCGGACCCTGTCCCTGATGGTGCTCCATCCGGCGTTCACCATGAGGGTGACCAGCGCACTCAGCCCCGTCGTGATCACGTCGTCCATCGTCAACTCCCCGTGAATTGCGTGATGTTGGCACATCATACGGCAAGGGGTGCGCCCTCGGAGAGGGGAATGACGGAGCGCTCGCAGCTTCCTGGGGGCGCTTGTCCGGGCGCCGGAGGCCGGACGGTTCCGCAGGTCAGAGCCGTCGGCACGAGGACGCGCCCGTGGAGCGGCGGGCTGCCGCGTGAGAGGCTCGCCCCATGGAACAGCGCGTACTCGGCCGTACCGGCCGCCCCGTATCGATGGTCGGACTCGGCACCTGGCAGCTCGGAGCGGGCTGGGGGGACGTCCGGGAGGAGGACGCCCTCGCGGTGCTGGAGGCCTCCGTGGAGGCGGGCGTCACCCTCTTCGACACCGCCGACGTCTACGGCGACGGCCGCAGCGAGCGGCTGATCGGCCGCTTCCTGAAGGAGCGCCCGGACGCGGGGGTGTTCGTCGCCACCAAGTTCGGCCGCCGGGTCGAGCAGCGGCCCGAGCACTACGACCTCGCCAACTTCCGGGCCTGGGCCGACCGTTCACGGGACAACCTGGGAGTGGAGCGGCTCGACCTGGTGCAGCTGCACTGCCCGCCGACGCCGGTCTACTCCTCGGACGAGGTGTTCGACGCGCTGGACACCCTGGTGGCGGAGGAGCGCATCGCCGCCTACGGGGTGAGCGTGGAGACCTGCGCCGAGGCACTGACCGCGATCGCGCGCCCGGGCGTCGCCAGCGTCCAGATCATCCTGAACGCGTTCCGGCTCAAGCCGCTGGAGCAGGTGCTGCCCGCCGCCGAGGCGGCCGGCGTGGGCATCCTCGCGCGGGTGCCGCTGGCCTCGGGGCTGCTGTCGGGCCGCTACCGCGAGAACACCGTCTTCGCCCCGGACGACCACCGCACCTTCAACCGCCTCGGCGAGTCCTTCGACCAGGGGGAGACCTTCTCCGGGGTGGACTTCGCGACCGGGGTCGAGGCGGCGGCGGAGTTCGCCGCGCTCGCGCCCGAGGGGGCGAGCGCGGCCCAGACGGCGCTGCGCTGGGTCACCCAGCAGCCGGGGGTGACGACGGTGATCCCCGGCGCCCGCAACGTGGCGCAGGCCCGGGGCAACGCGGCCGCCGCCGGCCTGGCGCCGCTGCCGCCGGCCACCCTGGCCGCCGTGCGCGAGCTGTACGACCGGCGGATCCGGGCCCAGGTGCACGGCCGCTGGTGAACCTCCGGCCGGCCCCTACGACGGTCGTCGTCGGGGCCGGTCCGCGTGCTGAGCCCGCCGCTGCGGGGGCTGCTCGGCCGCACGGCCGGCGGGCCGCCGTGCGGCGTGGCGCGGAGCGTCGTCCTCCGGCGCGCGCCAGGAGTCGGCGCGGGCCCCGGCCGCACTCCCGGCCGGCCTCGGGGGCCGGTGGTGGGCGAGGCGGTGGCGGGCGAGGCGGTGGCTGCCCCAGGCGAACGCGCCGATGAGCAGCACGGCGATGGCCAGGGCGGGCACGGCGACGGCGAAGAGGGAGGGGCCGTCGACCGTCGGCGAGAGCGGTTGGTCGGTCATGGTCTGCTCCTTTCCTTCGGTTCCGGTGGCGGGCCCGGCCCCACGGGGAGGGGAGTACCGGGCCGGGTCCGCCGCCGCGGGCCCGTCTACCCTGGCCGCCCGGGGGCATGCCGGGTCCGCGTCGGTTCGGGCGGGATCGGGCGAGTTCGAGCGAGTCCGGGCCTGTTCAGGCGAGGAGGCGGACGAGGGCGGCGTCGATGTCCAGGTGCCCGGGTTCGGCACCGGCCGGCACCAGGCTGAAGGTGTCCTGGAGGAAGGCCGTCACGACGTTCGCGGGGATGCTGATCACGGCCCGCGAGGTCGGCGAGCGCAGGGTGACGAGGACCCGGCCCGCCGGCCCGGGCGCCACCGTCACGTCCCCGCAGCCGACGGGGGCCCGGCAGCCCGCGTCCAGCAGGTCGCGCGCGAAGGTCCAGCGCGCTCCGTCGTCGTCGCCGAGTGGTGGGAAGGCCAGACACACCGCGTACGGCAGCGAGGTGTCGAAACGCAGCTGCGCCTCCACGGCCACGTCCGGGAACGGACCTTCGGGCAGCGTGACGGCGGTGGACCAGGAGGTGGCGACGGTCATGCGGCGAACTCCCGTTCGGATAGGGGCGGCGGCTCTGCGCCGCGGCCTCGAAGGCCGGTGCGGCAGCCCTCGGTTACCCGCGCGCCCGTCGCGCATTCCTCGCGCCGGACGTCGCCCGGTCCGGCACGCCCCGAAGCCCCGCTCCGGCGTTCCCTGGGCTCCACGGGGCACCGGGGCGGGGCTTCCGCCCGCTGCGGGTCTCACGGTCCGCCCGCGCTGGGCCTCACGGCGCGACGGTGTCCGCCGCGGGCGGCTCTTCGTCCTCGTCCTCCTCCGACTGCCCCTTCCTCCTGACGTCGGCGGGGGTGGGAGAAGTGATCGAGCGCTCCTCGGCGGAGCGCTCCCGGGCTCCGACGCGGCCCTCGGCCTTCGCCCGGACGTCGGCCGGGGTGGGAGAGGTGATCGCGCGTTCCTCGGCGGACCGCTCCTGCGTCGCCTCGTCCGGCTGCGCTCCGTGGTCGTCGGGTTCGGTCATGGCTCGTTCCCCTTTCCGGGTGCTGGGTTCCAGCGGCCGGGACACCGGGCGGCTGCCCCGGATGTCCGGTCGCAACCGGGGGTGAGAAGGCCGGGCGCCTTGGCGCGGCGCGGTCCCGGTTCGGGCGGTCGTCGGCCTTCCGACCGTAACCCGGGGCCTGATGCCGCGCTGCCGGAGGCGGCGGGTGGGCGGTACCGGCCACTGCGCGGCCCGGCGCCGCGCCCGTCCCCCCGCCACCGCCCCCGTCCGGCCGGTGGGCCCGGTGCGACGTGTCAGCGCTTTACGTCCCGGTCGTCCCCGGCCGGCGTGCGGGCCCCGGACCTGCGCCGGCGCACGTACCAGACGACCAGGGCGACCACCACGAGCGCGGCGATCAGCAGGGCGAGGGCCCGGCCGACGGTGCTCTCGACCCGGCTGTAGGCGGCGCCGGCGAAGTAGCCGAGAAGGGTGAACCCGATGCCCCAGAGGATCCCCCCGAGGGCGTTGAACAGGAGGAACCGGCGGTAGGGCATCCGCGACATGCCGGCCAGGGTGGGCACCATGGCGCGGAAGAAGGCGACGAACCGGCCGAAGAAGACGGCGGTCGGCCCGCGCCGCCGGATCAGGTCCTGGGCGCGGTCGACCCGGTCCGCGTGGCGCCGCATCGGCCGGGAGTCGACGATCTTCGGGCCGAGGTGGCGGCCGATCTCGTAGCCGGCGGTGTCGCCGAGGACGGCGGCGCAGACCACGAACAGGACGATCCAGCCGATCTCGATCCTGCCCTGGTGGGCGAGGAACCCGCCGAGGACGGCGGCGGTCTCGCCGGGGACGACGAAGCTGAAGAAGAGGGCGTCCTCGACGAACACGAGGCCCGCGACGACCAGGTAGCCGACCGGGCCGGACAGACCGCTCAGCCAGTCGGTGATCGACTTCATCGGCCACCCCGTTCGGGATCGCGCGTCCCGCTCCGCCTCCGTCCAGTGTGCGGCGCCGTCGGCGGGTCGGCGACGCCGGAGGGGAACGGCGCGGGCTCAGGCCAGGACCAGCGAGCGCAGCAGGTCGACCTCCTCGAACGCCAACCCGGCGAGGAGGGCGGAGAGTTCCCAGGCCCCGGGGGCCAGCAGGTCGACGCCGGCCAGGACGTCGCGTCCGCCGCCGCGGTCGAGCTCGTCCAGCGCGCGGGGCAGGTTGCGGCGCCACAGCACGGCCGGTGCGGGCGGTCCGGCGGCGCCGGGGCCAGGGTGGAGCGTGCCCTCGGGGGACACCCACAGGGGCGGGGCACCGGTGCCGGCGCTGACGGCGGGGCGGTGCAGCAGCAGACGGTGGTCCATCGTGCGGAACCCGTGGGCGAGGAACGCCCGGGTGGTGACCGGCCGGGCGTGCAGTGGCAGACCGGCCAGGTGGGGCGGCCACGGCGGGGGGTCGGTGAAGGCCGTGACGGCGGTCAGCCCGCCGCTGCCCGCCAGGAGCGTGCGGACGAGGAGCGCGGCGGCGTCCGGGGCCTCGCGGCAGTGCAGCCAGGCGACACCCCCGGTGAGACGGCCGGGTGTGCTCCGCCGGTGGACGGCCATGGCGCCCCGGAGCCGGCCGTCCTCGTCCTCGTCCTGGACGACGAGGACGGTCCGGTCGGACCGGGGCTCCCAGCCGGTGGCGGTGTCCGGGACCGCGGCGAAGGGCGCGGGAGGCCGGTCGGCCGTGATCAGCCGGACCACCTGGGCCCGGTCCTCGCGGGTCGCGGGCCGGACCCGTAGCTCCCGTCCCGTCCTCAGGGCCGTGTTCATCGCACTCCTTATCTCGTCCTGACCTCGTCCTGACCGACTTGCCGATCGCCCGACAGCCCGATTGCCCGACTGTCGGCACGGCGGGTTCGGCGCCGACGGCGCGCCGGATGGGCAGGGCAGTCAGGTTCACCCGATCGGGTGGGTCGGGCGGTGCGCCCCCGGTCACGCGGTGACGGTCCGCTCCAGGAGGTCGAGGGCGCCCGCCAGGGTGCGGGGGCCCGCGGCGCCGTCCGGGAGGCGGGCGCGGCCCCAGCCGGGGCCGGTGGCCAGGACCAGGGCCCGGCCGCGGGAGCCGCGCGGGCCCCACCCGGCGCAGGCCACCCGTCGGACCAGCTCGTGGTCGGCGGTGAGCGGCAGCTGCGACCAGAGCATCACGGCGCCCGGGCCGATCCGGTGCACCGCGTCCAGCAGCGCCCCCGGCGGGACGGCCGCGCCCAGCATCCGGAACGGCAGCGCCCGTTCGCCCAGGCCCGCCGCGACGGCCTCCAGCGCCAGGCTGTGCTGCTCGTCGGGCATCGCGGCCAGCAGCACGGGCGGCGCGGGCCTGGGCCTGGAGGGCCGTACGGCGGCGGCGCGCAGGACGGTGGACACGTGCCAGGACAGCAGGTGCTCGACCTCGACGTACTGCTCGCCGGAGGCGGCCCACCTGCGGCCGGTCGCGCGCAGCGCGGGCATCATCACGTCCGTCCAGGCGTCGACGATCCCGAGCGAGTCCACCGTCTCCCGCAGGATCCGGGCGACTTCGGGGGAGTCCAGGCGGGCGGCGGCCCGGGCGAGGCCCCGGCACTCGGGGCGGACCGCGCCCATCCGCAAGGTGCGGCCGCCGGCCGGGCCGGGGCGTACGGACGGCCCGGGCACCAGGCCCTCGGGAGCCGTCGCCCGGTGGGCGGCCAGGACGGCCCTGGCCGCCTCGGCCGGGCGCACCCCGCGGGCCGCCAGCCGGCACATGGCTTCGAGCAGGGCGATGTCCGCGGGGCTCCAGCGGCGGTGGTGGCCTGCGTCGCGCCGGGACGGGCCGATGCCGTAGCGGCGTTCCCAGGAGCGGATCGTGGTGGGGGAGACCCCGAGGAGCCGGGCCACGCTCCCGGTCGGCATGCCCGCCGCGTCGGTGTCCATCGGTCTCCTTCCACCGGCGTCCCGGTGCCGGTGTCCGGCGATGCTTCCATGATCCTCGGCGGCCGTCCGTGGCCCGTCCGTGGCCCCTCCCCGGTCTGTCCGGGGTCAGCCGCCGTCGAAGGCCGCCCGCAGCCGCAGCAGCCCGTCCCGCATGCGCGTCTTCACCGTGCCCAGCGGCACGCCCAGCGCCCGGGCGATCTCGCGCTGCGAGTACCCGCCGTAGTAGGCCAGCACGAGCGACTCGCGCTGGACGACGCTCAGCCGGGCGAGCGCGGAGCGGACCCGGAGGGCGTCGTGGGCCCGCTCGACCTGCTCCGGGACGGGCTCAGCGCCCGGCTCGCGGATCGGCTGCTCCCGCAGGGCGACGCGCAGTTCGCGGTCGGCGGCGGCACGTGCCGCGCGGACCCGGTCGACCGCGCGGCGGTGCGCGATGGTGAGCACCCAGGCCGTCACCGTGCCGCGGGCCGGCCGGTAGGCGGCGGCGGTGCGCCAGACCTCCAGCAGCACTTCCTGGGCCACCTCCTCGGCGTGCGCCGCGCTGCGCAGCGTCCGCAGCGCGGTCCCGTACACCGGTGCGGCCACCGCCCGGTACAGCCGCGCGTACGCCGCCTGGTCGCCCCTGGCCACCGCGGCGACCAGGCCGCCCAGCTCCCCGGCCGCCACCGTGGCGGGCGCGGCGGCGGGTACGGCGTCTGGCACGGCGTCGAAGGGCCCGGCGCCGGGGCACGGGCAGGCTCGCGTGGTCACGTCCGCACTGTGCAGCGTTTCGGCGGTCCGGGACCACACGCAGCCTTTGTGCAGCGTTTCACTCCCGGGGGGCGAGGCCCTCACCGCCCGCGGAGGGCAGCCCGGTTGCCCTCGACGGACAGGCCGACTGCCCCGCGGGGACAGACCCTCCGGGCAAGACGGGTGAGGTGGCTTTGTCCGTACGGGTGTGCGCTGCGACAGTGTCCGTCGGGTGTTGACATGGTCACGGGATGTGAGAGGAGATACGGGGAGAAAAGAGGTTTCGGAGACGAACGGGTCGGAAGTGGCCCGTCGGTATCAACGGGGCATCCGGCGCACCCTTCCCGCCCGGTTGCCCGGGGAGGGAAGGGCATCCTGCACGCGCCGGTTCAGTTCCCCCGCCGGATGTCGCTCAACGTCCCGCTGACGTTGACGAGTTCGTGGCATGTCGGCGCCTGCTTGCCCGAGGCCGGAGTGCCCGGGACCTCGCAGGTCACGTTCGCGGTCACCGCCTGGTCCTCGGGGACCTGGATGGGAGTCACCCAGTGGTAGTCCTGGTTGCGGAAGGTCTCCAAGGCGATCGTGACGATCGTCCTGTTGCCCGCCGTGATGGTCACCAGGCCCTGGTCTCCCTGGAAGTTGGAGACCACGATGTCGCTGACGTCGAGGACCTTGCCGTGCGGCACCGGGTAACTGCCCGTCGCGGCGGTGGCGTTCGCTGCCTGCACGTCGATCGTCTCGGACATCTGCTGCCCCGTCCCCGGGACCGCAGGGCCGGCGCCCGGACCGCCCTGGCTGCCGGGCCCCGTGGTCGGCTTCCCGGAACCGGGCTTGGTCTGGCCGCCGGGGGTGTTCCCGACGGACGGGGACGCCGGGACGCCGTCGGCCGGAGTGGCGGCCGGCGGGGCCGGGGTGGCGATCTGCTGGGCGACGGCCTTCTCGGCGGCCTGCTTCGCCGAAGTGCGGACCGCCGGGCGGACCAGGGCGAACCAGGCCAGCAGCAGCGCGATCAGCGCCGCCAGGAGCACCAGCAGCCACCGGGGGAGGATCGGCAGCTGGAGGAACTCGCCCTCCAGCACCGGCTTCTGGGGCTCCGGCGTGGCGGCCTCGGGGGTGGCACCGGGATTGTTCTCCGCGCCCTTGCCGTCCTTGCCGTCTTTTCCGTCCTTCGGGTCCTTGCCGTCCGCCCGTTCCTCCGGGCCGACGGTCACCTCGAACGGCCAGCTCGCCGGTTTGCCGAACCAGATCGGCTTGCGGGCGCGCGCCTGCACCCGCACCTCCCCGGACTCGCCGGGCTCCAGCCGCAGCTTCTCCGGGGTGACCCGGAACCCCAGCTCCTCCCCGGCCTGCCCGGGAGTGAAGGCCACACCGGTGGGGGCGTTCCCCAGGTTGCGCACCGACGCCCGGTAGCGCCCGCGCAGCCAGCCGCGCCGACGGCGCGGTGCGAGCGCGGCCCGCAACTCCTGGAACGGCGTCACGGTGACCGTGGTCTCCGGCACCGTCACCAGCTCGGGGTGCTCGACCGGCAGCACCCGGACGCCCAGCGGGAACTCGCCGGCCCTGGTGGCGGCCGAGCGCGGCGGTGCCAGCCGGACCGTCACCGTCTCGGACGTCCCCGGGTAGAGCGAGACCCGGGCCGGCTCGACCGTCGTCCACGCGGCACAGTCGCCGACCACCTCCAGCGTGTACGCCTCCACGATGTCGAGGTCGTTGCGTACCGTCAGGGTCGTGGTGGCCACGCCACCGGGGGCCACCGTCAGTGCGGGCAGGCCGAGTTCGGCGGATGTGGTCATAGCGTGACGGTAGGGCGGTGCGGCGCCCGGAGGAGAGGGCCGGGCGGGCAAGCTGTGGGCACAGCCCTTGCCCGTCCGGACCGACCAGGCACCCCGTCCGGTGCCACCGCGGGAGCGGTCCCGCGCCGCACGCCGCCCCGCCCCCAAGCCCCCGGCCGGCTCCGCCTCGCGGCGGCCGGTCGTCCCCTCGCAGGCTTTCGGAGAATGGAGAGTTCGATGACGTCGACGGACACGACCCGTGAGGAAGTCGTCACCCCCCGCCGGACCGGGACGGCGCCGCGCCCCGGCAGCGCCGCCGCCCCGCGCGTCCCCGAGCAACTGCGCGGCAGGCGCACCCAGATACGGGTGGCGGTGTACGCCGAGGACCTCATCCTCCAGACCGGCGTGGTCCAACAGCTGCGCCAGCGGCCCGAGGTGGAGCTGCTGAACGAGAGCGAGGCCGGACGGGCGGAGGTCTCCCTGCTGGTGGTCGACGCCCTGACCGAGACGGTCACCGAGCACCTGCGGCGGCTGCGGCTCGCCACCTCGGGCCGGATAGGGCTGGTGGTGGGCCACTTCGAGGCGGGAGGGCTACAGACCATCGTGGAGAACGGGGTCGCCGCCGTGCTGCGCCGCTCGGAAGCGGACCAGGACCGGCTGGTGAACCTCATCACCGCGCTCGCCAACGGCGAGGGCGTGATGCCGGGGGACCTGCTCGGTGAACTGCTCGACCGGATCGGGATCCTCCAGCGCACCATGCTCGACGGGCGCGGCCTGACCCTCTCGACACTGACGGCCCGCGAGGCGGAGATGCTGAAGCTGGTGGCGGAGGGCTTCGACACCAGCGAGATCGCCGCCAAGACGTCGTACTCCGAACGCACGGTGAAGAACGTGCTGCACGAGATCATCACCCGCCTCGGCCTGCGCAATCGGGCACACGCCGTGGGCTACGCCATGCGGCGCGGGCTGATCTAGCTGTACTGACCAGGGAGGCCACCGGCGGCGCCCGGAAGGGGGAACGTGCCCGCTTCCTACGGGGGAGGGCGGGCCACGGCGGCGGAGGGCCCGCCTTGTCCGGGGCCAGTGAGGGTGTGCGCCGCCCTACGGAAGCTGATGGGCAAGAAGAAGCGGCGCCTCGCGGGGTGGGGCGAGGCACCGCCTGGGGCCGGGGGAGTGTTCAGAGGAGCCCGAAGTCGAACTCTCCGGTGGAGATGGCGGCGATGAAGGATGAGTGGGCCGCCCGGTCGAAGGCCAGGGCCGGGCCGGAGGGGTCCTTGCTGTCCCGGACTGCGATCGCCTCGGGGAGGAGCGCGTACTCGACACAGTTCTCGTTGCCGCCGCTGTAGCTGGACTTCCGGAAGGTGAAGCCAGTCGCGGCAGCATTGGAGTAGTGGGTCACTTGATCCGTTCTCTCTGTGCGGTGATGAACTCGAGCGAGGAGTCGACGGAAAGGGCTTCAGCCGTGATCTCCTGGAACTTCGCCCGGTACAGCTCGACGTCGGTCGGGTCCTCGATCCAGAATCCGGCGAGCATGCCTTCGACGAAGACGACGTCGAGGTCCTTCCGCTGAGGAAATCCGAGTAGGGCGAACGCACCGCTCATGCCCGGGTGAACTGCCGCACCCGCAGGCATCACCTGGATGTTGACGTTCGCCAACCGGCTCAGCGTGAGTAGCTTGTCGAGTTGCGGGCCCATGATGTCGGGGCGATTCTCGACGGCTCGGAGCGAGGCTTCATGGATGACCGCCCAGACCTCGACCGGGTTCGGGCGGGTCAGGATGGACTGCCGTGCCATTCGGACCTGCACGAGGTCGTCAACCGTCCCCGCCTTCGTGGTCCGGAGGCGGTCGATGACCAGCCGGGCGTATTCGGCGGTCTGGAAGAGCCCCGGAATGAAGGCGGGTTCGTAGGTCTTGAAAGTCGAAGCCTCGGTTTCAAGCATGATCAGGTCAGTCGCGGAGACGTTGATCACGTCGCGGTAGCTCAGCCACCAGCCGCGCTTGCTGCCGTCCTTCGTGATGGCGATCAAGCCGGCGCGGAACTCCTCGTCGTCGCAACCGTAGTGGTCGAGGAGTTTGTTGACGTCCTCGATCTTGGCCGCGGTGCGGGCGTTCTCGATCCGGTTCAGCTTGGCCAGGCTCATGCCGGTGGCTTCAGCCGCAGTGTCCGCGGCGATCTTCGCTTGCTCGCGGAGCCTTCGCAGCTCCTCGCCCAGCCGACGACGGCGAACGGTTGATACCGCCATGCGATGCCCCTCCTGACCTCTCGGTGGACCAGTCTGCCCTTGTTGATCGCATAGGCGCTACCGACAACTGACAGAGAGTGGCACCGAGTTCCGGTTCAATATGAGATTTTGCAGATTAGTTGAGCTGGCTTGCATATGTGATGGCTCTCACGTCATGCTGAGTGTAGCCGGTCGCGTGCAGTGAGTGACTGGCGTTGCAGTTCGGCTGCGCTCTTCCGTCATGCCATCACTTCGATCGCGCGTTTGCTCGATCGATGGCCATCTCTGAAGCCCCACGGAGGTTTCACCGTGTCTTCCCTCGAAATCCCCCCTGACTGGTCGGCCGCGCGCGAGGAGTTGCGCGAGCTGACGGCGCGCGCCGGGTGGGAGCCCGACCTGGTCGCCGATGCCGAGGTCGCGCTCCTCGAACTGTTCGTCAACGCCTGGCGCCACGGCGGCAGCGCGGCGCCGCTCGTCGTCATCGCGCTGCTCGACCACGTGCTCCGGGTCTCCGTCAGCGACGGGAGCCCCATCGTCCCGATCCAGCGCGACGGCTCCGACCTCCTCGCGGTCTCCGGTCGGGGTCTGCGCCTCGTCCGCGCCCTCACCGACCGCTTCGGCACGGAGCCCCGGAAGTCCGGGAAGACCTGCTGGTTCGAGCTGGACGCCGCCGCGTGACCGCCGACCACCGCCGCCCGACCGGGCCGGCCGACGCGATCATGCGCACCTACACCGAGCCGGAGGTCGCCTCCCTGCTCGGCGAACTCCGCGAGCGCGGCCGCAGGTTCGGCCTCATCTGGCCGTCCCTCGCCGTCGACAGCGTCGTGGACGGCCGGGTCCTGGTCCGTTTCGGCGCTGCTCCGGCCAGCACCGTCCTCAACCTCCTCGCGATCCTCCGTCACTACGAGAAGGCCGAGGAGGCCCCGTGCGACTCCTGATCGACCTCGCCCTCCCGTCCCTCCTGATCCTCGCCATCGCCGTCGTCGGCCTCGGCGCGGTCGCCGCCCTGCGGATGCCCCATCCCGGGGACGACACCCCCACCGCCACCCCCGGCCACCAACCGGTGGCCTGAAACCCCGCCCCGCCCACGCCGCCCGGCCGAACCGCCCGGGCGGCGAAAGGCGCGCACCGGAAGTCGGCCTGGCCGACCTCTCGTGCAACACGGTGGTGAAACGGTTCCGGCTGCGAGGACGGAAACCCGGCCAGGAACCTCGGTGCTACTTTGCGTGGAAACCGTTGGAGGGGTGGGCAGTTCGGATGGACAGGGAGCTGCGGCTTGCCGTCGTCGTGGCACTCGGCGCACTCGGGCGAAGTGACGACTACCGGGACCGGGCGGTTGCCGGTCACGGCCTCGCCGCTTTCGCCGAGATGCGGGAAGCTGCCGCACCACTGCTGGACCTCGTCCTCGACCCCGGTGACACCAACGTCACCAGGGTGACCGCGAAAGCCCTGCTCCGGCGAAGGGACCGGGCCGGGCTGGCGACGGTCGCGTCCGCGCTGGCGGTCGCCGATCCGAATCACGAGGACTGGATCCACACCGTGGTCTTCGACGTGTTCGGCATCTTCGCCGGCGACCGGGACGACGCGCTCCGGCTGTGTGAGGAACTGTCGCGGGACACCGACGACCGCGTCGCTCGCGGCGCCCGTCAGCTGTCTGAAGCGCTGACGGAGATCGATCCCGTTCTCGGTCCCGGATAGCCCCGGCGCAGTGGCTCGACGGCAGATGCCGGAGAGCTGTGAATGGGCCCAAGTCCGAAGACGGAGGCCGGCCTTGGCGGTACCGTCGAGCGCATGACCCACCTGAGCGACTGGACCTACGTGGTCACGGACATCGAGGTCGACGGCCCGTGGGCTGGCCCGAACTCGATGCGGTCCTTCGCGTCCGTGGCCACGACCACGGACGGGCGGACCTTCGGTGAGTTCGAGGCCGTTCTCGAACCGCTCCCCGGCGCGGCGCCGAACCCGCGCACGAAGGAGTGGTTCGATTCCGAGCCGGGCACCTGGGAGGCCGCGACGGAGAACCCGGAGCCCGTCGCCGGCGTGATGCGCCGGTACGTGGAGTGGATCCGGGCGCTGCCGGGCCGGCGGGTGTTCGCCGCGTCACCGTTGTCCTTCGACGGGACGTGGATCGACTACTACCTGCGCCGGTTCACTCCGTACGGCCTTCACCAGGGCCCGTACGAGGAGGACCGTCTCTTCGACGGGGCCGCTCTGTGCCTGCGCTCGTACACGGCGGCGTTGACGGGTCGACCGGTCGCGGACCTTCCGACGCCGGAGCTGCCCCCGCACTGGCTCGGTGAGGTCGAGCACACCCACCGGGCGATCGATGACGCGCGGGGCTACGCCAACCTCCTGCACTTCCTCGCGCGGAACGCCGATACACCCGCGATCACCTTCGACGCGTAGGCGCCGGGCGCGATCGACGGCGTGACCGACGGCGTGACCGACGGCGCGTTCGAGGGGAGTGATCGACGGCCGCCCGGTTCCGGTACGGTCATGGCATGACCTCGACCTTCGCTGCTCCCGCTGACGCCGCCGAGGCGATCGTCAGGCACGTCCTGCAACTCCGCCGGGACGCGTGGCAGAAGGCCCTCACCGACAGCGAGTTCCGCGGCACGGCGACCTTCGCGGGCGTGAACCACACCCTCAGCGCCGTCCAGGAGGACGTCTACCTCCGCTGTCTGGGCCACGTGCTGGGCACGGACGACGAGGACGCCGTCGACGCCTACGTGACGGACTGGGCGGAGCGGTCCGGAGCGGACCTCGAAGGGGCCGGGGTGCGCATCCGGCAGATGCCGACCCCGGGAGACCTCTACGACCAGCGGGCCGAGGCCCAGGTGCTGGACACCCTGCGCGAAGCGGGGGCGGCGGGCCTCTCGAAGACCCGGATCCTGCCGCTGCTGGCCACCGACCGGCTGGCCTTCGGCCGGGGCGACGACAGCCGGTGGCTGAAGCGGTGGATCGCCGAGGGCACCGTCGTCGAGCGGCACCGAGGTCGCGGCACCGTCTACCTCCACCGCGAAGCCGTTGAAGCCGTCCAGGCCGTGGACGCCGTCGAGGCTGTCGAGGCCGTCGACTTCCCGCCGGCATAGGGCGTGTCCACGGTGCTGTCGCCGGTGGGCGGCGGGGGCCGGACGTGGTTCCAATGCCGGCCGGTCGGGCGTGACGGGGTATCGGGATCAGGTGCATCGGGATCAGACCGCGGCGTGCTGCTCTGCCCCGCCGGGCTCAGCCGATCGGCCTGACCACCCGGGCGGGGACTCCCGCGACCAGGGTCCCGCCAGGAACATCACGGGTGACCACCGCGCCGGCGGCGACCACCGCGCCGGCACCGATGGTCACGCCCTGCGTGACCACGGCGGCCGTCCCGATCCAGACGTCGTCCTCGATGGCGATCGGGGCGAAGGAGAGGTATTCACGGCGCTCGGCGAGGGGCAGAGGGTGCCCCCCGGTGATGAGGCTGACCTTCGGGGCGATCATGACACCGCTGCCGATGCGGATCCCGCCCCCGTCCATGAACGTGCATCCCTGGTTGACGAAGACGTTCTCCCCGAACGTCGTGTTCAGCCCGTGCTCGGTGAAGAACGGCGGGTAGATCGTCACCGACTCCGGGAGCGGGCCCCCGAACACGAGGGAAAGGAGTTCGGCACGACCTTCGTGGTCGCTGAACGGCAGCGCGTTCAGCCGGGACGTCGCGTCGGTCACCTCCACCACTCGTTCCACGTGACGCGTGAACTCGGGCGTCCGGACATACATGACCTGGTCTGTGCGGGTCGACATGCGTTGATCCCACCACCCCGCGGAGCACGCGATCAAACAACCTCACGGCCCATCAGACACAACCGATCGTTGTGGAAGTAGGGTGGAGGCGTGGATGCCGAAGCGCTGCGGACGTTCGTGACCGTTGCCGAGACCGGCCAGTTCCAGGCAGCGGCGGACGAGCTGGGGATCAGCCAGCAGGCGGTCTCCAAGCGGATCGCGACCCTGGAGCGACACCTCGGGGTCACGCTCCTGGTGCGGACCTCCCGCGGCTCCCGGCTGAGCCTGGACGGGCAGGTCTTCCGGCCGCACGCCATGAAGGCCCTCACAGCTCTCGAACAGGCCGAGCGGGCCGTGCGTCCCGGCAGCCGGCCCTTGCGTGTCGACGTCCTCAACCGACGCATCGCTCCCGCCCAGGCCGTCTACCGGTTCTACCGCTCCCATCCCGAGATGAACCTGGACGTGGTCACGCTGGGCAACGAGAACGCCGCCCAGGCCACCCGGGCGGTGCTCGAAGGGAGCATCGACGCGTCCTTCCGCGCCCTGCCGGCACAGCAGGTCCCGGCCGGGATCCGCGCCGAACGACTTCTGGACGCCCCCCTCGAGCTCCTGGTCGGGCCCGGCCACCCGTTGGCGCGCGCGCCCCGGGTCAGGCCCGCGGACCTCGCCGGCCACCGCATCTGGATCCCCGGGATCACGCCGGGCACGGAGTGGGCGGCGTTCTACCAGGCACTGTCCGAGACCTTCGGACTGAGCATCGACGCGCTCGGACCCCACTTCGGTGACGAGGCCCTGATGGACGCGTTGGCCGACTCGGCGTCACTGGCCACCCTCGTCGGCAGCGGGGACCGGTACCTGTGGCCCCAGAGCCACGACCTGCGGCGCATCCCGTTGCACGAACCGACCCCGGTCTACCCGCACGTGCTGCTGTCCCGCAGTGGAGACCAGCACCCCGTGCTGACCGCGCTGCGCGACCATGTGCGTGCCTCGCTGCGAACCCCCGACGAGGTGTGGGCACCGGACTGGGTAGGCTGCTGACCGGACGACCGATTCAGCCTGTGCCTGGAGCGGCTGCGCGACGAGGAGTTCGCCCGGCAGGTGTGGACCGACCGGCTGACGGTCCCGCAGGTCGCCGACCGGATCGCCGCCTCCTCGGGACTGACCCTCGCCCCGAACACCGACAGCGTTCTCCGGGGACGCGTCCGGCGGGCCTGGACCGGGGTCGGGCACATCCGCTTCGACTGAGCTCGGCGGCGAAGGCCCGCACCGGAGGTCGGGCCGGCCGACTTCTCGCGCGAGGGGCCGGGCGCGAGGGGCCAGGTCCGGGCGGCCTGCCCTTTGGGGACACCGGGTGCTTCCCCCGCCTCGGGTGCCCGGGCTCTCCCGCCGCGCCGCCGCACCGGGGACACTGCCGGGGAGACCGCCCCCGCAACCTGTGAGGTCGAGCGTGATCGGCGCCACCGCCACCCCCCGCTCCGTCCGGCGGCCGGCCAGGGCCGCCGTCGCGGTGCTGCTCGCGCTGGCGACGGCCCTGATGACCCTGACCGGAGCCGCCCCCGGCGGGCAGGGCACCGCCGCCGCCGCCCCGGTCGCCGCGGTCGACCCGGCGGCCGGGCGGATCACCTACGCCGGCACCAACCACCGCGGCCTCGGCCGGGTGACCGGCGCGGAGACCAGCACCCCGCTGTTCGGGCCAGGACCGGTCCACTTCGACCGCGACCCCTCGGCCCGCGGCGACGAACTGGTCTTCACCAGCCTGCGGGACGGCCCGCTGCCCCAGGTCTACCTGCGCGACGCGGCCGGCGCGGTGCACCGGCTCACCACCGGCATGGACACCGCCCACCCCGCGCTGGCCCCGGACGGCAAGGGCGTCGTCTTCGAGTCCCTGGAGCCGCGCGGGGGCGACGGCGGGACGCAGCACGTCCTGTGGGCGGTCGATCGGGACGGCGGCGGACTGCGCCGGATCACCGACGGCGCGGCCGACGAGACCCACCCGACCGTCTCGCCCGACGGCCGGTGGATCGCGTACTCCTGCACCGGCGACCCGGCGCACCGGCAGATCTACCTGCGGCCGTTCGCCGGCGGCGCGCCGACCAAGGTCAGCAACGTGACCACCGGGGACGCGATCGACCCGACCTGGAACCCGGTCGACACCGACGCGCACCGCAACGAGATCGTCTACACCTGGGACAAGGGCGACCAGGGCAGGACCCTGATCCTCACCACGCCCACCGGCGCCGAGAAGGCGTTCTTCCCCGGCACCGGCTCCACCTGGAAGACCGGCTCCGCCGGCTGGCTGGCCGACGGCAGCGGAGTCCTCTTCCTCAGCGCCGACCTGCTCACACCCCCCGACCCGGCCCCGGTCCCCGATCCGTCCAAGCCTCCGGTGGTGAACCTCTACCACGCGCTGACCTGCAACTGCGAAGCGCCCAGGCTGCTCCACAGTGCCGACCGGCTGATCGCCTCACCGACCTGGCTGGGCCCGCAGAACGGGGGCGGCCCGGTGGTCGAGCAGACCAGCGCCTCCGCCGCCGACGTCGCCGACCTCCAGGACGTCCGCCCCGACGGGTCCGACCCGCGCGACCTGGGCATCAGCGTGCTCCGCGAGGACCCGGCCGCCGGCACCGTCACCAGCACCGACCCGGCCGCTGACCCGCTCTTCCACCCCCGCCCCGGCTACGACCCCTGGTACGAACGCCAGGCCTACACGCCCGACGGCCGGCAGATCGTGGTGACCCGCTACGAGGACGGGCCGGCCGGACGGATCCAGCGGATCTGGCTCGCCGACGCCGACGGGTCGAACCCGCACCCGATGAACCTCGCCGGGCGCGGCCCGAACGACCGGGACACCGACCCGTCCGTCTCACCGGACGGCCGGCTGATCGTGTTCAGCCGCAGTGCCCCGGCCACCGGCCAGCAGCCCGCCCGGCCCGGACGGGTGCTGATCGCCGAGATCGCCACCGGACGGATCGTCGGCACCGTCCAGCCGCCGGCGGGCGGGCAGGGCGGCTCCGACGGGCAGCCCTTCTGGTCCCCGGACGGCAAGCTGATCGCCTTCTCCAGGACCGCCGTGGTGAACGGCAACGCCGGCAACGCGCACGTCTGGACGGTGCCCGCCGACGACCTCACCCGGCAGACCGACCTGAGCCGGACGGCCTGCCCCGGCAGCTGCAACGTCATCGACGACAGCCCGGCGTTCGCCCCCGACGGCCGCCGGATCGCCTTCAACCGCAAGGCCGGCGACGGCGGGGACAACCGGCAGGACGGAGTGGTCGTCACCTCGCCCACCGGCGGCGACTGCACGGTGGTCCTGCCCACCGGCCTCGGCAGCGGCGCCTGCACCCGGCCGCTGCCCGAGGCCTCCGGCAACGGGCCCTTCCAGCCCCGCGACGTCGCCTGGACCGCCGACAGCGCGCAGCTGGTGCTCACCTCCCGCCGGGCCGCGCCGCCCAACTCCCCGGAGGGGCTGGGGCTCTACGACTTCGCCACCGGCAAGCTCAGCCCGCTCGACTGGCGGCTGCCGGGGCGCCAGAAGGAACCGGCCGTCCAGCAGTCCGTCGACCTGACGCTGACCGCACCCGACCGGACCCCGGCCGTCCCCGTCGACGGCGGCACCGAGGTGACGATCACCGTCACCGACAAGGGCCCCGCGCCCTCGCCCGGTACCGTCCTCACCGTCTCGGTGCCCACCGGAGCCCGGCTCGGCGGCCTGAGCACCCCGACCGGGACGTGCGACGCGGCGGCGCTGCGCTGCGAACTCGGCACCCTGGCACCGCGCGCCGTGGTCAAGGTCAAGGCCACCCTGATCGGCACCAGGACCGGCACCCAGGAGTTCGGCTGGAGCGTCACCGGCACGGTGGCCGACCCGAACCCCGAGGACGACTCCGCCTCGACCTTCCTGCCGGTGCTGGCCCCGCCGACCCCCTCGCCGTCGCCCACCCCTTCACCGACCGCCTCGCCCACGCCGACACCCACCCCGACACCCACGCCGACCCCGGCCCCGACACCCACCCCCGCACCGCCGCCCCCGCCGCCGGTCCCGGCCCCCGCACCGCCGGCGCAGGCCGGCCCCGCGGTCACGGTCGGCGCCCAGCCGAACCCCGGCTACGTCGGCGGCCACGTCACCGTCAGCTACACGGTGCGCAACGGCGGCCAGGCCCTGGCGACCGGACTGCGCCTGACCCTCGGCCTGCCCGCGGGCGTGCCCACCGAGGCCCTGCCCCCCGGCTGCCGGGCCGGGAGCTGCACGGTGAGCGACCTCGCCCCCGGCCGCAGCGCGGTGGTCCGCGTCGTACTGTCACCCGTGGCCGCCCTGGACACCGTGATCACGGCCGAGCTGACCACCACCGGCACCGACGCCAGTCCCGGACCGCACCGGGCGAGCACCCCGCTGCGCATCCTCCAGCCCCGCATCGTCGCGGTGCCGGCGATCGGCAAGCCCGGCTTCGTGACCTCGGTCCGCGGCGTGGACTTCCCGCCCGGCGCACCCGTCGAGTTCACCTGGAACCCCGGCCTCACCGCCGACGCCGCCCCGACCCGCCCGAAGGCCGACGGGACCTTCGCCGGGCAGCTGCTCATCCTCCCCAAGGACGAGCCGGGACCGCGCACCATCACCGCCGAAGGCCCCGGATTCTCCCCGGTGACCTGCCCCTTCCTCGTCGTCGAGGGCAGCATCGGCCCGCCGGGGGAGGTGGAGCGGCGGTGATCCACGAAGTCGACGAGGCACTGCGGCGACTGCTCGCCGAGACCGGTCTGCCCGAGCGCGGGATCGAGGTGGTCTTCGACGCGCCCACCCGGGACTTCGCCGCCCGGCGCAACGCGCCCACGGTCAGCGTCTTCCTCTACGGGCTCCGCGAGGACACCGGCCGCCGGCAGGCCGGCACCGTCGCCGAGTACGACGCGGACGGCCTGGTGACGGGGCACCGCCCCGCGCCCCGCTGGTTCGAGCTGGCCTACCTGGTCACCGCCTGGACCAACCGGCCACAGGACGAACACCGGCTGCTGGCCGAGGTGTTGCAGTGCCTGACCGCCATCGACACGCTGCCCGCCCGGCTGCTCACCGGCACCCTCGCCGAGCTCGGGCTGACCGTCGGGCTGGACATCGCGGGGCGCGACACCGGCCTGCCGTCGGTGTCCGACGTCTGGTCCTCGCTCGGCGGGGAGCTACGGCCCTCGGTCGACCTCAGGGTGCTCGCCCCGCTGCCCGGCGAACGCGGCCCGGCGGGCCCGCCGGTCACCGAGGGGCTGGTGCTGCGCGCCGGCGACACCACCCCGGAGGGCGAGGTACCCGCCGGGGCCCCGGGCCGCCGACTGCGTTACCAGGGCGCCACGGACCCCGGGACGGACGGCTTCGCCGCGCCCAGGGACCGCGGGCTGCCGCCCGGCCGCCGGCCGCGGGGCAGGGCGCGATGAGCGTGGACCTCGACCCGGCGGTGCACGGCGGGCGCCCGGCGAACGGCACGTACCAGGAGAGCGACGCGCCGTCAGTGGACGCCGCGGCGCCGCCGAACCCCGCACCGCCGGGCCACGACCACCTCTGGGAGCGGCTGCACCGGATCGAGCAACGGGTCCGCGCCGCCGTGCGCGAGCGCCGCGCCGACGACCCCGACCCGGACGACCCGTACCGCGGCCAGTACCTCGGCCCCGAGGCGGTGGAACGCATCCTGGCGGCCTCCGCCACCGTGCACCGGGACACCGCGGACCCCGTCGACGGGCCCGCGCCGCCGCCCGGCTCCCGGCTCGCCTCGCTGAGCGCCGCCTTCGGGCTGCTCCCGCTGGACCTCGACCTCCTGCTGGTCGCCCTCGCCCCCGACCTCGACACCCGCTTCGAACAGCTCTACGGCTACCTCAACGACGACCTGACCCGCCGCCGGGCGACCGTCGGCCTGGCCCTGGACCTGTGCGGACTGCCCGGCGCCGGCGCCGGCCGCTTCCGGTTCTCCGTACGGGCCCCGCTGATCGCCGGCGGCCTGCTGGAGATCGCCGAGCCGGAGCGCCCGCTGCTCTCCCGCCCCCTGCGCGTGCCGGACCGGGTGACGGCCCACCTGCTCGGCGACGACGAACCGGACGGCGCCCTGGCCGGCCTCGCTCACCGCGCCGCACCCTGCTCCCGGAAGCCTGTCGAGCGGCTGCGCGCGGCCGCCGCCGACGGCGGACTGGTGCACCTGCTGGACCGGGGCGGGCACGGCGGCCCGCCGGCGGTGGCCGCCCTCGCGGCCGGCGGCCCGCCACCGCTGGTGATCGACGCCGCCGCGCTCGCCGCCCGCCCGCCGGAGGCCACCGTACGGGTGCTCGCCCGCGAGGCGCGGCTCGGCGGGGGCGGCGTGGTGCTCGGTCCCCTGGACCGGCTCGAACCCGAACGGCCCGAGCGGGCCGCGCTGTTGCGCGAGCTGTGCGCGGCGCTGGCCGGTGTCCCGCTGATCGTGCACGGCCCGCAGGTCTGGGACCCGGCCTGGACGGCGGCCGCCCCCGTGGTGGTCACCGTCCCGCCGCCGGACGCCCGCGAGCGGGCCGGGCAGTGGGCCCACGCGCTGGCGGGGGGCCCGGCCGGCGAGCTGAGCGAGGAGCTGGCCGAGGCGGTGGCCGGCTACCGGCTGGACCAGGACCAGCTGACCAGGGCCGCCGACGTCGCGGCCCGGACGGCGGCCGCCGAGCGGCGCCCGGTGCGCGCCGAGGACCTGCGGACCGCGGTGCGGGCCCAGAACGCCGCGGGCCTGGCCCGCCTCGCCCGCCGGATCGGGCCCGCCGTCGGCTGGGCCGACCTGGTGCTGCCCGCCCCCACCGCCGGCCGGCTGCGCGAACTCGTGCAGCGGGCCAGGCACCGCGACCAGGTGCTCGGACGCTGGCGGATGCGTCCCGGCGGCGGTCGCGGCAACGGGGTGATCGCCCTGTTCGCGGGGGAGTCCGGCACGGGCAAGACGATGTCGGCCGAGGTGGTCGCCGCGGAACTCGGCATGGAGCTGTACGTGGTGGACCTCTCCACCGTCGTGGACAAGTACATCGGCGAGACCGAGAAGAACCTGGAGCGCATCTTCACCGAGGCCGCCCAGGTGAACGGCGTGCTGCTGTTCGACGAGGCGGACGCGCTGTTCGGGAAGCGCTCGGAGGTCAAGGACGCCCGCGACCGGCACGCCAACGTGGAGACCGCCTACCTGCTCCAGCGGATGGAGTCCTTCGACGGGATCGCGGTGCTGACGTCCAACCTGCGGGCCAACCTCGACGAGGCGTTCACCCGCCGGCTGGACGTCATCGCGGAGTTCCCGCTGCCGGACGAGGCGCAGCGCCGCCTGCTGTGGGACCGCTGCCTGGGGCCGCTGCTGCCCCGCGGCGACGACCTCGACCTGGACTTCTGCGCCCGGCACTTCGAGCTCACCGGCGGCTCCATCCGGGCCTGCGCGGTCTCCGCGGCCTACCTGGCCGCCGGAACGGGCGAACCGCTGGGCATGGCGCAGCTGGTCTCCGCGGTGGTCGGCGAGTACCGCAAGCTCGGCCGGCTGGTGCTGGAGAGCGAGTTCGGGCCATGGCTGCGCGCCCTCGGGGACACCGCGCACGGCTGACCCCTGGTGCGTCCGGGGCGGCGCGGGCGCCCGCCGGGGGCGTGCCGGGGTGCCCGCCGGGGCAGCGTTCCTGCCCCCGGTCCGGCACCTGGGGACATGTCCCCGGGCGGGCCCCGGCAGCAGACTCGGGGCGAATGACCGGCGAAAAGCGACTGGCCAGGCGAAGGAGCGCGTATGCCGTCCTACCTCACCCCGGGTGTGTACGTGGAGGAGGTCCAGTCAGGTGCGCGGCCGATCGAGGGCGTCGGCACGGCCGTCGCCGCGTTCGTCGGCTTCGCCGAGACCGGCCCCTTCCACGAGCCCACGCTGGTGACCAACTGGGACCAGTACGTCCAGCGGTTCGGCGGCTTCACCGAGGGCACCTACCTGGCGCACTCGGTGTACGGCTTCTTCGCGAACGGCGGCGGCTCCGCGTACGTCGTGCGGGTGGGCGACCCGGCGCGCCGGGCACCCGGCGCCGCCCCCGCCGTGTCGGCCGCCCCGCCCGTCGAGATCGCCGGCTTCCTCTTCTCCGCCCTGCCCGGTGCGGGCGGCGAGGTCTCCGTCGAAGTCGCCGACCCGGAGGGGGAGAACGTCCCCGAGGACCGGTTCCGGCTGCTGGTGCGCCGGGGCGCCGAGGTCGTCGAGACCTACGACGTCTCGACCCGCAAGAGCACCAAGGGCTACGTCGTCACCCAGCTGCGGGAGTCGAAGCTGGTCGCGGTCGCCGAGCAGCCCGGCACCGCGCCGAGCCGACCCGAGCGCCGCAGCCACGCCCTCGCCGCCGCCCCCGCGCCGGCCGCCGCCCCGGTCGGCAGGCTCGACCCCGCCGAGTACGTCGGCGACTCCGCCGCCAGGACCGGCTTCGGCGGCCTGGAGGCGATCGACGAGATCACCATGGTCGCGGTGCCCGACCTGATGAGCGCCTACCAGCGCGGCGACCTCGACGACGAGGGCCTGCGCACCGTCCAGCTCGCGGTGATGTCGCACTGCGAGCAGATGGGCGACCGGATCGCCGTCCTCGACCCGCCGCCCGGCCTGAACGCCCAGCGGATGCGCACCTGGCGCAACGACGAGGCGGGCTTCGACTCCCGCTACGCCGCGCTCTACTACCCGTGGATCAAGGTGTTCGACCCGGCGAGCGGCCGCAACGTGCTGGTCCCGCCGAGCGGCCACGTCGCCGGGGTGTGGGCGCGCAGCGACGCCGAGCGCGGCGTGCACAAGGCGCCCGCCAACGAGGTGATCCGCGGCGCGGTGGACCTGGAGATCCGCCTCAGCAAGGGCGAGCAGGACCTGCTGAACCCGATCGGGGTCAACTGCGTACGGGCGTTCCCCGGGCGCGGCATCCGGATCTGGGGCGCGCGCACCCTCTCCTCCGACCCGGCGTGGCGCTACCTGAACGTGCGCCGGCTCTTCAACTACCTGGAGGAATCGATCCTCCTGGGGACCCAGTGGGTCGTCTTCGAGCCCAACGACGACCGGCTGTGGTCCAGCATCCGCCGGAACATCACCGCGTTCCTCACCGAGGAGTGGCGGCGCGGGGCCTTGTTCGGCCAGACCGCGGCCGAGGCCTTCTACGTCAAGTGCGACCGCGACAACAACCCGCCCGAGTCCATCGACCTCGGACAGGTGGTCTGCGAGATCGGCGTCGCCCCGGTGAAGCCGGCGGAGTTCGTGGTGTTCCGGCTGTCCCAGTTCTCCGACAGCACGAGCCTCGTCAACGAGTGACCAGGCCCGGTCGGTACCCCCGGAACCCCTGAACTCCCTGAACTCCCGGCACTCCGGGCGCCCGTCGGCGCCCCTCGCATCGGAAGGTGACAGTAGGCCATGGCTGAAGGCGATCCGCTCTCCACACACATATTCGGCGTCCAACTCGGCGGCTACAACGTCGAGTCCGTCAAGGAGATCAGCAACCTGACGGTCGAACAGGACGTCGTCGAGTACAAGCAGGTGACGCAGGAGGGCAAGCTGATCGTCCGCAAGCAGCCCGGCGCCCGGCTGCCCGGCGAGGTGACCATCACCCGCGGCCTGGACAAGAGCGGCGCGTTCACGGACTGGATCAAGGAGACCCTCAACAACGGGGCGATCAACACCGCGCGGCAGAACCTCACCATCGAGGTCAAGGACACCACCGGTGCCACCCTGCGGCGGATCCAGCTGATCAACGCGTGGGCGAGCCGTTGGGAGGGCCCGACGCTCAGCGCCGGCGAGTCCAGCCCCGCGACCGAGACCGTGACCATCGTGTTCGAGGAGATCAGCGTCGAATGAGGCGGAAGATCGCCTTGGAGGAACTGCTGGAACAGGCTCCGGCCCCGCTCCCGCAGCACACCGCGCCGCAGCAGTCGGCCCCGGTACATCCGGGAGCGGCACAGTCGGCCCCCGCGCATCCGGGAGTGGCGCAGCCCAGGGGGCACGGGCCACGCACCGAGTTCGAGTTCGAGCTGCCGCTCGGCTACGTCGACGACGCGGGCACGGTGCACCGGCACGGCACCATGCGCCTGGCCACCGCCCGCGACGAGCTGATGCCGCAGATCGACCTGCGGGTCAAGGAGAACCCGGCCTACCTGAGCGTGGTGCTGCTCAGCCACGTGATCACCAGGCTGGGCGACATCACCGACGTGCACGCCGGGGTCGTCGAGCGGATGTACGCCACCGACGTGGCATTCCTCCAGGACCTCTACCAGCGGATCAACAGCGAAGGCCACACGCGCGCCGCGGTGACCTGCCCGCACTGCGACGGCGCCTTCGAGGTCGACCTCGCCGGTGGGCGCCTGGGGGAATCGTGACGTACGCGCCTGCTCGGCTGTACGAGGAGATCGCGTACATCGCCTACCACTTCCACTGGCAGCGGGAGGACATCCTCGACCTGACCCACCGCGAACGCGGGCAGTGGGTGCGGGAGATCGCGCGGCTCAACACCCGCATCAGCGAAGGCGGGTGAACCGGGGTGGGGCTTCGGGACTGGATCGCCCGCCGGAGGGGCGGTGAGGCCGGCGGCGGTGCTTCCGGCGCCTTCTCCGACGGTGCCTCCGGCGCTGTTCCGGGTGCGGTCTCCGACGGGTCGGGCGGTGCGTCGGGCGGCACCGCGACCGTCCGGCGGCGCCCGGCGGCGGGGGACGGGGGCTGGCGCGCGGTGGCGCCGCTGGTCCCGACCCTGGCCGGGCCGGCCCACGGCGTCAGCGACGGCCTGGCGTTCCGGTCCCGGCTGGCCTCGTGGCAGGACCCCTCGCTGTGCGGCCCGCTCGGCCACGCGGTCCTGCCCACCGCCCCGGCGGGTATCCTGCGGGCGGTGTCGGGGCCGGGCTCTCCGGCGCCCGTCCTCACAGGCGGGGATCGGCTCGTCGTGCCGGTGCCCCCGGGGGAGCCGGCGGCCGAAGCGTCGGCGGCAGAAGGGCAGTCGGGGGGACGGGGGCCGGCGCGGCCGGTCCAGCGGTCCGTCCGGCCGCGGCGGCTTCCGGTGCGGTCGGGGCCGCGTCCGGCGGGCGGGGGCGGCGATGGGCCGGTGCCCGCCGCGCCGAAGTCCGCTGGGGTGAGCGGAAGTTCGCAGAAGTCTGCTGCGCCGGCGTCGGCACCGGCTCCTGCCGAGGGGACGCCCGGGGCGGTCACCGCCCCGTCGCGCCGGAACGATCCGGTGGTCCCGGCCGGCCGCCCGGTGCGTCCGCGTTCCGTCGGCGCCCCGCTGGTCGTGGCGCGGCGCCCGAGGTCGCTGCCGATGCGCCCGGTGACGGTGATCCCGGGGACGGTGATCCCGGGAACGGTGATCCCGGGAACGGTGATCCCGGGAACGGACAGGACGTCGGATGCCGTTGCCGAGCCACCGGGACGGGGTACGGAGGTGGCGCGGCCCGCGACGGTGACGGACGACGCGGTCGCCGGTGCGCGCCGCCCGTTCGCCAGCGGTGCGGCCGTGCCCGCCCCCGGCGGGCCGGCCGGAGGGGTGGTCCAGCGTGCCGCTGTGCCCGGCCCTGCCGCACCGGCCCGTCCGGTACTCGGTGCGCCGTTGACCGCGCTGCCCGCGAGTGCCACACCCGTGGCCACCGGCGGCCCGCGAGCCCCTGACGCTGCTCCGGGTGTCCCCGCCATGCCCGTCGTCCCCGCCGACGCGAGGTCCACCGGCTCGGAGACAGGTGGGTCCGCTGACGTCAGGCCGTCCGGAGGCGGAGGCCGGGACGGCACCGCCCCCGCACCGTCCGGGGCCGAGCGTGGGTCCGTCGGCGGCACGCCGGTTCAGCGCACGCGGACGGGAAACGGTGCGTCCGCGCCGGCCCCCGACCGTGCCGAGCCGATCCAGCCCGGCCCGACTCCTGCCCAGCGCCCGCGTCCGGCTGCCGCGACCGGCGCCTTGACACCGCCTCGGCCCGAACCTGGTTCCGCCGCCGGCACACCCGTCCAGCGCGCACCGTCCGGAACCGGCGCGTCCGCGCCGAGCCCCGACCGTGCCGAGTCGACTCCGGCTCATCGTCCGCGCCCAGGTGCCGCGCCCGGTGCCGTGGCACTGCCTCGGTCCGAGCGTGGTTCGGCCGCCGGCGCGCCGGTCCGGCGCACTCCGTCCGCGACGAGCGCGCCCACACCGGCTCCCGACCGCACCGCGCCCGTCGTCCAGCCCGAACCGGCCCCGGCCCGTACCCGTGGGGGCCTGGGCGCGCCGCTCGACGCCCTGCCACCGACGGCAGCCGTGCCGGGCGCAGCCGCTCCGCTGCTCGGCGGGCACCGCCCGGTCCAGCGGATCACGGCCCCGGTGGCGAGCGACGCGGCCCCGGCCGTCGTCGCACCGGCGGCCGGCGAAGGGCTGCCCGTGCAGCGCGCCACCCGGAGCTCCGGCGACGGCCGACCGGTCGGTCCGGCGACCCTGGCCGCCGGTGGCCGGGGCGCACAGCCGGGTACGGAACGCGGCAGGCGCGCATCGGCGTTCCCCGGAACGGGAACGCCCGCTGCGCAGCCGGCCGGGCCCGGAGGCAGCCGCCCGGTGGTTCCCGTGACGGTTCCCGCGCGCCCGGCCCCTGGTGGCCTTGGCGTGCGGCGAGCCGTACAACTCACCGGCCAGAGACGCGGGTTGATCGGCGAGCGCCGTTTGTCAGCCGTCCTCGCCACCCCGCCGGTACCGTTCACGACCACCGCCACCGCTTCCACCGGTGCCGTCCCGACGCCGGCGCCACCCGTGGTCCGGGCCGTCTGGCCCCACGCGCTCGCGTCCCGTACGGACGGCCGACCGGCGGGCGAGCCGACTGCCACCGCAGCCGCAGTCGCGGCCGTCCCGCAGCGCTCGCGTCCACGTGCGCATTCCGGGCGCTCGCCGGGCGCCGGAGGCAGCGGCACCGCGACCAGGGAGCCCGCCTCGCAGGGGAGTCCGGCGCAGCCCCGCACCCCGTCGGCGGCCACCCGGCCGGGCGGCGCAGCCGGTGCGGAGGCGTCGCGCGGGCTCATGGCCGCGGTGCAACGTTCCCTCTCCCGGCGTCCGGCAGCTCCGTCGGCTCCGGCAGCTCCGTCGGCTCCGTCTGCTTCGTCGGCTCCGGCAGGTCCGGCGGCGCCCACCGCCACCCCGACCGCGGCGGCCCCCGCGGACCCGCCGCACGCCCCGCCCGGCCGAACCCCTGCGGCAGTCCCGACCATGAGCGCTCCCGCGACGCCATGGGCAGGACAGCCCAGTGCCACGAGCGCGGACCACCCCGCCCCTCAGGCTGGCGCCGCCACCCCGCCGTCCGCACGGGTGAGCACCCCGCGCCCGCCGGTCGTCCGGCTCAGGCCCGTGACGACTCCGTCGATCCAGCGCCTTCCGACCCCCTTGCGCTTTCCGCAGCCGGCCCCGGCGCAGCCGCCCGCCGTCGCGGGCACGAACCCGGCACCAGGCCCGTACACCGCCACCGCGGCCGCGCCCGTCGTCTCCCGCGCCCTGCTGCCGCCCGGCCACGCCACGAGCACCGCCGCCGTACGGCCCGCCCCGTCCGCGCCGCCGGTACCGACCGCGTCGCACCCACCCGGCACCGCGCGGCTGTTGCAGCGGGTGGCCGAGCAGGCGGGCCTGACCGGGGTGCCGCTGACCGCCGTGCCGGCGCGCACACCCACCACGGTGCAGCTCGCCCCGTCGTCCCAGCCCGCCCCGGCGCCCGCGAGGGCCCCCGGCGGAACCCCCGGCGCGCCGGCCACGCATCCCGCCGCCGACCCCTCCGACCTGGACGAACTGGCCCGGCGCCTGGTCGAACCCGTCGGCCGGCTGCTGCGCACCGAACTGCGCAGGGGCAGGGAGCGCGGCGGCAGACCGTACGACATGCGCCGCTGAGCCGCGCGCAGCGCAGATCGGAACACAGACCAGGCGGAAGGCCGACAGGAGGCCGCAGCGAAGTGACCGGAAGCAGGGAGCGGAACCGATGACCGACACCATCTTCGCGTCCAGTGTGTTCTTCAGCCTGACCATCGGCGGCAACGACCTGGGCGAGTTCACCACCTGCTCCGGACTCGGCGCCCAGGTCGAGATCGAGCAGTACGCGGAGGGCGGCAACAACGGGTTCGCCTGGCAGCTGCCGGGCCGCATCACCTGGTCGAACATCACGCTGACCCGCGCGGTCACCGCCGACACCACCAAGATCGCCCGCTGGCTGTCCGAGATCGTCCGGAAGGTCGAGCCGAAGGACGGCGAGATCGTGGCGCTGCGGCCGGACCTGAGCCGGATCGTCGGCTGGCAGGTGCTCGGGATCGTCCCGGTGCGCTGGGAGGGGCCGTCCTTCGACCCCGCCAACTCCCTGGCCGCGATGGAGACCCTGGAGATCGCCCACGCGGGCCTGCGCCCCTCCTGACCTCCACCCGCCCCCGCAGCGAGTCCCCGCAGCGAGCCCCCTCGACCCACGGAAGGAGCACCAGGATGTCCCCAGCGGTCCCCGCGAGCGTCACCCGGGCCCAACTGACCATCATGGAGCCCCCATCCACGGTCGGCGCCCAGCCCGGCGGCGTGCTCGCGCGGCTCAGGCTCCAGTTCAACCCGGCGACGCTGGTGCTGCGCAAGACCACCGAGTGGCGGCGCACCCCGTCCCGGATGGCGGGCGAGTCCGCGTTGCCCGAGTTCGTCGGCAGCGGTCCGCGCTCGCTCTCCCTCGACGTGTTCCTGGACTCCACCGCGACCCACGACAACTCGGTGGAGCGCGCGGTGGAGCAGCTGATGACGGCGTGCGTGCCCACCCCGGCCAGCCTGGCGCGCAAGACGCCGGCCAGCCCGTGGATCCGGCTGGACTGGGGCACCCTGAAGACCACGTCGTTCAACGGGGTGCTGACCGGCCTCTCGGTCACCTACTCGCTGTTCGACGTCGACGGGAAGCCGCTGCGGGCGGTCTGCTCGCTCAGCATCGACGAGGCGAGCGTCGACCCGGCCGGCCAGAACCCGACCTCGGGCTCGCCGGAGGCCCGCAGCACCCACCGGGTGATCGCCGGCGACAGCCTGCCGCTGCTCGCCTGGCGCGCGTACGGCGACGCCACCGCCTGGCGCACCATCGCGGAGGCCAACGACATCGACGATCCGCTGACGCTGGTCCCCGGCGTGGACCTGATCGTGCCGGGGATCGAGGAACTCACCCGGACCGGGCAGCCCCAGGGCGGTCGGCCGTGACCACACCCGAGGCCCGGGGCGGCCGGTCCTTCGCCGCGGATCCCGTCGTCGAGGCGCCGGGCCCGCTGCCGCCGGTCTGGGCCGCCCAGCTGGTCTCCTGCGACATCGAGGAGAGCGTCGGCCTGCCCGACACGGCGGTGCTGAGCTTCCGGGACGCGAACCACACCTTCCTCTCCGCCACCGGGATCACCATCGGCACCCCGCTGCGGATCTCCGTGGTCACCGTGCAGGGGAACACCCGGGCGCGGCTGTTCACCGGTGAGGTGACCGCGCTGGAGCTGGAGGTGGACACCACCGGCTCGTACACCGTGGTGCGGGCCGCGGCGGTCACCCACCGGCTGATGCGCGGGCGCCGGGTGAAGGCCTTCCGGAACATGACGACCGCCGACATCGTCCGCCAGGTCGCCACCGGCGCGGGCCTGACCTGCGGGAAGGTCGACGCCTTCCCGGTCGTCCACCAGCAGCTCTCCCAGGCGAACGTGCCGGACTGGGAGTTCCTCCAGTTCCTGGCGCAGGAGAGCGGCGCCCAGGTGCGGGTCGACGACGACGGGAAGCTGGAGTTCGTCCGGCCCGATCCCGCCTCCGGCGCGCCCGCCCCCTCCACCCCCGCGCCGCAGAACCCGCTGGTGCTGGAGTACGGCCGCAACCTGCTGGAGCTGCGCGGCGTACTGACGGGGGCCGGCGGCGCGGACACGGTCGAGGCCCGCGGCTGGAACGTCACCACCAAGAGCGCCCTGGTCGCCACCGAGCCGGCCGTGACCTCCAGGACCGTGCAGCCGGGGATGAGCCCCTCGGTGGTGGCTTCCGCCTTCCCCGGCAAGGCCAAGCTGACCGTCGCCGACACCCCGTACCGCACCCAGGCGGAGACCGCCGCCGTGGCCGGGTCGCTGGCCGCCTCGGTGGCGGCCGGCTTCGGCGAGCTGGAGGTGGTCGCCGAGGGCAACCCGCGGCTGCGGGCCGGCACCGCGGTCGCCCTGGGGAACGTCGGCGCCGCCTTCTCCGGCCGCTACACCGCCACCGGGGTGCGCCACCTGCTCGAACCGTTCCGCGGCTACCGGACCACCGTCGTGGTCAGCGCGGCCCCGGACCGCTCGCTGGCCGGGCTGACCAGCGGCGGCAACGCCCCGCCGCGCGGGCCGCGGATGCCGGGCCTTGCCGTCGCGGTGGTGACCGACGTCCGGGAGCCGGGCGGCGGGCAGCGCGGCTGGGTGAAGCTGAAGTTCCCCTGGCTGGACGACACCTACGTCTCCGACTGGGTGCGCACCGTGCAGTGGGGCGGCGCCGGCGGCGGCGGCGTGGTCAGCCCCGAGGTCAACGACGAGGTGCTGGTCGGCTTCGAGCAGGGCGACCTGGACAGCCCGTACGTGCTGGGCGGGCTCTACAACGGTGTGGACCGGCCCTCCCCGCACGACGTGCCGCTGGTCGACGCGGGCTCCGGCAAGGTCAACCGCCGCTCCGTGGTGTCCCGTTCGGGCCACCGGATGGAGCTGCTGGACGTGCCGGGCGGCAGGTCCGGCGTCCACCTGGCCAGCGGGAACGGGAAGCTGGAGGTCAGCCTGGACCAGCAGCGCGGCGAGATCGTGCTGACCGTCCACGGCCTCGGCGGCTCGGCCGGCAGCACGGTGCGGCTCACCCCCTCCGGCATCACCCTGGACGCGGGCACCGGGACGGTGGACGTGCGCGGCGGATCGGTCACCGTGCGGGGCACGACGGCGGTCACCGTGGACGGCGGCGCCCAGGCGGTGCTCAAGGGGGCCCTCGTGCGGATCAACTGACGGAACGTCACATCGAGTAAGGCAGCAAGCGCGTGCCCACGACCAGCGGGGCACCCACGGAAACGGAGACCGCAGATGCCCCCCGCAGCCCGGACCGGCGACCCGACCGACCACGGCGGTGCCCTCACCACCCCGCCGCCGGGCGCCGCCCTCAAGGTGGCGACCGTGCTGATCGGCGGCCGGCCCGCCGCCGTGGTCGGCACCGTCCACGCCTGCGTCGTCCCCCCGCACCTGGCGCTCGGCCCCGGCAACCTCGTGATGCCCTCGCCGGGCGCGGTCACCGGGGGAGTGGTGCTGATCGGCGGCCTGCCCGCCGCCCGGATGGGCGACAAGACGACCTGCGGCGCCACCATCGTCGCCGGCGCGTTCAACGTCCTGATCGGGGGCGCGGCATGACCGGCAGCTTCATCGGCCGCGGCTGGGCCTTCCCGCTCCGGGTGAACGCCACCGGCGGCATCGGCATGGTGGAGCGCGACCGCGAACTCGCCGAGGCGATCCGGCTGATCCTCGGCACCGCCCCCGGCGAGCGGCCGATGCGCCCCGAGTTCGGCTGCGGCATCCACGAGTACGTCTTCGCCCCGGGGGACAGCACCACCGCCGGGCGGATCGCCCGCGAGGTGCGCATCGCGCTGGAGCGCTGGGAGCCCAGGATCGAGGTCGACGACGTGGTGATCGCCTTCGACAGCGTCGAGGAGGGCACGCTCTACATCGACGTCCACTACACCGTGCGGGCCACCAACGACCGCCGCAACCTGGTCTTCCCCTTCTACACCATCCCCGAGCACCCGGCCGCGGACGCCCTCGCCACGACGGCCGGGGGAGCGAGCTGATGGCCCTGCCCTCCCCGAACCTGGACGACCGCCGCTTCCAGCAGCTCGTCGACGAGGCGAAACGGTACGTCCAGCAGCGCGCCCCCGAGTGGACCGACCACAACGTCTCCGACCCTGGCGTCACCCTGATCGAGACCTTCGCCTACCTGGTCGACCAGCTGCTCTACCGGCTGAACCGGGTGCCGGAGAAGAACTACGCCGCCTTCCTCGACCTGCTCGGCATCCGGCTCTTCCCGCCCGCCGCGGCCCGGGCCGAGGTCGACTTCTGGCTCTCCGCCCCGCAGCCGGAAACGGTTCTGCTGCGGGCCGGGACCGAGGTCTCCACGCTGCGCACCGAGACCGACGAGGCGGTGGTCTTCTCCACCGCCGAGGACCTCCCGGTCGTCCCCAGCTCGCTGGAGCGGCTGGTCACCGTCTCCGCCTCCGGCGAGCAGTCCGACGTCACGGCCCGGCTGGCCGACGGTACGGACGTGCCCTGCTTCCAGCACCGCCCGGTGGCCGGGGACGCCATGCTCCTCGCCCTGCCGGCCGTGGTGCCGCGCTGCATCCTGGTCGTCCGGCTGGACAGCCGGGTGGAGGGCGTCGGCGTCGACCCGCGCCAGCCGCCGCTGGCCTGGGAGGTGTGGGACGGCGCGCGCTGGATCCCGTGCGAGACCGGCGAGGACACCACCGGCGGCCTCAACCGGCCCGGCGAGGTGGTGGTGTTCGTGCCCGCCGGGCACACCGCCTCGGTGGTCGCCGGCCGCCGGGCCGGCTGGCTGCGCTGCCGGGTCACCGAGCCGCAGCCGGGCCAGCCGTTCTACTCCGAGTCCCCGACCATCCGCCGGGCCGAGGTGTTCACCGTCGGCGGCACCGCGACCGCCGTCCACGCGCAGACCGTCACCGGCGCGCCGCTCGGCTCCTCCGAGGGCGTCGCCGGCCAGCGCTTCCGGCTCGCCCGCCCGCCGGTGCTGCTCGACGGCGAGCCCCCGGTGGTCGAGGTCGCGGCCGGCGAGGGCTGGGAACGGTGGACGGTCGTCGAGCACTTCGGCGAGTCCTCGCCCGCCGACCGGCACGTGGTGCTGGACGCGACCACCGGAGAGTTCCTCTTCCCGCCCGCGGTCCGCGAACCCGACGGCAGCCTGCGCGCCTTCGGCGCCGTACCGCCCAAGGGGGCGCAGCTGCGCGTCCCGCACTACCGCACCGGCGGCGGGATCGCGGGCAACGTCGCCAGGAACACCGTCACGGTGCTGCGCAGCTCCGTCCCGTACATCGCCCGGGTGGACAACCGGGAGGCGGCCAGGGGCGGGGTCGACGGCGAGACCGTCGAGAACGCCAAGGCGCGCGCCCCGCACCAGCTGCGCCTCCAGGAACGCGCCGTCACCGCGGGGGACTTCGAGCTGATCGCCCGGCAGGCGGCGCCGTCCGCCGCCCGGGTCAGCTGTGTCCCGGCCGGCGGCGCGGAGGCGGGGGCGGTACGGGTGCTGGTGGTCCCGGACGCCGTCGCGGACGAGGGCGACCGGCTGCGGTTCGAGCAGCTGATCCCCGACGAAAAGCTGCTGGCCGCCGTCGCCACGGCCCTCGACGAGCGGCGGCTGATCGGCACCCGGCTCGTCGTGCAGCCGCCCACCTACCAGGGCGTGACGGTGGTCGCCCGGCTCACCACCCGCTCCGCCGACCCCGACCGGGTCCGCGAGGAGGTGCTCGCCGCGCTGTACCGGTACCTCAACCCGCTGCGCGGCGGCGCCGACGGCACCGGCTGGCCGTTCGGCCGGGCGGTGCAGTACGGGGAGGTGTTCGCGGTGCTCCAGCGGGTCGCGCCCGTCGCGGGCGTCGAGGAGCTGCGGCTCTTCCCGGCGGACCCGATCACCGGGCGCCGGGGCGCGCCCGCCGAGCGGGTCGAGCTCCCGCCGGACGCGCTGGTCTTCTCGCACCAGCACCAGGTCGTGGTCACCGCGGTCGCCGAGGACGGGGCGTCATGACCCGTGCCGCCGTCCCCGGGCTGCCCAGCCCGCACCCGATCGGCGCGCTGCTGCCCGCGCTCTTCGCCGACGACGACCTCGCCCAGCGGTTCACGGCAGGCCTGGACACCGTCCTCGCCCCGGTCTTCGCGACCCTGGACAACCTGCCCGCGTACTTCCGGCCGGGCCTCGCCCCCGCCGACTTCCTCGACTGGCTGGCCTCCTGGGTCGCGGTGGAGACCGACCCGGCCTGGCCCGTGGAGGTGCGCCGCGCGGTGGTCGAGCGCGCCGTGGAACTGCACCGCTGGCGCGGCACCCGGCGCGGCCTCACCGAACGGCTGCGGCTGGTGCTCGGCGCCGGAGCCGAGATCGTGGACGGCGGTGGCGCTTCCTGGTCCACCGACCCGGACGCCGGGCTGCCGCCCGCCCCGGGCGGGGACGTGCTGGTCCGGGTCTGGCCGCTGCGCGGTCCGGCACCGGACGAGGACCAGGTGCGGTCCGTCGTCAGGGCGGGCTGTCCGGTCCATCTGACCTGCCGGGTGGAGATCCTGCCCGGCCCACCCGGGCGAACGGAGGGCTGACGGATGCCGGTGTGCCCCGAATGCGGAACGGCCAACGGGGAGGGGGACGACTTCTGCGGCAACTGCGGCGCCTACCTCGGCTGGTCGCGCGGCGCCGCGGCCGCGCCTGCGGCGGTGCCCGCGCCCGCACCCGCCGAGCCCGCGCCCGAGCCGACGGCCGCTCCGACGCCCGCACCAGAGCCCGCGCCCGCCGGAACCACGCGGCGGAACGGGTCGTGGCGCACGGCACGCGCCAAGGCAGAGCCGAAGGGGGAACCCAAGGAGGAACCCAGGCCGGAACCCCGGCCGGAGCCCAGGGCCGAGGAGCCACCCGTCCCCGCCACCACCGCCGAGCCGACGCCCCCGCCCGCCGCCGAACCCCCGAGCCCGGGCACCGCCCCTGTCCGCCCGGCCCCCGCCCAGCCCCCGGCCCCCGCCACCGAACCGCGGGCCGACCCGGTGGCCGACCCGGTGGCCGTCCAGCCCGCCAAGCCCGTCGCACCCCGTCCCGTCGTCCGCGCGGCCGAGGCCACCGAGACCCAGGACGGCCCGCCCTGCCCCCGCTGCGGCACGCCCAACCTGCCCGAGCGGAAGTTCTGCCGCCGCTGCGCCGCACCGCTGACCACCGCCGCCGCCGCGCCCGAACTGCCCTGGTGGCGCACCCGTTGGCCGTTCCGGCGCCGGGTGCGGATCGGCGGCTCGGGCAACGCGCTGCGCCGCACCATCGCCCTGCTCGTGCTGATCGCGCTGGTCGTCGCCGGGGTCCTGCTGTACCCGGCCGGTCAGCGGGGCTTCCAGGACGTGCTGGACAAGCTCCGCGGCACCGCGCCGGTCACCCCGGCCGCCACCTCGGCGAGCGCCGCGGCCGAGGGCCATCCGGCCGCCGCGGCCGACGACGGCCTGAGCAACACCTACTGGGGGGCGCCCGCGACCGGGGACTCCGTCACCTTCTCCTTCCGCACCCCGTTCCGGCTGGTGGACCTGATCATCCACACCGGCGGCTCCGCGGACCCGCAGCAGTTCCGGCAGCAGGCCCGCCCGACCGTCCTCACCCTGGAGGTCACCGAGAAGGGCGGCGAGGTCCACACCCAACAGGTCTCGCTCAACGACCAGCCGGGCCCGCAGACCGTGCCGACCGGGATCAGCGACGTGACCCAGGTGAGGCTCACCGTCCGCGAGGCCGCCGGAACCGGCCCCGACCGCGCCATCGCCCTCGCGGAGGTGGAGTTCTTCAAGCGCACCTGAGCCGGCTGCCGGGCGCGTCCCACGCACCCGGCGGCCGTCCCGGGCCCGTGCCCCTCACACCAGCAGGAGACCCCCGCACCGCTGGGCGCCGTCCTTCATCGCGATCAGGTTCGCCACGACGTAGGAGATGTTGTTCCGCGAGTGCCATTCGGTGGGGAAGTACGTGACCAGCCGCGAACTCTGGAACCGGGCCCGGATCTCCGGGACGAAGGCCCGGTACTGGTCGTCCGTGTAGTACCAGAAGGAGTTCTCGTTGTAGAAGGCGACGTGGGTCGGGTCCTGGTACGCCCCCCGGCCGTCCGAACTGGGCGTCATGGTGAGGAGCATCCCGCCCGGGGCCAGCAGCCGGTACAGCTCGTTGATCAGCGCGATCTTCTCGGGCACGTGCTCCAGGAAGTCCACCGCCCGCAGCACGCCGACCGAGTCGTCCGGGAGGTCCAGGCGCCCCGGCAGGGTCGCGACGAGGTCGACGCCCTCCCCGGGGTACTGGTCCACCCCCAGGTAGCCGGGCGGCTTGCGGTGCGCCGCGCCGAGGTCCAGGGCCAGCAGCCCGCGGCGCTTCGTCCAGGCCAGCGCGTTGGCCTCGATGTACTTGTCGTACAGCGCGACGGTCTCGCGCTGGATGTGGGCGTTCACCTCCGTGTCCCGCTGGGTGTTCCCCGGGTGCATCCGCTGGAGGTACAGGCAGCGCGGGATGTGGTGGAAGTCCCCGGCCTGGAACAGGCGGCACATCAGGTCCTGGTCGTCCAGCACGGTGCGCGTGGCGTCGTACCCGCCGACCTGCTCGTAGGCCAGCCTGCGGAACGCCCGCACGTGGTTGGGCGCGTACCAGATGTACGAGACGTTGTGCGGGGTCGGCGCCATGGCGAGCACCTGCAACAGCCGGCGGCCGTCGACCTCCGTCTCCTCGTACCGCCAGCCGTGCTCCTCGTTGAAGCGCGAGTCGTCCCGGCCGCCGTCCTCGGTGATCTGGGCGGTGTGGCTGTATACGAACACCACGTCGGGGTGGTCGTCGAAGGCCGTCGCCAGCTCCGCCAGGCAGTCGCCGGCCAGCAGGTCGTCGTGGTCGAGCTCCACGAGGATCTCGCCCTTCGCCAGCTCGCAGGCCCGGCGCTTCGCCGCCCCGACGCCCCGGATCCCGTCGTTGACCTCCACCCTGATGCGGTCGTCCGGATGCTCGGGCCGCCATCGCGCGCCGTTGTTGAGCACCACGATCCACTCCCAGTCCGAGCGGCTCTGCGCCTTGAGCGTGGCGAGGCACTCGTCGAGGAAGCGGGGCTGGTGGCTCGGGGTGAAGACGGAGAACTTCGGTGTGGCGAGCGGGGTCATCGGTTGGCACCTGTCTGAGGGGCTGTCGGTTCTGAGGTCGGATCCGTGCTCACGGAGTCCCGGAACTCCTCCGGGACGAGGGGCCGTAGCGACGGGTCGGTCCGGACGGCGGTCCGGAAGGACTCCTCGGCCTCACCACGGCGGCCCTGCTTCGCCAGGTCGTAGCCGAGGTTCAGATGCGCGGTGGCGGCCTTCGGGTCCGCGGCGACGATCCTCCGCAGGATCGAGACGGCCTGGTCGGTGTCGTCCGGCCCGAGCAGGACCGCCTTGTTGAAGAGCGCCGGCTGATACCCGGGATCGGTCCTCAGCGCGCTGTCGTAGGCGGTGAGGGCATCGGCGGAGCGGTTGTTCTGCTGGGCGACGACACCGAGGTTGTACCAGGCCAGCTTGTTGCCGGGATCCAGCGTCAGGACCTGGCGGAAGATGCTCTCCGCCAGGTCGTGGTTCCTCAACTCGCCCTGCTTGATCCCTTCCTGGAGCAGCACCTCGCCGGGCGGGACGGCGGCGGGAGCGGACCTCGCCGCCCCTGGACCCGCCGCCCCTGGACCCGCCGCCCCCGGACCCGGCGGGGCCGTGCCCGTGGCGCCGCCTGTGGCCAGGTGGAGCCAGCCCGCCACCGCCGCGGCGGCCACCGTGACGGCGAGGCCCTTCCACAACCATCTTCGTTTCACAGGATTCCCACCTTGCCGTTCCTATGGGGCAGCTCACCCGGCCCGCGGGAAGCGGAGCCGAGTGAGCTGGAGGGTGTTCCGCGGGCGGAGGCGCGGGCACCACCGGATTCCCGATGGGTGCCTAAGGCGCGCACACCGCGTACGCGGTGACCTGGGCGAGCGGTGCCACCAGGCTGTTGACCTGCCATCCGGTGGCCGGCGACGTGGCCGAACCTCCGACCGGTTCGCTGGCGGTGACGTTCACGGCGAGCCCCTGGAAGCCACCGCCGACCGCGTGCGTCCCGGTGGGGCAGACCGCCGTGGCGGTACCGGTGCCGGTGGCCGTGATGACCACGCTCTGCGCTCCGGAGGCCGGCCCCTGGGTGCCCTGGAAGCCCTGCGCTCCCTGGGTGCCCTGCGACCCCTGGCTGCCGGTCGCGCCTTGGGTGCCTTGAGAGCCCTGGGCACCGGTGACACCTTGGGTTCCCTGGGTTCCTTGGGCGCCGGTGGTGCCCGGGTTGCCTTGGGTGCCCTGTGACCCCTGGGCACCGGTGGAGCCCTGGACGCCCTGTGCTCCCTGGGCGCCGGTTGCGCCTTGGGTTCCCTGGGCGCCGGTTGAACCTTGGGCGCCGGTGGAGCCCTGGACGCCTTGGGTTCCTTGGCTGCCTGTTGCGCCTTGGGCGCCGGTTGCGCCCTGTGTTCCCTGGGTTCCTTGGGCGCCGGTGGTGCCCGGGTCGCCTTGGGTGCCTTGGGTTCCTTGGGCGCCGGTGGTGCCCTGGACGCCTTGGGTTCCTTGGCTGCCTGTTGCGCCTTGGGCGCCGGTTGCGCCCTGTGTTCCCTGGGTTCCTTGGGCGCCGGTGGTGCCCGGGTCGCCTTGGGCGCCGGTTGAACCTTGGGCGCCGGTGGTGCCCTGGACGCCTTGGGTTCCTTGGCTGCCTGTTGCGCCCTGGGCGCCGGTGGCACCCTGGATTCCCTGGCTGCCTTGGGCACCGATGGTGCCCGGGTCACCCTGGAAGCCTTGCGCGCCCTGGGTGCCGGCGACGCCCTGGGTCCCCTGGACACCGGCGGCGCCTTGGCTGCCCTGCGTACCTTGGACCCCTTGGGTGCCGGTGGTGCCCTGCGAACCTTGAGCACCAGTGGCACCTTGAGCCCCGTTGGCACCTTGAGCGCCCGTGGTGCCCTGGGTTCCCTGGAAGCCCTGGGCGCCGACGGAACCTTGGTTCCCCTGGCTGCCCTGGGCCCCTTGTGCTCCGACGGGCCCCTGGCTGCCCTGGGCGCCTTGGCTGCCCTGCGGACCCTGCTGCCCGGAGGAGTGGCCGCAGCCGCAGTGGTCCTCGCAGCAGTGGTCTCCGCCGGAGCCTCGCGTGGCTATGCGGTGGACGAGGTCGGAGGTCACGGCGCCGTTCGGGCCCGGCACGTTCGCATGGTCCGTGCTGACGGATCGTGTGATCGCGTCGGCCAGCGCTGCCGTGGTCGATGCCAGATTGACGGTCGCGGCGAGGGCGGCGGCTGTCGACAGCATGGCGATGGATCTGACACGGGATCTTCGGAGGGATTTCTTGTTCATGGACGGGAACTTCCTGAGAGGCGATGCACGGACACCGTCGTGCGGGCTGGACCTGCGGGTATGCGCAGGTGCGCCGCGACGGTCATCGGGTGGCATCAGTATGTTTCGGGCGTCGCCCGCACCTCGGGTGCGTTCCATCCGTTGCCCGCCGAATGTCACCCACCCGGGTTCGACGCGCCGGAACACCCGGATCCGAGTGCCCGTCACCTCGGGGCAGCCGGTGACAGTCGGGCGGGGTCTGGCGCCCGCTCACGGCGACGGGCATGAACCGGTGGTGGGGGGGGGGCGCGCCCCGCCCCCCCCCCCCGGGGGGGCCCCCCCGCCCCCCCCGGGGCCCCCCCCGGGGGGGCCCCCCCGGGGCCGCGGCGCCCCCGACGCCCGTGTTGCGGGTGTGGTAGGG
>NZ_JBIVUM010000003.1:0-387260 GCF_044757205.1 Kitasatospora sp. NPDC091335 | reverse complement strand
CCTCGCGCCCCCCCCCCCCCGCCGGGGGGGGGCGGGGGGGGGGGGGGGGGGGGGGGGGGCCCGCCCGGGGGGGGGGGGGGGCGGGGGGGGGGGGGGGGCGCCCCCCCCCCCCCCCCCACCGCGGCGGCGGAGCCGCCTCAGCCGTAGACGGCCACCCGGGGTTCGACCGTCCCCTGGACCGGGGCCGACGCGACGACGGTGATCCGGTAGTGCTCGGTGAGGGTGCGGTGGCCGTGCAGGACGACCTTCGCCGGGACGAGCGCGGTGTACAGCGTGCCGGTCTGGCTGGCGAGCGGCGTGGTGTGCCAGTGGCCGTCGGGGGACTGGGCTTCGAGCCGGATGCTCGACGGACTGAGGAAGGGGCCGGTGGCGGGGGATTCGACGAGGATCTGCGGGGCCACCGTCCGGTCCGTCGAGGCGTCGTTGCGGTAGGTGACGGTGAGCGCCCGCGTCGCGTGGCCGGACGGCAGGGAGGAGGCGGGCAGCTCCACGAAGCCGACCGGCGGGGCGCCGGTCGCCGTCTGCGCCTGGGCCGGGGCGGTGAGCAGGGCGGCCGGCAGGGCGGCGAGGGCGGCGGCCAGGGCCAGGCTGCGACGGGGGATCTTCCGGGTGCGCATGGCGCCTCCTGCGGTCGACGGCCGGGGGCGCGGAGCGCTCCGACGGTCCTGGCGGATCGGTGCCCCACCACCCTGCCCCCTCACCCGGAAGGCCGCACCCGGAAGGCCGCACCCGGTGAGCGGGCGCCGGGCCCGGAAGGAACGTCTGGGGAGGCGGCCGGACTGGGCCGAACGTGCGGGCGGCGGAGCCACGACGCCGATGCGCCGCCCCCGCCGCGGCCTGTCCCCTTACCTTGGGCGCAACCCCGGCCCGGCGGCCTCGCGAGGACTTCCTGCTGGTGATCGCCGGGGCCCTGCTCTCGGTGCCGATCAGCATGTTGCGCGCCCAGGCCGCCGCCTACGTCCGCCCCCACCTCCAGGGCACCGCAGAGACCACCCGGCAGGTGGTGCTGCGCCCGGTGCCGCCGGGCTGGGGCGGGGTGGACTCGGCGGCGCGCTACCTGGCCGCGGACGTCGAGGCCCGGGTGGGCGGCGACTTCTACGACGTGCTGGCCACCCCGTTCGGGGCGAGGGTGCTCCTCGGCGACGTCCAGGGCAAGGGCCTGCCGGCGGTCTCCTCCGCGGCGGCCCTGGTCGGCTGCTTCCGGGAGGCCGCCTTCCACGAGGCCGACCTGGCCACCGTCGCGTCCTGGCTGGAGGAGCGGCTGCACCGGCAGAACCTGCTGGCGGAGCAGCTGGGGGAGTGGGAGGAGCGGTTCGCCACGGCGGTGGTCGTCTGGTTCCCCGCGGATGCGCCGGGGGAGGTGGAGGTGGTCAACTTCGGCCACGACAGCCCCCACGTCCTCGGCCCCGGGGGTGTACGGCAGCTGCCGCCGGGCGACGGCGCCCCGCTCGGGCTGGCCCGGCTGGCCGGGGGGCTGCCGGAGGTCCGGCGGCTGCGCCTGGGTGTGGGCGAGACGCTGCTGATCGTCTCGGACGGGGTGACCGAGGCCCGCGACCGGGCGGGTGCCTTCTTCTCCCTGCGCGACTACCTGGACCGGCTGGCGGGCGGCTTCGGCGTGGTCGATCCAGGGCGCCTGGTGGACGAGGTCGCCGCGGCCGTCCTGCGGCACACCGGCGGCCGGCTGACGGACGACACCGCTCTGCTCGCCGTCCGCAGGCCCCCGGTGGAGGGCACGGAGGCCGGTCTCAGTCGTCGATCCGGCTGATCGCGCAGCCCAGCACGCCTGGGAGCCGGGCCAGTTCGGCGGTGAGTGCCGGCAGGTCGCCGCGGCCGTGCAGGGTGACGGTCACCTCGGCGATCCGGCCGTCCGGGCCGGGACCTTCGCCTCCGCATTGGCCGTCGTCCGGGTCGGGGTGGCCGTCGTCCGGATCGCCCGGCGGGGCGGGCCGGTCGGCGGCGGCCGGTTCCACGGCGGCCAGTTCGGCGACGGTGAACCCCTCCGCGGTGATCCGGACGAGCAGCGTGCGGAGCAGGCCGTGCCCCGCGGTGTAGGTGATGCGGCAGGTGGCCGGCCGGGCGCGCAGCCTCGGCAGGCGGTGGGTCAGGGGCCGCAGCACGTAGCCGACGAAGAAGTAGGCGGCGGTGGCCGCGGTGGCGAGCAGCGGCAGTCCTGCCGCGGCCGCCGTGCCGATCGCGGCGGTCAGCCAGACGGTGGCGGCCGTGGTCAGCCCGCGGATCGAGCCGCGCTGGACGAAGATCACCCCGGCGCCGATGAAGCCGAGCCCGGAGACGATCTGGGCGGCCATCCGGGACGGGTCCAGTGTGACCTCTCCGGAGCGCACCACGTCGCTGAAGCCGTACTTGCTCACCAGCGTGAACAGCGCCGCGCCGAGGCCGACGACCGTGTACGTGCGCAGCCCGGCGGCCTTCTGTCTGATCTCCCGTTCCAGGCCGATCGCGCTGGCCAGCACCAGGGCGATGCCGAAGTCGGTGAAGTGGACCCATCCTTGCCCGAAGGGCTCGATGACCGCGCCCAGTGTCCTCAACTCCTCCTGCCGTCCACTCGTCCCGCCCGCTCCCCGGAGGGGCGGGCACGACCCCGGTTCGGCGAAGCGGGTGCCCTCGACCCTACGACTCGTCAGCTGATCGGACCGGCGCTCGGACGAGTCCACTGGAAGGTCGGGGGGCGAACGGGAGGCGCGAGCGGTGGCGCGCCGTCGCGATGGCGGCGCCCTCGCGGCCGGTGGGTTCAGGCCGCGGGTTCAGGCAGCGGGTTCAGGCCGCGTGGACGGGCCGCAGCCGGTAGGCGTCACCGTGGGGGACGACTCGCCCGGCGGTGGGTGGGGCGAAGTGGGTGCCCAGCAGCAGGGTGTCGGTGTCGGCGAGGGAGGCCAGCAGCGCCCGGCGGGTGGCCTCGGACTGCCGAGGGTCGATGTCGACGCACGCGCCGATGGCCGGGTGGGCGAGCTGGACGGGGTGGTGGACGCAGTCGCCGGTGATCAGCGCCGTCCGGCCGCGGCTGGTCAGTTCGACCGCGACGTGCCCCGGGGTGTGGCCCGGGGTGGGGACCAGACGCAGGCCGGGGGCGAGTTCGAGGCCCCCGGCCGGGACGTCGACCGGGTCCAGCAGCCCGGCCCGTTCGACCGGGAGCACCGAGTCGCGGAACATCTGCGTGCGGGCCTCGTCCATGGCGTACCCGGCCCAGAACTCCCGTTCGGCGCGGGCGGTGACGTAGCGCGCGTGGGGGAAGGTGGGCACCCACGCGCCGTCGGCCTTCCGGGTGTTCCAGCCGACGTGGTCGGCGTGCAGGTGGGTGAGGAGCACCAGGTCGACGGTGTCGGGCGGGAAGCCGGCCGCGGTGAGCCGCTCCGGGTAGTCGGTGCGCAGGTCGTGCCAGGCCGGGTCGGCCCGCTCCTTGCCGTTGCCGATGCCGGTGTCGACGAGCACGCGCAGCCCGTCCAGGACGAAGGCGAAGCTGTGGCTGTCGAGGCGCAGGACACCGTCGGCGTCGGCGAAGTCGGGGCGCAGCCAGTCCTGGCGGGCCACCACCTCGGGGGTGGCGCCGGGCAGCAGCCACGGTCCGGTCGCGGGCGGCAGCGGGACTTCGTCGATGCGGTGGACGGTGAGGTCGCCGACCGTCCAGGAGGGAATGGGGGTGCTGGGCATG
Source organism: Kitasatospora sp. NPDC091335 (assembly GCF_044757205.1). Taxonomy (NCBI): domain Bacteria; kingdom Bacillati; phylum Actinomycetota; class Actinomycetes; order Kitasatosporales; family Streptomycetaceae; genus Kitasatospora; species Kitasatospora sp. NPDC091335. Next base: position 383,593 of record NZ_JBIVUM010000003.1, on the reverse strand, counting down.
GGGACGGATCCTCCGCTGTAAAAGCAATGCGTTTGCGTTAGCGCGACGGTAGAACCTACAGTCGCACTAACGCAAATTCTTGGCTTTTGGCGCGAGGGTGCCCGGCCTCCGCCCCGGCCGCCAAGCTGCCGAGGCGCCGAACCGACATGGCGCCAAGCCGCCCACGAACAGGAGCGAACCGATGGACCCCACGGAACTCACCCCGCCCGAGGCGGCCCGCTGGGCCGCCAGGGCCGGACTCGCCCTGCCGGCCGAGCGCCACGCCGCGGTGGCGGCCACCGCCGAGCACATCGGCTCCGTCGTCGCCGTCCTGCGGGAGCTGGACTTCGGGGACACCCCGCCCGCCTCCGTCTACCGCGCGGGAGGGGAGAACCCCGATGCAGCCGTATGAGCTGACCCTCGCCGCCGCCGCGACGGAGATCCGCGAGCGGCGGCTCTCCCCGGTCGAACTGGTCGACTCGGTCCTCGGCCGCCTCGACCGGGTGGAGCCGTACCTCGGCGCGTACGTCTCCGTCGCCCGCGACCAGGCGCGCGAGACGGCGCGCGAGGCCGAACGGGAGATCGCCCGGGGCGGCTACCGGGGGCCGCTGCACGGCGTCCCGGTCGGCCTCAAGGACCTGATCGATGTCGCCGGAACGCCCACCACGGCCGGCTCCCGGGTCCGGGACGGCCACCGCGCGACCGCCGACAGCACCGTCGCCGCCAGGCTGCGGGCCGCCGGCGCCGTCCTGGCCGGCAAGACCCACACCCACGAGTTCGCCTACGGCCTGACCACCCCGCAGACCGGCAACGCCTGGGACCGCGACCGGATCGCCGGAGGGTCCAGCGGCGGATCCGCCGTCGCGGTGGCCTCCGGTGCGGCGACCTTCGCGCTCGGCACGGACACCGGCGGGTCGATCCGGGTGCCCGCCGCGCTGAACGGGATGGTCGGCCTCAAGCCGACCTACGGGCTGGTGCCCCGCCACGGCGTCACCCCGCTGTCCTGGTCCCTCGACCACGTCGGCCCGATCACCCGCACCGTCGAGGACGCCGCCCTGGTGCTGGGCGCCCTCGTCGGCCACGACCCGCGCGACCCCGCCTCGTCGGCCGCCCCCGCCGTCGACTACCGGCCCGAGCCGGACCCGGACCTGACGGGCCTGCGCGTCGGCGTGCCGGCCGACTACTACGTCGACCACGTCGACCCGGAGGTGGCGGCCGCCGTCCACCGCGCCGTCGCCCGGCTGGAGGCGCTCGGCGCCCGGCTCGTCGAGGTCGAGATCCCGATGGCCCGCTACCTGCTGCCCACCCTGTGGGGCCTGGTGGCGCCCGAGGCCAGCGCCTACCACGCGGCCACGCTGCGCACCGTCCCCGAGCTGTACCAGGCCGACGTCCGGGTCCTGCTGGAGGCCGGCGAGCTGATCGGCGCGGTCGACTACCTGCGCGCCCAGCGCGCCCGGACGCTGATCAGGGAGGCCTGGGCGCGACTCCTGACGGAGGTCGACGTGATCGCGGCCCCGACGGTCCCGATGACGGCGGTGCGGGCCGGCCAGGAGGCGGTCACCTGGCCGGACGGCACCGTCGAGAGCGTCGCGGACGCCTACGTCCGGCTCTCCGCCCCGGCCAACGTCACCGGCGTGCCCGCGCTGTCCGTCCCGGTCGGCCGGGACGCGGCGGGCCCGCCGATCGGCCTGCAACTGCTCGGGCGGCCGCTCGGCGAGCGGACCCTGCTGCGGGTCGGCCACGCCTACGAGCGGACGCAGCCCGCGCGGTCGCTCGCACCGGTCCTCCCCGCGGACGGACCCCCGGGCTAAACGCAAGGATTGCGCTTTAAGATGACGGTATGAGTCCTCGGCAGATGGTCCGCCCGGGTGGGCGCAGCGCCCGGGTCCAGGAGGCGGTGCACACCGCTGTGCGTGAGCTGCTCGCGGAAGTCGGCCGGGAACAGCTCACCGTGCCGATGGTCGCCCAGCGGGCCGGAGTCACCCCGTCGACGGTCTACCGCCGCTGGGGCGACCTCGCCGAGCTGCTGTCGGACGTCGCGGTGGAACGGCTGCGCCCCGACGCCGAGCCGCAGGACCGCGGGGACCTGCGCGCCGACCTCACGGCCTGGGCCGCACAGTTCCTCGACGAGATGGGCTCCGCCTCCGGCCGCGCCTACGTCCGTGACACCCTGCTCGGCGACCCGGACGGCGGCAACGCCGGCCAGTGCTCGGCCTACGCCGCCGAGCAGCTCGACCTCGTCCTCGCCCGGGCCCGCGCCCGTGGCGAGGACGCCCCCGAGGTGGAGACCGCGATGGACCGCGTCGTCGCCCCCCTGATGTACCGGATCCTCTTCCGCCCCTCCGGCCTCGACGCCGACTACGCCCGTCGGCTGGTCGCCGGCCTCCTCGGCGATCCGCCCGGTGAGACGGCCTGACAAGCAGTCATATCCCTTGGCCGGAACGTGAATGCGCGCTGTGCGAAGTGCGGCACCGCGCGCCCGTCCGTGCGTTAACCTCCTTTTGGCATGGACACATGCCGACCTCACGACTGGGGGAATCGCATGGCAGTCGGACGACGGCAACTCCTCACCTCCGTCGCGTTCACCGCCCTCGCCGCGCCCGTCCTGGCCAGGGGTACCGAGACTCGCGCGGCCGCCGCCCCGGGCGCGGCTGGGGCCATCGGCTCCGGGCCGTTGTTCATGCAGGTCGTCGCGCACGAGGACGACGACATCCTGTTCATGAACCCGGACCTGTCCAGCGCGATCGCGGACGGCACGCCCTCCGTCACGGTGTTCGTCACCGCCGGGAACGGGAGCGGTGACCCGTGCGCCACGGTCTGCTGGGACACCGCCGGCGAGCCGCTGCGCACCTGGAACCGGCAGATGGGCGCCGTCAACGCCTACTCCCGGATGGCCGGGGTCGGTGACACCGACCCGGCGACCGACGAGGTCGGGCACTGGACGGTCGAGGCCTGGACGGTGGCGGGCAAGCAGGTCGAACGGTACGTCCTCAAGGGGCGGCCGGTGCACCTGGTCTTCCTCAACCTGCACGACGCCAAGCTCGGCGACGTCCTGGCCGGCGCCACCGACACCACGATCGTCCCGGTCGGCAGCCCGCTGTCCGGGCCGTCGACCTACACGGCCGCGGACGTCGTCGAGGTGCTGCTCCAGTTGATGGCGACGTACCGGCCGACCGTGCTCAGGGCCCAGGACGAACTCCCGGACAGCCGCTACTCGGGCGACCACAGGGACCACGTAGCCGCCGCGAAGTTCGCGGGCGAGGCGGGCCGGCTGTACGGCGGCTCCCTGATCCAGGTGAACTACCGGGACTACAACATCGGCGACTGCCCGGCCAACCTCGACCAGCCGACGACCGCCACCAAGGACGCGGTGTTCGCCGCGTACGCCAGCCACGACCACTCGTCGGGGAACTACCTGCCCTCCTGGTTCTCCCGGATGTACTACCGCTGGTCGCGGGGCACCTCCTGGGCCGGGGTGAACCAGGACGGCCGGCCGCAGGTCTTCGTCGTCCGGGCCGGCGCCCTCCACACGTCCTGGCGTCAGCCGGACGGCAGCTGGGGAGGCCCGCTGCGGCTGGCGGACCCGGGCGGGCGGCTGGCCCCCGGCATCACGCTCGGCACCAACGCCGACGGCCGGCTGGAGGTCTTCGCCCGGCGCCTGACCGACCACCACATCGTCTCCCTGCCGCAGGGCACGCCCAACGGCTGGTGGTCGGACGCGTGGACCGACCACGGCAACCCCAACGCCGGGTCCGGCAACGAGTCCCAGGTCGGTGTGCCCGTGGTGGCGGCCTCCCAGGACGGGCGGCTGGAGATCTTCGTCAAGAACGGCGGCGGCGGCCTCAGCACCACCGGGCAGAGCGCCCCGAGCGGCGCGTGGGTGGGCACCTGGGCGGACCTGGGCGGCACCGACCTCCAGGACCCGGTCACCGCGATCCGCGACGGCGCCGGGGCGATCGAGGTCTTCGCGAGCACCCGCAACGGGATCCTGGGCTGGCGGCAGGGCGCTCCGAACGGTGCCTTCGGCGCCCCCGGCGCGATCCCGGGCGCCCGGCCGGCGAGCCCGCCCAAGGCCGCGCTCGACCAGGACGGCCGCATCGAACTCGCGTACCGCGAGGTGGGCACCGGCGCGATGCTGGTCAGCTACCAGGTCCGGCCCGGCGGTTCGTGGAGCCAGGCCCCGGCCGCCCTCGGCGGACACGGGGGAGTGGGCGAGCCGGCCGCGGCCACCCTCGCGGGACGGGTCGTCCTGTTCGAGCGCAATCGCGGCGGCGGCGTGAGCACCACCGCCCAGAACGCCCCGAACTCCGGCTACGGCCCCTGGCAGGACCTCGGCGGCACCGTCCTCGACCACCCGGCCGCGACCGTCGACGGCGCCGGCGTCCTCCACCTGTTCGCCATCGGCACGGACGGCCGCGTCCACTACCGCACGGGCACGACGCCCACCGCCTTCGGCAGCTGGCAGGCCCTCCCGCTCTGACCGCCCGCCCGGCCCCCGGCTACGGCTGTATCGGGGGCGCGGGCGGGGGCGGGGCGAGGAGCATCGGCCAGTCGCCGTCGGGGCCGAGGAGGTCGTCGAGCGGGGTGTCCGGTGCGGCGACGAGGACCATCGCGCCCTCGGAGAGCCGGTCGGCCACCTCCGGGGCGACGGCCGCCTCCGCGCGCAGGACGACGAGGGCCTCCGGGTCGGTGGCCGAGCGCAGCGGGAAGTCCGCCGGGCTGCTCTCCGTCCGTTCCAGCACGGCCGGGTGGACGGCGATGCCGACCGTGAGCCGGCCGTCGGCGTACGCGTGCTCGGCCCAGCCGTCGGTCTGCACCAGGTAGAGGACCTCGTCGCCCTCGTAGCAGTTCCCGCCGAGCCGTTCCACGGCCTGTTCCCCGGGGGTGCCGTCGGGGTCGGCGACCAGGACGGCCACCGGGGCGTCCGGCTCGTCGGGGTCGAGGCCGGAACGGACGTACAGACGGGCCACGGCGGCACCTCCGGGTCGGACAGCGGGTCGGGCCCCAGTACACACGGCGCCACCGACAGTGCCGCCGGCGGGGCCGTCAGCCGCCGTCCATCAGGCGGTACATGCCGATCGAGCCGTGGGTGGCGGTGTCCGCGAAGCCGAACTTCTCGTAGAGGAATCGTGCCGGGCCGTCGGCGATCAGCGAGACGTACGCGGTGGCGGGCGCCCGGCGTTCCAGTTCCCCGGTGAGCGCGGCCATGATGCGCCGGCCGAGGCCGTGGCCCTGGTGGGCGGGGTGCACGCAGATGTCGGTGATCTGGAACGCGGTGCCGCCGTCGCCGATGATCCGGCCCATGCCGATCGGCTCGCCCGCGTGGTGGAGGACCACGCCGTACCAGGTGTTGGGCAGGGCGAGCGCGACCGCCTCGGGGGCCTTGTCGGAGAGGCCGGCGTCGGTGCGCAGGCGGCGGAAGACCTCGACGGTGGGCACACCGGCGCGTAGTTCGTAAGGGTCAGTAATCGAGTTCATGGCTTACATTCTATCGGTGGGTGCGCCCGCGCCGTTCCGGCCGCTCGGGTGAACGCGCGGTGCGACATGCCGGGCGGGGCAGGGGGTCGCTCGGACGGAGGCGATGATCGCCGGGTTCCCGGAGCCCCACCCCATCGGAGGCGGACATGCGGATTCTTCTCCTCGCCAGCGCGTTCAACAGCCTCAGCCAGCGGCTGCACGCCGAACTGCGCGACCGGCGCCACACCGTCGACCTCCAACTGGCCGGTGACGACGTGGAGTTGCGTGATTCGGTGCGCCGCCTGCGGCCCGACCTGGTGCTCGCCCCGATGCTGCGCACGGCGATCCCGCGCGACATCTGGACGCGGCTGACCTGCCTGATCGTCCACCCGGGGCCGCCGGGCGACCGAGGCCCGTCCTCACTCGACCGGGCGATCCAGGAGGGCCGCACCGAATGGGGCGTCACGGTGCTCCAGGCCGAGGCGGAGATGGACGCCGGACCGGTCTGGGCCTGGGCGCCCTGCCTGCTGCCCGAGTACGGCAAGAGCGACCTGTACCGCAACGAGGTCGCCGACGCGGCGGTGGCGGCCGCACTGCTCGCCGTGGAGCGCTTCGCCTCCGGCACGTACCAGCCGCAGCGGCAGTCCGGCCCCGGCTGGAGCGCCACCGTGCGCACCCGGCCCGTCCTGCGCCAGGAGGAGCGCCGGATCGACTGGACGGCGGACCCCACCGAGGCGGTGCTGCGCCGGCTCCGCGCCGCGGACTCCAGGCCCGGGGTGCTCGACCGGCTGTGCGGCGGCGAGTGGTACCTGCACGGCGGGCACCGCGAGCCGGTGCTGCGCGGCGCCCCGGGCGAGCTGCTCGCCACCCGGACCGGCGCGGTGTGCCGGGCGACGGTGGACGGCGCGGTGTGGATCCCCGAACTGCGCCGCCGCACGCCCGGCGGCCCCGCGGGCGTCAAGCTCCCGGCGGCGACGGCGCTCGGCGGCCTGCTGCCGGCCCTGCCGGAGGTCCCGGCGCCGCTGATGCCGGAGGAGCGGGACGGCCCCGTCTGGTCGGACATCCGCTACCGCGAGGCCGGCCCGGTGGGCCTCCTGCGCTTCTCGTTCCCGGGCGGCGCGATGTCCACCGGCCACTGCCGGCGGCTGCTGGCCGCGTACCGCTTCGCCGCCGCCCGCCCGACCTCGGTGCTGGTGCTCGGCGGCGGCCGGGACTTCTTCTCCAACGGCATCCACCTCAACGTCATCGAGGCCGCGCCGGACCCGGCCACCGAGTCCTGGGACAACATCACCGCGATGGACGAGCTGGTCGACGCGGTGCTCACCACCACCGACCGGCTGGTGGTCGCCGCGATCGGGGGCAACGCGGCGGCCGGCGGGATGATGCTGGCGCTGGCCGCGGACGAGGTGTGGTGCCGCGGCGGCTCCGTCCTCAACCCGCACTACCGGCTGATGGGGCTGTACGGGTCGGAGTACTGGACGTACACCCTCCCGCGCCGGGTGGGCCCGGCGGCGGCCGAGCGGCTGACCCACCAGGCACTGCCGCTGTCCGCGGCCGCCGCCGAGCGGATCGGCCTGGTCGACCGGGTGCTCGGCTGCGGCCCCGAGGAGTTCGGGCCGGGCGCGGCCCACCTGGCCGGGCTGCTCGCCGCCTCGCCCACCACCCAGCAGCGGATCGCGGCGAAGAAGGCCGCGCGGGAGGCCGACGAGCGGGCCAAGCCGCTCGACGCCTACCGGGAGGAGGAGCTCGCGGTGATGCACCGGCAGTTCTTCACACCCGAATCGCCGTACCACGCGCTGCGATCCGCGTTCGTCCGCAAGCGCCCGGTAGCGACGGGGGCCGCGGCGCGCGTGTGACCCGAACGGACCCGCCCGGCTTGCCTCCTCCGGCGCCGGCCCGGGCCGCGCGGACCGGCGCGCGGCCCCGGCCGTTGCTATGACTGGCATTCGAGCCAATACGTCCGGCTCCCATCCCCGAGGAGGCATCCTCATGGGTGCTGCAACAGCTGCCACAGCGGAACAGACCGACACCGACGTGGTGCACATTCTCTGGATCAACGCCGGCCTCAGCTGCGACGGCGACTCCGTCTCGCTGACCGCCGCGATGCAGCCGAGCATCGAGGAGATCGTCACCGGCGCCCTGCCCGGCCTGCCCAAGGTCGCGGTGCACTGGCCGCTGATCGACTTCGAGTGCGGCCCGGTCCAGGGCGCGGACAACTTCGTCGAGTGGTTCTTCAGGGCCGAACGCGGCGAGATCGAGCCGTTCGTGCTGGTCGTCGAGGGGTCCATCCCCAACGAGAAGATCAAGGAGGAGGGCTACTGGTGCGGCTTCGGCGACGACCCCGCCACCGGCCAGCCCATCACCACCAGCGAGTGGCTGGACCGGCTCGCCCCCAAGGCGACCGCCGTGGTGGCCATCGGCACCTGCGCCACGTACGGCGGCATCCACGCGATGGCCGGCAACCCGACCGGCGCCATGGGCGTGCCGGACTACCTGGGCTGGGACTGGAAGTCCAAGGCCGGGCTGCCGATCGTCTGCGTGCCGGGCTGCCCGATCCAGCCCGACAACTTCGCCGAGACGCTCACCTACCTGCTCTACCAGCTGGCCGGCTCCGCGCCGATGATCCCGCTCGACGACAAGCTGCGGCCCGCCTGGCTGTTCGGCGCCACCGTCCACGAGGGCTGCGACCGCGGCGGCTACTACGAGCAGGGCCAGTTCGCCACCGACTACGGTACGCCCGAGTGCCTGGTGCGGCTCGGCTGCTGGGGCCCGGTCGTGAAGTGCAACGTCACCAAGCGCGGCTGGACCAACGGCATCGGCGGCTGCCCGAACGTGGGCGGCATCTGCATCGCCTGCACCATGCCGGGCTTCCCGGACAAGTTCATGCCCTTCATGGACCCGCCGCCCGGCTCCCGGGTCTCCTCCAACGCCAGCAGCGCGTACGGCTCGCTGATCCGCCGGCTGCGCGCGATCACGCTGAAGACCCTGGACAAGGAACCCAAGTGGCGCCACACCGGCCGCCACCTGACCACGGGCTACCGCCCGCCCTGGTGACGCCCCGGGGCCGCGCGCCGTCGGGCGCGCGGCCCGCCGCCGACCCAGGCCCGCTCGCCGACCCCGCTCGCACAGACCCCCGCTCGCAGACAAGGACACGACAGACACGATGGCAACACCGACCACCAGGGCGGCCGGCGACGGCAGCGGCCTGACCGAGATGTCGTGGGACCCGATCACCCGGATCGTGGGCAGTCTGGGCATCCACACGAAGATCGACTTCAAGCAGAAGCGGGTCGCGGAGTGCTACAGCACCTCCTCGGTCTTCCGCGGCTACAGCGTCTTCATGCGCGGCAAGGACCCGCGCGACGCCCACTTCATCACCAGCCGGATCTGCGGGATCTGCGGCGACAACCACGCCACCTGTTCCGTCTACACCCAGAACATGGCGTACGGGGTGAAGCCCCCGCACCTCGGCGAGTGGATCATCAACCTCGGCGAGGCCGCTGAGTACATGTTCGACCACAACATCTTCCAGGAGAACCTGGTCGGGGTCGACTACTGCGAGCGGATGGTCCGCGAGACCAACCCCGGCGTCCTGGAACAGGCCGAGCGCACCGAGGCCCCGCACGCCGCCGACCACGGGTACCGGACGATCGCCGACATCATGCGCTCGCTCAACCCGATCGAGGGCGAGTTCTACCGCGAGGCGCTCCAGGTCAGCCGGTACACCCGGGAGATGTTCTGCCTGATGGAGGGCCGCCACGTGCACCCCTCCACGCTCTACCCGGGCGGCGTCGGCACGGTCGCCACGGTGCAGCTGTTCACCGACTACCTGACCCGGCTGATGCGCTACGTCGAGTTCATGAAGAAGGTCGTACCACTGCACGACGACCTCTTCGACTTCTTCTACGAGGCCCTGCCCGGCTACGAGGAGGTCGGCCGGCGCCGGGTCCTGCTCGGCTGCTGGGGCAGCCTCAACGACCCCGACCACTGCGACTTCACGTACCGCAACATGACCGACTGGGGCCGGCGGATGTTCGTCACCCCCGGCGTCGTGGTGGACGGCAAGCTCGTCACCAACGACCTGACGCAGATCAACCTCGGCATCCGCATCCTGCTCGGCAGCTCCTACTACGAGGACTGGCAGGGCAAGGACCTGTTCGTCACCCACGACCCGCTCGGCAACCCCGTCGACCCCCGGCACCCGTGGAACCAGCACACCATCCCCGCCCCGCAGAAACGCGACTTCGACGGCAAGTACAGCTGGGTGATGTCCCCGCGCTGGTTCGACGGCAAGGACCACCTCGCCCTCGACACCGGCGGCGGCCCGATCGCCCGCCTGTGGTCCACCGCCCTGTCCGGGCTGGTCGACATCGGCTACGTCAAGGCCACCGGCCACAGCGTGCGGATCAACCTGCCCCGCTCGATGACCAAGCCCGAGGTCACCTTCGAGTGGAAGATCCCGCAGTGGAGCAACGCCATCGAGCGCAACCGCGCCCGCACCTACTTCCAGGCCTACGCGGCCGCCTGCGCCCTGCACTTCGCCGAGAAGGCCCTCGACGAGGTCCGCGCCGGGCGCAGCCAGACCTGGGAGCGCTTCGAGGTGCCGGACGAGTCGATCGGCTGCGGCTTCACCGAGGCCGTGCGCGGCGTGCTCTCGCACCACATGGTGATCCGCGACGGCAAGATCGCCAACTACCACCCGTACCCGCCCACCCCGTGGAACGCCAGCGTCCGCGACAGCTACGGCACCCCGGGACCGTACGAGGACGCCGTGCAGAACACCCCGATCTTCGAGGAGAACCCCCCGGAGACGTTCAAGGGCATCGACATCATGCGCGCGGTACGCAGCTTCGACCCCTGTCTGCCCTGCGGCGTGCACATGTACGTCGGCGGCGGGCGCACCGTGCAGACCATGCACGTGCCCACCGGCCTGAGCGGACTCACCGCATGACGGCCGAGCAGACCGGCCTGCGGATCCAGCAGGCCCTGGACGCCCTCACCGACACCGGAGCCGAGCAGGCGGGCGAGCAACTGGTCCGCGAACTCATGGAGTTCTACGGCCAGGGCCTGGCCAGGCTGGTCCCGGCGCTGCCCCCGCCCGCCCTGGACCGGATGCTGGACGACCCGGCCGTCGCCGGACTGCTGCTCCTGCACGACCTGCACCCCGAGGACCTCACCGCCAGGATCGACCGGGCCCTCGCCAACCTGCCCGAGCGGGTCGAGGTGACCGGCTTCGACCCGGCCACCGGCACCCTGCGACTGCGCCGCACGGCCACCGGCTGCGGCTGCGGCGAACAGGACGTGGAGGCCGCCCTCGCCTGCCACGCACCCGAGGTGACGGCCGTCGAGCTGGAACGCGCCCCGCAGCTGCTCCAGATCGGCACCCGCCCGCAGCCGGCCGCGGAGGTGCGATGAACACCCGCCGGATCTCCCGCGACGGCACCGCCCTGCTGCAACGGCTGCGCGAACCGGCCCCGCCGCGCCCCGAGCAGTGCGCCTTCTGCGGCCACGACCTCCCGGCCGGCCACCGCCACCTGGTGGACGTCGAGGAACGCGCCCTGGCCTGCGCCTGCACCGCCTGCGGCCTGCTGTTCCGGCAGCCGGGCGCGGCCGGCGGCCGCTACCGCACCGTACCGGACCGCTACCTCACCGACCCCGAGGGGGAGTTGGACCAGCGGGCCTGGTCGGCACTGGGCATCCCGGTCGGCACCGCCTTCCTGTTCCGCAACACCGTGCTGGACCAGCTGCTCGCCTTCTACCCGGGCCCGGCCGGCGCCACCGAGAGCGAGCTGGACGAGGACACCTGGCAGCGCGCCCTCGGCGGCAGCCGGCTGGCCGCCGCCCTGGAACCGGACGTCGAGGCGCTGCTGCTGCGCCGCACCGGGGAGCACGTCACCTGCCTCCTGGTGCCGATCGACGTCTGCTACGAACTGGTCGGCCGGCTGCGCCGGTGCTGGCACGGCTTCGACGGCGGCGCCGAGGCACGGGCCGAACTCGACGAGTTCTTCGCCAAGTTGGCCGCCCTGGCCCGCCCGCTGCCCGCGGCGGTGACGGCGTGACGGCGCTCGGCTTCGCCTGCACCGGCGTGCGTTCCGACCCGTACGCGGCCGGGCCGGCCCTGGTCTTCCGGCTGCGCATCACGGCGCCGGCCGACACCCGGGTGCACGCCCTCGCCCTCCAGTGCCAGCTGCGGATCGAACCCGGCCGCCGGCCGTACGGCGACACCGAGGGCGAACGGCTCACCGACCTGTTCGGCGGGCGGGAGCGGTGGGCGACCACGCTCAACCCGATCCAGTTCGCCACCGTGCCGCTGCTGGTGCCCGGCTTCACCGGCGACACCGAGATCGACCTCACGGTGCCGTGCACCTACGACCAGGAGGTGGCCTCGGCCCGCTACTTCCGGGCACTGGACGGCGGCGAGGCGCCCCTGCTGCTGCTCTTCTCCGGCACCGCCTTCGCCGGGCCCGGCGGCTTCCAGGTCAGCCCGGTGCCCTGGGACCGGGAGACCAGGGTGCGGATGCCGGTGCGCGTCTGGCGGGAGGCGATCGACCGGCACTTCCCCGGCTGCGGCTGGCTGCGGCTGCCGGACGACGTGATGGACGAGCTGCTGGCCTACCGCTCCCGGCGGGCCCTGCCCTCCTGGGAGGCGACCGTGCGCGAGCTGCTCACGACGGCGGCCATCGAGGGGACGGCCCGGTGAGCGGCTACCCCGAGCGGATCGAGCAGGGCTTCGCCGCCGCCCGGCAGATCGCCGACGCGGTGCTGCTGGAGGGCTACGTGCTCTACCCGTACCGCGCCTCGGCGGCCAAGAACCGGCTGCGCTGGCAGTTCGGCGTCCTGGTGCCGCCCGAGTACACCGCCCAGGGCGGCGAGCACTCCCACCAGCGCACCGAGTGCCTGATGGAGGCGCGCGAGGGCGACGTGCTGGCGGTCGAACTGCGCTTCCTGCGGGTCCAGCGGCGCACCGTGGAGAAGGCCACCGCCGTCGGCTTCGAGTCCGTGGAGCGGCTGGAGCTGGCCGACCGGGACCTCGTCGAGTGGGACGAGGGCGTCGAGGAGCGGATCGAACTCGTCGTACCCGTCGAGGAGTTGGCGGGCGAAGGGGTGCAACTGCCGTTCCGGCTGCCGGGCATAGGGGAGACCGGGCTGGTGCACGAACACGGCGCCGTCGTCGGCCGGCTGGTGCGGCGGCGCGAACAGGTCGACGGCCTGGTCTGGCTGCGGGCCGAGGAACTGCCGGGCCCGTACCGGGCGCAGCGGCTCACCGTGGAGGTGGAGAACACCTCCGCCTGGATGCCGCTCCGGCGGGCCACCCGCGACCAGGCGCTGCCGCGGTCGCTGGTCTCCGCCCACCTGCTGCTCGGACTGGAGCACGGACGCTTCCTGTCCGTCACCGACCCGCCCGAGTGGGCCCGCCCCGCCGTCGAACGCTGCCGCAACGAGCGCACCTGGCCGGTGCTGGTCGGCCCGGACGGCGAGCGCCGGGTCGTGCTCTCCTCGCCGATCATCCTGGAGGACCACCCGCGGATCGCCCCCGAGAGCCTCGGCACCCTGTACGACGCCACCGAGATCGACGAGATCCTGGCGCTGCGCACGGCTGCCCTGACCGAGGAGGAGAAGCGGGAGGCCAGGGGCACCGACGAGAGGGCGGGCGCGGTCATCGACCTGGCCGAGTCCATGCCGCCCGAGGTGCTGGAGCGGCTGCACGGCGCCATCCGCGGACTGCGAGAGGTCACCGGTGCCGCCGGCGCGGACCAGCCCTGGTGGGACCCGGCCGACGACCCCGCAGTCGACCCGGAGCGGGACCGGGTGCTGGTCGACGGCCGCGAGGTCGGCGCCGGCAGCCGGGTGCTGCTGCGGCCGGGCCGCCGGCGCACCGACGCCCAGGACCTCTTCCTGGACGGGCGCACCGGCGTGGTGGAGGCGGTGCTGCACGACCTCGACGGCTCGGTGCACCTGGCCGTCACGGTGGAGGACGACCCGGGCGCCGACCTGTGGCGGGCGCAGGGGCGCTTCCGCTACTTCCAGCCCGACGAGGTCACGCCGCTGGACGGGGGCGCTCCCGGGGCTGCTCCTGGTGCGGGTGCCGTTACTGGGGCCGGTGCCGTGGTCGTTCCGCTGGAGGGGCCGTGACGCGTCGGACGGTGCTGGTCGCCGGGGTGGGCAACGTCTTCCTCGGCGACGACGGCTTCGGGGTCGAGACCGTACGGCGGCTGTCCGCCCACCCGCTGCCGGCGGGCGTGGAGGTGGTCGACGTCGGCGTGCGCGGGGTGGACCTCGCCTACCGCCTGCTCGACGGCCACCACACCGCCGTCCTGGTGGACGCCACCTGCCGCGGCGGTGCGCCCGGCACGGTCTACCTGATCGAGCCGGCCGCCGAACGGCCGTCGGAGGTGCCGGTCCTGGACGGGCACCGGATGGGGCCGGACGCGGTGCTGGCGCTGCTCGCCACGCTCGCCGCCGGCACCGGCGGCGAGCCGCCCGCACGGGTACTGGTGGTCGGCTGCGAGCCGGCCTCGCTGGAGGAAGGGATCGGGCTGAGCGAGCCCGTCGCCGCCGCCGTGGAGGAGGCGGTCCGAGTGGTCCTGCGGGTCGTGGACGAGGCCGCGCAGCCGGAGAAGGAGACGACACCATGCTGAGGAAACTGTTCTGCGTCGCCCTGCTGGCCGGGATCGGCGCACTGGTCTGGCAGAGCCTGCCGGACATCAAGCGGTACCTGCACATCTCCCGGATGTGAGCCGCGGACTGCTGCGAACGGCGCAGCCCCGTACCCGGTGGCGGCGCGGCTTCGGGCCGATGCCGCCACCGGGCCCTGTAATGGGGGCCGCTGCCCCTCGCCCTTCCCCCTCTTGCCCTGCTCTCCGCGACCCGCGCGCCTCGCACCGATTGGGGATCCATGCACGAGATGTCGATCGCCGAAGCCGTCGTCGCGCAGGTGGACGCGGCCGCGCGCGAGCACGGCGCCCCGGGAGTGGCACGGGTACGGCTGAGGGTGGGCGAGTTGGCCGGTGTGGTGCCCGAGGCCCTCGACTTCTGCTTCGAACTGGCCTGCACCGGAACCCTGGTGGCGGGCGCGGCGCTGGACACCGAGTCCGTCGCGGCCCGGGCCCGCTGCACCCCCTGCGCGGTCGAGTGGGCGGTCGGCATGCCGCCGGACCTCGGCTGCCCGAGCTGCTCGGGAGGCGGCGGCGTCGAGCTGCTGTCCGGGCGCGAGTTGCAGATCCTCGACGTCGAGTGGTCGCAGAGAGCCGGCGTCCCGGCCGAACAGAAAGGCTGATACCGATGTGCCGCACGGTCGACCTCCGTCAGGCGGTCCTCGCCCGCAACGACGACAGCGCCCGCGCCCTGCGGACGGCCCTGGCCGCGCGGGGGACGGCCTCGGTGAACCTGCTGTCCAGCCCCGGCAGCGGCAAGACCGCCCTGCTGGAGGCCGAGTTGGGGCTGGCCCGGCGGCGCGGGGTGGCGGTCGCCGCGCTGACCGCCGACCTCGCCACCGAGAACGACGCACGACGGCTGGCCCGTTCGGGCGCACCGGTCAAGCAGGTGCTCACCGACGGGCTCTGCCACCTGGAGGCCCGGATGCTCGCCGGGCACCTGGACGGCTGGCTGCCGCCGGAGTGCCGGCTGCTGTTCGTGGAGAACGTCGGCAACCTGGTCTGCCCGGCCTCCTACGACCTCGGCGAGACGCTGCGAGTGGTGCTGGCCTCCGTCACCGAGGGCGAGGACAAGCCGCTCAAGTACCCGACGGCCTTCGGGCTGGCCAACCTGGTGCTGGTGACCAAGACGGACCTGGCCGCGGCGGCCGAGTTCGACGAGCCGGCGTTCCTGGCCAACGTCCGGCGGGTGAACCCCGGGGTGGAGGTGCTGAAGACCTCCGCCCGCACCGGCGAGGGCGTCGGGGTGCTGCTGGACCGGGCGCTGGCCGTGCTGGACGGGGCGCAGCCACACCGGCCGGTGATGGCCGCCGCGCCGCCGCACTCGCACGAGCACGATGACGAGCACGAGCACGAGCACGATGACGGCCACGCGCACGACCACGCGCACGGGCCTGAGCACCGGCCTGAGCACGGTCATCACCACGGGCACTCCGCGGTGGGGGAGCGCGCGTGACGGCCGGTCACCCCGGGCTCGACCGCGAACGGCGCCGGGTCGCCGTCCGCGGTCTGGTGCAGGGCGTCGGCTTCCGGCCGTTCGTCCACACGCTCGCCGGCGAACTCGGCCTGGCCGGCACCGTCACCAACACCGGCGAGGGCGTCCTGGCCGAGATCGAGGGCCGTCGCGACGCCCTGGACGCCTTCTGCCGGCGGGTGGCCGGCGACGCCCCGCCGCTCGCCCAGGTGGACTCGGTGGAACACACCCCGCTCACCGCCACCGGCGCCACCGGCTTCCGGATCCTCCCGTCCCGCCCCGACGGCCCACGCGCCACCCTGATCCCACCCGACACCGCGACCTGCGCCGACTGCCTCGCCGAACTCGCCGACCCGGCCGACCGCCGCCACCGCCACCCGTTCATCAGCTGCACCAACTGCGGCCCTCGGCACACCATCGTCACCGGCCTGCCGTACGACCGGGCCGACACCACCATGGCCGGCTTCCCGATGTGCCCGGACTGCGCCCGGGAGTACGCCGACCCCGCCGACCGCCGCTTCCACGCCCAGCCCGTCGCCTGCCACGCCTGCGGGCCCACCCTCGCCCTGACCGTGCCGGGACGCCCCGCACCGGGCGGGGAACAGGCCCTCTCGGAAGCCCGGCGGCTGCTCGCCGACGGCGCGATCCTCGCCGTCAAGGGCCTCGGCGGCTACCACCTCGCCTGCGACGCCCGCGACGCCACGGCCGTCGCCCTGCTGCGCCGGCGCAAGCGGCGCCGCGCCAAGCCCTTCGCCGTGATGGCCCGCGACCTCGCCACCGTCGAGGCCCTGCTGCCCGTCGACCCGGTCGAACGGGAACTGCTCACCGGCCAGGCCCGGCCGATCGTCCTGCTGCGCCGCACCGGCCGGCCGATCCCCGAGGCCGTGGCACCGGGCAGCCCCGACCTCGGGGTGATGCTCCCGTACACGCCGCTGCACCACCTGCTGCTGGCCGCCCCCGGGCCCGACCTGCTGGTGATGACCAGCGCCAACCTCTCCGGCGAGCCGATCGTCACCGACGACCGGGAGGCGCTGGACCGGCTCGCCCCGCTGGTCGACGGCTGGCTCACCCACGACCGGCCGATCCACGTCCCGTGCGAGGACTCGGTGGTGCGGGTGGTGGACGGCGAGCAGCTGCCGCTGCGCCGCTCGCGCGGCTACGCGCCGCTGCCGATCCCGCTGCCGGTGCCCGTCCGCCCGGTGCTGGCGGTCGGCGGTGACCTCAAGAACACCTTCGCGCTGGCCAAGGGCGGCTACGCCTGGCTGTCGGGCCACATCGGCGACATGGACGACCTGGCCACGCTGCGGGCCTTCGACCGGGCGGTGGAGCAGCTCGGCACCGTCAGCGGGGTGCGGCCCGAGTTGCTGGTCGCCGACCGGCACCCCGGCTACCGCTCGGTCCGGCACGCCGAGCGGACCGCCGCCGGACGGCCGGTGCACCGGGTCCAGCACCACCACGCCCACATCGCCGCGGTGATGGCCGAACACGGCCTGGACGGCGGCCGTCCGGTGCTCGGCGTGGCCTTCGACGGCACCGGCTACGGCGAGGACGGCACGATCTGGGGCGGCGAGGTGCTGCTGGCCGACTACGACGGGTTCCGCCGCCTCGCCCACCTCGGCTACGTGCCGCTGCCGGGCGGGGACGCGGCCGTCGAACGCCCGTACCGCACGGCGCTGGCGCACCTGCGCGCTGCCGGGCTGCCGTGGACGTCGGGACTGCCGCCGGTCCGGGCCTGTGGTGAGAATGAACTACGGCTGCTGGGGCGCCAGTTGGAGCGAGGGCTGAACTGCGTGCCGACCTCCGGCATGGGGCGGCTCTTCGACGCGGTGTCCTCGCTCGCGGGGATCTGCCAGCGGGCCGGCTACGAGGCCCAGGCGGCGATCGAACTGGAGGCGGCGGCCTGCGAGTTCGGCCGTGCGGACGGCTACCGGTTCGGCCTGCCGACGCGGGCGGACGGCTGGACCGCCGACCCCGGGCCGGTACTCGCCGCCGTGGTGGCC
Organism: Kitasatospora sp. NPDC091335; assembly: GCF_044757205.1. NCBI lineage: Bacteria > Bacillati > Actinomycetota > Actinomycetes > Kitasatosporales > Streptomycetaceae > Kitasatospora > Kitasatospora sp. NPDC091335. The sequence goes on along the minus strand of NZ_JBIVUM010000003.1, from coordinate 366,029 downwards.
GACGTGACCGCGGGTGCCCCCGCCGGGCTGGTCGCCGCCCGCTTCCACGGCGCGGTGGCCGACCTGGTCCGACGGATCTGCACCGCCGCCCGGAGCCGGTACGGCACCAGCACGGTCGCGCTCAGCGGCGGCGTCTTCGCGAACGCGCTGCTCTCCTCGGCCTGCGCGGGCGGCCTCCGGGAGGACGGCTTCACCGTACTGCGGCATCGCCGGGTGCCGCCCAACGACGGAGGGCTGGCACTCGGCCAGCTGATGGTGGCCGCCAGGTCGTCGGCCACCCGGGAGGAGTGAGAGCGGATGTGTCTGGCTGTGCCCGGCAGGGTGACGGAGATCGGTGAACGGGACGGAGCCCGGATGGCGGTGATGGACTTCGGCGGCGTGGTCAAGGACGTCTGCCTGGAGTACCTGCCGGACCTCGCGGTGGGTGAGTACGCGATCGTCCACGTGGGCTTCGCGCTGCAACGGCTGGACGAGGAGTCGGCCCGGCGCACCCTCGCCCTCTTCGAGGAACTCGGGCTGTTGCAGGAGGAGTTCGGCGACCCGTGGGAAGCCGCGGGGGTCGACGCGGTCGAGGAGGCCGGACGGTGAAGTACCTGGAGGAGTTCCGCAACCCCGAGCTGGCGGCCGGGCTGCTCGCCGACATCAGGGCGACGGTCACCAGGCCGTGGGCGCTGATGGAGGTCTGCGGCGGTCAGACGCACAGCATCATCCGGCACGGCATCGACCAACTGCTGCCGCACGAGGTCGAGTTGATCCACGGTCCGGGCTGCCCGGTGTGCGTCACCCCGCTGGAGGTGATCGACCGGGCGCTGGCGATCGCCGCCCGGCCGGAGGTGATCTTCTGCTCCTTCGGGGACATGCTGCGGGTGCCGGGCACCGACCGGGACCTGTTCCGGGTCCGCGGCGAGGGCGGCGACGTCCGGGTGGTGTACTCGCCGCTCGACGCCCTGCGGATCGCCAGGGAGAACCCGGACCGGGAGGTGGTCTTCTTCGGCATCGGCTTCGAGACCACCGCCCCGCCGAACGCCATGGCCGTCCACCTGGCCCGAAAGCAGGGCCTGCGCAACTTCAGCATGCTGGTCTCGCACGTCCGGGTGCCTCCCGCGATCGAGGCGATCATGGACTCCCCGGACTGCCGGGTCCAGGGCTTCCTCGCCGCCGGGCACGTGTGCAGCGTGATGGGCACCGCCGAGTACCCGGCGCTGGCGGAGCGCCACCGGGTGCCGATCGTCGTCACCGGCTTCGAACCGCTGGACATCCTGGAGGGCATCCGGCGGACCGTACGGCAGCTGGAGCGCGGCGAGCACACCGTCGACAACGCCTACCCGCGGGCCGTACGGGCCGAGGGCAACCCGGCGGCCCGCGCCATGCTGGAGGACGTCTTCGAAGTGGCCGACCGCTCCTGGCGGGGCATCGGCATGATCCCGCGGAGCGGCTGGCGGCTCTCGCCGCGCTACCGGGACCACGACGCCGAGCACCGCTTCGACGTCTCCGGGATCACCACCCGCGAGCCCGCCGAGTGCCGCAGCGGCGAGGTGCTTCAGGGGCTGCTGAAGCCCCACCAGTGCGAGGCCTTCGGCACGCTCTGCACACCGCGCACACCGCTCGGCGCCACGATGGTCTCCAGCGAGGGGGCGTGCGCCGCGTACTACCTGTACCGGCGGCTGGGTGTGCCGGGTACGTCCGTCCAGGCCCAGGAGGCGACTCGCGTTGGCTGACATCGACCTGGTCACCGAACTGCTCACCGACCTGCCCGGCGGGGCGCCGGGCCGAAAGCCCGCCGAGCGGCCTGCCGAACTGCCCTCCGAGCGGTCCTCCGAGCAGCCCGACTTCTCCGGGTGGAGCTGCCCGCTGCCGCTGCGCGACCACCCCCGGGTGGTGATGGGCCACGGCGGCGGCGGGGCGCTGTCCGCCGAACTGGTGCAGAACCTCTTCGCGCCGGCCTTCGGCGGCCCGGTGCTCGCCGGGCTCGGCGACTCCGCCGTCCTGGAACTGGGCGGTGCCCGGCTGGCCTTCTCCACCGACTCCTACGTGGTTCGGCCGCTGTTCTTCCCCGGCGGCTGCATCGGCGACCTCGCGGTCAACGGCACGGTCAACGACCTCGCCATGAGCGGGGCCAGGGCGGCTTACCTGTCCTGCGGCTTCATCCTGGAGGAGGGGGTGGAGATGGCGGTGGTGGACCGGGTCGCCCGGGCGATCGGCGCCGCCGCCCGCACCGCCGGGGTCGAGATCGCCACCGGCGACACCAAGGTGGTCGAGGCCGGGCACGGCGACGGCGTCTACCTGAACACCGCCGGCCTCGGGATCGTCCCGGCCGGAGTCGACATCCGGCCGCAGCGCGCCGTGCCCGGTGACGTGGTGATCGTCAGCGGGCCGATCGGGCTGCACGGGGTGGCGATCATGAGCGTCCGGGAGGGCCTGGAGTTCGGTGTCGAGGTGCGCAGCGACACCGCCCCGCTCGGCGGCCTGGTCGAGGCGATGCTCGCCGCCACCGCCGACCTGCACGTGCTGCGCGACCCCACCAGGGGCGGCCTGGCGGCGTCGCTCAACGAGATCGCGACGGCGGCCGGCGTCGGCGTCGTGCTCAGCGAACGCGCTGTCCCCGTCCCCGAGCCGGTGGCCAACGCGTGCGCCGTGCTGGGGCTGGACCCGATGTACATCGCCAACGAGGGCAGGCTGGTCGCCTTCGTCCCGCGCACCTCGGCGGACGCCGTGCTCGCCGCGATGCGCGCCCACCCGGACGGTGCGGAGTCGGTGGTGATCGGGGAGTGCGTCGCCGACCACCCCGGGATGGTCGTCGCCCGCACCGGCTTCGGCGGTACCCGGGTGGTCGACCTGCCGATCGGCGAACAGCTGCCGCGGATCTGCTGACGCCCCCGGTGTTCGCGCCGCCCCGGGAGAGGCTTCCCGGGGCGGCGCGTCGGCGGGGTCACCCCAGGAAGCGGCGCAGCGACCGTGACATCGCTCCGACGAAGCCCTCCCTGACCTCGTCGGCGACCAGGTCGAGGGACAGGTACGGGTTGAGGTCCTCCAGCTCGACCAGGAGCAGCCGCCCGTCCGGCGCCCGGCAGGCGTCGACCCGCTGGATCCCGTGGGCGAGCGTGTTCCAGCCGACGAAGCCGCGCGCGAACTCCAGGTCGGCCGCGCTCGGCTCGTACGGCTCCAGCACCCAGCGCAGGGCCGGGTCGGGCGTGTGGAGGGCGTACTGGAAGGCGTCGTCCACGAAGTGGAACGAGACCTCGTAGCGGAAGTCGATCCGCGGCTGGACCAGCACCTCGCCCCATTCGAGACCGTCCAGCTCCCGGCGGGTGAGGAACCGCAGGCCGATGCTGTCGGCGCCCTCCTTGGGCTTGACGGCGTAGCGGTCGGCGGCGGGCAGCCGGCCGAGGTCCTGCGGCCGGTCGACGGTCGGTATGACCGGGTGGCCCTGCTCGGTGAGTTCCAGCAGGTACTGCTTCCCCGCCATGTCACCCCGCCCGGTCAGCGGGTTGTAGACCCGCACGCCGTCGGCCAGGGCCCGGGCCCGGAAGCGGGCGTACTCCTCCCGGTAGTGCAGCACCGGCCCGCTGTTGCGCACCACGACCGCGTCGAAGCGCCCCATCAGGGCCCGGGCGTCGAGCGGGTGGCACAGGGCCAGGTCGAACCACTCCCGCAGCCGGGAGGTGAGGAGGACGTCCTCGTCGCCGTACCGCCGCCCCCGGGCCGGGTAGGCCAGGTCCGTCACGTACAGCAGGCTGGGCCGGTCGGGCACGGGCGCTCCCTCGGTCGGTGGTGGGGGAGCGAATCTACCGGGGGGCGGTGGCCGCGCCGGCGGCCGGGCGGTCAGGACGTGGTCTGGGCGGTGCAGGTGCCGAGCTGGTCGCCGGGCTGGATGGTGCCGTCGCCGAAGGTCTGGTTCATCACGGTGGCGAACTCCGGCAGGACGATCATCCGGATGTCGGAGAGCGCCAGGTCGACCCGGGGCGGGACCAGGGACTGCACGTCGGGGGTGATCTGGGGCCGGGTGGGGATGTCGTAGACGGGGATGCGGGTGCCCGCCGGGTCGCTGCCGGTCTGGACGACGAAGGTGCTGTCGCCGGAGAGGCTGCCTTCGAGGTTCGTGGCCTGGACGTAGTGGCCGGCGGCGTCGGTCAGGCTGAAGCCGCCCTTGGCCGCCGTCCGGATGTAGACGGAGTTCGCCAGGGTGACGGGGTTGCCGACGGCGGTGAGGTCGATGGTGACCGTGCCGGTGGCGTCCTTGTCAAGGAAGGCCGAGGCACTGCTGCCGGGCGTGAGGGGCTTGAAGGTGACGCCGTCCTTCGTCCACGAGACGGTGCAGTCGGCGCTGCCGGTGGCCATGTTCAGGGTGACGGGCGCGCCCGCGTAGGCGACGGTCGCCAGCACGACGGCGCCGGCGATGCCCACGGCGACGGCGGCGATCCTCTTCGGGGACATGCGTGGGGACTCCTGATCTTCCGGGTGCTTCCCCCCCCGGATTCCCTCCCCGCCCCCAGCGTTCCGGGCCCCTTCGTGTACGGCAATCCCGATGAGCCCAGACGCGTCATCACCCACGGTCACGGTCACGGCCAGCGGGCCTGGCGCCGCGCGAACGCTCGGCCTCCTCCGGAGAAACCGTGACGCCAGCGGACCTCTCGTCAGCCGGAGACGGTCCTCCCGTTTGTCCGGGGTCTGCGTGCGGTAGTCCGCTCGTGCACCCTCTGGCCGGGGGCCGGCGGCCGACCTCGGCGCCCCGCTGCTGGACCTCTCTCGACGTGAGGACACGTTGTGTCCTAAAGTGGAATATGTGTCCTTCCGGGGTTCCGCGGTTGCGCCGGGCGGCTTGCCGCTGCCCGCGCCCGCCGGGGGTGATCCGCGCCCAGTGCCCCGGCGGGAGAGTTCGACCGAAGACCGAAGGAGGACGACGGCGATGGCCGACACGTTCGAGACGGGCAAGTCCGACCTGGTGAACCTGGCCCACCAGCGGATGGAGACCGCGATCCCCGACAACGGCTGGACGGTGCGCCAGAAGCTGGCCCTGACCTGCCGCATCCTGTTCGACGCCGGGCACGACTCCGGGCTGGCGGGCCAGATCACCGCCAGGGCCGAGCGTCCGGGCACCTACTACACCCAGCGCCTGGGCCTGGGCTTCGACGAGATCACCGAGGACAACCTGCTCCTCGTCGACGAGGACCTCCACGTCCTGGAAGGCGACGGGATGGCCAACCCGGCCAACCGGTTCCACAGCTGGGTCTACCGGGCCCGGCCGGACGTCAACTGCATCATCCACACCCACCCGCTGCACATCTCCGCGCTCTCGATGCTGGAGACCCCCCTGGTCGTGTCGCACATGGACATGTGCCCGCTGTACGACGACTGCGCGTTCCTGGAGAAGTGGCCCGGAATCCCGGTCGGCAACGAGGAGGGCGAGATCATCTCCGCCGCCCTCGGCGACAAGCGCGCGCTCCTGCTCGCCCACCACGGCCAGCTGGTCGCCACCGGGACCGTCGAGGAGGCGTGCACGCTGGCCCTGCTCTTCGAACGGGCCGCCAGGCTCCAGCTCCTGGCCGGCGCCGCCGGGAAGATCCAGGAGATCCCCGAACTGCTCGCCCAGGAGGCGCACGACTGGATCTCCACCCCCAAGCGCGGCCAGGCCAACTTCGCGTACTACGCCCGCCGCGCCCTTCGGGCCGGCCACGGCGACGCCCTCGCCACCCGGAAGGACTCCTGACATGGCCACCACCGTCCTCGAGGGGATCATCGCCTACCCGGTGACCCCGTTCTCCCCTGCCGACGGCACCCTCGACCTCGCCCGGCTCACCGAGCTGATCGACCGGCTGGTCCGCTCCGGCTGCCACGCCATCGCCCCGCTGGGCTCCACCGGCGAGAGCGCCTACCTCGACGACCAGGAGTGGTACACCGCCGCCGAGGCGTCGGTGTCGGCCGTCGCGGGCCGGGTGCCCACGGTCGTCGGCATCGCCGACCTCACCACCCGCAGCGCCGTCCGCCGCGCCCGGTTCGCCGAGCAGGCCGGGGCGGACGTGGTGATGGTGCTGCCGCTCTCGTACTGGAGGCTGGACGAGCGCGAGATCACCCGGCACTACACCGAGATCGCCGACGCGATCGGCATCCCGCTGATGGTCTACAACAACCCAGCCACCGCCGGGGTCGACCTCACCCCGGAGCTCATGCACCGGCTGGTCGACCAGGTGGAGAACATCACCATGGTCAAGGAGAGCAGCGGCGACATCCAGCGGATGCACCGGCTCACCCAGCTGTCCGACGGCGCGCTGCCCTTCTACAACGGGTCCAACCCGCTGGCCCTGGAGGCGTTCGCGGCCGGTGCGGCCGGCTGGTGCACGGCGGCGCCCTGCGTCATCCCCGACCTCACCCTCGATCTGTACCGGGCGGTTCGCGAGGGCGATCCGGACACGGCCCGCCAGGTGTTCTACCGGCAGCTGCCGGTGCTCCAGTTCCTGCTCGGCGGCGGTCTGCCGACCACGGTGAAGGCGGGCCTGGCCCTGTGCGGCCTGGACGTCGGCGAGCCCCGGCGCCCGTTGCTGCCGCTGGACGGGGCGCGGACGGAGCGACTGGCCGCGCTGCTGTCCGCCGCGGGGGTCGCCCTGGCCGCCGACGCCGGGCCGAAGGGCTGACGTCGGCCCGACACGTCAGGGCAGGGTTCGTCAGGGCAGGGTGGGAACCCGGTCCGAGGGGCCGGCCGGGTCGTCGTGGATGACCACGAGGATCTCGGCCGGCTCCGGCCCGGTGCTCCGGCAGCGGTGGGGGAGCGCCGAGTTGAAGTACACGCTGTCCCCGGGACCGAGTTCGACGCTCCGCTCGGGGAACTCCAGTACCGCCGTGCCCGCGTGGACGAAGAAGAACTCCTCGCCCATGTGCGACTTGAACGGCGAGTCCGTCGGCGCGGTCGGCGGATACATCATGAACGGCACCATCTGCTTGCCGCCGAGCCCGGTCGCGATGCCCTCGTAGCGCGAGGCGCCGGAGCCGGCCCCGGCGCCCATCGGGGTGCGCTCGCCGGCTCGGACGACGGTGACGAGCTCGGGCTCCACCTCGTCCGAGAAGAGCCGGCCGACGTCGACGTTGAGGGCGTGGGCCAGCTTGAGCGCCGTCGAGATCGACGGGTCGCTGATGCCGCGCTCGACCTTGGAGAGGTAGCTCTTGGTGACGCCGACCTGCTCGGCGAGTGCCTCCAGGCTGAGCCGGTTCTGCTTCCTCAGCACCCGCAACCTGCCGGCCATGTGCCACCTCTCACCCACGGAATCGTTCGGTCCATTATCGGCCCGGCCACCCGGACGGCCGCGCCACCCCCGTACCGGAACGCGAGAGGACCCGGGAGCGTAGCCAGCTCCCGGGCCCCTGTTTGCCGCCCAATTGCGCACACCGGCACGTTTAAGGGCCGTGGATCAGATTGAAATCGACGCGTTCTGCCTTTGAACTACCGTGCCACGGAGCGGCACAGACAGGACTCGAACCTGCATTCGTCGATATTCGTCCACACCCGGTCGATCCGGTGTTCGGCGGCGAATGCTGAGACTGGAGCGAGAGCCTGAGATTCACGGGGCCTGCCTCTGCCTGGTTTGGGCTACCCCGGCCGGTGGTGCCGGGGGGAGGATTCGAACCTCCACTGTGACCCCTGGTCAGCTTCAACATCAGTGTCAGCTTTTCGCACCGCGCAGCGCACCCGCCCGGTTCTCCCGGTACGGGTCGTTGTCGCGCCCGGTGCACCCGCCCGGCTCCCCGGACGGGCGATCATGGGGCTACCGGAACAGGTAGCCGAAGACGGCGTCGCCCACCCTCCGGTCGGTGACCTCGACGGCGTTGGCCTCCTCACGGGCGAACTTGACCGCCTGCTGGAGCTTCTCCACCCGCTCGGCGAGCTCGTTCACCCGGCGGGCCGGCAGCGCGCCGGAGAACTTGACCGTGGTCCAGTAGCCGACCGCGATGTCCTCGTAGTAGACCTCGACCTGGGCCGGGTGCTTCTCGGTGGCCTCGGCCTTGACGTGGTTGCGCGGCACCTTCTTGGTCCGGATGGTGCGCACCGGCTCGGTCTTCCAGGAGTCGGTGGACGGATCGAGGTTCCAGGACTCGGCGGCGTCCAGCACCGGGAGCTTCTTCACGAAGGTGAACAGGTCGGTGAGCTGCTTCTCCAGGAAGAGCAGGTACGGCACCGGCACCTGGGCGAGGAGCACCTGGCCGTCCACCACCACGTCGGCGCGGGCGTCGACGTTGGCCCAGTCCTTGGTGGCCGTCACGTCGAACAGCCGGGTGAGGGTGTTCGCGGTGGACCGCAGGATGTCCTCGGCCTTCAGCTGCACACGGGTCGCCTCGGGCGGCAGCTGCTCGCCCTCCTCGTCCTTGGGCTGGTAGGTGCGGGAGATCCCGGCCAGCAGCGCGGGCTTCTGCAGGTCCTGGTGGGCCTGGGTCAGCTCCTGGAAGGACTTGGACTTGACGCCTTTTTCGACGGCGATGATCTGGTTCAGCTTTGCCACGTCCGGGACGCTAGCAGCCTCGAACGGATGGGCGACACCGAATTACCGATCACCCTGCCGGCCCTGTGGGGCCCCGGCCTCCGGTAGGGCCGATCGGATGGCGCCCCCGGTTCCCGGCGCGTCCGGGTGGTGAGGAGAGCGGATCGGCGGCGGTCAGCGGGTTAGGTTCGACCCCGTGACCGGCAATGACGTGGTTCTGGCGCTGGTGGTGGTCACCGCGCTGGGTTTCGACTTCACCAACGGGTTCCACGACACCGGCAACGCCATGGCGACCTCGATCGTCACCGGCGCCCTTCCGCCGCGGGTCGCGGTCGGCGTCTCGGCGGTGCTGAACCTGGTGGGTGCGTTCCTCTCGACCGCGGTCGCCGCGACGATCGCCAGCGGCCTGGTGGAGAGCCAGAGCGTGACGCTGACCGTGGTCGTGGCGGGCCTGACGGGCAGCATCCTGTGGAACCTGGCGACCTGGTACCTCGGGATCCCCTCCAGTTCCTCGCACGCGCTGATCGGCGGCGTGGTCGGGGGGACCGTGGCGGCGGCCGGCACCTCGGCCGTCAAGTGGCACGGCCTCGTCGCCAAGGTGATCGTGCCGGCCGCCCTGTCACCGGTCATCGCGGGATCGGTCGCGGCGCTCGGCACGTACCTCGTCTACCGCCTCACCCGCGGCGTCGCCGAAGGCCCGCGCACGCGCGGCTTCCGGAGCGGTCAGGTCGGTTCGGCCTGCATGGTCTCGCTGGCCCACGGCACCAACGACGCGCAGAAGACCATGGGCGTCATCACCCTGGCCCTGATCGCCGACGGGAGGCTGGGCGGTGGGGCGAAGGCCCCGGTGTGGGTGATCGCCTCCTGCGCCCTGGCCATCGCCCTGGGCACCTACATCGGCGGCTGGCGGGTCATCCGGGCGCTGGGCAAGGGACTGGTGGAGATCGAACCGCCGCAGGGGATGGCCAGTGAGTCGGCCTCGGCGGCGGTCATCCTCTGCTCCGCCGACTTCGGCTACTCGCTCTCCACCACCCACGTCGCCACCGGGTCGATCCTCGGATCGGGGATCGGCAGGAGGGGCGCGGTCGTGCGGTGGAACATCGCCCGCCGCATGGTGGTGGCCTGGCTGCTCACCCTCCCGGCCGCGGCACTGGTCGGCGCGCTGGCCTACTGGACCGCCCGGGGGATCGGCGGCACCGTCGGCGTGGTGAGTGTCTTCACCGTCCTGGTGCTGGCCTCGGTCGCCTTCTTCATCGCGTCCCGCTACCCGGCCGTCACCCCGGAGAACGTCAACGCGGCGTGGACCGGCTCGGTCGTCCCGGTGCCGCCCCCCAGCGACAAGGTGGCCCCGTGAACTCCTGGATCGACCCGGAGGCGCTCTGGAAGATCGTCGTGGTCGGCTTCCTCGCCGGCGCCGGGCTGCCCGCGCTGTTCGCCATCGCCGTGCGCGCCCTCAACCCGGCGGCCGGGGCCGAGGGGGACGGGGGCGTACGTGCCACTGCCGGGGTAGGCGGTTACGCCGTGGCCGCGGTGTGCTTCGCGGTGGTCCTCGCGGCGATCGGGTGGGGCATCCTCCTGATCGTCCGCCACAGCTGAGCGCACACCGCTGCCCTTGACCGTCCACCCCTGCGGGCAGCGTGGCGGCGGGCCGCGGCAGCTCGGCAGCTTGCCCCGCCGAGCTCGCCCGTGGGATCGTTCGCAGCGCGCTTTTGACGCCTCAACAGCTCTACGGGTTACGTTGGGGGCTCCGCGGGGCGGCGCTCCAAGTCATGCAATGAAATGGCAAAGCCGTCGCATCGCCGCAGGTCGCGAAGTGTCCTCCCCGCACCCGCGGGGGTCAGCCCCCGAACACGGCCGTCGTCCACGCCGACATGCGGTCCTCCCCGCACCCGTGGGGGTCAGCCGGTGTACATCCCCTGCGACCCCAAGGGGGAGTGGTCCTCCCCGCACCCGCGGGGGTCAGCCGTCGCCTGGGTCCGGATGGCGGTCGGGCGTTCGTCGACGTGGTCGAGGGGCAGGCGCCGGTTCCGGGGGAGGTTCGGGTGACCAGGTTCCGCATGGAGCGCGTGGGGCCGCGGGGCCGGCGGGATCCTGGCATCGCGGGGGCGTCGTGCTGTCGAGCGCCGTTCGTCGGCTGAGCCGCGAGGGCGGGTGTCAGGCGGTGGCGGGTGGGTCGGCGAAAGCGTGCCGGTAGGCCTGGGGGGTGGTGCCGAGGCGTCGGGCGAAGTGGTGGCGGAGGTTGTCGATGCTGCCGAAGCCCGCGCGGTGGGCGATGGCGGCGACGGGGTCGTGGGTGGTCTCCAGGTGGTGCTGGGCGAGCAGGACCCGCTGGCCGGTGAGCCATTGCAGCGGAGTGGTCCCCGTCTCCTGCCGGAAGTGCCGGGCGAAGGTCCGCGGGGAGAGGCCGGCGTGGCGGGCCATCGCCTCGACGGTCAGGTCCCGGTCGAGGTTGGCTTCGATCCAGGCCAGGACGGGGGCGAGGGAGCCCGTCCGGTCCCGGGGTACGGGGCGTTCGCGGTACTGGCGCTGGCCGCCGTCGCGGTGCGGGGGTGCGACCATGCGGTGGGCGAGCGCGTTGGCGACGGCGCTGCCGTGTTCCTTGCGGATCAGGTGGAGGCAGGTGTCGACCGCGGCGGCGGTGCCGGCGCCGGTGATGACCGGGTCCTCGTCGACGTACAGCACGTCCGACTCGACCCGGGCCTCGGGGTGGCGGCGGGCGAGTTCCCCGGTGAAGCGCCAGTGGGTGGTGCAGCGCCGTCCGTCGAGCAGCCCGGCCTGGCCCAGCAGGAAGACGCCGGTGCAGATGCTCAGGACGCGAGCGCCGCGCCGCACGGCGGCCCGCAGGCTGTCGGCGAGGGCGTCCGGCTGCCGCACGCCCGGGTCGTAGGCCGGGACGCAGATGAGGTCCGCGGAGGCCAGCCGTTCCAGCCCGTGCCGGGCGCGCACCTCGAAGCCGTGCCGGGTCGGCACGCTGTCGCCGGTGGCCGAGACGAGGGCGAAGTCGTAGACGGGGAACGCGTCGTCGCCGCGGTCGATGCCGAAGACCTCGCAGAACACGCCCAGTTCGAAGGCGTGGGCGCCTTCGAGGGCCAGGACGGCGACATCACGGAGCATCGGCTTCGGGCCTCCTCGAACCGGTTGGCAGGAATTCCAGCCTATCCGTCGTTTCTGCCACTGCCCGCGGGCGGCCCGTCCTGCGAGGCTCAGGGGCGTCCCCCTCTTCAGTATGCGAACAGCTAGGCGCCCGATGACCATGCACACCCCCGGCTCCACCTCCGACTCCACCACCGCCCTCCCGGCGCGGGCGGCCCAGGTCCTGCGCGCACTCGCGCTCGACGAGGACCTGAAGTGGCGCATCCCCGGCGATCCGGTCCTGGGCCCCCTGACCCGCAAGGCAGCCCGACGGTACGTGGCCGGTGAGACCCTGCCGGACGCCCTGGACCGCGCCCGGCAGGTCCTGGCGGCCGGCCACCGCGTGAACGTCGAGTACATGGGCGAGAGCTGCCGTGACGCGCGGCGGGCCACGGAGGAGACCGAGGTGTTCCTCGCCGCCGCCCGGCTGCTGCCGTCCGGCTGCTCGATCTCCCTCGACCTGTCCCACATCGGCCTCGTCGTCGATGCCGGGCTCGCCCTCGCCAACGCCTCCCGCATCGCCCAGGCCTGTGCCGTCACCGGGCGGGAGATGGTGATCTCGGCCGAGGGGTCCGACCGCACCGACGCGGTGCTGGACCTGCACCGCAGGCTGTGCGAGCGGTTCGACCACGTGGGTCTCACCGTCCAGGCACGCCTGCACCGCACCGCGGACGACCTGCCGGAGCTGCTCGGCCGACCCGGCCGCATCCGCCTGGTCAAGGGCGCCTTCCTTGAGCCCGAGACCATCGCGCACCACCGTGACTCGCCGGCCCTGCGCGCCGCCTACCTGACGTACGCGCAGCAGCTGGCCGACTCGGGCCACCTGTGCTCCTTCGCCACTCACGACCGGGACCTGATCGACCGCATCGAGCAGCGGATCGGCGGGACGGGCCGTGAAGGTGCCCCGTGGGAGTTCGAGACACTGCTCGGCCTCGGGCCCGGCATCCTCGACGCCATGGCCGAACGCGGGCACCCCACGCGGGAGTACATCGTCTTCGGCACCGAATGGTGGCTCTACGTCTGCAACCGGCTCGCCGAAGACCCCCAGCGCGTCCTCCAAGCCCTCGTCGACGCGGCCGGGTGACCGGGCGTCCGCTCCCAGGCGCGAGTCGTCGCGTCGGGGGCGGGCTCCGCCGTACGACCAGGTGCCCGGTGTGGAAATCCGGTGTCCGGCGGCGGGCCTTCCGGGCGAGAATGCGCGCATGGACGACGTGGCGGGGCTGGTGGGGCGCTTGATGAGTGTGGCGCGGGTGGCGCGGGACTCGGAGGCGGACGACGACTGCCACGCCTACTGGGGACTGGTCTGGGAGACGGCGCAGCGGGAGGGCGGCGAGGCCGCCTGGCGCGGTGGGGCGGGGCTGCTGGGGTCGGCCGATGTCCTGGAGCGGAAGGTGGGCGCCGATCTGGTGGGGAGCCTGGCCGAAGCGCACGAGGATCTGCGGAGCGAGGTGGCAACCGCCCTGATGGCGCGGGCCGACGTGGAGACGGAGACCTGCGTGCTGCTGTCCCTCGCCCGGGGCCTGGGCCGGTCGCAGGATTCGCGCGCCGTGCCGGTGCTGGTGAGGCTCTCCGGACACGAGGAGGCCGAGGTGCGGTGTCAGGTCGCCTCGGAACTCAGCCTGACCAACAGCGGGTCGGCCGACGGGCCCGATGTCCGGGCGCTGATCCGGCTCACCCGGGACCAGGACGCCGACGTCCGCAACTGGGCGGCCTTCACGCTGGGATTCCAGCTGGAGCACGACACGACCGCGATCAGGGACGCGCTCTGGACCTGCACCACCGACGAGTGCGACGAGGTCCGGGAGGAAGGCGCGCGGGGGCTGGCCAGGCGGCACGATCCACGGGCCGTCCCGCTGATCGCGCGACTGCTGGCATCCGACGACGGGAACCGCGCCTTCATCCTTGAGGCAGCGGCGATTCTGGGCGTCCCCGAACTCCTGCCGGCTCTTGAGACCTGTGAGCCCGACTCACCCGAGACCGACCGGGTCATCGCGGCCTGCGACCCGGTCCGGCGGGCCCGGATGGAGGGCGACGCCTGGACGGTCGTCGTGGAGTTGGAGCGGCTGCGCTCCGACCTCGGCGCGGCCCTCAGCTCACCGCGCTACGAGTCGGTGCACGGCATGCAGGTGACCCACCGGGAGTCGGGCGACGCGGTCTACGACGTGGCCTCACTGCTCTCCCGCGCCGGCGGGGACCCGACGCGGGCGGCCGAGCTGGTGGTGGCCGACCTCACCGGTACTGCCGTGAGCGGACCGCGGGCTGACGGCCTCCCGGAGTCTTCGAGGTAGGCGTCGCCGGGGAGGCCGGTCGTCACGGCATTGCCGGACGGGGCCGCCGCGCAGGTGCTCAGGACTCACGGCTGCCCACTGCTCGTCGGCCGTATGGTGCAACTCGCCCGGCAGGATGGGCACATGGCCGCCTGTGGAGGCGGACGGCCCCGGCCCGCCGGCCGGACCGGCGTGCTCGACCGACGAGGAGAGATCCATGTCCACCGCACCGATCGCCCCCGGCGACTTCCCCACCAGTCCGCTCGCCCTGCGCTTCGCCGACCCCGCCCGACAGGTCAAGGCCCGCGCGTTCGCCGTCGAGCAGGCGAAGGCCGCCACCGAGGCGGCCGGCCTGCTGGCCCGGAGGTGGGAGGCCGCTCCGGGGCGGCCGGCCAGGGTGGCCGCGCTGGCCGCCGTCCACGCGCACCTGGTCGACTGGCGCTACCGTCTCGCCGTCACGATGGGTCCGCGTCCCGGCACTCGGATCGCCTTCTTCCCGGAGCGCTTTCGCACCCCGATCCGGGAGGGTGACACCAACTACGACCGCCTCGGCGAGGTCGGCCGGCTGAGAGAGGGCGCGCAGTGGGACCAGGCCGCGCACGCCTTCACCGGCGGCCTCGCGACCCCGGCCTGGGAGGCCATGGTCCGCTACGGCCGTCTCGCCGAGGAACGCTTCGCGGTCGAGGGCGTCGAGGGCGACACCCTCCAGAACCGGGTGCTGCTGCCGGACGGACGGCTGGTCGCCGGCAACCGCATCCTGCGGGGCGACGCCGCTCACCGTACCGACGCCGAGCTCACCGCCAGGTACGCGGCCCGGGGCCTGAACACGTCCTGGATGGAGCGCGGCGGAAACCCGGTCTACACCGCCTCGCCCACTCCCCGGGACAGCGCCGTCCTGCACGCCGCCGCCCTCGACCTGCTGGCCCGTCCCCGTCTCACCGCCGAGGACTACCTGCTGGCCCGCTACCTGCTCTTCCAGGCCCCGCAGACCAAGAAGGGGAGCGACGCGGTGAGCAGGACGTTCGTCGTCGCGGTCGGCGCCGTCGCCCTCCCCGGCGCCGCGCCCGCCCTGCCCGAGGACATCGACCTGCGCTGCTACGTCCTCGGCCAGTGCCTGGCCACCTGTGGTTCGGCCGGGACAGGACGGTCCTGTGACGTGCGCGGTGCGCGCGAGGCCGGGGGCCGCGCCGCCCGCGGCTGAGCCGCCCGGCCCGGGCGCCGGGGGCTCCGGGAGTCCGGGCCGGTACGGCGTGAGCGGCCCGCCCGGCGTCATCGGCCGGGGCGCGAGCGGGGTGGGTGCTCCGGCTCGCGTCCGGGGAGCCGGTAGGGCCCTGTCCGGGAAGGCCGGGCGGGCAGGGCCCGGGGCCGGTGGCCGGGCGGGCGGTGTGGCAGGAGCGCCCGCCCGGCGTCACCGGCCGGGGCACGAGCGGTGGGTGCTCCCGCTCGCGCCGCGGCCCGTGCGGGGGTGGCCGGTCAGGCGGAGACGCCGCAGTACTGCTGCTGCTTGCCGATCACGCGGTAGACGCAGTCGGCCGTCTCCACCAGGCGCAGGACCGCCTCGCGGTTGCGGCTGGTCTCGCGGCCGATCACCTCGTCGGGCGGGTAGAAGCCGCTGCTGCCGTTCGGGCCGGGGTACATCTCGAAGGTGTAGGCGAAGATCCGCTGGGCGCCCCACAGCCAGTCGTCGATCGCGCCGTCGGTGATGTAGAGGTCGCTGGACTGTTCGGGGGTGTAGCCGTTGGTGGCGGCCATGCTGCGGCCGAGGGTGGCGAAGGTGTTGTAGTCGTCGGCGGTCATGCCGGGGGCGGTTTCGGCGGTGGTCCAGCCGTACGGCCAGAGCACCAGCTCGCTGTAGGTGTGGAAGTCGATGGCAGCGGTGATCTGCTGCCTGCCGCCGACGACCCGGCTGCGGACGAAGTCGGCGACCACCCTGGTCTCCTTGGCGGACTCCGGGGCGCCGCCCCGGTAGGTCTCGCTGGAGGTGGAGCCGGAGGAGCCGCCGCAGCAGCCCCACTTGTAGTTCCAGTTGCGGTTGAGGTCGGTGCCGACGCTGCCGGTGCCGGTGTTGGGCTGACGGTCCTTGCGCCAGCTGCGGTAGCGGCCGGTCGCGATGTCGTACTCGCCGCCGTCCGGGTTGAGGTCGGGGATCACCCAGATCTCCCGGCTGTTGACGGCGTCGGCGATGCGGCTGTCGGTGGCGTACTTGTCGCCGAACTCGTGCAGCAGGTAGAGCGACATCTCGACGGTGAGGTGCTCCCGGGCGTGCTGGTGGGCGGTGAACAGCACCTCGGGTTCGTCCTCGTCGGTGCCGACGTTGTCGCTGATCTTCACCGCGACGATCGGCCGGCCCTCGTAGGAGGTGCCGATGACGCGCTTGCTCATGATGTCGGGGTGCGCGGCGACGACCGCGTCGATGTCGGCGTTCGCCTCGGCGTGGTTGTGGTAGCCGGAGTCGGCCTGGGGGAAGTCGTACACCGGCCCGGCCAGGCCTTCGTCACCGGGCCCGGCGCCGTGGCGGGGGCCGGGCAGCGCGACGGGGGACCAGCCGAGCGCGCGCAGCTGGGCGGCCTCGGCGGTGGTGGCGGTGACGATCACCGCTTCGGGCAGGACGGCGTCGACGGAGGCGCCGGTGGCGGCGACGGCGGTGCGGTCGGCGACCGTGCGCGGGCCGTCGAGCCGGTACTGCCGCGCGGTGTCGGCGGCCGTGTCCGCCGGGGCGGCGGAGGGTGCCGACGGGTGGTCGGGGGAGGCGGCCTGGGCGGTGAGCGGGGTGGCGAGGGCGAGTGCCAGCAGGACGGCGGTGGCCGTGGCGGGCTTCCCTCGGCGGGGCAGTCGCATGACTGTCCTCCTGTGGGGGTCCGTGAAAGCGGAGCGGTGGAGGAGGTGAGGCGCGCGCCAGCCTGATGGTCCGTCAATGTCATGCGTTCGTCAAGACGTTCGGAGAGGGGGCGCGGCGGCGGAGGCCGGCACCCCCGGTCCGGCGGCTCAGCGGCTCTTGGTCAGGACGGCCTCCGTCCAGTCCCTGAACAGGGTGATCAGGGTCGAGCAGCGGGCGACCCCTCCGGGAAGGGCGGGCAGCAGGACCAGCGCGGGCAGGCAGACCGCGATCACCATGACCAGGGGGACGAGCCCCAGGGCGACGATGAGGGTGCGCTGGCACGCGGCCAGCCGGTGCAGGGCGGCGGGAAGCATCGATTCTCCTTCGACTGCGGGGACTTGGGTTCACCGACGTGGGTTCACCGCCTACGCTTTCGTGCGGCGCGGGCGTTGCGCCACGGGCAACGCGTTGCCGATCGGCGGCAACGGCGTGGCGGGCGGGCACGGCTGTGATCGGGGAGTCGCGGGTGTTGGATCGGCACAGGGACGTCTCGGAGCCCTTCGGCCCGCCGGAGGCGGAAGTCCGGGCGTTCATCGAGTTCATCGGCCGGCTCTTCGCGGTCCTGGACACCACGCTGACCCGCTACGCGGCCCGCTGCAACCGTGACAAGGGTTCCGTCTCGCGGTACTTCACGGGCCAGCGCATCGCCCCGAAGGAGTTCGTCGACGAGTTGCTGCGCCATGTCGGGGAGCTGGGCGGCCAGTCGGTGACCGCCGAAGTCCAGGACCAGGCGCACCACTTGAGGATGGAGGCGTTGCGCGTGCGCAACGCCTCGCGGCATGACGTCGAACAGCTGCGGGACAAGCTCGGATCCGCCGAGCGGGAGCTGCACCTGGCGAGCGTGCGCGAGCGGCACCTGCTGCGCGCGCTGGAGGCGACCGAGGCGCAGGCCCACCAGGCCGAGCAGCGCTACCGGCAGCTGGAGGCGGACTGGGCCGCCGCCCGCTACGCCTCGGGTGCCGTTGGCGCGCTGGAGCTGTACGAGGAGCCGGACGGGGAGCCGGGCGGGGCGAGCGGGGTCAGGGACGAGTTACTGGGCCTCAAGGCGGAGTTGGAGGCGCTGCGGACCGAACTCGCGCGTGCGCAGTCGCTCAAGCACGTGGCGGAGGAGCGCTGTGTGCGGCTGGAGGCCCGGCTGCTGGCGGCGGAGGCGACGCTCGACGCCGAGCGTGCCGCCGGGCGGCTCAAGCCGCCGCACGTGGAGCTGGAGTCCGTGCGGATGGCGCTCAACCGGGAGTTCGGGCAGCGGGTGGAGCGGTCGCTGGACCTGGCGACGGTGGCCGGGGAACTGTCCGGCCTGCTGGTCCGCCGGGTGGCCGACTTCGTCTCGGTGGACCTGGTCGCCGGGCTGACGGACGACGCCGAGCTGCCCACCGGCAGGCCGGACGACCGTACGCTGCTGCGCCGGGTCTCGCTGGCCTTCACCCCCGGCGCCGAGCAGTGGAGCGACGAGCCCGGCGAGGGGACACTGCTGACCGCGCCCGGCGCCACTCCCCGGGGCAGGGCCCTGCAACAGGGCGCCCCGGTGCTCGTCCCGGTGATGCGGCCCGGGACGGCCGCCTCGGACGCCGGTGCCTCCTCGCTCCCGGGAGCGGTCGGAGGCTCCGTCCTGGCGCTGCCGCTGGGCGTCCGCGGCACGGTGTTCGGCGTGGTCACGCTGGTCCGTCAGGCCGGCCGGGGGCCCTTCGGCCACGGCGACGCGGACCACCTCCAGGACCTCGTCGTCCGTGCGGCCCTGTCCATGGACATCGCGCGCCTGCACGGCGCGGAGCTGAAGGTGGCGGCGACCCTCCAGCGGTCGATGATCCCGGAGCTGCCGCCCGCGATCGCCGGCATGCGGCTGGCCCACCGCTATCTGCCCGGCGAGCGCCGGGGAGGGGCCGGGGGCGACTGGTTCGACGCGTTCCAGCTGCCGGGCAGCCGGGTGGCCCTGGTGGTCGGCGACGTGATGGGCCGCGGCCTCCACGCGGTGCAGACCATGGCGCGGCTGCGCGCCGCGGTCCACGCCCTGGCAGGTCTCGACCTGCCGCCGGGGCAGCTGCTGCGCCACCTGGACAACCTGGCCCACAAGCTCGGGCCCGAGCACCTCGCCACCTGCCTGTACGCGGTCTACGACCCGATCAACCGCACCTGCGAACTGGCCGGTGCCGGCCACGTCCCCCCGGTGCTGGTACGTCCGGACGGCACCAGCGAACTGCTGAGGATCCCGTCCGGCGCGCCGATCGGGGTCGGCGGAGTGCCGTTCCTGACCGCGGCCGTCGACGTCGTGGACGGGTCGATGCTGGTGCTCTGCACGGACGGCCTCGTCGAGGTCCGCGGCGGGGACACGGGCGTGGGCCTGGCCGCGCTCTGCGGCAGCCTGATCGATCCGCGGCAGAGCCCCGAGCAGGCCTGCGACGCCCTTCTGGACCGCCTCCAGCCCGGCGAGCGGGAGGACGACATCGCGCTCCTGGCGGCGCGTCTCACCGGGATCCCGCCGGCCGACGTGGCGACCTGGCAGCTCGAACCCGAGCCGGACGAGGTGGCGCGGGCACGACGGCTGGTGGTCGGACAGCTCTCCGCCTGGGGCCTCGAAGTCCTCAGGGACACCACCGAGTTGCTGGTGTCCGAGCTGGTGACCAACGCCATCAGGGTGGCGCGGGACCGGGTGCAGCTCCAGCTGATCAGGGCGGACCGGCTGCTGGTGGAGGTCAGCGACGACAACCACAACCTGCCCTCGCTGAAGCCCGGCGAGGTGTGGGAGGAGATCGGCCGCGGCCTCACGCTGGTCGCCCAGCTCGCCGAGCGCTGGGGCACCGCTCGCAAGGCGGTCGGCAAGGTCGTCTTCTTCGAGCTGCCGCTGCCCCCGCACCGGAGGTAGGCGGCACCCCGGTGGCATCCTGCATTCCGGGCGCATCCCGGGCGCGGCTGCGCCCCGGTGGCGGAACGCGGATCAGGACGGTGGGGTGCGCAGGCTCGGTACGGAGGCGAGCAGGGCCCGGGTGCCGGGTGGAGGTGGCGAGGTGGCGCCGACGGCCTTCCGGCGTCAGGCGGCCGCCACGGACTGGGGGAAGGCGAAGACGCCGTCCGGGTCGTAGCGGCGGGCCACGTCCTTCAACCGGGGCAGGTTCCCGCCGTAGTAGGCCCGGCCCCAGTCGGGCAGCATGCCGTCGATGTAGTTGACGTACGCGCCGCGGGCGCCGAGATCGGCCAGACCGTCGCGGATCGTGTTCACGGTGGCCCGGACCCGGTCCTCGTTGAGCGATGTGGCGGCGGCGTAGACCTGGGCGCCGGCGAGCGAGTCGCGGTGCGGGAACGCCGTGGCGTCCGGGGCGAGCCCGCCGACCGCGCCGCCCAGGGAGTCCAGCAGCAGGTCGACGCCGGTGCGGCCGGCCATCAGCGAGGTGACCCCCGCCGGATCGAGCGGCGCAGGGCCCAGCATCCGGGAGACCGCGACGAATCCGGCCCGCGGCAGGACGCCGCCCTCCCAGGTGGGGTGGCACTGGGCGATGGTGTCGTTCGAGCAGCCCGCCATGAACTTCATCGCGCCGAGGTAGTCCCTGGGGGAGACGGAGCGCGAAGTCGGGGTGGTCCCGGCCGCCGTCACCAGGCGGTCGAGCAGCGGGTTCGCGCCGCTCGGGTCGCCCACGTAGCAGCCGACGATCCGGCAGCCGGGCGGCGTGCCGCCGGAGATCTGACAGCTGGCCCAGAGCTCGGACGGCGCCCCGGCCACCCACTGCTGCCAGGCCCCCAGCACGTCGGTCACCGAGCCGGCCGGGAAGTCGAGCACGAAGACGGTCAGGCCGGGCGCGGGGGCGGTGGCGAAGCCGAACCGGGTCACGACGCCGAAGTTGCCGCCACCGCCGCCGCGCAGCGCCCAGTACAGGTCGGGCTCCGTGGCGGGCGAGGCGGTGAGCAGGCGCGAGTCGGCGGTGACCAGGTCGGCCGAGGCCAGCCGGTCACAGGTCAGCCCGTACTTGCGGGTCAGCACACCGATGCCGCCGCCCAGGGTCAGGCCGCCGACCCCGACGGTCGGACAGCTGCCGCCCGGAAGCAGCCGGCCCGCCTGGGCCAGCGCCGCGTACACCTCGATCAGGCGGGCACCGGCGCCGACCTCGGCGGTCCCGTCGGGGTGCACCTGGACATCGGCCATCCGGCGCACGTCGATCACCAGGCCCCGGGAGGGGATGCTGTACCCCAGGTAGCTGTGGCCGCCGCCGCGGGCCGCGATCGGGATCCCGTGCCCGCGTGCCACGTCCAGGCAGGCCCGCACGTCGTCGGCCGACACGCACTGCGCCACGGCGGCGGGCGACTGACCGTCGTTCAGCGTGTTGTACGCGAGCCGGGCGGTCCCGTAGCCGGGGTCCGCCGGGAGCACCAGCCGGGTGCCCAGGCGTGCTCGCAGCGCCCGCCAGTCGGGCGGCCCGGCCGCCAGGCTGCGGGCGCGGGCCGGGAAGGCCACGAGCGCCCGGGCGGGGGCACCGCCGGTGGCCACCGCCGTGGCGGCGGCGCCGAGGGTCGCGAGGAAACGTCGTCGGTCCATGGTCATGGCTCGCCCTTCTCCCGGCGGCCGGCGCACGGGTGCTGTCCAGCCGATCGTCACGCAGCGACGCCACCCGGGCCTGCGGAGCTGCGCCTTCCGGGAGCGCGGCGGCGGGCGGGACCGGGCGGTACTGGGTGGACCCCGCCTGGACCCCGTCTGGATCCCGTGTGGTGAACCGTTCGTCAACGACGTGGCTGGATTGCCATTCCGGCGGGCGGTTTGGCCTGAGAATCGGAGGTCCGGTGGGCGACCGGCTGTCAGGTGTGAGCAGGGGCGTGCTAGACCGGATGTGTTCAGCACTCGGGGGCGTTCGCGTCGAACGCTCCGTCCCGTGTACGGCAGACAGGCGGCCATGACCCTTCGTCGTATGAGTTCACCGGAGCAGGAGGACGTTGCCCTCGGCGTGCCGCCGGTGCCCGCCGAGAGCGTCCGGGACGAGCCGGCCGAGGCGAACGCCGCTGCGGCCGGGCTCGTGGCGGGGCTCCTGGAGGGGCGGCGCTCCGGTACGGACGACGAGACGGCAGACGCCGCCGAGGAAGCGATGAGCATGGATGAGCTGCCCCTGTGGGTTGAGGAGCCGGCCGTCGGACAGCCGGAGGGCCGGCCGGCAGCGGGAGCCGTGGACCTTCCGGACCTCGGAGCGCAGCTTCGCGAGGTGGCTCAGGCGTGGCAGGAGACCGTGCCCGACGGGCGCGGCACCGCCGACGACCTGCGCGCGGTCCTGGAGGCCGATGTGGAGGCTCTCCACGTCCGGTGGGAGAACGTCGCCTCGCTCCCGGACGGGGCGGAGCCGACGGCCGCCGCCGCACCGGGCCGGGCGGATGCGCGCAGCGCGGCGACCGCCGTCGACGCCGCGCTCCGCGACGCCGACCGGCACGCCGAATCCCTGACCGGTGTCCCCGAGTGGCAGCAGGTCCGCATCGTTCGTGACGCGGTCTCCCGGCTCTGGCACACGCTCGCCGAAAGAGCCGGTGAGTCCGCCGGCCGCCTCCTCGGCGACCAGCGGGTGTCCGAGTTCCTCCGCACCGTGTCGGTCCGCGCGTGCGAGACGATCGCCCGGCTCGCCCAGCTGGCGGCCGACCGCCTCCGCCGCGACCGGGTCGCGCTGCCCAGCGCGGAGGCCCTCCTCGCACTCGGCGCGGCGGCGGGCGTCTACAGCCGGTCCGTACGGCGGTCGAACGGTCTGCCCGCGGCGGAGGCGCTGCTGGTCCTCGGTGGTGGGCCCCGGCAGGAAGAAGCCCCGACACGGTCGGCCGCCGAGGTGGACGCCCCCGGGCTGGTGGCCATGGGCCGCGCCCTTCGGAGACCAGGACCCGCCATCCAGCTGTCGGCCACCGCCGCACGGCTACGCTCCGGCAGCCCCGCCCAGGGGCGGCGAGGCGCCCCGGCGGCAGAGCAGCCGGCGCACCTCACTCCGGGCGTGGCGGAGCAGCGCGGGCGGAAGCCGCACCAGCGCTGAGAGGGCGTCCGCTCCGCTCGGCCGGCAGGGCCGCGGTGACGCGGGGACGGGGCGGCGGCGCAGTCAGGCGTCGTCGGAGGGCTCGCCGAGGCAGCGGGGGACCGGGACGCCCTCGACCCACTCGGCGGAGCAGCCGCAGTTCTCCGGTGATCCTCTTGGTGGAGGCGCCCCACAGCGCGTCCTCGCCGGCATCGCACGAGGCCTTCACCCCCTGCCGGCAGTGCTGCGGGCAGGGCGTGAAGGCGTGGCGGGTGCCGGGGGTCAGGGCTGCTGCGGGTCGGTCCGCGGGGAGAGCCGGCCCGCCAGGCGGACCGCGGCGAGGGCGACCGAGTACCCGACGGTGAACAGCAGCACCGGGAACACGACGGCGGTCGGGTTCATGACGGTGTGGACCACCAGCGTGGGGGCGATCAGGGGTGGCACGGCCAGGACGGCCGCGGTCAGGGCCGCGGAGCGGACCGTGCGGGCGGTGCAGGCGACGGCCGCGCCGGCGACCACGGGGGCGGCGAGGTGGAACGTGGTGCGGAAGGCCGTTGCCGCGCCGGCGCCGTGGGTCAGGGCGAGGACGACGTCCGAGGCCACGAGCGTGGTCACGACCGCCCACGGGACGGCGGAGCGGGGTCGGGTGGTGCGGTCCGGCGGGGCGATCAGCAGCACGAGGGCGTTGAGGGCGAACAGCGCGGCGTCGGCGCCGCCGAGACCGTAGGTGAGCGGGATGTGCACGCCGGGCAGTTCGGGGCGGACGAGGAGGCCGGGTAGTGGTGCCAGGACGAAGGTGGCCGCCGCCAGGGCCCTGGCGGCGGTCCATCGGCCGGCCAGGGCCGTGACGGCCATCAGCGCCGCCGGGACGAGCAGCGCCAGCGCGGCCACGAGTGATCCGACGCGTGCCCCGCTGTCCGGGTCGGTGGCGGCCCGCACGGCCCACCAGAGGTGCACGGCGGCGTAGCCGCCGGCCAGTGCCGCGGCGAGCGGGGCCGCGGTGGCCAGGGCCAGGCCCGTCGGCCGGTGGGAGACCAGGCCGAACCGGGCCCGGGCTCCGTGCCCCGCCACATCGGCGACCTCACGCAGCCCGGCGAGCGGGTTCGCGGTGTGGACGCGGCGCTCGGCGTGGTCGGCGACCTCCGCCAGCGCGTGGGCGCCGTAGGAGGCCGGGTAGAGGGCGAGGGCGCCGCGCAGCAGACGGGCCGTCAGGCGGGCTGGCTGGTGGTCGTGGTGGTTCCGGTGCGGGATCATGCCAGGCCTCCCGCGAGCTTGGTCCGGGTGACGGCGAGGCGCCGGTCGGCCTCACGGAGGGCGGCCCGCAGTCGCTCGCTCTCGTCCGTGAGGGCCTGGGTGCCGGTCGGAGTGAGGGCGAAGACGCGGCGGGGGCGCCCGTGGACCGTCTCCTCCCGTTCGACCCGGATCAGGCCTTCGGCGAGCAGCCGGTCCAGGGTCCCGTACAGGGTGCCGGCGCCGAGCTGTACCCGGCCGTCGGAGATCGCGGCGACCTCGTCGCCGAGGGCGTAGCCGTGCCGGGGCTGGTCGGCGAGGGCGGTGAGCAGCAGGAAGGTGGGCTCCTGCATGGAGCGTTTCTTCGTCACGACCGCCACAATAGTACGGTGACCGTAGTATCTGGCAAGGGCAGGTGCGCTCAGGGGCGCCGGACGGCGCGGAAGGCGCAGGGTGTCGCAGATGCTCTCGCTGGGCTGGCGCCATGCGGTGCCGTGGCGTCGGAAGTAGCGGAGGCGGCCGATCCGCGGGCGGTGTGACCTGCATCCTCGCTGTCAGGCGTCGTGGCGGGGCGCCAGCAGGTCCGCGGTGACCTCGCGCAGGTTGCGGGCGCCGGCCAGGGCCATGGCCTCGGCCAGCTCCGCGCGGCGTGCCGTGAGGAGGTCCCGGACGGAGGTGCTGCCCCCGGTGGCGAGTGCCCAGAGGACCGGTCGGCCGATCAGGACGGCCCGGGCGCCCAGGGCGAGGGCGGTGAGGACGTCGATCCCCGAGCGGATGCCTCCGTCGACCAGGACCGGTACGTCGTCGCCGACTTCGGCGGCGACCGGCGGCAGGGCGGCCGCGGAGGAGAGGGCGCGGTCGAGTTGCCGGCCGCCGTGGTTGGAGACGATGATCCCCGCCGCGCCGGCCCGGACGCAGGACCGGGCGTCATCGGGACGCAGCACGCCCTTGACCACGACGGGCAGGCCGGAGACCCGCCTCAGCTCCCCGATGATGTCGAAGCCGATGGACGGATCCTGCTCCCGGTCCGGTGAGCGGGTGCCGGGTGCCATCGCGCGCGTTCGCAGGTCTCCGTCGGCGAGCGGGAGCGGGTGGCTCCGCCTGGCCTTCCGCGCGACGACGGGAGCGTCGACGGTCAGGACGAGCGCGCTCGCTCCGGCGCGGACGGCCCCTTCCACCTGGCTGAACGTCAGGTCGCGGTCGCGCAGGACGTAGACCTGGTACCACCAGGCGCCGGCGGCCGCGGCGACCTCCTCGATCGGGCGCGTCGTCCGGGACGAGAGCACGAGCAGGGAGCCGGCGGCGGCGGCCCCGGCGGCGGTGGCGGTTTCGCCGGAGGGGTGCGCCATCGTGTGGAACGCCGTCGGTGCGAGCAGGACGGGGAGTGAGAGCCGGCTGCCGAGCAGGTCGAGGCCGGTGTCGACCGCGGAGACGTCCCTGAGGATCCGGGGGAGGAGGCGGTGCGTCCGCCAGGACTGTTCGGCTTCGCGGAGGGTCACCTCTCCGGCGGCGCCGGTCGCGTAGAAGTCGTAGGCGCCCGGGTCCAGCCGGGCGCGGGCCGATCGCTCGTCCTCGTCCGGGGCGGCGTTATCGGACTCGTGCATCCGGAGCTCCTGGTGACGGGTGTCGTCCGGCGGGTTCCGCGGTGTCCTGCGGCAGGCAGGCTAGCATCTGGATCCGCCTCCAGTGGTCCGCCCAGTGGTCGGCGGCCGCGGCCGGAACGCCGCAGGCGCGGACGATGGTGATGACCCGTTCCAGCGGCGGCAGGCGGTTGTGGCGGACGTCGAGGGACCGGGCGAGGGTGCTGCGGGGGAGTCCGGTCCGCCGTTCCAGCCGGCGCAGCGAGGGCTCCCCCACCCAGGCCTTCAGGAGGCGCAGCTGTCTGACGAACTCGGCGGGCGTGGTGGCCGTCGCCGGGTCGGGGGCGGAGGATGCGCCGGCCGCGCCGGGCACGACCGGGTGGGGGAGGTGCTGGTCGGGCCGGTGCCCGGTCGGCAGGGACCGTTCGGGGGCGAGGGCGAGCAGGGCGAGCTGGGTGCGGTTGGCCGAGCCGGTCTTGGCGCGAATGCGGCGCAGGTAGGTCTCCACGGTGTGGGGGCTGATGTGCAGGCGCCGGGCGATCGCACCGTAGGTGAGTCCCTGGGCGAGGTGTTCCAGGACTTCGACTTCGCGGGCGGAGAGGGTGGCGGGCTGCGTCGGTGGGGTCATCGGGCCCTCCTGGTCGGTCGAGCCATGGGTTCCGGTCCGGTCAAGCCATGGGTGAACGCGGCTGGACGGTCACTTGTCGCATGCTGGGCCACAGGGAGCGAGGCCGCCCCAGGAGGTGTCGGCGAGGACCGCGTACGGCGGCGGCGTGGACGCTCCTCCGGCGTCCGCGGCCGCGTTGCCGGGTGCGGTGCCCAGGAGGAGCAGTGTGCAGGTGAGAGCGGTGGTGCCGAGCAGGCTGGCGGTGGTGGAGATGCGCTTCACGGAAGTCCCCTCGGGGTGCGCTGACGAAGCCGGTGTGCGCTTGGCGGTGAGCTTTTCACCGGCTTGTTGTCTGGACCATGATGAAGACGCCTCATCAAACTGCATGGCACCAAAGGGAACGGGGGACGATCGTGGGCAATCCGGCTGAATCCGACTTACCGGCAGATCCTTTGGAAGCGCGGGTGTACCAGTGGGTCCTGGTGCACCGCCGGGTGGACCCCGAATCCGTCGCCGCGGCCCTGGGTGTTCCCGTGGAGAGCGCCGTGGCCGCGCTGCGGCGGCTCGGTGAACTGTGTCTGATCTCGCCCCTCCCCGCCGGGGCGGGGGCAGGCTACGCGATCCCCCCTGAGGTGGCGATGGCGCAGCTGGCCGCGCCGGGCGAGGACCGGATCCGCAGGGAGGAGGAGTGGATCGCCGACCGGCGCGTCCTGCTGTCCGGCTTCATGCCGTACTACTACGGCGTCGACCGGCACCGGGACGTCGGCGTCGAGGTCCTCACCAGCCTCGCGGAGGTGCGGTCGGCGCTGAACCACGCCGCCGACCGGTGTCGTACCGAGGTGCTGGCCAGTCAGCCCGGCGGGG
The DNA here is from genome assembly GCF_044757205.1 of Kitasatospora sp. NPDC091335. Lineage (NCBI taxonomy): Bacteria > Bacillati > Actinomycetota > Actinomycetes > Kitasatosporales > Streptomycetaceae > Kitasatospora > Kitasatospora sp. NPDC091335. The sequence continues at coordinate 339,046 of NZ_JBIVUM010000003.1, read as the reverse complement.
GGAGCCGGAGCCCGGAGGCCATGCAGGAGGCGCTCGTCCGGGACCGGGCCCTGCTCGGGCGCGGCATCAGGATGCGTACGCTCTACCACCACACGGCCCGCTTCAACGGCCCGAGCCAGGCGTACGTCGAGGCCGCCTCGCGCCTGGGCGGCCGGTACCGGACGAGCCACGAGCTGTTCGGACGCCTGATCGTCTTCGACCGGCAGCTGGCCTTCGTCCCGGCCGACGACGACTCCTGGGGCTCGGTGGCCGTCCGGCAGCCGTGGCTGGTCGCCTACCTCTGCGAGATCTTCGAGCAGACCTGGGACCGGGCCCGGCCCTTCGCGGTCGCCGCCGCCGAAGGCCTGGAGAAGGTCGCCCAGGACATCGACCGCACCATCGTGGAACTCCTCGCGGCCGGTCTCAAGGACGAGGCCATCGCCCGGCGCCTCGGCATGTCGCTGCGCACGGCTCGCCGTCACATCGCCGACATCATGCAGCAGTTGGGCGTCGAGAGCCGGTTCCAGGCAGGCGTGGCCGCGGTGCGGGCAGGGCTGTTGCCCGACTGAGCGCGGGTGCGTCCACGAGGCCCCGGGCGCCGGCCTGCCGGCCGGCTGGGGACCGGAACCACTTGACTGCCCTGACGCGTGACGGACGCCCACCATGTAGGACTCGGAGGAATCGTCCTCCGGGCTCGAAAGGGGCTGACATGCACTGGGGACCGGAAGAGCCGCACGAGGGCGGCTTCCTGGAGGAACTCGCGAGGTTCGTCTCGGCACGGGACGGGAGCGGACCGGCGGTCCTGTGGCCGGAGTGCGATCCGGCATCCGTGGGCGGCGTCCCGGCGCAGGACCTGGGCTCGGTCCTGGCGGACGGGCTCGCCGGGCTCCTCGGCCGGGCCGTCGTCAGGCTGGCGGCCGGGCCGCCCACCGGCACGTTCACCCAGCTGGCCTTGGATCAGGGCGAGTTGGTGGTGCTTCAGGAGTCCGGGGCCAGTGGCGTCGAGGTGGCCCCGGGCGGGGAGCCCGACCCGGCGGACGCGACCGGTGACCGCGCGAAGCCGCTCGTGCTGCGGCTGCTCCGGGGCGAGGTGCTCTACCTTCCGCCCGGGTCCCGCGCGGTACTGCGCCACGAACCCGGTACCCGCCATGTCCTGCTGCGGATCGCCGTCCGCCCGGCCGAGGCGCGATGACCCCTTCGGGACCGGTGGGGAAGGACCTGTCCTCGGGGGTGTCCAGGGCCGTCCAGGCCTGTCCCGATCGGTAGCCGGGAATGGGGGGTTCCCCTCATTCTCAAGGAGTCGGCACCGGGCGATCAGCCCGCCGGGACCCAGGAGTCCGCTGCCGCGCTCTCTCGCCTCCCGCTTCACCAGCCGCTCATCCGGACAAGGAGCCTCCATGGGCAAGATCGCCGTGCTCACCAACGACCTGCAGAGCGACGTCACCACCCTGACCGCCGAACGCGCCGCGGTGATGGCCGCCGCGCAGCCCGGCTTCACCGGGTTCCTGGACGAGATGCGCAAGCGCGGCCACGTCGTCTACCACCTCCAGCTGATCAACCTGCCCGACGACCCGAACGCGAACCGCCGGGCCGACGGAACCCTTCCGCTCCAGCGCGGTACCGAGGGGGCGGCCATCCTCCCCGCCTTCCTCGCCGAGGGCGACGTGGTCGTCGAGAAGACCAAGGACAGCGGCTTCTACGAGACCGAGATGCACGACCTGCTCCAGGCGGCCGGCGTCGACACCGTGCTGGTGACCGGGCTCCAGACGCAGATCTGTGTGCAGACCACCGCCGCCGACGCCTTCTTCCGCGGCTACAACGTCTGGGTGGCCTCCGACTGCGTGGTCTCCGACAACGCCGCGGACCGCGACCGTTCGCTCACCTGGCTGAGCGGGTACTGCGCCACCGTCGCGGACTCGCGGGAGGTCCTGGACACCCTCGACGCCAAGGGCGAGCTCCCGCGCAGGATCCCCAAGACCCTTCCGTAACGGTCCTTCCCGTCGTCCGACGGAACCCGCGTCCGACGAAGTCCGACGAAGTCCGACGAAGTCCGACGAAGTCCGACGGACATCCGACGGACATCCGACGGACATCCGACCGGACATCCGACCGGACATCCGACGGAACCCGGCGCCGGGCGCCGTTCCCGACCCGCCGCCCACGGCGCCGGGTTCCGTGATCCCCATCCCCCCGTACCGGAAAGGCAGGACGTGCAGATGGCAAGCGCGGTGAGCGGCCCCGACCAGGTCCTTCTCGACCACGGCAGCGGCGCCAAGCTCAGTCACGAGCTGATCTCCCTGATCGTCGACACCCTCGGCGACGTGTACATCGGCGAGATGGAGGACAGCGCGATGCTGTCGATCCCCGCCGGGCGCATCGCGATGACCACGGACTCGTTCGTGGTGGACCCGCCGTTCTTCGGCAACGGCGACATCGGCAAGATCTCGGTCTGCGGCACGGTCAACGACCTCGCCGTGGTCGGCGCGCGCCCGCTCTACCTCACGCTCGGGCTGATCCTGGAGACGGGCCTGCCGATCCCGCGCCTGGTCCGGGTGCTCACCTCGATCCGCGAGGTGGCGCGCGAGGCCGGGGTCCAGATCGTCTGCGGCGACACCAAGGTCGTCCGCAAGGGCGAGGCCGACCAGATCTACATCAACACCGCGGGTGTCGGCGTCTTCGAGCGGGAGCCGCTGCGCATGCGCGACGTCCGGGCCGGCGACCGGGTGATCCTCAGCGGACCGATCGGCAACCACACGGTCCACCTGCTGTCGATCCGTGAGGGGCTGGGCTTCGAGCAGCGCGTGCTCAGCGACTGCGCGCCGCTGAACGGACTCCTGGACGGGCTGCTGTCCACGGTCGGCGCGGGGGCGGTGCACTCGGTCCGCGACGTCACCCGGGGCGGCCTGGCCGCCGTCCTGCACGAGTACGCCGGCTCGTCCGGGCTCACGATCCGCGTCGAACAGGACAGCCTCCCCGTCCAGTTCGAGACGGTGATGGCCACGGACATGCTGGGCATCAACGCGATCCACTCCGCGAACGAGGGGTGCCTGTGCCTGTTCGTCGACCCCGCGGCCGAGGAGGAGGTGCTGGCGGCGCTGCGTTCGCACAGGTACGGCGCGGAAGCGGTCACGATCGGCGAGGTCACCCAGGACGCCGAGCCGGTCGTCCTGATGCGCGGTCCGGACGGCCGGGACTCCGTGGTCGAGGAGCTCGAGGGCTCCGAGCTGCCGCGGCTGTGCTGAACGGGGGCACGAGGAGATGACGACGAACAGCGAGGCGAACGAGCGGCGGCGCATCCGCGTCCGCGGCGTGGTCCAGGGCGTGGGCTACCGGCCCTTCGTCTACAAGCTCGCACTGAGGCACGACCTGACGGGCTGGGTGCTCAACGACCCGGAGGGCGTCCTGATCGAGGTCGCCGGCCGGGCCGGACAGGTGCACCGGTTCACCGAGGGCCTGAGCGCCGAGGCGCCGCCGCAGGCGCGGGTGACGGACGTCCGGGTCGAACAGCTGGGCCCCGACGCGGCGGGGGCGGAGGCCTTCGTCATCCGGGAGTCCCGGCACGGCGGCGTCCGCAGCACCATCGTCCCCGCCGACTCCTACGTCTGCGCCGACTGCCTCGCCGAACTCCGCGACCCCGCGGACCGGCGCCACGGCTACCCCTTCGTCAACTGCACCAACTGCGGCCCGCGGTACTCGATCATCCGGGACCTGCCCTACGACCGGGCGGCCACCAGCATGGCCGGCTTCACCATGTGCCCGCCCTGCGCCGCCGAGTACCGGGACCCCCTGGACCGGCGCTACCACGCCCAGCCCAACGCCTGCCCCGACTGCGGCCCCCGGCTGCTGCTCGCGGGCCCCGGGGTGACGTCGGCCGAGGGCGCGGCGGCGCTCACCGGCGCGCTGGCCGCGCTCGCCGAGGGCCGGATCGTCGCGGTCAAGAGCATCGGCGGGTTCCACCTCGCGGTGGACGCCCGCGACGCCGAGGCGGTCGCCCGGCTGCGGACCCGCAAGCGGCGCGACTCCAAGCCGTTCGCGGTGATGGCCCGTGACCTGGACACCGTCTCGTCCTTCGCCGAGGTCCGCCCGCCCGAGGCCGAGCTGCTGCTCTCGCCCGCCCGCCCGATCGTCCTGCTCCGCAAGCGGGGGCGGGGCCTGCCGGACCAGGTCGCCCCACGCAACCCCAACCTCGGGGTGATGCTTCCCTCCGCGCCGCTGCACCACCTGCTGGTCGATCGGGCCGGCCTGGACGCGCTGGTCATGACCAGCGGGAACATCTCGGGCTACCCCATCGTGTACCGCAACGAGGACGCGCTGGAGCAACTCCTGGACGTCGCCGACCTGATCCTCTACAACGACCGCGACATCGAGGTCCGGGTCGACGACTCGATCGTCCGCTACTCCGAGCACGCCCGGCTCGGCGCCCCACTGGTCAGTTTCATCCGCCGGGCCCGCGGCTACGCGCCGTACCCGGTGGAGGTGGGCACCGAGCTGGCTCCGCTGGTCGCCTACGGAGCCGAACTGAAGACCACCGTCGCGTTGGGCAGCGGCTCCCGCGTCTACGTCAGCCAGCACATCGGCGACATCAAGAACGACGAGACCTTCGGCGCGCACCAGGCGGCCGTCCGGCACCTCGCGACCCTGCACGACCTCCACCCGCGGCACGCCGCCGTCGACCTGCACCCCCAGTTCCGCGCGACCCGCTTCGCGTCCGAGCGGCAGGGGGACACCTTCGAGCAGGTCGTCCAGGTGCAGCACCACCACGCGCACATGGCGTCCTGCATGGCGGAGAACCGCCTCGCGGGCCGGACGATCGGCGTGATCTTCGACGGCACCGGCTACGGCCTGGACGGCACCATCTGGGGCGGCGAGATCCTGGTCGGTGACCTCCGCGAGGCCGAACGGGTCGCGCACCTGCGGACCCTGCCGCTCCTGGGCGGCGACCGGGCGGTCACCGAACCGATCAGGACGGGCTTCGCCCTCGCCCTGGACGCGTTCGGCGACCCGGCCGCGGCGGTCGCGGCGTTCCCGGTGCTGGAGACCCTCGACGACCGGCAGCGCCACGTCTTCACCACCATGGCCAGGCGCGGCGTCAACTCCCCGCCCGCCTCCAGCATGGGCCGGCTGTTCGACGCCGTGGCCGCCCTGCTCGCCCTCACCACGCACGCCGAGTACGAGGCGCAGGGCCCCATCGAGCTGGAGGGGCTGCTCGGGCGGGACTTCACCATGGCGCGGCCCGAGGAGCGCTACCGCTTCGGCGCGACGTCCCGGGACGGCGTGACGGAGATCGATCCCCGCCCGACGGTCCGGGCGCTCGCCGCCGATCTGGCGGCCGGCCTGGACACCGCCGTCATCAGCCGTCGCTTCCACTCGGCCGTGGTCGACATGGTCGTCGAGCGCTGCCGGGCGCTGGGCGAGGTCGGCACCCGGCAGCTCGTCCTGTCCGGCGGCGTCTTCCTCAACGAGTTCCTGCTGGTCAACTGCCTGGTGGAGCTGCGCGAGGCGGGGTTCGACGCGTACTGCCAGCAGCAGGTGCCGACCAACGACGGCGGCATCTCCCTGGGCCAGATCGTGGTGGCCGACGCCCGGCTGGCGGGGGCGTGAACGCGCCCGACCGCCTTCGGCCGGCGGACCAGCCCCCGACATCCACCTTCGACCGTGCGCGCCCGGCTGCCGCGGCCTCCCCCCGGGAGCGCGGACGGGCAGAGCGAGGAGAGAACGAGCAATGCAGAGGTACCTGATCACGGGAGGGCGCGGGTACATCGGGTCGGTGCTGGCCCGCAGACTCGCCCGCTCCGGAGCGGAAGTGGTCGTGGTCGACAACGGCATGGTCGGCGGCCCGGAACTCGACCTGCCCGGCATCGGCTACGTCGACGGCGACGTCCGCGACACCGGTTCCTGGGAGAAGGCCCTGGAGGGCGTGAACGCGGTCGTGCACCTGGCGGCCATCGTGGGAGACCCCGCCTGCGGCGTCGACCCGGACACGGCCTGGGAGGTCAACTACCGGGGCACCATCCAGGTGGCCGAGGCCTGCCGGCGGGCCGGCGTGCGGTCCCTGGTCTTCGCGTCGACCTGTAGCAACTACGGGGTCACCGGCGACCGGGAGGTCGACGCCTGGTCGCCGCTGGCACCCCAGTCGGTCTACGCCGAGTCCAAGGTGATGGCCGAGCACTACCTGCTCTCGCTGCCGCACGACATGCTCTCCTCCCGCCTGCTGCGCTTCGCCACCATCCACGGCCTCTCGCCCCGCATGCGGTTCGACCTCGCCGTCAACGTCATGACGGCGAACGCCGTCGCACGCGGTGCCGTCACCGTGCACGGCGGTACCCAGTGGCGCCCGTTCCTGCACGTCGAGGACGCGGCCGCGGCCGTACAGCTCACCCTCGGCGATGTCCGGCGGATCGGCACCACCGTCCACAACTGCGGTTCCCGCGAGGAGAACTACCGGATGGACGCCGTCGGCGACCTGATCGCCGAGGAGGTGCCCGGCACCGGCGTGGAGATCCGCAAGGAGCAGACGGACCCGCGCAACTACCGGGTGAACTTCGATCCGATCGCCCGGGAGCTGGGATTCAGCCCGAGCCTGCGGGTGGTCGACACGGTGCGCCACATCCGGGACGCCATGCGCGACGGCGAGTTCGCCGACTTCGGCGCCGCCCGGTACAGCAACCACCAGATCGCGGTCGCCCGGCGCGAGGGGTCCGTCCGGACGCGGACGCCGTGACCGGACGCCGCGACCGGACGCCGTCGACGACCAAGCCCTGAGGAGCCCTTCCATGACGCAGATCCCGCAGAGCACTGTCCGCCCACCACGTTTCCCCGAACTCGTCCCGCTGGCGCGCCCGACCATCGACCTCGACGCCGGGATGGGCCCCGCCTTCCAGGAGATCCTCCGGTCCGGCATGCTCACCAACGGCCGGCACGTCCGCGAGTTCGAGGAGGCCGCGGCCGCCTATCTCGGCGTCGCCAGTGCCGTGGCGGTGAGCAACTGCACGACCGGCCTGATGCTCGTGCTGCGCTGCCTGGACCTGACCGGCGACATCGCGGTCCCGAGCTTCACGTTCATGGCGTCCGGCCACGCCGTCGACTGGGCGGGTCACGGCGTACGGTTCGCCGAGTCCCACCCCCGCACCTGGACCCTCGACCCGGAGGCCCTGGCCCCGGTGCTCCCGGACGTGGCGGGTGTGATGGGGATGCACACCTTCGGAGCCCCGTGCGACGCGGACCGGTTGCAGGAACTGTGCGACTCCCGGGGCATCCCGCTCATCTTCGACGCCGCGCACGGCTTCGGCAGCCGCTACCCCGACGGGAGCATGGTCGGCGGCAAGGGCGTGGCCGAGGTGTTCAGCCTCAGCCCGACGAAGACCCTCAGCACCGGGGAGGGCGGGCTGATCGCCACGAACGACACGGCACTGGCCGCCAGACTCCGGACGGCCAGGGAGTACGGGAACCCCGGAGACTACGACAGCCGCGTCATCGGGCTCAACGGCCGGATGACGGAGGTGTCCGGACTCATGGGGACGCACGCGCTCAGGGCCCTGCCGCGCTGGCTCGACGTCAGGAGGGCCCTGGTGGAGCGCTACCGCTCGCGCCTGGGCGGCCTGCCCGGCCTGGAGTTCCAGCAGCTCCCGGCCGGCGCGGCGAGCTCGTACAAGGACCTCGGGATCCGCGTCGACGGTGCGCGGTTCGGGATGAGCCGCGACGCGCTGTCCGAGCGCCTGCACCGGGAGAACGTCAGTAACCGCCGGTACTTCAGCCCCGCGCTGCACCAGCAGACCGCGTACCGGGGCGTTCCCGTCGGCACGGAGCTCTCCGTGACCGAGGAACTGGCGTCGAGCGTGATCACCCTGCCGCTCTTCTCACATATGCCCGCGGATCTCGTCGATGAGATCTGCGATCTTGTCACCGAGCTCCACACGTCCGGCTGAGCCGTCGTCACGTCGGCGGAGCGGACGGGCAACGACTGGCCAACGATCCGGCACAGCACAGAAGTGGTGGTACAGCATCGTGAACGACTACGTGTCAGACCTGCGCAGGCTGGTGGGAACCCGGCCGCTGATCCTCCCCGGGACCTCGGTCGTGGTGACCGACCCGGCCGGCCGGATCCTGCTCCTGGAGAGGGCCGACACCGGCGGCTGGGGACTGCCCGGCGGACTCATGGAGCCCGGGGAATCCTTCGAGGAGACCGGGCGGCGCGAGCTGAAGGAGGAGACCGGTCTGGAGGTCGGCGAGCTGCACCTGCTCGGGGTCTTCTCCGGAGTGGAGTACTACTACCGCTATCCGCACGGCGACGAGATCTACAACGTCACCGCCGCCTACACGGCCAGGCTGCCGCAGGACGCCGTGGTCGCCCTGGACACCACCGAGAACAGCGCCTGGCGCTTCTTCGCCCCGGACGAGATCCCGGACACCGTGATCAGCCCGGAACGCCCCATCCTCGCCCGGTACACGCGGGCCGAGCAGTGAGCCCGCCGGCCGCGGACTACGCGGAGTTCATCGGTTCCGTCCTGAGCGAGGCGTCCGAGCTGGCCGTCCGGATGCGCGGCGGCGGCCCGGGTACGGACGGGGGCCAGGTCCGGGGCACGGCCCGGGGCACGGTCAAGCCGGAGGACGAGAACCAGATCGTCACCGACGCCGACCTGGCCCTCGGCGCACTGCTGACCGGGCGGATCGCCGACCGGTACCCGGGGCACGCGATCCTGGAGGAGGAGAGCGGCGCGACCCCGGGCGACCAGGAGGTCACCTGGGTCGTCGACCCGCTGGACGGCACCAGCAACTACGCCGCCGGCAGCCCCCTGTTCGGGGTGATGGTGGCGGCGGTCGGCCCCCGGGGGGTGCTCGCGGGCGGACTGGCGCTGCCCGCGTTCGGCACCGTGTACGTCGCCCGGACCGGCCGCGGCGCCACCCGGAACGGGCGCCCGCTCGGACCGCTCCCGGCCACCGGGCCCGGTCGCGCGCTGGTGGCCTACGGGATGGACAAGGGCCCGGCCGAGCTGATGGCCGCCGAAGGCCGGCTCGTGGCCGCCATCGGGTCGACCTGCCTCGGTGTCCGGATGAGCAACAGCGTCTTCGACATCTGCATGGTGGCCGACGGCGCCTACGCGGCGTTCGTCCACCGCGGCTGCCGGATCTGGGACGTGGCGGCCGCCGTCTGCGTCCTCCGGGAGTGCGGCGGGACCTGCACCGATCTGCAAGGCCGGCCCCTGGACCTCACCCGCCCCCTCGACAAGGCGGACCAGGTCTTCGAGGTCTGCCTCGCTTCGGCCGACATGCACCCCTCCCTGCTGGCCGCGGTGCGGGCGGCGGCCGTCGACGGCGCGGTCACGGCCGAGGGCGATGCGGTGACGGCCGGGGGCTACGCGCCGGCCGAGGGCGATGAGGCGGCACGCGGCCCCGCGGACGGAAGGGACTGACCCCGTGAACCCCATCCCCGCCGCCCGGCCAGGACAGGACGCCGGAGTCGGCCTCCTGGCCGTCCTCAAGGGAGTGACCGGCGGCTACGACGCCAGTGCCATGGCCGGCGCGCTGCTGCTGGTCACGGACCACTTCGGGCTCACCACCGCCCAGCAGGGCTCGCTGTACGCCGCGACCTCGGCCGGCTGGATCGCCGGCGTGCTGCTGGGCAGCAGACTGGTCGTCACCCTCGGCCGTCGCGCCACCCTGATCTGGCTGGCGCTGCTCTACGTGGCGGCCACCGCGCTGGCCGTCACCGCGCAGAACGTGGTGTGGATGGACGCCAGCCGGCTCGTCCAGGGCACCATGATGGGCGTCGCGATCGTGGCGATGCCCATCTTCATCGCCGAATCCGCCTCCACCCGCGCCCGCGGACGCATCGCCGTCCTGTACCAGGTGGCGACGTCCTTCGGGTGCGCGCTGGGCTACCTCTGCGGCTACCTCCTGATGGGCAGCGGGCAGTGGCGTCTGATGCTCGCGATTCCCGGCGTCCTCGCCCTCGCCAGCACCGTGCTGCTGACCCGGCTCCCGGAGACCGAGCGCTGGCACCAGCTCCGGCGGGAACGGCGGGCGGGCCCGGCCGCCGGCGCCCCGCGCGGGCCGGGCACCCTGCGCACCATGCTCGGCCCCCGCTACCGGACGCTGACGGTCTTCGTCGTCGTCCTGGGCTTCTTCGTCCAGGCCACCGGCATCAACGCGGTGGTGTTCTTCGGCCCGCGGATCTTCCAGCACATGGGCTACACGGACTCCTTCGGACTGCTCGTGCTGCCGGGCCTGGTCCAACTCGCGGGCGCCGCGGCGGCGTTGGTCTGCGCCCTGACGATCGACCGGTTCAACCGCTTCGGACGGCGCCCCGCCCTGCTCGCGGGCACCGCCCTGATGGCCCTGGGACAGGCGCTGATGGTGGTCATGTTCGCCGCCGACGCCGCCGCGGCCGTCGGTCTCCTCGGCCTGGTCGTCTTCATCGTCGGGTTCAACTTCGGCTTCGGATCGGTGGTGTGGATCTTCGCCGCCGAGGGCTTCCCGGACCACCTGCGGGGCGCCGGAGCGTCGGCGATGCTGCTCACGAACCTCACCGCGAACCTGCTCGTCGCCCAGTTCTTCCTCGGCCTGCTCGACGCCGTCGGCGGGATGCTGACGTTCGTGGTCCTGCTCGGCGTCACCGTCCTGTCCTGGCTCTTCGTGTACGCGCTGGCGCCGGAGACGAAGGGGCGCTCCCTGGACGAGGTCCAGTCCTACTGGGAGAACGGCCGGCGCTGGACGGTCCCGGACGACCGGCCGGTCACCGGTGACGCCCCCGTCCGCACCTGACCCCGCCCGTCCCCGGGCCCCAGCCGACCTGGGCCCTTGCGTACCCGGGCCCTTCCGCACCTGCCATCGTCCGTACCCGATCCCCGTCCGTACCCGATCCCCGTCCGTACCCGACCCCGTGCGCATGGTGCCCCGGGGAAGGCCGTCCGCCCGGAACCAGAAAGGGAGGTGGGACCCGTGCCACGGCGCAGTGCACCGGGGTCGGTGCTGGTGATCGGACCCGGTCCGGTCACCACCGGCCAGGCCGCCGAACTCGACTCGGCGGGAACCCAGGCGTGCCGGGTGCTCAGGGAGGAGGGGCTCCGCGTCACGGTCGTCGACAGCAACCCGGCGACGATCACCACCGACCCCGAACAGGCCGACGCCACCTACCTGGAACCGGTGACGGCCGAGACCGCGGAGAAGGTCATCGCCAAGGAGCGGCCGGATGCCCTGCTGCCCACCGTCGGCGGGCGGACCGCACTGGCCATCGCGCTCGCCCTGAACGAGTCCGGAGTGCTCGCACGCTACGGCGTCGAGCTGATCGGTGCCGACATCGACACCATCCGGGCCGGCCGGGACCGGGGCGCGTTCCGGCGGATCGCCCGGCGGGCCGGCGCCGAGGTGGCGCGTGGCGTGATCTGCCGTTCGCCGGCGCAGTGTCAGACGGCGGCGGACGACCTCGGCTACCCGGTGGCTGTATGGCCCGTCCACCACGCGGGGGGCACCGGCCCGCGCGTCGCGCACGACCGGCGGGAACTGTCCGCCCTGGCCGACACCGCGCTGACCGCGGGCCCCGCAGGGGAGGTGCTGCTGGAGGAATCCCTGCTCGGCTGGAAGACGTTCGAGCTGGAGCTCCTGCGCGACCGCGACGGCGACGTGGCCGTCGTCGGGTCGACCGAGTACCTGGAGCCGATGGGCAGCCACGCGGGCGACTCCATCGCGGTCACCCCGGCCATGACGCTCTCCGAACGGGACCACCGGCGGATGCGCGACGCCGCCGCGGCCGTGACGGCCGGGCTCGGCGTCACCGGCGGCGTCACCGTCCGGTTCGCGGTCGACCCGCGCACCGGCCGGATGACCGCGGTCGCGACGAAGCCCGGGACGACCCGCTCCAGCGCGCTGGCCGCCACGGCCACCGGCCTCCCGCTCGCCCGGATCGCGACCAGGCTGGCGCTCGGGCACACCTTGCGCGAACTCCACTTGCCCGGACATCGCCTGAACGGGCTCCGCGGCCAGACCATCGCGCAGCCCCCGCCCATCGGTGAGCCGAGCCCGGACCACGTGGTCGTCAGGGTGTCCCGGTTCGCGTCCGGGGGAGAGTCGGTGGCGATCGGCCGGTCCTTCCCCGAGGCCCTCCACAAGGCGCTGCGCCCGCTCGCCGCCGACGGTCGCATCAACCAGGTGCACCAGGCCATCCGGGCCGGTGCCACCGTCGACGAGCTGACCGCCGCCACCGGCATCGACCCGTGGTTCCTGGAGCAGATCGCGCGCGTCGAGCAGGTGGCGCGGCTGGTCGCCGAGGAGCGCGGAGCCGCCCTGCCGCAGACCCTGCGGCTGGCGAAGCGGCACGGCCTGTCGGACGCCCGGATCGCCCGGCTGCGCGGGATGTCGGAGGAGGCGGTGCGGGAGCTGCGCCGGGTCCTCGGCATCCGCCCCGGGTACCCCGCCACCTCGGCCGGATGCCGCTACTCCAGCTACGCCGCTGAGCCCGGGGCACTCTCGCAGCCGTCCACCGACACCCCACCAAAGATCATCATCCTGGGTGGAGGGCCGACCCGGACCGGCCACGGCATCGACTCCGACTACCTGTGCGCCCACGCGGGATCCGCGCTTGCCGCCGCCGGTTACGACCCGGTCCTCGTCCACTGCGCCCCGGCCTCCGGAGCCGACGGAGGCCCCCGCCTGTACTGCGAGCCGCTCACCTTCGAGGACGTGCTCGAAGTGGTGGCCGCCGAGCAGGCGACCGGCGAGGTCGCCGGAGTGCTGCTGCACCTGGGCGGCGAGACCCCGCTCGGCCTCGCCGACCGGCTCGCCGAGGCCGGCGTGCCGATCATGGGAACCCCAGCGGCCTCCCCGCCACTCCCGGACCCGCCGCGCCGGCTTCCGGACGACGCCACGGTGATCGACGTCGACGCCCTCTACGACGGCAAGGAACTGTACGTGGGCGGCATCACGGAGCACGTGGAGGGCGAGCACGGCCACTCCGGCGACCCGGCCTGCACCCTGCCGCCCGTCACACTCGGCCGCGCCGACCTCGCCCGGATCCGCGAGTCCACCGAGGCACTGGCCGCCCGGATCGGCGCCCACGGGCTGATCGCCGTCCGGTTCGCCCTGGCCGCCGGTCTTCTGCACGTGCGCGGGGCGCGCCCGGGGGCGGGCCGCACCGTGCCGTTCGTCTCGAAGGCCATCGGAGTGCCGCTGGCCGGGGCCGCGGCCCGGATCATGCTGGGAGCCGGCATCGCCGAACTCCGCGCCGACGGGACACTGCCGGCCGCCGGCGACGGTGGAACACCGCCGCCGGGCACGGCGATCGCGGTCAGGGCGACGGCGCTGCCCCGGCCCGGGTTCCGTACGGGCGAAGGCGGTTGCCCGGCCACCTCACCCGCCTCGGAGACGGCCGTCACCGGTGAGGTGATGGGCATCGCCGCCGGTTTCGGCGCGGCCTACGCGAAGGCGCGGGCCGCCGCCCACCCCCGGCTCCCCGCCAAGGGGCGGGCCCTGGTGTCGATCGCCGACCGCGACAAGCGGGTCATGGTGCTGCCGCTGAAGGTGCTCGCCGACACCGGCTTCGAGATCCTGGCCACCGAGGGAACCGCGGACGTCCTGCGGCGCAACGGCGTTCCCGCCAGGACCGTCCGCAGACCCGGTGCCGGACCGGGCCCGGACGGCGAGCCCACCGCCGTCGACCGCATCCTGGCAGGCGAGCCGGACCTCGTCGTCACCACCCCGTGCACCGCACCCGCCCGGCCCGGAGCCCCGGACGACGGCCGGGCCCTGCGCACCGCCGCTGCGATCCGGGGCATCCCGTGCGTCACCACGGTCCTGGGCCTGGCCGCCGCCGTCCAGGGCATCGAGGCCGAGAGCCGCGGCGCCCCGGGGGTGTCCTCCCTACAGGAGTACGCGAAGAGGCGGGCGCGATGAACGACCCGCCTGAGACCTGGGGCGGGCTGAGCGGCGCACCCGGTCTGGAGCGGCGGCCGGGCCTCGGGTAGCCTCCGGACGGTGACGTCTCCGCAGGTGCGACTCGACCCGATGACCGAGGCCGAATTCCAGGCCTACTTCGCCCACATCGTGGCCAAGTACGCCGCCAGCAACGTGACTTCGGGCAACTGGACGGCCGAGGAGGCCGCGGCGAGGTCCGCGGAGAAGCTGGCCCAGTTGCTGCCCGACGGGCTCGCCACCGACGACACCCGTCTCTGCCTGGCCCGGGACGCCGTGAGCGGCGAGCGGGTGGGCATCTTCTGGCTGCACCTGCGCCCGCACGGCACGCAGACCGCGGCCTTCGTCCACGACATCGAGATCGACGCCGGGCTGCGCGGTCGCGGCTACGGCCGGGCGGTCATGCTCGCGGGCGCCGACCTCGCGCGTGAACTCGGCGCGGTACGGATCGGACTGCACGTCTTCGCGCACAACGAGACCGCGATCGCGCTGTACACCTCGCTCGGATTCGCCACCACCGACCTGGTGATGTCCCTGCCGCTGTGACGGACGGGGGATTGTGGCCGGCAGGCGCCGATGTGGGCTGATCGCTCGTGTTCCTGGTGCCGCAGGATGTCCGGGTCCTCGCACAGGCGACCGTGCGGCCTGCTTCCGCCGGACCGGTGGGAGGCGTGGGCCTCCGTAGGCGGGAGCTTCCCGGGGCCACTCGTGTGGGTGAGATGTCGTGTCGTCGGCCCGGGGCCGGTCCGGGCAGCCAGGAGACTGGCCGCGCCACATGGGTGACGACGGAAGGACCGACATGGCGGAAGAGCTGTACGCGACGCTGAAGACCAACAAGGGCGACATCGTGATCCGGCTGCTGCCGGACCACGCCCCCAAGACGGTCAAGAACTTCGTGGAGCTCGCCACGGGCGAGCGGCAGTGGGGCGACCCGAACACGGGCCGGCCGAGCAACGGGCCGCTGTACGACGGCACGGTGTTCCACCGGGTCATCGAGGGCTTCATGATCCAGGGCGGTGACCCGCTGGGCAACGGGACCGGTGGGCCGGGGTACAAGTTCGCGGACGAGTTCCACCCGGACCTGGCGTTCACCAAGCCCTATCTGCTGGCCATGGCCAACGCCGGGCCCGGGACGAACGGTTCGCAGTTCTTCATCACCGTCGGGCCGACCACCTGGCTCACCGGCAAGCACACCATCTTCGGTGAGGTCGCCGACGCGGCCGGTCAGAAGGTCGTCGACGCCATCGCGACGTCGGAGACCGGCCGCAACGACCGCCCCGTGCAGGACGTCGTCATCGAGAAGGTCGTGATCGAGACCCGCTGAGTGGCGAGGACTCGGGGGCGATCCGCCCGGACGGCCGCCGTCGGCTCCGTGGAACGGAGCGGAGGCGCCAAGCCCGGTCGGATCGCCCCCGACGGTCCGTCGGTCGGCCCGTCGGTCGGTCGGTCCGTCGGCGGTCGGATCAGGACGCGGGGACCGAGTCGGTGAAGGACGTCCCCGCGGCTCGGTAGCCGGCCACGGCGGCGCCGACCTGGGCGGGGGTCAGCACCTGGTCCTTGACGTGCAGGACGTAGTCCACCTGCTCCTCGTAGGCGCGCTCCTCGGTGCCGGCCCGGCCGGTGAGGTCGGTGAGCCACTGGTTGAAGGCGATGACCATCGGCCGCTCGGGGAGGTAGCGGGCGTCGTGGCGGGCGAACTCGACCCCGTCGACGTAGTAGACGATGCCGCTGTCGTCGATGGTCAGGACGAGGTCGTGCCAGCCGTCGAACGAGGTGCGGGCCGTGGTGTACACGTTGTCGGAGCGCTCGGGGCCGTACGTCTCCCACGAGGTGGCGAAGAAGATGTTCGAGGTCTCGCCCCAACCGCCGTTGGGCAGGTACTCGAAGTCGTACTCGGAGTAGTCGTCGGCCATCGGGGCCTTGAGGTCGTTGATCGCGAAGAAGCTCTGCACCAGGTGGTCACCGTCGGGGCCGGAGACCGGGGCGTCGGAGAAGCGGACCCGGGCGGCGTACGTGCCGTTGCGGAACTTCGTGGCCTGGCTGTGGAACTCGCTCTGCCGGGTGGACTCCGCGCTGCCGGCGGTCGTGGTCCGCAGGGTCATCACCGAGTTCCCGGCCGCCTTGGCGAAGGTGACGTTCTCGGGCGCCCAGGCCGCCCCGCCCACGCCGGGACCGCCGCCGCCCGAGCGCGCGTTCCAGCCGTGGGCGGCGAGCGCCGGGTCGTCGTGGCCGGCGTAGTCGAGGTCGTCGAAGAGCACCGCACCGGTCGGGACGGTCGGCGCGGTCGGGGCGGTGCCCCAGACCTGGGCGCCGCCGACGCTGGCGGTCACCTTGGCCCAGTTCGCGTACCCGGTCTGCGTGTTGCCGAAGGAGTAGTCGTCGCCCTGCTCCACCGACTGCCAGTCGGAGCGGTGGAAGCGCAGTTGCAGGTCCCCGCTGTCCGCCCCGGGGGCCAGCGTGCCGGCGCCCGCGGTGAAGCCGATCTCCAGGTAGCGGTCGGCGGCCGCGCCGGGCTCACCGATGGTGCCGAAGGTGCCCGTGACGTTGGCGCAGCCCCGGACGGCCCAGTCGCAGGCGAAGCGGTAGGCGGCCGAGGGGGAGTCGGCCTTGAAGTAGTAGCGCAGCTTGACCTGGTTGAGGGCGACCGGCGCGGAGCCGGTGTTGACGACCTTGAGCCACGGCGCGGCCTGGGCGGTGCCGCTGCCGCCGTTGCGGTACTGCACGGCGAGCGTCTCGCCGGCGGCGGCCGCCGGCAGTGCGCCGAGGAGGCTCGCGCCGAGCCCGGCGGCGACGGCGGCGGCGAGCACCGCGCGAACGCGGGGGCGTCGGCGGGTGGTTCGGGTGCTCATGGGGTGGGGTTCCTCTCCTGACGTGGGGGACGGCGCGCGGCACCGGCGGAGGGGAGCCCGGTTTCACCTCGGGTCGAGCGGTGGGGGGAGGTGGTGGCGGGCCGCGCGATCAGAAAGTGGCATAGACCAATTTCCCCGTCAACCCCGCACCGCCCGATCGGCCGGAACGCGGCCGTCCGCCCCGCGGAGTGGCTGACGCGGAGACGTGTCTGGCGCGGTAGCTGGTGCGGATGGTCCAGCCGAGCCGGATGTGGTTGTAGGCCAGCAGGGTGTGGGGCAGCACTGCGTCAGGGGTGTCGCCCGCGGCCTTGACCGCCGCCTTCAACATGGGGGCCACCGCTGGAACCTCGGCGACGGTCCGCGCGGCCGCGGCGATGTCCTGCTGGTTGTCGAGGGAGGCGAATCCTGCGCGGATCGCCGTCCAGTTCCCGGCCTTCGCGGCGTCCTGGAAACGGCCGAGTTCGGGAACGGCGCGGCTCATGTTGTAGATGGGCCCGGACGGTGTCGCGGCAGATGGCATGCGCAGATGATACGGATCCGGACGACACTCGCAACCGGAGGGTGACGGTTACAGCGGGAGCCCGTCCTCCTGGCCGAGGTGACGGCCCATCTGCGGAGCGCAGGGAGTTTGTCCGGGCCCGTGCGGACGGGCCGTACGCCGGACCCGGTCAGCCCGCGAGGCGGAGGAGGAGCTCCGGCAGGTCGGTGGCCGCGTAGCGGGGCCGGAGGCGGGGGAGGCGGGTGGTGTCGGAGAGGAGGAGGACGGGGCCGTCGTCGGGGTGGTCGGGGAGGCGGCCGTGGCTGCCGCGGACGTGGCCGGCGTCGAGGGGGATGACGGAGAGGGTGGAGCGCAGGCCGAGTCGTCGGCGGGCGAGGGCGGTGGCGACGCGGAGTCCGACCAGGCGGTCGGCGGGGTCGAGGAAGAGCTCGGCGGGGTCGTAGCCGGGCTTGCGATGGATGTCGACGCAGCGGGCGAAGTCCGGGGCGCGGGCGTCGTCGAGCCAGTAGTAGTAGGTGAACCAGGCGTCGGGTGCGGCGACGGCGACGAGTTCGCCCGCCCGGGCGTGGTCGAGTCCGTGCGCCGCCTTGCCGGCGGTGTCCAGGACGCGTTCCACGCCGGGCAGCGCCCGGACGAGGCCTTCCACCAGGGGCAGGTCGGCGGGGTCGCGCACGTAGATGTGGGCGACCTGGTGGTCGGCGACGGCGAACGCCCGCGACGTGGTCGGGTCGAGGTACTCCATCCCGGCCTGCGCGTGCACCGCGAGGAGGCCGGCCGCGCGCAGCGCGCGGTTGACGTGCACCGGGTGGTCGACGGCGGTGATGCCGTATTCGGACAGGGCCACCACGGTGGTTCCGCGCTCGCGCGCCAGGTCGAGCAGCGGGGCGAGGACGGTGTCGAGGGCTCTGGCGGCCGCGGCGGCCTGGGGTGCGTACGGGCCGAAGCGCTGGAGGTCGTAGTCGAGGTGGGGCAGGTAGGCGAGGGTGAGGTCCGGGTCCGCGGTGCGGATGACGTGTTCGGTGGCCCGGACGATCCACCGGCTGGAGGCGATGGAGGCGCGCGGGCCCCAGTAGTCGAAGAGCGGGAACGGGCCGAGGGCGTGGGTGAGTTCGTCGCGCAGGCCCGGTGGGGTGGTGTAGCAGTCGGGGGACTTGCGGCCGTCGGCGTGGTAGACGGGGCGCGGGGTGACGGTGATGTCGGTGCCCGCCCCCATGGCGTACCACCAGCAGATGTTGGCCACCCGGTACCCGGGACGGGTCCGCCGGGCGGTGTCCCACACCTTCTCGCCCTGCACCAGCGCGTTGTGCTGGCGCCACAGCAGCACTTCGCCGAGGTCGCGGAAGTACCAGCCGTTCCCGACGATTCCGTGCCGGCTCGGGGGCAGGCCGGTCAGCAGGCTGGCCTGGACGGAGCAGGTGACCGCGGGGAAGACCGGGTCGAGGTGGGCGGTGTGCCCGCGGGTGGGGCCGTCCGGTCCGGCGACGGCGCGCAGGCGCGGCATGTGGCGCAGCAGGCGGGGGGTGAGCGCGGCGATGTCGAGTACCAGCAGGCGGGTGGTCACCGGGGCTGCTCCCGTAGTCCGGCGGCGAGCAACCGGTCGCGGGTCCAGGCGAGTTCGGCGGCGATGCCGGTGATCAGGGCCCGGTCGTCGGCGGGCCGGTCCTGTTCCGGCAGCACCGACCAGGTGTAGGTCTCGACTTCCAGGTGGTCGGTGAGGGGGCTCGGGCCGCGGAGGAGGGCGTGGACGGCGTCGGTCAGCACCGGTCCGGTCGCGGTGAGGGGCGGTTGGGGATCGGCGTGCACGGGGACGTGGAAGTGCACCCGCCACGGCCCCTGGCCGGCCTGGTCGGCCGGTGTGCGGAGCGCCTGGTCGAGGTCGTCCCACCGCGCCGGGCGGGGGCCGTCCGGCCGGGCGCGGGTCTGGTGCAGGAAGCGGGGCTCGGCGAAGCGGGCGAGGGCCCGGCGGACGGCGGGGTCGGAC
The DNA here is from genome assembly GCF_044757205.1 of Kitasatospora sp. NPDC091335. Classification (NCBI taxonomy): domain Bacteria; kingdom Bacillati; phylum Actinomycetota; class Actinomycetes; order Kitasatosporales; family Streptomycetaceae; genus Kitasatospora; species Kitasatospora sp. NPDC091335. Next base: position 319,836 of record NZ_JBIVUM010000003.1, on the reverse strand, counting down.
GGCTCGTCGGCTTGGAGGGCGCTGGAGAGCTGGGCCTTGACGACGGGCAGGCCGGCGGCGGCCAGGGCGCGTACGGCGGATCGCGGGTCCTCGAAGTCGACGGCGAGGTGGCAGGTGTCCAGGCAGACGCCGACGCGCCGGGTGTCGAGGTCGGTGAGCTGTGCGCAGGCGTCGCGCACGGTGGAGACCACGCACCCGGGCTCGGGTTCCAGGCCGGCCCGGACGGTGCGGCCGGTGCGGGCTTCGAGTTTGGCGAGGCCTTCGACCAGCGCGTCCAGGCCGCGCCGGGCGAGGTCCTGGCGTTCGGGGGTCCAGCCGGTGCGCCAGCCCAGGGGGAGGGTGGAGACGCTGCCGCGGGCGGCGTCCTCGGGCAGCAGCGCGGCGAGGACCCTGGCCAGGTCGAGGGTGTAGGCGAGGCGGGCCGGTTCGCTCCAGTCCGGCCGGTAGACGGCGCGTTTGACGACGGGCTGGTGGAAGCCGCGGTAGGGGAAGCCGTTGAGGGTGACGACTTCGAGCCCGCGCGTGGTCAGTTCGCGGCGCAGCCGGGTCAGGGCCGTCCCGTCGGCGGCCAGGGTGCGGGCCACGTCGTGGGCGAGCCACAGGCCGAGCCCGAGGGAGGGTGCCGCGAGGTGTTCGCGGACGGGTTCGGCGTAGCGGGCGAGCTGGCGCAGGATGCCGTCGAGGTCTTCGGCGGGGTGGACGTTGGTGCAGTAGGCGAGGTGGACGGTGCTGCCGTCGGGGTGGCACAGACGTATCGGGGCGGGCTCCTTGCTGCGGGGGCTACTCGCCGCCGCGGGCGATGGAGTTGCCGAGGTACGCCGTGTCGCGGGGTTCCTCGCGGTCGTCCGGAGGCAGGCCGAGGCGTCCGCTCTGGCCGTAGAAGGCGACCGGGTTGCGCCACATCACCTCGTCGACCTGGTCGGGGGTGAAGCCCGCCGCGAGCATCGCCTCGGCGGTGCGCCGGGTCGCGAGCGGGTCGCTGCGGCCCCAGTCGGCGGCGGAGTTGACCAGCATCCGCCGGGTGCCGTGGCGCTCCAGTACCCGGACGACGCGCTGGGGGTCCATCTTGGTGCGGGGGTAGGCCCCCAGTGCGACGGCCTCATCGTCCGTGAACTCGGCACCGACGCCGTCGCCATCGTCCTGGACGGCCGCCGGATCGACTTCGCCGACGAGGCCGAACTGCGCGCCGACGCCTGCGCGGACCGGCCGTCCGTCACCCTGGCCCCCACCACCTTCGAGAGCATCCCGCAGGGCCCGGACCCGCTCTACGCCGCCGTGGACCGCCGGGTGGACGTCCCCCGCATCACCCCCGCCCCGCACTGGCGCAAGAACTGCTACCCGCTCTACCGCTCGGACGGCCGCGACCCGTCCGTCATCTTCGAGCAGGGCTTCGCCCCGAAGGACACCGTCAACGGCCAGTACGACATCACCAGTTACGTCCTGCAGAACCAGCCCTCGCCGTTCGTCAGCACCTCCTACGACTCCGAGCTGTACAAGAAGTGGAAGAAGGTGCCCTGGGACTACTTCATCGACGCCCCCGGCGGGATCGACGTCAACGCCACCATCGGTGACCAGCACCAGTACGCCGACCAGGTGGAGGTCGCGTTCCCCGGCGGCGTGGACCGGCACTTCATTCGCCGGGCCTGCCCGGTCGACCGGGCCACCGCCTCCCTGGTCGAGTCCGGTTGCGTGGACAACCCGAACTACCAGCCCTGGCTGCACTGACCCCGCCGGCGCCGACGTCGTCCTGCGGCGCCGGCGCCCCCACCGGGGGAGCTCCCGACCGAGGGGACGGCCGGGAGGTGCAGGCGGACGGCCGGCGTAGCTGGGCCCGTTGCCTGGTGTCGGGCAGGTGATCACCGCGGTTCGCCCACGAGGCGGGCACCGGCGTCACCCCTCGTTCCCGCGCTTCCGCTTGTTCCCGTCGCGCCGTACCCAAGGAGCTTCCGCATGGCCGACGGCCACCACACCCTCCCAGGCGTGACCGAGGACGGCTGCGCGGCCACCATCGCCGTCACCGCGAGCATCACCCCCAGCCCGCAGGACTTCCCGCACGTCCAGGCGCTGTTCGACGCGACCCTCTGCGCCAAGTAGCGCCCACCGCAATCCTGGTCGCCGTCCCTGGTGCGGGCGGCGACCAGGCCGGTCGCGTGGGCCGCGCACGGAGACGGGCCGCCGGTCCGTTCTTGTGGAGAGGGACGGCCAGCTTGACGTTGCACTGGCCGGAACCACCTGGGTCGAGGCCGGTGTTGCCCCGCTCGTCTCCCGCTGAACGACCCCGCCCCCGTTCGGCTTCGGCCGGGGGCGGGGTCGTGCGTCTGCGGTGGTGGCTACCCGAACAGCATCGCCGCAGTGCTGCGGGCGGTCAGGACGCGTGAGTAGTCGGCGGCCTCGTCAGTCAGGTTCCGGTAGTTGAGCACCGGGTCGCCTGCCGTGACGAGGGCGGCGGCACACCCCAGGCACCACGGACGTGGGGGGTCCACGTCCAGGTCCTCGATGGCTGCCTCCGCGGTCTGGCACTCGGCGCAGAGCGGCATACTGCCGGTCCTCCCTTGCTCGTTCAGGCCCAGGTCGAACCGCACTGGGTGCAGCCCCACCGGCCGTCCATGGTCTGGTAGACGGCTCCCGATCCGCAGACCGGGCACGCCATTGCGGCCACGGTCCGGTCGCTTTCCAGCACGGTACCGGGCTGCGGGGAGGCGTGGGTCTGCTCCGGGGTCTCGGGGCTTTCGAGCAGGGCTGCGCTCATGACGCACTCTCCTCTGGGCGAGGGGCGGGACGGGGAATCGCCCGGCCGGGGCGCTCACCAGGCAACCCGGTCGACGGCCGCCCGGGGGAGGCCTGGACAGGTTTCCGCACGCCGTGTGCGTGCCCCGCACACCCCGTGCACGCGCCCTGCCCGTGGGCGCGGTCCTGTCGGTACGGTGGCGGCCCCGCGCAGTCGGAGGGGGCGTCGTGTCACGTCAGCGTCGGCTCGGGACGGCCATCAGGGCCGCCCGGTGTGCACGGCGGATGACGCAGGCTCAGCTTGGCCGGGCCTGCGGGTACGGCGGTCGGGAGCATCGATGCTCTCGGCAACGGCGACGGCCGCAGCACAGCCGGACGCGCCGGCCCGGATCGTCAAAGCCCTCTACGAGCCCGCGGCGCGCGCGCAGTTCACGGGCCCGGTGCGAGGACCCGGGCGCCGCGCTCCCCGGCCTGCTGGGCGCGGCCCACCACCGCAGGACGCTCGCGGCCCTCCGGGTTGCGGAGGCGGTGGCGCCGGAGGAAGTACGCCGCCCTGCCCTGCGGGCGCTGACGGCGGACCTGCTGTACGCGCCCGTGACGGTGGCTGGCGTGCGGGAACTCGCTGTGCGCACGGGTTTTCGTAGGGGTTCTCAGCTCGGACCCGGTGGGTCAGGGGTTCGGGAGGCGCCCGTACTCGGCCACCCTCGCGGGTGCGAGGAGTACGTCATGAACCGCTCGGCGTACGTCCCGCTCCACGGCTGACCCCCGAGGGCGCGGGGAGTACTCAGGGATGTGGAAGTCTACCGCCCCGCCGACCGGCTGACCCCCGCAGGTGCGGGGGAGTACACGTCGGTAGCCACCAAAGCTGTTGCGTCGCGCGGCTGACCCCCGCGGGTGCGGGGAGTACGGCAGAGGCGTGCGCGGTCCGGAGCCGGTCTGCGGCTGACCCCCGCGGGTGCGGGGAGTACGCCCTCGCCCCCGCGCTCGGCTGGGTGAGCGACGGCTGACCCCCGCGGGTGCGGGGAGTACCCTTCGCGACCTGCGGCGAAGTAGGGGCTTTGCACTTTCTTGACCACTCTGCCGGGTGTGCAAGTGAAGGCTTCGCCTGATCCGTTGTGCACGTTGTCGAGGTGTCAGACCTGCTCGCACATCGTGTCACGATCGGCCTGGCGAGGGCCACTGTTGCTCTGTAGGTCCGCCGATTCGGCCTGCGTGGTGGGAGCGGAACGCGGATGGACAGGTTGGTTAGCCGAACTTGACGGTGCCCGGTCTCGGTGATCGCATCCACGGCTGCGGAAGCAACTCTCCCACGACGCGCTGCGCATCCTCACCTCGCGGAGTACCTGGCGATCGGGCGGAGGATCTGACGGGGTGACGGGCCGGACGGCCGAGGAACACGCCCCCTCCGCCGAGGGCCTCACCGGGGCCGTTTCCCTCGTTCCGGTCAGGTGGCCCGGAGTGCCGAGGTGATGACGGCGCGAGCGTCCTCTCCGTACACCGCGGACTCGCGGAGCCGGTCGAAGGCGCGGTGGAAGAGGTGGACGCGCTCGTCGGTGATCGTCTCGCCTCCCCGGTAGCCCTCGACCTCGACGCGGGCGCCGTCGAAGATCCCGAAGCCGTCGCCCGGGTAGACCGTGAGCCTGGCGCGGGCGGGGATGATGCCGAGGCGGAGACCGGGCCGGGACGACATCGTCTCCAGGAGGTGTTCGAGCTGGGGGCGCATCACGGCCGGGCCGCCGATGCCGGTGAGCAGGGCCTGTTCGCCGAGGAGGACGTGGTAGGTCCGTCCGTCCTGGCCGATGTACTGGGCGCGGGCGACGCGTTCGGAGGCGCCGGCCTCGATGTCGCGCGGGACGGCGTGCAGGTCGACGACCAGGCGCAGTACCTCCTCGGCGTAGGCGCGGGTCTGCAGGCTGCCCCAGACGAGGTCGGGGCTGTAGCCGTGGTAGTGCCGGGTCTGCTCGACGAGCGCGCGGAATGCGGCCTGGGTGGGGCCGGTGCCCTGCCGGAGCAGGGCGGGCCAGTCGGGGTCGGACGTGGCCGGGCCAGCGGAGACGGGGTCGGGCATGGGGCTCCTCCATGAAGGGCGGTCGGCGGAGCCGCCGGTCGGGCCCGGGGTCGTCCGGCCGAGCCTGCGGCGAGCGTTTCCCAGTATGGCTCTCTGTTGCTCTCACCAGGAGCCCCCGAAAGTCGGTCTGGTGAACGTGCATTGAGGACACGCCAGAAGCGTCTCGTTGATGCGGCGCTCCGGGTGGCTCGCCCGTCCTCGTTGATCTTGCTGCAAATGAATCTCTAGACACAACTGGTTTGCCATGCAAACCTTTCCGCATGACGACTCACCCTGTTCCACCCCCGAGCGACCCCCGCCACCTCCTGGCGATGAAGCGGGCCCTTGTCGACCGGGTCCGCCGTGAGCAGCGCGGTGCCTGGTTCCCCCTCCTCGTCTTCGCCGCCGTGCGGCTGGGCGCGGCGCCGGTGGTCCGCTACGGCCAGGGCGATCACCATCCCGGCGGCCTGCCGCCGGCCATGTGGTACTGGCCGGTGGCGCTGGTGCTCGCCTACGCCGCGATCAGCTGGTTCTACCTGCGTCGAGCCAGACGGCTCGGTCTGGGGACCCGGGTGGGGCCGTACCTGGCGCTGGGTCTGGTCCTGGTCGTGCTCATCACCGTCTACGTGGTGTGGACGGCCCAGCATCCCGGGTTCCTCGGAGACCTCCACGGGCCGTCGCCCTTCGCCCTGTTCTTCAACACGGTGGTGAGCCCGGCCGGCACGATCGGCCTGGCGCTGCTGCTGCTCGCCTGGATCGAGCGGAGCTGGCCGCTCCTCGCCATCACCTGCGGATACCTGGCCGCCATGCTCAGTTCCGGCACCCTCCCCGACCCGTCGCCGTGGGGCCTCCTCCCCGGCCTGCTGCTCGACGGGGGCATCCTGCTGTTCGGCGGACTCGGGCTCGCTCTTCTGCAGCGGGTCCGGGTACGGTCCGCCGCATGAGTGAACACCCCACCAGCAGCCTTGACGACGTCGTGCACCAACGCGTGCGCCTGGGCATCCTCGCGGTGTCCAAGCAAGCCCGGCGGGTGGAGTTCACGTTCCTGCGCGGCACGCTCGGTCTCACCGCCGGCAACCTCTCCCAGCACCTCGCGGTCCTGGAGAAGGCGGGGCTGGTCACGATCGACAAGGGCTACGAGGGCAAACGCGCCCGCACCTGGATCGAACTCACCAAGGCGGGCAGGAAGGCCCTGAACGACGAGATCGCGGCGCTCAAGACCCTGATCCACCAGCTCGAAGGGCCCGCGGTGCCCGGCGGGCAGGAGGGGTCCGAGGGGGAAGCCGACCCCGGTTCCGGGGCAGCCCCCGCGCCGGGCTGAGCCCGCCGGCGACGACCGGGCGGGTGACGACCGACCCCCCGTCGGGCCGTCGGTGCCTTCCGTCCGCGCGGGCTCGAAGGCAGTCCCGCTCAGCGGCGAGGCGGTGGCAGCGATCCGGCACCATCGATACGAGGAGGACGCATGACGCAGACGCCCGTACCGTGGGGCATCGGCAGGATGAGGACGAAGCCGTACGCCGCCACCGCTGCCACGCTCCCCGCGACCATTCGCCCCGGCGACGGAGCCGGGCCGGGAGGGGCGACCGACTCGGCGCGGGGCTCGTGGGTGGGCTCGCCGGCCACAGCGGAAGGTGGCCGACCCCCGCGCGTGCGGGGAGAACGGGTCGGTGAAGTCGATGTACCCGTCGTGGTTGGGCTGACCCCGCGGGTGCGGGAAAGCGGTCCGGGGAGCACTTCACCGAGGGCCGTGAGGAGACGACCGCCCACTTCGGGGAGGCCGGCCTGGCCGAGCGTCTGCACTGGCTCACGCCCGGCGTCGCCGAGACGCTGTCCTAGCTGCGGCCTGGCAGCTCCAGCAGGGCCCGCACACGCGGTTCGGGTCACTCGCCGCCGAGTGCCTTGCCGTAGACCGCGGAGCTGCTCCGGACCGTCATGCCCACCCGCTGGTACAGGGACAGCGCACCGGTCTCCGAGTGCGTCCACAGCGTGCACGTCCGGCGGCCCCGGCGGTAGAAGGCCCGGAACGACGCCTGCAACAGCATCCGGGCGATCCCCTGGTTGCGGTGATCCTTGCGGACCGCGACCCGCTCGACGTATCCCTCGTCGGTGTCCGGGACGTTCAGCGACAGCACGGCGCCGACCATCTGATCGCTGGCGAACGCCAGCGGGGAGAGCGCCGGTGCGAAGGTGTCCAGCTCGACGGTGTGCCGGGCCCACTCCTCGTAGGGTTTCCGCCGCTTCTGCCACTCGTCGAAGGCGTCTTCGGTGAGCCGGTACGCGGCCCGTTCGTCACCGGGCCGGAAGCAGCGCAGGGTGATGCCGGGCGGCGGGGCGGGCACCACGGGTTCGGCCGGCATCCGGATCTCCAGCTGCCACTGGGTGACGAACGGCTCGTACCCGTGCGAGCGCAACAGCTCCACCGCTGCCCGGTCGCTGTCCCAGACCGTCTGGCTGAGCCGTTCACTGCCCGCCTGCCGTGCCCGTGTCTCGGCCCAGTCGAGCAGTGCGCCGCCCAGCCCCCGCCCGTGGTGGCCGGGGTGGACGTCGACCGCACTGCGTCGGCCGCCGTGCACCCAGGCCCGGCCGACGAGACGCCCGGTCGCGTCGTACACGAGCAGCGTGTCGACGGCCGGGTCGAGGCCGGGCAGTCCGAGGTCCGCGGCTATGCGGTCGCGTTCGGTCTCGGGACGGCCCAGGAGTTCGCGCTCGCAGGTGGCGACCAACTCGTGGACAGCGCGGGCATCGGCGACGGTCGCCGCCCGCGACCAGTAGGAAACCGGGAACGACGAGGAAACCGGGAACGACGAGGAGGAGAGATCAGCCATGACAAGACTCTGCGCCAACCGGTCTCGCCCTGTCGACCGTGTTGTCCGACCGCCGGCAGCCGGTCAGTGGAACGGCTGCGGCGGCGGGGGATCCAGGCGGACGAGGTGGCGGTCGGTCGTGCCGTCCGGCCTGTGCACCGTCCGGTAGGCGTACGGGACGGTGCCGCCGGGGAAGGTGACGACGCCTTCCTCCACGACGGGTCGTCCGTCGGCGATGGCGCGCAGCCGGGCGTCGGTGTCGTCCGGCAGCCGCGGGGCGGGCGGTCGCCCGTGTCGGCCCACCGCTCTCACCCGCCGATCAGCGTGCGCGGGTCGAAGGGCTCGTCGTCCCAGCCGTAGGTGGAGAAGCCCCGGCCGCCCGAGAGGTGGAGGGTGAGGGCGGCGTGGGCGGTCGGGAACATCGGCAGCGGCAGCCGGTCGGCGGGGGACCAGAACACGCCGAGGTGCTTGTCCGGCTCGGTGTTCGTCAGCTCGCCGCGCCAGGTGGTGGCGAGGAAGACGGACAGCAGGAACGGCCCCTGGCCGTCCCAGCCGTCGCGGACCTGGACCGTGTGGACGAGCCGCAGGTCCTCCGGTTCGACGAGCAGCCCGGTCTCCTCCCGCAGCTCGCGGGCGGCGGCCGCGTCGAGGCGTTCGCCGACCTCGACCTTGCCGCCGGGGATCGTCCAGGCCGGAGTGGTGCCCCAGCTGTCCGCGGCGTAGTGGATGGTCGCGACCAGGCCCTGGTCCCGGTCGTGGACGATCACGGCTACGGCTTGGCGAAGGCTCTCCACGGTGCTACCTCCAAGACGGTTGGGCGGACGGGGACTTCGGGTCGGTGCGGGGCGGAGCAGCGGGTCGAGGTCGGGGTGAGCGTAGCGGAGGAGGCACGCCTCGCGCTGGTGGCCGGGCTTTCGGCGCAGCGCCGACGCCGCGGGTGCCGAGCCGTAGAATTCGGCGGTCAACGCCGAGGACCTCCGGCCGTTGCGCGCCCCTGGGGAAGGACATCGCATGCAGCACCCTTCGGACCCACCGGAGACCGTCGAGCCTGAGGACGGCCGGAGCGGCACCGCCGACCCGACGACGGTGTCGACCGTCCTGGCGGAGATGCTCCCGGGGGTTGCCGCCGTCTTCGGTGAGGTCCCGGCGGAACTCGGGCCCGATCCGATCGACCTGCGGCTGGTGCCGGCCGCCGACCGCGAGCGGATCGCCACGGTGCTCGCCTCGATCGGGAACACGGCGACCGTGGCGGGCAACCTCGGAAACGCGGTCGCCGGGCTGCAGGGGCTCTACCGGCTCAGCGACGCGACCCAGGCCCTGCTGAAGGCCGGCGGAACGCTCGCCGTCAAGGACGGCATGAACCTGGGCACGGTGCTCTCCTCCGGCACTCTCGCCCAGGCCCGCTTCATCCCGGTGACCGCGGCGAGCACGGCGCAGCTGGCGGCCGCGGTCGGACCGGCGCTGGCCATGATCGCCCTTCAGACGCAGCTGGGCGAGATCACCGGACTGGTCAGGACCAACATCGCGCTGACGAGCCAGGTGCTCACCACCATCCGCAAGGAGCAGTGGGCCGAACTGACGGGGCTCGTCACCGCCGTCGACCGCGCGGTCGAGCAGGCACGGGAGGTCGAATCGGTCCCGACCTCCCTGTGGGACAGCCTCGCGGGCAGTGAACCGTTGCTGCTCAAGCAGCTCGAGCTGTACCGGCACAACGTCCGCGACCACGTCGGGCAGATCGACCGGTCCGACCCTCGCCACCACCGTGAGTACCTTCAGACGAACGCCGAGGCCGTCGTCTTCGACGCCAACGCCCTGCTCTCCTCCGTCAAGGCATGGACCGGGTACCAGGCGCTGCGCGCCGCGCGGGCGGCGGCGGCCGGACGTGAAGACGCCGACGAGGCGCGGTACGCCGACGTCATCGCGCGCGACACCCGCACGGAGCTCGACTCCGCACTCGCCGAGACGACGGGCCTCGTCGCCGCACTGACCCGGGAGCTGCGCATCACCGCCGCCCTCCCCGGACGCGACGCCCTGTCACAGTCGCTGACGGCGAAGCGGAGGGACTCGAAGGCGGCCCGCCAGACCTCCGTCCGTCTTCTGGAGGTGATCGAGCCCCTCGCCGACGCCCTCCGTCCGCCGGCCCCTCCGCTCAAGGCCCCGGGCATCCTCTGCGCACCCGGAACACTGGACCCCGAGCCGTACCTCCGCGTCCTGCGGTGGTCCCTGGAGGACGGGGAGACCCTGCGGGTCCTCGGCTTCCCCGACCAGCTCGACGCCCTCGGGCCGATCTCCGCGATCCTCGGCGGAGCGAAGGCGAAACTGGCGGCGGCGATGGACAAGGCCGCGGCGACTGCGCTGGTCGCCGTCACGGACCGCCGCGTCATCACGGCCAGGACCAGCGCGTTCCTCGAACAGGGCGAGATCCGCCGGGACATCCCGATCGACCACGTGCGGTACGTCCGGGCGGCGACCGCCCAGGACGGGAGCGCGCAGCTGGCGATCGACCTCGTCACGCGCGACGAGAGCATCCGGTGGCTCTTCCGCGCCGGCGTCGACCACACCCAGGTGGACGCGCTCGCCGCCGTGCTCGCCGAGTCGATGACGATCCCGGACGCCGAACGCGAGGAGCTTCTGCGGCGGAGCCACGCCCCCGTCGGCGGTCACCCCGTTCGGTGCGGTGGCTCGTAGAGGTCGTGCAGGCTGAGCGGCGCGGGCGGGGGCAGGGGTGGGCCGTCCGTCGGCGGGCAGGACCGGAGGAAGTAGGCGAGCAGGCGGCGGGACGCGGCCATGGAGGCCGCCGGGGAGTCGCGCAGGACGCCGTCGTTGGCCAGGACGAGGTGGACCCCGACGACGAGCATCAGGGGGTCCGCGCAGGGCGCGGTGTCCGACGGGTGGCCGGGGTCGGTGGGCCGGGTCACGAGGTGCTCCCGGCGGCGAGCAGCGGCAGGTAGTGGTGCATGTAGGGCGGGACCTTGAGGTCGAGCACCTCGTCGAACGGGACCATGCGTACGGCCAGGCCCTCGTCGCCGAGCCGCAGGTCGCGCTCCGGGCCGTCCCAGACGGCGTGCAGGACGCGGACGAGCGGGGAGACGTGGTGGTGCTGCGGGCCGGGGACGAGCCGCGCCCGGGTGATGGTGATTCCGGCCTCCTCGCGGACCTCGCGGGCCGCGGTCTCCTCGGGGGTCTCGTCGGCCTCGCGCCACCCGCCGATCGGGGTCCAGTAGCCGGGCCAGGCGATGCCGGGCCTGTCGTCGCGGTGGTGCATCAGCAGCCGTCCGGCAGGGTCGGTGACGAGGACCATGATGCCCTCGAAGTCGTCGGCGGGGCCCGGAAGTTCGAGGTAGGAGGCGGTGCCGGAGCGGTGGGCGCGCAGGATCCGGAGGAGCCGCCGGTAGCGGTCCGGGTTCAGGTGGGTGTGCCAGTCGTGGGCGGTCTCGAAGCGCCACTCGGTGTGCTCGGCCGGGTCGAGGCGGATCCGGGACTGCTGTTCGGGCGTGAGGACGCCGCCGTCGAAGACGTGGCCGCAGGCGGGGACGGGCTGCCCGGTGCCGGCCTGTTCGTGGACGACGGCGACCAGGCGCCGGCGGATGATGACATGGGGGTTGGCAGTCGGCCGGGCTCTGCCCACCGGTGGCTGTCGTGATCGGCGGAGAGGGTGATGGGAGTGCCGTCCCTGACGACCGTGGTGAAGACGAACTGGCGTACGCGCAGCCCGCGTTGGCTGGTGAAGTCCAGGCGCCGGGCGTACTCCAGCGGCAGGCCGGTGAGGCCGGTCTCCTCGGCCAGCTCCCGGGCCGCCCCGGCCTCCACCGTCTCGCCGTCGTCCCGGCCGCCGCCCGGGTACTCCCACAGCCCGGGCAGGACGTCGTGCACGGCCCGGCGGATCATCAGGACCCGGCCGGAGGCGTCGCGGACCACGACGCCGACGCCGATCCGCTCGACGCCCTCGCGGAAGGCCAGGTCGGTCAGCACCGTGAAGTCGATCACCGGGGGACTCCTCGCTCCGTCGGGCAGGCCTGTGCGGGTGATGGGCACGGCCGAGCCGGGCCGCTACGCGGGGTGCCTGTGCCCGGTGGCCGACTGCGGGGGCAGGACGTTCTCCGCGTACTGGCCCCTGACGTTCCCCTGCGGGGTGAAGTCGCAGACGACGTACGTGTCGTACCAGTACCACTCGCCGTCGTGGTGCCAGTCGGCCGCCCTGGCGCAGCCGACCTTCGTCGTGGACTTCCACACCAGCATGGTGAAGTTGCCGGTCTCCCTGCCGTCGGTCGAGTGGCCGGGGTCGGCGTAGTCGTAGCTTCGGTGTTCGCTGTACCACCTGGCCACCGCGTCCCCGCAGGTGTGCGGGGCCTGGTCGGGGTTCTTGAGCTCGGAGCCGGCGGAACCCGAGTAGAGCGTCTCGCCGTACCCGAGGGGCAGGCCGGTGTGCTGGTTCAGCTGCCCGTCGGGGCCCTGCTGCTGCACCCGCCGCCTGGCGACGTCCACGGCGCTCTGGTCGGTGGTCAGGGCGGGGGCGCCGTGTGCGGCCCGCGCGGTGTTGAGGGCGGTCAGGCAGTCCTGCTGGAACGTGGCGTCGGTCCTGTCGGGGATCGACGGGCCGGCCGCCGCGGACTGTGCCGCCATCATCGTGACCACGGCCGCCGCCAAGGCGGCCTTTCGGATGCGGTGTCCCATCGCGTGCTCCTCGCTCGTTCGCTGATCAAGGAATTCAACGCGGCACGGAGGAGGAGGACACGGCACCCGCCTGTTGGTCCGCAGGCCCGCGGGCTTCGCCGGCCTGCGGACCCAGGTCGTGGGTCAGCTGCCCTTCGGGCCGACCGTCTTCTTCTTCTGGAACGGTGAGGCCGCCTGGCCGAGGTCGGTGTCGATCTTGTACCGGTCGGAGGAGACGTGCTCGCCGAGGGCCACGAGGCGGAACTCGGTGCCGTTGAAGAAGTAGAAGAGCGTGACGCTCGTGACGCCGGCCTTGCCGGCGCTGGCGTGGAGCACCTGGACGTCGCCGCCGTCGACGGTGTGCTTCCCGCTGTCCTTGCCCTTGCCGTCGTAGGCGGCGTTGAGCGCCTGGCTCAGGTTGGTGAGCCGGGTGCCCTCGACGTAGGTCTTGAGGTCCGTCTGTGCGGCCTGCTGGTTGGCGTAGGTCTTCAGGGTCACGGTGGCCATGTGTCGACTCCTTGTGGTGTGGGATCTCGAAGGGTGGAGGTGCCGTCGTCGCCCTGCTGGAAGGCGCCGGGTGACGGCGGCGGTGGGCGGCCGGCGTCGGAAAGGCGGCGGGCAGGCCGGCGACTTCCAGGGCCGTGCCGGTGAGTTCCTCGTACGCACCCGCCCTGGCTTGCCGGGGCCGGCGCGTACGAGGAGTGGTCGAGTCGATTCCCTGAGTGATGAGAACACAAAGGGAACCCGAGCGACACGCGGTCGGTGGCGTTACGGTCGGAATCCGCCATTCTGTGGAGGCGGCGTACCTTCGGCCGTCTCCGGAGTCCGGGGACGCCAGGCCGGCGCCGTCGACGTCAGCCGTCCGGCCGCCCGGGTGCGGTGTACGGGATCACCGCGCCTCATGCGGGTGACGAAGGAGGGTGCCGTCACCCTGCGGGTCGTCGCCGGCCAGCACCGTGCCGAGCGCCGCAGGTGGGAGCCGACGAGCCGCCCGTTGAACGGACTCCGGCCGCCGGTCGGGATCGCGCCGTGGCGCCTGGCCGAGGATCGTCCTGTTCGGGCTCACCATCCTCGGCGCGCGGGTGGACGTCCCGGTCTGACCCGGCCAGACCGGGGCGTCATGCCTGCGAGGCAAAATGTACGGACAAGTCTTGCGGCCAGCGGGCGGCCGGGGCGGGCTCCCGGGCACGGTCGTGGCCGGCGCCGGCCTGGGGCCGGTGACCGGGCTGCTGGGAGTCGACGGCGGCTTCCTCGCGGTGCCCGCGCTGGTGGAGGTCGGCGCCGTCCAGCGCAGCGTGGTGCGCGCGCTCGACCGGCGCGCCGACGGCGTCATCGCCGCCAGGCTGGGACTGGAGGAGTCCACGCCGCTGGTCTACCTCGAACGCGTCCGCCTGGCGGACGAGGAGCCGCTGGCCGTCGACCGGACCTGGTTCCCCGCGGACGTGGCCCACCCGCTGCTGGACGTCGACTTCACCCCCACCTCGCTCTACGACGAGCTCGAACGCCACTGCGGCAGCCGCATCTACGGCGGCTGGGAACGCATCCGCGCCGTGGTCCCCGGCCGGGGGGAACGCATCCTGCTCGACTGCCCCGAGACCACCGCGCTGCTCGCGATCGACCGGCTCGGCCACGACGCCGACGGGCGTCCGGTCGAATGGCGCCAGACGCTCGTACGGGCGGACCGTTTTGCCGTCGCCGCCGCGTTCTCCGCCCACGACTACCGGCTGGGCGCCTCGGTCCGGACACCCTGACGGGACCGGCCCCGTCCGGTCGTGTTCTCCGTGGCGGAGGCCCCGGCCGGTAGGATGGACGCCGCCCGCCGGCCGGTCGGGTACCCGGCCGGTGGCACCCCGGAGCCGGGCGGCACCGCCCAGGTCGGCTCATCTTCCCGTCCGACACCGGAGGTACAGCACGATGGTGAACCGCCCTGTCGCCGCCCTCGACGATCCGGTGGGCGAATCGCTCCGCGGTCACCACGCGCATCTCGGCCGCCGGCTCGGCGGGGCCTTCACCTACGTGCCGGGCGTCTCGACCTTCTCCGCGGTGTCCGCCGATCCGGACTCGCGGGCCTGGGCCGACCTCGCCCGACTGCTCGGCCCGGGCGAGTTCGCCGACATGTTCAGCAGCCCGGCCGTGCCGCCGGCGGACTGGGAACCGGTCTTCGTCCTCGAAGGCCGCCAGATGATCCGGCCCGACGGCGACCGGCCCGGTCACCCTGACGCCGGGACCGACACCGGGGTCGTCGAACTGGGCGCGGACGACGTGCCCGAGATGCTCGGCCTGACAGCGCGGACCCAGCCGGGGCCGTTCTGGCCGCGCACCCACGAACTGGGCACCTACCTCGGCGTCCGCGACCACGGTGCCCTGGTGGCGATGGCGGGCGAACGGCTCAGGCCCCCCGGGTGGACCGAGATCAGCGCCGTCTGCACGGCCCCCGAGGCACGCGGCCACGGCCACGCCGCCCGTCTGGTCGGTGCGGTCGCCGCACGGATCACGGCCCGCGGCGAACGCCCGTTCCTGCACGTCGCCGAGGCGAACACCGGCGCGATCGCCCTCTACGAGCGCCTCGGCTTCGAGACCCGCAAGCCGGTGACCTTCCGGGGGTTCCGGACGCCGTGACGGGGTCCGGGGGCCGAGTGGGAACGGATCCGAAGAACCGGGGTTGCCGTGAGCGTTTCTGACGGGCTGTGAGCCGACTCGTCCTGTGCGGGCCGAGGATCCGTCGTCGGTGACGACCGGCGGTCGGCCACCGTGCTTGCCCTTGCGGGCGGTGGTGTCGAGCCCTTCGAGGGTGGACTCGCGGATGTCCTCCCGTTCGGTCTCCGCCATCGCCGCGAAGAACGCGAACAGCGGCCGTCCCGGGCCGGTTGGGTCGTTGATGCCCGGCAGAGTGCCGCCTCGAACCGCGGCCGGCGGGGGTGGGCCTCCCAGGCTCGGCGAGCCGGGGCGCCGGGCGGTCGATGTGGACACTCAGTCCAGATTGGATATACAGTCCAGATCGTGAGGGCCGTCGATGAGGGCATGGATCCGCGGGTGCGGACGCGGGCTCCGGTGGGCCCGCCGCACGACCCGGACACTGACCGGATCGGCGCCCTGGACGCAGCACTCGCCTCGGCCGTCCCGCGCGAACTGACCCCGCCGGCCCGGTGATCGGCGTGTCCGCCGGCGCCGGCCACGACGGGCACAGGCAGCGGCCCGGCCGATGACGACCGAGTCGTCCGGAAGGAAACCGCGATGACGAGCCACGCCGCCGAGGCTCGGAACGGATCTGGTGAGGATGGGCATGGAGTTCAAGCTGGTCGAGGTGTTCGGAAGCGGGCCCCTGACCGGGGGGCCGCTCGGCGTGGTCCTGTGTGATACCGCGTGTGACGATGCGCTGATGCAGCGACTGGCTGCCCGCCTGGCCATGCCGGAGACCGTCTTCCTGCGCGGCGGTGACGACGGGGAGGTGGACGTGCGGATCTTCACTCCCTACGTGGAGTTGGACTTCGCGGGTCATCCGCTCGTGGGAGCGGCCGCCGTGGCGGTGCAGCAGGGTCTGGCCACGCCTGGCTGGGTGGCCATGCGCACGCGCGGCGGGATCGTCCGCGCGCGGGTGGGGCCGGGAGCGGACAGTGCGGCCCTGGAGGAACGGCCCTGTCAGGTGGGTCCGCCCGTCGCGCCGGATCTCGTGTGCGAGGCAGTGGGGCTTGCTCCGGACGCGGCCGTGGGGCCGGTGCGATTGGCATCGGCTGGACTCGGGTTCGTCTGCCTCCCGGTGAGTGCCGCCGATCTTCCGTCTGCTCAAGCCCTGCCGCTCGAGGTCGCGGCGCTCGCCGGGCGGGTCCCCGGACTGGCCGACGTCTTCGGGGTGGCCGTGTTCGTCCCGCGGCTGCCCGAAGTCCGTTCCCGGGTCTTCGTTCCCGAGCCGGTGTGCGCGGAAGACCCGGCCACCGGCTCGGCCGCGCTGGCAGTGGCGGGATGGCTCGCGGAGCAGGGACGGCCTGAGGAGTCCCTGGCGTTCGACGTCGTCCAGGGCACGGCCGAACTCGGCCTTGCCAGAATGCGGGTGAACGTCCGCAGGCAGGCTGATCGAGGTCTGCTCGCAAGCGTCGGCGGCGGGGTGCGCACCCTGTTCCAGGGACGGCTCATGCTGGACGGGACGGCCGGCCGGGCCTGAGGTCCGCCGTCTGGACGGCGACTCGTCGACCCGGCGCGACCAGGCCGGACGGCCGGGAACGAGCCGACCCCGTCGGGGCGCCGTTGCTGACCCGTCCGGCGTAGCGTGGCGCGCGGCGTGGGCGGGGTGCTGCGATCTTCGGAGGGACCCGGCCGGGTTCGACCGCCGGGTCCCGTCGTGCCGAGACCGTGGAGGCCCGGATGTGGCAGGCTCCCCCCGCCCCCGTCAGCCGTGAGTGGCGTCCGGTGCTGGACATGCCGGCGCCCGGTCCGCAGAACCGCTGGACGGTGCTGCTGCGCGCGCTGCTGCTGATCCCGCAGTTCGTGGTGGTGTGGGTGCTGTCGGTGGTGGCGTTCTTCGTCACCGTCATCGGCTGGTTCGGCGCGCTGGTGCTCGGCCGGCTGCCCGGCTTCGTGGCGGACTACCTGTCCGCGTTCCTCCCGTACGACACCCGGGTCACCGCGTACCTGATGCTCACCGTGGACCGCTACCCGCCGTTCCGGTTCGAGGCGCCCGAGTACCCGGTGCAGGTCGGGCTGCGGCCGGGGGAGCTGAACCGGCTCGCCGTGCTGTTCCGCATCATCCTGGTCATCCCGGCGTCGATCGTGCAGGGCCTGGTGTACGCGGGGTGGTGGATGGCGGCGTTCGTCCTCTGGCTGGTGGTGCTGATCCTCGGCCGGATGCCGCAGCCGCTGTACGAGGCGACGACGGCGATCCTGCGCTACCGGATGCGCTACACCGCCTACCTGGTGATGCTCTCCTCCGCCTACCCCAAGGGCCTGTTCGGCGAGGAGCCGGGCAGTGAGCCGGAGGGCCGGGTGTCGGCCACCCGGCCGCTGGTGCTCAGCGGCGCCGGGCGCGGGCTGGTCGTCCTCTTCCTGATCCTCGGCCTGGTCTCCTGGGCGACGGGCTCGGTCACCGCCTCGGTGAACTCGGACGACGATGACCGCGACGACGGCGTCGACCCGGCCGAGCGGGTCGGCGCGCCGCTGGTGCCGGGCCCGCCGGCGACGGGCCTCGGAGCCCGCCCGGGCGTCACGGAGCGTTGAGGCGCGAGGCCGCGCCGTAAAGTGGCAGTACTGCCAAGTTGCAGAAATGCCAACAGTGGATGACGGGAAGCCGAAGGATCGCACCGGGCCCCGAGAGGGCCTTGAGAACGACCGGCGGGACGTGGTTCCGTTCCGGTCGTGACCCCGATGAGCTCCTCCCGGCCCAACATCCTGTTCACGGTCAGCGAGGACTGCCCGCCCCGCTTCGGCTGCTACGGCGACCCGCTCGCCACCACCCCCCACCTCGACGCCCTCGCCGAGCGGGGCACGCTCTTCACGAACGCCCACAGCCCCGCACCCGTCTGCGCGCCCTCGCGCTTCGCCCTGCTGACCGGCGTCGCCCCGGAGAGCCACGGCCCCGCCCACTCCCAGCGCGCCAGGCCGCACCTCCCGGAGTGGATGACCACGTACCCGGAACTCCTGCGCGGCCTCGGCTACTACTGCACCAACAACGCCAAGACCGACTACAACTGCGACGCCGACCCGCAGGCCGTCTGGGACGACTCCTCCCGCACCGCGCACTGGCGCGGCCGGCCCGACGGCACCCCGTTCCTCGCGGTGTTCAACTACGACCCGACGCACGAGAGCGCGGTGTTCGGCCGCGAGGAGTCCACCGTCGACCCCGCCGAGGTCCGCCTGCCCGCCTACCTGCCCGACACCCCCGAGATCCGCGGCGACTTCGCCCACTACTACCGGCACATCGCCGGCATGGACGCGTTCGTCGGACGCCTCCTCGCCGAACTGGAGGAGGACGGCGAACTCGACAACACCATCGTCATCCACACCTCCGACCACGGCGGCGTCAACCCCCGCTCGAAGCGCTGGTGCTACGACGAGGGCCTGCACGTCCCGCTGATCGTCGCCGCCCCGGAACGCCACGCGCACCGCTTCCCGGCCCCCGGGACCCGCGTCGACGCCGCCGTCTCCACGATCCGCGTCCCGCCCACCCTGGTCGCACTCGCCGGCGGCGAGACGCCCGCGCACATGGGCGGCGAGAGCCTCGCCCGGACCTCCTTCGACACCGCCGGCGCCCTCGCCTTCTCCATGCGCAACCGGATGGACGAGCGCCCCGACCTGATCCGCACCGTCCGGGACGCCCGCTACCGCTACATCCGCAACTACGCCCCGCACCGGCCCTACGGAACGCACCAGGCCTTCGCCTGGCTCGCGGCCGGCTACCGGTCCTGGGAGGCCGAGCACCTCGCCGGGCGCCTGACCGACGTGCAGGACGCCTTCTGGCACGAGAAGCCGGGCGTGGAACTGTACGACTGCGTCGCCGACCCGGACCAGGTCCGCAACCTGGCCGGCGACCCGGCCCACGCCGAGGCCGAGAAGCGGCTCGACGACGCGCTGCGCGCCCACGTCCTCGCCGTCCACGACAACGGCTTCCTGCCGGAGGGCTCTCCCGCCGAGGGCTACGACGCCTCCCGCGCCGCCGACGCCTACCCGCTCGCCCGCATCCTCGACATCGCGGACGCCGTGGGCCACCGCGACCCCGCGAGGATTCCCCGCTTCACCACCGCGCTCGCCGACCCGGACGCCACCGTGCGCCGCTGGGGCGCCATCGGCCTGCTGGCCCTGGCCGCCGGCGCCCTGACCGCCGAGGCCACCGCCGTCCTGCGCAGGACGGCCACCGGCGACCCCGACCCGCACGTGCGCGTCGCCGGCGCCGAGGCACTCGCCAAGCACACGGGCGACCCGGCGGCCGTCGCCCTCCTGGCCGGGTTCGCCGCTCCCGCGCACCCGGAGAGCCTCCGGCTCGAAGCCCTCGACGCCCTCACCGCGCTCGGCCCGGAGAGCGTGGCCCCGCACCGGGACGTGGTGGCCGCGGCGGCCGGGGAACCCCTGGAGTACGTCGGCAACGCGGCCCGCTACCTGCTCCTGCGCATCGACGGCGGCTACACGCCCCAGGCCAGGGTCTTCGACATCGAGGGCATGATCGCCCGGGCCGCCGCGGCCGGTGACCCCCGTGCCGCCGCCGCGGCCGGGAACCGGACGCCCGGGGCCGTACCCGGCGGCACCGACCCGGCCTGACCGCCCCGCCCCGCTGCCGGGCGGTGGCCACGCCGTCCGGCAGCCCCCCGCGCCTCATGACAGGACCGTACGATGCCCGACCCCGACACCCCGGCCGCCCCCCACGCCTGCTGCGGGCCCGCCCGGACCGCCGTGACCCCCGTCGCCACGAGCCTCCCCCTCCGGCCGGCCGCCCGGCCCGCCACCGCGGGGGCCGGCCTGCGGGACACGATGATCGACCTGCCGGGCGGTGAGTTCCTGATGGGCTCCGCCGACCCCGACGGCTTCGCCGGGGACGGGGAGGGACCGGTCCGCCCCGTCCGCGTGAGCGCCTTCCGGATCGACGCCCACGCCGTGTCCAACGACCACTTCGCCGCCTTCGCCGCCGCCACCGGCTACCGGACCGACGCCGAACGGCTGGGCTGGTCCTACGTGTTCGCCGGCTTCCTGCCCGCCGCACTGCGCCGGGGGGCGCCGCGCCCGGACCGTACCCCGTGGTGGTGCGGTGTGGCCGGCGCGACCTGGCACGCCCCCGAGGGCCCGGGCAGTTCCCTGGAGGGCCGGGGCGACCACCCGGTGGTCCACGTCTCCTGGGACGACGCGCAGGCGTACTGCCGCTGGGCGGGCAAGCGCCTGCCGACCGAGGCGGAGTGGGAGTACGCGGCGCGCGGCGGCCTGGAGCAGCGCCGCTACCCGTGGGGCGACGAGCTGGACCCGGAGGGGGAGTACCGCTGCAACATCTGGCGCGGCACCTTCCCGGCCAGGAACACCGCGGCCGACGGCTACCGCGGCACGGCCCCCGTCGACGCCTTCGAACCGAACGGCTTCGGGCTGTACAACGTGTCCGGCAACGTCTGGGAGTGGTGCGCCGACTGGTGGTCGACCGAGCACGCCACCGGCGCCGTCGACCCCCGGGGCCCGGCGGACGGCCGCGACAGGGTCATCCGCGGCGGCTCCCACATGTGCCACCGCTCCTACTGCAACCGCTACCGGGTCGGAGCCCGTACGGCGAACAGCCCGGACAGCTCCAGCGGGCACGCCGGGTTCCGGTGCGCGGCGGACGTCCGCTGAGCGCCCGGTGGTCGGGTTTCGGCCATCCCCGGCGCACCTGCTTCCGGGACCTGCCGCAACTCGCCCGCCCCGTGCGAACGTTGAAGGGAACAGGGCTGCCGGTCGACGGGGGAGGGTGGTCGGGGCGTGGGTGCCGAGGTGCGTACGGTCGAAGTCCCGCTGGGGGACGGCACCGACGGGGTGCTGCGGGTGCAGATCCGTGAGGTCGACGAGTCGCTGACCCGGGTCGGGCGCGGCAACGGATCCGTGGCGCGGGCGTCGCGCTCCTTCGGGGAGATGCTGGACGGCATCCGGCCGGTCGCCGACAGCTTCGTGGGCCGGCTGAGCGGGCTCGTCCACCGGCCGGACGAGATCACGCTGGAGTTCGGCGTCTCCCTGTCGGCCGAGGCGGACATCGTGATCGCGAGCACGGCCACCGAGGCCAACTTCTCGGTGACCCTGACGTGGAACTCCCCGGCCCCGCGCGACACTCCGTGACGGGCGCGGGATGAGCACCGCGAGCGGGGCCGCGAACGCGGACGCCGCGCTGGGCTCCGCCATCCTCCGCGTCGCGGGCCCGGACGGGACGCCCGGCGGCGTCGGCTTCCTGGTCGCCCCGGACCTGGCCGTGACCTGCGCCCACGTCGTCACCGACGCGCTGGGGCTGCCGCGCACCCAGGCCACGGCGCCGGCGGGGGCCCTGACCCTGGACCGGCCGCTGTCCGGCACCGGCGGCCCGGTCGCGGCGGAGGTGGCGCACTGGGTCCCGATCCGGGCCGACGGCACCGGGGACGTCGCCGTCCTGCGGCTGGCGGCACCGGTCCCCGGCGCGACCCCCCTGGCCATGGCCTCGCCGGCGAGCGTGTGGCAGCACTCCGTGCGGGTCGCGGGTTTCCCCGGCAGCGCCCCCGGCGGCGTGTGGCACGCCGGGCGGCTGCGCGGCGCGACCGCCGAGGGGTGGGTGCAGCTCTCGGGCGCCGACCGGCAGGGCGTCCCCGTCGACAGGGGCTTCAGCGGCAGCCCCGTCTGGGACGAGCAGGTCGGGGCCGTCGTCGGGATGGTCGTGATCGCCCAGCTCTCCGGGGACCGGCAGAGCTTCATGATCCCCACGCGGACGCTGATCGCGCAGGTCCCGCCGCTCGCCCCGGTCCTGGCTCCGGCCGCCCCCTTCCGAGGCCTGGGCACCTACCAGGAGGCGGACGCGGAGGTGTACTTCGGCCGTGACGCCGAGGCGGCGGACGTGACCGCGCTCCTCGACGCGGGACCGCGGCCCTGCGTGGCCCTCGTCGGCCCCTCGGGCTGCGGCAAGTCCTCACTGGCCCTGGCCGCGGTGGTGCCGCGGATGCGGGCCCGGGGCCACGAGGTCCTGGTGGTGCGGGCCGCCGACGGGATACCGGTGCGCACCGCCCTCGCGGTGGAACTCGCCCGGCTGGCCCGGCCGGAACGGCCACTGGAACAGGCCGGGCTGCGGCACCTGGAGGAGTCCCTGACCCGCCACGGCCTGGCGGCCATCGCCCGGGCGGCCCTGGGCGAACGCGCCGGCCGGCTGCTCGTCGTCCTCGACCAGGCCGAGGCGGTGCTGACCGACCCCCGGCGGGCGGACGACGACACGGTGGGGCTGCTGTTCCCCGACCCGCACCCGCCGGGGCTGCGGGTGCTCGTCACGCTCCGGGCCGACTTCCTGGACACGGCCCTGTCGCACCCCGTCCTGGGCCCGGCCCTGGACCGGGCCGCCGTCCGCCCACTGCTGCCGATGAGCAGGGCCCAGATGTCCGAGGTGATCCTGCGGCCGCTCGCCCGGATCCCCGCCGTCTCGTACGACCCCGGGCTGGTCGCCCGGATGCTGGACGACGCCGGCGCCGAGCCCGGCGCCCTGCCCCTGCTGGGCTTCGTCCTGGCCCGGCTCTGGGACGAACGGGCCCTGGGCCGGCTGAGGTTCGCCGCGTACGAGGAGATCGGCGGGGTGCGGGGCGCCCTGGGCCGGCACGCGGAGGCCGCCTGGCGCGAGTGCGTCGGGGAGGCCGAGCGGGAGGACGCCCTGCGCCTGCTCACCGCGCTGGTCAGACTGGTGCCCGGGAGCGAGGCCCCGCTGCGCGCGGTGCTGGGCCGGGCCGAGGCGGGGGAGGAGCGGTGGCGGATCGCCGTCCGGCTCGCGGAGCGGCGGATCCTGGTCGTCGGCGCGGACCCGGAGCGCGGCCAGACCGTGGAGCTGGCGCACGAGGCGCTCATCGGCGCCTGGGACACCCTGGCCGGCCAGGTGAAACGGGACCGGCAGTTCCTGACCTGGCACGCCGACTTCCGCCACGACCTGGAGCGCTGGCACGAGCTGGGCCGGGCCGGGGAACAGCTCCTGACGGGCGCGCTGCTCGACACCGCGGTTGCCAGGACCGAGCAGCGGGGGAGTGAACTCTCGGCACCGGAAAGGGATTTCCTCGAAGCAAGCTTGGCCCGGCGGGCCCAGGAGGCGGCCCGGGCCCGCTGGTCCAGAAGGCGCCGGCAGGCGGGGATCTCCACCCTGGGCGTCCTGCTCGCCGTCGCCGTCGTCGCCTCCACCCTGCTCCTGAGGGCCAACGGCGCACTCGACGAGGACCTGCGGCGGGCCGCCTCCCCGCAGCTCGCCCAGCTCGCGAGCCGGCTCGACGACGTGTCGCTCACCACCTCGGCCCTGATGAGCGCCGCCGCCTATCACACGGCCCCGACCCCCGAAGCGCAGACCGCCCTGTTCGAACAGTACGTCCGGATGCGGCACGTCGAGCGGATCGCGCTGGAGGGCAGGGGCGAGATCCGGGACGCGTTCCTCAGCGAGGACGGCCGGCGCGTCACCGTCGGCCTCTTCTCCGGCGACCTCCTGGGGGTGGACCTCGGGACAGGCGCTCCGGCCCTCTCCCAGATCCGGGACGGGGACGTCCGGCGGGTCACGGCCACGGCCGACGGCCGCACCATCGCGACCTCCACCCCCTACGGCCTCGTCACGGCGGGCACCCGTCAGACCGACGGCCGCTGGCGGACGGTGAGGCTGCGGGACATCGAGCAGGCCCACGGCAACGCCAGGCCGGCCACGGACCTCCGCTTCGACGCCACGGGGCGGCGGCTGCTCGCGGCCGTTCCCGGAGAAGGGGTCTCGGTGTGGGAGACGGCCACCGGAACGCGGGCCGGCGGCACGCTCGCGCCGCCCGCCGGGTGGCACGTCTCGGACGCCTGGTTCGGGCCGGACGGTGCCGCCGTGATCGGCCGGATCGTCCCGGACGGTGCCGCCGCGGGGGCGAACGGCCGACTGGTGCGCTGGCAGCTGTCCGACGGCCGCCTCGACGAGGAGCCCTGGGGCGGCCAGGAGGCCGGGCAGGTCACGGTCAGCGCGGACGGTTCCACGCTCGTCCGGTGCACCGCCGAAGGAGTCCTCCAGGCCTGGGACCTGACCGGGCCGCCCAAGGTGAAGCACCAGTACGACACGAGCCAACTGAGCCTGGTCTGCCCGCTGTACGTGCCCAGGCTCGACCGGACCGGGCGCTACCTGATCAACCCCGTCCAGCGGTTCGGGACCACGCTGGGCCGGTTCCGGTTCCTGGTACTGGACCTCCAGGAGGGCCGGCCGGCCACGCTCGACCTGCCCGCCCCGGCCCAGCAGGACGAGGTCGTCGGCGACTCGGCCACACCGCCGGCCGTGAGCCTCGCGGGCCCTCCCGACGCGATGAGGGTGGCGGTCAGCGCGGGCGGCACCCTCGTCGTCGCCCGGGTGCCCGCGCCGACCGCCTTCGACACCGCCATGCTCACCGGCCTGATCAGGACCGTGAACGTGGACCACGAACGCGTCGCCGGCATCGACGCGGACGGCGCCACCCTGCGCCTGTGGGACCTGAAGACCCGTCGCCAGCTCGCGGCACTGCGCCCCTCGACCCCGCTCGCGCGCAGCTACCCGATCTTCAGCCCGGACGGCAGACGGCTGCTGACCGTCACGACCGACGGCCTCGGGGTCCTGGCGTGGGACCTGAAACAGGGCGGCACCGGCCCCGAACTCGCCGAAGCCCGCCGCCTGGACCTGCCCGCTCCCCCCGGCATCGACCCGGCGCGCGCCGATCCCCGGACGGGCGAGACCCCGGCCTGGGTCAACGTCTGGTTCGACGGCGACGACCACGCGGTGGTCTCGGCCGTCTCCTACGTGTCCCGCTGGGACCTCGGGACCGGCACCCAGGCGGGGCGCACCTACCGGCCGTCGACCCAGGAACCGGTCGAGCTGTCGACCGCGGCCGCCAGTGTCTTCGGCGTGGCCCGTCCCGGTCGGCAGCAGGCGGCGGTCCGCACGGGGGGAGACGAGATCCAGATCTGGGACTTCAAGGAGGGCAAGGTCGTCGAGACCTTCGACTCCGGGAACGGCACACCCCGGCAGATGGCCTTCGACCGGACGGGCCGGCTGCTGGCCGTGGTCACCACCGCAGGGGGCCTCAGGATCCGCGACATGGACGAGCACACCTGGCGGACGCTGGCCTACCAGGGCGTCCAGTGGCTCAACGGCTTCCCCTCCGCGTCCTGGCTGAGCACCACGGCCACGGCCAACTCGTTCACCTTCTGGGACGTGGACCGGGGTGCGGAGCGGTACCACTTCACTCCCGGCTACGGGGCCACGGGCGACTGGTCCCAGGACGGCGGGCGGCTCGCCTGGGTGGAGGGCTCGGCCGTGGACGTGCTGCCGCTCGACCCGGAGACCTGGCGCGAACGGGCCTGCGCGCTGGCGGCCAGGGACCTGACCGCCACCGAGCGCAAGCTCCTGCCCCCGGGCAGCCGCTCGGACGCCTGCGCGGCGCCGACGACGTGACCCCGTGGCGCCCGCCCGGCGGACGCGGCGGCCGGGTTCCCGCCCGCCGCCCGTCACCCGGAGGGTGGGTGGGTCGTTGATCCGACTAACGCTGCTCCGCGGGGGCAGCGGCAGTCGGAAGCGGCCTGGAGGAGTCAGCGGGTGTCCACCGTCATCGATCCGTTCACCGGTGCCTACGCCCCGGTCGGCGCGGAAGTCACCGCGTTCGACCTGCCGGTCACCGGCACCGTCCCGGCCGAGCTCAATGGCCGGTACCTGCGCAACGGCCCGAACGGGATGCGGCCGGAGGACCTCAGGCCGCGGCACCTGTTCGCCGGGTACGCCATGGTGCACGGGGTGCGGCTGCTCGACGGGCGGGCCAGGTGGTACCGCAACCGGCTGGTCCGCAGCGCCGCCGTGGCCGAGGCCCTGGGGGAACGGGCCCGCCCCGGCGCCGCGCCGCGGATCGCCGACGTCGCACCCAACACCCATGTGATCGGGCACGCCGACCGCACCTACGCGCTGGTCGAGGGCGGCTTCCGCCCGTACGAACTCTCCTACGAGATCGAGACGGTGGGGGCCAGCGACTTCTGCGGCACGCTGCCCGACGGGTTCGCCGCCCACCCCAAGCTCGACCCGGTCACCGGCGAACTGCACGCGATCACCTGGCAGCGGGACAGCGCGGACCTGCGCCACCTGGTGCTCTCCCCGCAGGGCGCCGTCACCCGGGCCGTGGACATCCCGATGCCGCACCGGCCGGTGGTCCACGACATGGCGCTGACCCGGAACTTCGCCGTCGTCCTCGACCTCTCGGCGCGGCTCGGCACGGCCGACAACCTGGCGCGCAAGACCTATCCGGCGGTCTGGAACGACACCGGCGGCGCCCGCGTCGGGCTGCTGCCCCGCGACGGCGCCGAGGTCCGCTGGTTCGAGGTCGAGCCCTGCTTCGTCTTCCACACGCTCAACGCCCACGAGGACGGCGACCGGGTCGTCATCGACGTGGTCCGCTACCCGAGGATGTTCACCGGCGGCGCGCTGGACGGCCAGAGCAGCCCGACCCTGGACCGCTGGACCGTCGACACCGTCTCCGGCAAGGTCACCGAGACCCGGCTCGACGACCGGCCGCAGGAGTTCCCCGCCGTCAGCCCGGCGGTGGTCGGCGGCGCCCACCGCTACGGGTACTCCACCGTCGCCACCGACCTGCTGCGCCACCTCGCCGCGACCGACCGGCGGGAGGACCTGCCCCCGGAGACCGCCGGCGACGCGCTGATCAAGCACGACCTGGGCCGGCAGAGCAGCACCGTGCGGCAGCTCGGCGCCGGGCGCCACGCCGGAGAGGTCTCCTTCGTCCCGAGGGACGGCGCCCGGAGCGAGGACGACGGCTACCTGCTGGCCTACGTCCACGACCCAGGGCGGGGCGCGAGCGACCTGCTCGTCCTCTCCGCCGAGGACTTCACCGGCGCCCCGATCGCCACCGTCCACCTGCCGGTACGGGTACCGGCGGGCTTCCACGGCAGCTGGATCCCCGACCCCGTCGTCCGAGAGGAATCCCCGTGAACACCCAGCCCAGTCAGCCCACCCCGGCCGAGGCGGTCGCCCGGCTGCGCACGTCCTTCCGCACCGGCCGCACCCGGCCGCTCGCCTGGCGCACCGAACAGCTGACCGGGCTGTGCGCCCTGCTGACCGGACACCGCGACGAGATCGCCGACGCCCTCCACGCCGACCTGCGCAAGCCGCGCACCGAGGCCGACCGCGCCGAAATCGACTCCACCGTACGGGAGATCGACCACACCGCGCGGCACCTGGAGCAGTGGCTGCAGCCCGATCCGGTGCCCGCCTCCGCGCTCACCCGGCTGCCGCCGGGAACGACCGCCCACACCCGGCACGACCCGCTCGGGACCGTCCTGGTGATCGCGCCCTGGAACTACCCGGTGCAGCTGGCGCTGGTGCCGATGGCGGGCGCGCTCGCCGCGGGCAACACCGTGCTGGTCAAGCCGAGCGAGCTGGCGCCGGCCAGCTCGGCGCTGCTGGCGCGGCTGCTGCCCCGGTACGTCGACCCGGCGGCGGTGACGGTGCTGGAGGGCGGCCGGGAGACGGCCACCGCCCTGCTGGCCGAGCGCTTCGACCACGTCTTCTACACCGGCAACGCCGACGTCGGCCGGGTGGTGATGCGGGCCGCCGCCGAGCACCTGACTCCGGTCACCCTCGAACTGGGCGGCAAGTCACCGGTGTTCGTCGACCGGGACGTCGATCCCGAGGTCGTCGCCGCCCGGGTGGCCCGCGCCAAGTTCTCCAACGCCGGGCAGACCTGCGTCGCCCCCGACTACCTGCTGGCCGACCCGGCGACGGCCCGTGCGCTGGAGGGAGCGCTGGCCCGGGCGGTCGAGGACCTGTACGGCCCCGACCCGGCCCGGTCGGCGGAGTACGGACGGATCGTCAACGAGCGGCACTTCGACCGCGTCGTCGCCCTCCTCGACTCGGGACGCACCGTGTTCGGCGGCCGGCACGACCGCGCGGACCGCTACATCGCGCCCACCGTACTGGCCGAGGTGAAGCCGGACGCCCCGGTGATGCGGGAGGAGATCTTCGGCCCCGTCCTGCCGATCCTCGACGTCGCCGGCCTCGACGAGGCGATCGCCCTCATCAACGACCGGGAGCACCCGCTGGCGCTCTACGCCTTCACGGACAACGGGGACACCCGGCGCCGGCTCGCCGAGGAGACATCCTCCGGCGGCCTGAACTTCGGCCTCCCGGTGGCCCACCTGAGCATCCCCGAGCTTCCGTTCGGCGGGGTGGGGGAGAGCGGCTCCGGCCGGTACCACGGCCGCTGGTCGATCGACACCTTCAGCCACCGCAGGGCCTGCATGGACGTGCCGCTGGGCTGAGCCGTGCCCGGCGGACGGCGGCGGGGGCCTGTCGGACTCCCGCCGCCCGACGTTCCGCCGCCCGACGTCCTGCCATCGCCGACAGTGACTGCGTCACCCTCCGGCGCGACTGTCAGTGAGCCGCGCTAGGTTCTCGATACCAGCCGGAGCAGTGGAGGGGTGTCGTGACCGACCGTACGAGCGAGCCGATCGGCTGGGACGAGGTGCGCGCGCTCATCGCCGCCCGGATCCCGCAGGGCGTGGTCGACCGGCTCTTCCCCGTACCCGCCACCGAGCTGCGCCACCTGCGCACACCGCTGCTCAGGCTCCGCACCGAGCTGGTGCGCGAACTCTCCTCCGACGACATCCCCCGCTACGTCGCCGCGTACGACCAGCTCGCCGCCCTGCAACTCGCCGGGATCCTCTCCGCCGCCACCGCGGCGGAGGCCCACGACTGGCTGACCACCCGCCGTCTGCTCGACATCACCTGGCCGCGGCCCGGCGGCGGGTCCACCAACCCCGACCTCCACACCCTCCTGCTGGCCCTGCTCCGGCCGCACCGCGACGCGGCGTTCCACCACGAACTCGCCGGCCGGCTCGCCGCCTGGCTGCCCGCGCGAGGCGACGGCTCCCGCTGGTTCATCCTGCACGGCCTCGCCGTCTGGTCCGGCGCCGAACCCCCCGCCACCGACGGCTACGTGACCGGCTGGATGCGCGAAGGCAGCCTGGTGCGCTCCTCCTACCACCGCGAGATCGGCGAGTGGTTCGCCGACCGGGGCCTGCGCGAACCGGTTCCGCACCACGACACCCTGCTCTCCTGGCTGCGCGCCCAGCCCCGGCTCGTCGAACTCGTCCGCCGGCTCTTCGAAGTCCCGGACGTCGGAACCGAGTTCGCCGACCCCTACGCCGCCCGGTCCGGGCCCGACGACGCATGGCCCACGGCACTCACCGCCCTGGCCGGCGAAGGCCTGCTCGACCGCGCGGAACTGATCGACCGCTGCCTCGGGCGCCTCCTGCGCGGCGACCGGCCCGGCAACCTGCGCGGATTCCTCCACCTGTACGCGGCGCTGGCACCCGACGCCGAGGAGGTCCTCGCCCGGGCCGGCGACCACGTCCGGCTGGCCGCCGACGGCGCGCCCGCCGCCGCCAAGGCCGCCCAGGCGGCGCTGCACACCGTGGACACCCGGCTGTCGGCCGAACTGTTCACCGAACTCACCGCCGCGGTACTGGCCCGCCCGGAGAAGGCACTCGCCACCGCCCAGCTGAGCCGGGCCGACGCCGCGCTGCGCCGTGACCCGGCCGGAGCCGACGGCCTGCTGCCCGCCGTGGCCGTGGCCTTCACCCACCCGGCCCCCGCGGTCCAGGAACGCGCCCTGGGCCTGGTCGCCCGTCATCTGCCCCACGCCACCCCCGCCACCGCCGAGGCCGTGCGCGCCGCCGCCACCGGTCTCGGCCCCGCCCTCCAGCCGGAGGCCCGCCGCCTGCTCGCCGTCCCGGACGCGACCGCCGGACGGCAGGACGACGCACCCGTCGCCCTCGCACACCCGGGGCCCGCCGCGCTGCCGACGGCCCCCGCCGGGCCGCTCGACCTCACGGAGCGGCTGGGCGCCCTGATGGCCGACCGCCTGCCCGGCCCCGGTGAGTTCGAGGTCGTGTTCGCCGCCCTCGTCGCGGAGCACCACCGCGACCCGGCCGCACTGCGGACGGCCCTCGCCCCGCTCGCCGCCCGCCGCGTCGACCACCCGGTGCCGGTCTGGGAGGCACGAAGCGTCGGCGGAGCACTCGGCTGCCTGCTCGACGCCCTGACCGGCCGACCCCGGGAGTCCGCCGCGCAGGCGACCGACCTGCTCGGCTACCCGCTCTACCTGCGCACCCCAGCCGTGATCCCCGCAGTGCGCGCCAACGAAGCGGCGTGCCGGATCACCGACGCACCGGTGCCGCTGCTGCTCGCCACCCCCACCGCCGGCGACGGCACGATCGACCCCGCCGTGTTCAGGGAACGGCTCGCGGCCTACCGGGTCACCGGCGCCCGCCCGTGGCCCGCGGACCTGGCCCAGTCGCTCCTCCGGGTGCCCCCGCACGCGCTGCCGGCCGTCCGCGCCACCGCTGCCGGACTCGGCTGGGCCCTGCCTCCCGACACGGCGCCGCCGGCACCCGACCGGTTCCACGTCCAGACCCCGGCCATGCCCGAGCGGAGCCTCGACAACGGCTTCACCCCGCCCACCCTTCCGCGCATCGCCCCGCACGCCGTCACCGGGGAGCCCGCACCCGACGGCGTCACCGGACTGGTCCACACCCTCCCCGACCCGGCCGAGACCGGCCGGTTCAACGGAGTGGCCGTGACGCAGCCCACCGAACTCGCCCACCTGCCCTGGGCGGCGCCCTGGCACCCGGAGGCCGTCGCCGCACACGGCCTGCCGGTTGGGGTGCTCCAGGCGGACACGACGAGCGGCTCCGGGGGCACCAACCCCCTGCTGCCCCGGGTCGCCGAGCTGCCGGGCGAGTTCGGCCCGGTGAGCCACCTGCTGCTCGCCTACGGGCTGACCGCCGTCGGGGCGGATCACCGCACCGCCGCGCTGGACGCCGTGCTCGCCATGACCGCACGCGGCCGGCTCCGGCCGGAGGCGCTCGGTGCCTGGCTCGCGCAGCTCTGGCAGCTGTCCGTGGCCAAGCCGAACCGGGTCCTTCCCGTCCTGGCCGAAGCCGCGCGCGGCGGCGCGGGCCGGACGGTGTGGGAGGTGCTCGCGGCCCTGATCACCGGGCTCGCCGCCGAGCCCGGCCGGCGCGGGCTGGCGGACGCCCTGGTTCTGGCCGCCGAGTGCGCGGCCGCCGAAGGCATCCGCACCACCCTGCCCGTACTCGACGCCCTGGCCGTACCGGCCGCACCCCGCCGGGTCCGGACGGAATCGGCCCGCCTGGCCGGGATCCTCGCGAGCTGACCGTTCCGGCCGTCGGCCACGCCGGCCACGCGGGCCCGGGGGGCGGGTCAGGGCAGCAGCAGGCCGGCGAGCTCGTCGAGCAGTTCGGTGACCCGGCGGGCCTGCTCCGGGTCCGGGAGGGCCTTGGCGATGACCGGTTCGGCGGGCCGGGCGACGTGCGAGCGGATGGCGTCCCTGGCCACCTCGGAGGCGGTCAGCAGGGTGCGCCGCCCGTCGGCCGGGTCGGGGGCGGCGTCGAGCAGGCCGTGTTCGCGCAGCCGGGCGACGGAGACCGAGACGTGGCTCTGGGCGAAGCCGGTCCTGACCCGGATCTCCTGGACGGAGGTGGCGGGGTGGCGGTAAACGTCGGCGATGACGGCGATCTCCCCGGCGGTGAGATGCTCGGAGGCCGGGTCGATGATCAGGGCGCGGCCGAGTTCGGTCAACCGCTTGCCGAGTCTGAGGAGTTGCACGCCGTCCATGTCCGACAGAATACATCTTCACTGATGCATCGGTGGCGATGTAGATTGCCCGGCATGACGACCTCAGAACCGTTCAGCCCGGTCTCCCGCACCGCCCTGTCCGTCGCCCGGGTGCGGGCCTACGAAAGCTCCCGTCCCGCCCCGCTCTTCGTCGACCCGTACGCCGCCGCGTTCGTCACCGCCGCCGGACTGCCGCTCGACTTCTCCGGTACGGGCAGCAGCCTCGGCAGGGCCCTGCTCGCCCACGGCATCCTGCGCACCCGCCACTACGACGACCGGCTGCTCGACGCCGGCGCCGACCAGGTGGTGCTGCTGGCGGCGGGCCTGGACACCCGCGCGTACCGGCTGGACTGGCCGGCCGGCACCCGGGTGTTCGAACTCGACCTGGACCCGGTGCTGGCCTTCAAGCAGCAGGTGCTGGACGGGCTCGGCGCCACGCCGCACGCCGGACGCACCGCCCTGCCCGCCGACCTGCGGGACCCGCGCTGGCCCGACCGGCTGGTCGCGGCGGGCTTCGACCCGGCGCGCCCCTCGGCCTGGCTGGCCGAGGGACTGCTGGTCTACCTGACCGCCGAGGAGGCGGCCGCCCTGCTCACGACGGTGACCGGGCTGGCCGCCCCGGGTAGCCGGCTGCTGCTGGAGCAGGGCCGCGACGTGAGCCGCACGCCCCACGACCCGGAGCTGGCCCACCTCACCGCACTGTGGCGCGGCGGGCTCGGGCCCGGCACCGACGGCTGGCTCGACGGGCACGGCTGGACGACGGAGGTCACCACCCTGGTGCGGCTCGGGGAGAAGCACGGGCGCTCGCTTCCGGACCCGTCGGCCACCACGGCGTTCATCGAGGCGCGGCGACGCCCGACCGGCTGACACCGCTGCCGGCGGCCTGCCCGCCCCGGATCAAGAAGTTGCCTGCCCGGTCACCGAACTGACGATTCGTCATGTCGGGCCGGCTGGGGCGGCCAGGTCCCGGCGGCCAGGACGCCGGTGGCGTAGGCGCGCGCGACCAGGGCGGTGCGGTTGGGGACCCGCCAGCGGCGGGAGAGCCGCGCCAGGTGGTAGTTGACCCCGTCCGTGGTGACGCCGATCTCGCGGGCGATCTGCGCGGTGGTGTCGCCCCGGGCCGCCGCGGCCAGGATCCGCGCCTCGACCGGGCTGACCTCGGCCCGCGGGCCGGGCGTGGCCTCGCTCGCGGGCTCGGCGGCGCGCAGCGAGATCAGCAGGTTCGGGGTCTGCTCCGGGGTGTCGCCGACCAGGTCGACGGTCATCTCACCGTGCCGCTCGCGTCCGCCGACCGATGTCCAGGAGACCCGCGCCGGGTACCGCGAGCGGCGGTGCATCCGGACGGCCTCGGTGAGCGCCTGGAGCGTGGCGCTGTCCCACAGGGTGAAGAACTCCAGAATCCTACGGTTGTGCAACTCGCCCGGCAACCGGCCGAATTCGGCCGCCATCGCACGGTTGACGATCAGGATCCGACCGCCGAACTCGCACACCACGATCGGCAGCGGCACGTGGTCCAGCAGCCGCAGCGCCCGGTTGCGCCAGATCACCGCGGGGTCCCGGCTGCCGTCGGGTACGGGCGCGCAGCCCTCGTTCGTTCGCATGTGTGGTTCTCCTCCCTGTGGCGCCCGCGCGCACCAGAGCTGACGGTCCGTGGGCAAGTCCGCGGGCACCCCTGGCACTACACAATCATGTAGTGACTGCCGTCCGCGGTTCCGCCCGGTGGGCGCAGAGTGGAGGAAGCGATACGTTTCCTGCCGTGGGAGGGGTCCACCGATGACCGATACCGTGGAGAGCACGACCGAGGGCGAGCACGTGGCCGGGGCCGGGCGCGGCGCCGTCCCCCTGGTGGACATCTCGTCCGCGCCGCCGGTCGCCGTCCCGATGCTGCGCACCATGGACCTGGCCAGAGAGCACGGCCCGGTCTTCTGCCAGCGGCTGCACGGCCGGGACGCCCTGATCGTCAGCGGGCTGGAACTGGTCGAGGAACTGGCCGACGAGACCCGGTTCACCAAGTCGATCGGGCCCGGCCTGGAGAACGTCCGCCAGTTCACCGGGGACGGCCTGTTCACCGCCTACAACGACGAGCCCAACTGGGCCAGGGCGCACGACATCCTGATGCCCGCCTTCGCGCTCGGCTCGATGCGCACCTACCACCCGGTGATGCTGCGGGTGGCCCGCAGGCTGGTCGCCTCCTGGGACCGCAGGGAGGGCGCCGGGCTGCCGGTGGACGTGCCCGGCGACATGACCCGGATGACCCTGGACACCATCGGGCTGGCCGGCTTCGGCTTCGACTTCGGCTCCTTCGAGCGGGACGAGCCGCACCCCTTCGTCGAGGCGATGGTGCGCTGCCTGGACTGGGCGATGACCCGGCTCACCCGCGACCCGGAGGCGGACCACCGCGAGCGCGACGCCGCCTTCCGGGCCGACGCCGACTACCTGGCCGCCGTGGTGGACGAGGTGATCGCCGCCCGCGCCGGAGAGGGCGTCCAGGGCCCGGCCGAGGACCTGCTCGGCCTGATGCTCGGCGCGGTGCGTCCCTCGGACGGCAGCCGGCTGGACGCCGAGAACATCCGCAACCAGGTGATCACCTTCCTGATCGCCGGCCACGAGACCACCTCCGGCGCGCTCTCCTTCGCGCTGTACTACCTGGTCAAGAACCCGGCCGTGCTGCGGCAGGTGCAGCGGGAGGTGGACGGACTCTGGGGCGACCAGGCCGATCCCGAGCCCGGCTACGAGGACGTCGGACGGCTGCGCCACACCCGGCAGGTGCTCAACGAGGCGCTGCGGCTGTGGCCGACGGCGCCCGCGTTCAGCCGGGAGGCGCGCGAGGACACCCTGCTCGGCGGCCGCATCCCGCTGCGCGCCGGGGAGACGGTCTTCGTCAGCACGCCGATGCTGCACCGCGATCCGGCGTGGGGCGACAACCCGGAGCTGTTCGACCCGTCCCGGTTCGACCCCGAGCGTGAGCAGGGCCGCTCCCCGCACGCCTTCAAGCCCTTCGGCACCGGCGAACGCGCCTGCATCGGACGGCAGTTCGCGCTGCACGAGGCCGTCATGCTGCTGGGCATGCTGGTCCACCGCTACCGGCTGATCGACCACGCCGACTACCGGCTGAGCCTCAAGCAGACGCTCACCATCAAGCCCGACGGGTTCTCCCTCGGCCTCGCCCGGCGCACGCCCCTCCCGGTCTCCGCCGCGGCGGGGGCCGTGGAGCGGCGGGTCGGCGTGCCGGCCGAGCGCCCCGGGAGGGTCCGCCGGGGGACCGGACTGCTGCTCCTGCACGGCTCGAACTACGGGGCCTGCCGGGAGTTCAGCCGGCAGCTCGCGGAGGCCGCCGCCGACCTCGGCTGCGAGACCGAGATCGCCCCGCTGGACGCGTACGCGGACGGGCTGCCCACCGGCCGGCCGGTGGTGGTCACCGCCGCCTCGTACAACGGGCAGCCGACCGACGACGCGGCCCGTTTCGTCCGCCGGCTCCAGGAGTCGCGGGAGTCTCGGGAGTCTCAGGGGACCGATGGGACCGACGGGGTCGGCGGTGCCGAGGCGGGTCGGCCGGCCGCCGGGGTCGAGTACGCGGTGCTCGGCATCGGCGACCGCACCTACGCCGCGACCTACCAGCGCGTCCCCGCCCTGATCGACGACCGGCTCGCCGCGCTCGGCGGCACCCGGCTGCTGGCCCGCGCCGAGGCCGACGCCTCGGGCGACCTGGCGGGCGCCGTACGGCAGTTCACCGAGGAGCTGCGCGAGGCCCTGCTGGCGCGGTACGGGGACGCCGACGCCCCGGCCGCGTCGGAGCCGGAGGCGGCGTACTCGGTGACCGAGGTGACCGGCGGCCCGCTGGCCGCGCTGGCCGCCCGGCACGACATGGCCGAGCTGACCGTCACCGCCGTCGGCAGCCTGACCGACCCCGCCTACCACCGGGTGAAGCGGCTGGTCCGCCTCGCGCTGCCGGAGGGCACTCGCTACCGGACCGCCGACCACCTGACCGTGCTCCCGGCCAACGACCCGGTGCTGGTCGAGCGCGCCGCCAAGCTGTTCGGCGCGGATCCGGAGACGGTGCTGGGCATCGTGGCGCACCGGCGCACCGGACCGGCCGTCGACCGGCCGCTGACGGTGCGCGAACTGCTCACCCGGCACGTCGAGTTGCAGGACCGACCGAGCGCCGGGCAGCGCGCCGCGCTGGCCGCGCTCAACCCCTGCCCGCCCGAGCGGGCCGCGCTGGAGGCGCTGCCCGAGGACGACCCGCGCACCCTGCTGGACCTGATCGAGGACCACCCCGCGGTGCAGGAGCGGCTCACCTGGCCGGTGCTGCTGGAGCTGCTGCCCCCGATCCGGCCGCGGCACTACTCGGTCTCCTCCTCGCCCACCGGCCGTCCGGACGAGGTGGAGCTGATGGTCTCGGTGCTCAGCGGTCCGGCCCGCTCGGGCCGGGGCACCTTCCGCGGCACCGGCTCCGGCCACCTCGACCGGGTGGCCGTGGGCGACACCGTGCTGGCGCGGATCCGGCCGTGCCGGGAGGCGTTCCGGATCGGCCACCGCACACCGGTGGTCATGATCGCGGCCGGGACCGGCCTGGCGCCCTTCCGGGGAGCCGTCGCGGACCGCCGGGCGCTGCTCGCGGAGGGGGCCGAACTCGCCCCGGCGCTGCTCTACTTCGGCTGTGACGACGCGGACGCGGACTACCTGCACCGCGGCGAGCTGGAGGCCGCCGATGCGGCCGGCGCGGTCTCGATGCGGCCGGCCTTCAGCGAGCGTCCGCAGGACGGGCGGCGCTTCGTGCAGGACCGGATCGCGGCCGAGGCGGCCGAGGTCTGGGAGCTGCTGGACGCGGGCG
Organism: Kitasatospora sp. NPDC091335; assembly: GCF_044757205.1. Taxonomy (NCBI): domain Bacteria; kingdom Bacillati; phylum Actinomycetota; class Actinomycetes; order Kitasatosporales; family Streptomycetaceae; genus Kitasatospora; species Kitasatospora sp. NPDC091335. The sequence continues at coordinate 283,447 of NZ_JBIVUM010000003.1, read as the reverse complement.
CCGAGGTGTACGTGTGCGGCGACGGGGCCAGGATGGCGCCGGGCGTCAGGGCGGCCTTCCGGGCGCTGTACCGGGAGCGCACGCCGGGGGCCGACGAGCAGCGGGCGCAGGCCTGGCTCCAGGGCCTGATCGAGGCCGGGCGGTACGTCGAGGACGTGTACGCGGGCTGACCGGTCGCCCCGGACACGGCCGTGGGGGGGCCGCCCCCCCGCGGGGGGGGGGGCGCGGGGGCGGGGCGGGGGGGGGGGGGCGGCGCCCGGTGTGTGGGGGCGGCGAGGGGCGGGGCGGCGCGGGGGGCGCGGGGGGGCCCCCGGGGGGTGGGGGGGGGGGGGGGGTTGGGGGGGGGGGGGGGGGGGGGCCCCCCCGCCCCCCCCCCCCGGCCGGGCGCCCCCCCCCCGGGGGGGGGGGGCCCCACGGCTCGGACGGCCGGGGGTCAGTACACGCTGACGTTGTACGCGGAGAGTGCCGCGTTCACCGGCTGGTAGAAGGTCGTCCCGCCCGCGGTGCAGTCGCCGCTGCCGCCCGAGGTGAGGCCGAGCGCCTTGGCGCCGTCGTACAGCGGGCCGCCCGAGTCGCCCTGCTCGGCGCAGACGTTGGTCTGGATCAGGCCGGTGACGGTGCCGCCGCCGGTGTAGCGCACGGTGGCGTTGAGCCCGGTGACGGAGCCGCCGTGGGTGCCGGTGGTCGAGCCGGTGCGCTTCACCGCCTCGCCGACGTAGGCGTTCGGGGCGGAGGTGAAGCCGCCGGGGTGGCTGAGTGCGGAGTTGTCGTAGCGGACCAGGGCGTAGTCGTGGCCGGGGAAGGTCGTGCTGACGGTCGGTCCGATCCTGGCGGTGTGGTTGGCGTCGGTGTACCAGTCGGAGGCCACGTTGCCGCAGTGCCCGGCGGTCAGGAAGTAGTGGGTGCTGCCGCTCACCACGTTGAAGCCGAGCGAGCAGCGGTACTGGCCGCCGTAGATGGCGTCGCCGGCGGCGACCAGCGGGGTGAACACGCCGCTGACCCGGTGGATGGCCAGGGTGGACGCGGCGGGCCCGGCGGCGCCCATCAGCTTGGCGATCGACGCCGGGGACACGGTGCTGTCGGCGGTCACCACGACGCGTCCCGCGGCCTCGTCGACGTACCAGGCGGTGCCGTCGACCTCGGCGTTCAGGACGGCTTCGCTGACCGCCGACAACTGCTCCGGCGGTGCGGTGCGGGTGGGGGCGGCGGCGGCGCCCGGCGCGACGACCGCGGTGGCGGTCAGCAGGCCGAGGGCCGCGGCGAGCAGGCGGAAGTGGCGTGTGGTGCCGGTGCGGGGGGTCCTGCGCGTGGTCCTCACCGATCTCCTCCTGGGGGGTGAGCGGCCCTGGGGGTCGGGGCCGTGAAGCGCGGTCAGGCGGTGGGCGGAGTCCGGCCGGGGCTTTTCCGGAAGCGCGGCGGATGATCTGCTCCTGACAGACACTGACCGGAAGTATGAGGAAACGGACCGTTCGGTACAAGCTTCCTGAGGGGGTGTCGGCGGACCCGCGGGCCGGGGAGGGAGCCCGCGGATCCGCCGTTCGGCGGCTTCCCGGCGGCCGGAGCCGGAGGCCCTACCGGGCGGGCACCGGCTCGGGCCCGGCCAGTCGCCGGCCGCGGTGGAGGGCGTGCAGGGACAGCGCGCAGATCACTCCGAGGGCGCACAGCGCGAGCCAGGGGAGCGCGGCGAGCCCGGCCGCGCGGGCGGCGTCCAGGGCCGCGCCGGTCAGCAGGTTCCCGAGGGTGATGCCGACCCCGCAGACGGTGTTGTAGAGCCCGTAGTGGGTGGCGACCAGCCGGTCCCCGGAGAGCCGGACGACGGTGTCCATCTCGAAGGGGTAGGCCAGCATCGTGCCCAGGGCCAGCAGGAACGCGGCCAGGGCCGGCGGTCCGACGGCCGATGCCCAGCGCCAGGGGCCCGCGCCCGGGACGGGCAGGGCCGAGGCGGCGAGCAGCGGCAGGAAGGCCGCGCCCATCACGGCGACCCCCGCGACCAGCGCGGTGCCCGGCGCGATCCGGGCCCGGCACCAGGCGGTGACCCTGGTCTGGAGCAGGATCGTGCCCAGCCCGGACACCACGAACAGCAGCGCCGTGGCCGCCGTCCCGCCGCTTCCGTCGCCGCCCAGCCGGCGGACCTCCAGCGGCAGCGCCAGGTACACCTGGAAGGACAGCACGTACGAGCCGGTCATCGCGCCCGCGAAGAGCAGGAACGGGCGGTTGGCCAGCACTCCGCGCCACTGGGCGAGGACCCCGGTGCGCTCCGGGACCTCGGCGGGGCCGTCGCCCCTGCGGGCCGGCAGCGAGCGGATCTGGACCGCGCTGAGCACCGCGAACACCCCGGCCGCGACCAGGCAGGTGGTGCGGAAGTCCACCGCGGTCAGGGCCATGCCGACCAGCGGGCCGAGCAGGATGCCCGCCTGGTAGAAGACGTTGAACAGCGCGAACGCGGCCACCCGCCGCTCGCCCGCGCCGGAGGCCACCGCCAGGTACGCCCGGACGGCCGGGTTGAACAGCGCCCCGGCCAGCCCGGTCGCCGCCGAGGCCGCGATCAGGGCGGGCAGCGAGGCGGAGAGGCCGAGCGCGGCGAAGCCGGCGGTGCGCAGCAGGCAGCCCGCGACGATCAGCGGCTTGTAGCCGAACCGGTCGGCCAGCGTGCCGCCGACCAGGAACATGCCCTGCTGGGTGAAGTTGCGCACCCCGAGCACCAGCCCGACCGTCCAGCCGGCCAGGCCGAGGCCGCCGGACAGGTGCGCGGCCAGGTAGGGCATCAGCATGTAGAAGCCCAGGTTGATGGTGAACTGGTTGACCATCAGCAGCCGGACGCTGCGCTCGTGGCCGCGGAACTGGGCGGTCAGCTCCCTCACCCGGCACCGCCCGCGGCGCTCGGGAGGGTCAGCGGGTCGACCACCTCGGCGCAGCGGGTCCAGCGGGTGACCTCCCGCTCGTCGGGCCGGGCGAGTTCGTCCGGGCCGTCCGCCGGCGGACGGTCGAGCAGGCCGTGCGCGGAGCAGTACTCGTCGTCGTAGACGGTGCCGAGGTAGCGCTGCGGCCCGTCCGGGAAGACCGCCGCGATCCGGGTGCCCGCGGGCCGGGTGCGGGCCAGCCAGCCGGCCACCAGGGCGACCGCGCCGACGCTCCAGCCGCCGGTGGCGTAGTGCGAGGAGGCCAGTCGGCGGCAGGTCCAGACGGCCTCGTCCGGGGCGACCCAGTGGACCTCGTCGAAGGCGCCGTAGGCGACGTTGCGCGGGTGGATGCTGGAGCCGAGGCCGCGCATCAGCCGGGCGCGGGCGGGCTGGCCGAAGATGGTGGAACCGACGGTGTCCACTCCGACCACCCGCAGGCCCGGGTAGAGCTGGCGCAGCACCCGGGAGGTGCCCGCCGAGTGCCCGCCGGTGCCGACGCTGCACACCAGCACGTCCAAGTGGCCGAGCTGGGAGGCGAGTTCGAGCGCCAGCGGGGTGTAGGCGGTGGTGTTGTCGGGGTTGTTGTACTGGTCGGGGCACCACGAGCCGGGGTGGCGGGCCAGCAGTTCGGCGACCCGGTCACGCCGGGCCTGCTGCCAGCCGCCCCGGGGGTGCGGGCTGGTGACCGCCTCCACCTCGGCGCCGTAGGCGGTGAGGAGCCTGGTCATGGCCGGCTCCAGCCCCGGGTCGGTGACCAGGGTGACCGGGTGCCGGTGCACCATGCCGGCCAGCGCCAGCCCCAGGCCCAGCGTGCCGCTGGTGGACTCCACGATCCGGCCGCCCGGGCGCAGCTCGCCCCGGTCCAGGGCCCGCTGGACCATGTGCAGGGCCGGGCGGTCCTTGAGGCCGCCGGGGTTGAAGCCCTCCAGCTTGGCCCAGAAGCCGCGGCCCGCCGGGGCCAGCGGCTCGCCGATCCGCAGGACCGGGGTGTTGCCGACCAGGCCGCCGAGGGCCGGGCGGTCGTCGGTGCGATGGGTGAGGGACGTCATGTCTCGTCTCCTGTCGGGAGGTTGGCGGAACGTTCGGCAGCTCGGGCGGACGCCGAGCCGCTATATCCGCCACCGACCGGTGACCAGCAGGGGGCCTCTCGGCCCGGGGGTACGGGCGGCGCGCACGACGGGGGCCGCCGGGCGGTCCGCCGGCGGCTGCGCCCGGTCGACGCCGGGGGTGGTGACCGGAGGCAGGGTGCCGGAGGGGACGGGCACGGCGGGGGACCGCAGCGCCCGGTGCGCGGGCGCGGTGTCCCCCTCCTCCGGGCAGGAGCGCTGCGAGGCGTCGGCGGGGACACCGCCCGGCCCGGGCGCGAACGTGAACGTGGGCGCGGAATCGGAGGGGGTCGTGGACGGGGACGTCGTGGCTTGCGCGGTCGCCGCGGGGGAGTGGGGCTGATGGGCGCCGAGGTGCTGCGGTGCGCAGCCGACGGGCAGCAGGGAGAACAGGCCGAGCAGGAGCGCGGCCAGGAGCCTGACGGGCATGACGGGACTCCGCGCGGCCGCACGAGGCGGCAGCGGATCGGTGACGGTCGGAAGGAGCGGACGCGGGCGGCGGTCGCCGGCACGCACCGCCGCGTGGGCGGGGCGTGGCAGGGCGCGGCCCGGGCCGGTCTAGACCCTCAGGTTGGCGATCCGGTGCGGGAGTTCGGGTGGTCCGGCCTCGGCGGATCCGGCCGGCGGGCCCGCAGGGCCGGGCGCCGGCACGGCTTCCCCGGTAGCGGGCGGGACGGTGGCGGCCGACCAGGCGGTCTCGGCGCCCGGCCCGTCCTCGGGCTTCCCGGACAGGCAGTCGCCGCCGGGGTGGTCGGCGTCCTCGTCGTGCTCCTGGTCCTGCTCCTGGCCGTGCTCCGGGTGGTTCTCGTGGTGGTGCGAGGGCGGTGTGGTGTCGCCCGCCGCCGGAGTCTGGGCGGAGAAGACGATCCGGATCGGATCGGTGTGTCCGGCGCCGTTCTCCGCGCCGAACCCGTGCGCCGTGAACACGGCGATCAGCAGGGCGCCCAGCCAGAACAGCCGCGCCGCCACCCCTCGGGGGTGGGCGCGTCGTGTACGCAACGGCGACCGGGCGGTGACCATGTCGTGATCCTAGCCCGACTTCCCGCTCCGCCACAGCACGCCTCCATCGAAGTGATGAATGGTCAAGTGCCCGATGGGCGGCGGAATCGAAAGAAAGTGTTATCGGTGCGGACGGGGAGGGTCTCCTGGGTGAGGGAGTGAGCGCGCGACGTCGTGGGTGAGGGACCACGACGGGGCCCGGAGCCCGAGGCGCTCCGGGCGCGCCCGCTCCCGCCGCGCCGCCGGATCGTCCCGTCCGGCCGGCGCACCCGGCGGTTCGCACGCCTCCCCCACGGCTGCGGACCGCCGGGGTCACCAGGGCGGGCTCACGCAGCCGGGGCGTGCTCCCTGGCCAGCCGCCACACCAGCTCCTCGCCGGTCTCGGCCGGGGCGAGCGCCTCGGCCGGGCGGCGCAGGTGCTCGGTGAAGCCGAGACGGGCCGGGACGGCGCCGCTGGCGTGGTTGGCCGGGTCGTGCACGATCTCGACCCAGGCCACCCCGGGAAGCCGGAAGGCCTCGTCGGCCAGGGCCCGTGCCGTCCTGGTGGCGAGGCCGTGCCCGGTCGCGGCTGGGTGCAGCCAGTAGCCGATCTCCCGGACGTCGTCCGGGGTGTCCTCGCGCCGGAACAGCCCGCAGGCCCCGACGATCGCGCCGTCCCGCGTGATCGCGTACGTGAAGTCCTGCCCCTTCGCCCAGAGTTCGGCGCGGCGGCCGAGGAACTCGGCGGTCTTGGCGTGACTGTGCTCGGCGACCCAGGGCATCCAGGGCCGCAGGTGCTCCAGCGACTCCTCGATGACGGCGAAGAACTCGGGCAGGTCCGACTCGGCGGCGAAACGGCGCAGGGTCAGTCCGTCCAGGGCGATGGCGTGCGGGGGAAGGTCCATGACGGGAGGATGGTCCGTACACCCCTCACCGGGCAACGGGTTTTGCCGACGGGCCCCGGGCCCCGGGCCCCGGGCCCCGGGCCGCGTCAGCTCCGCCGTGTCAGCTCCGCCCCGCCGGGTGGCCGGCCGGGGTCGGGTCGGCCGGGGAGTGCCGGCGCAGCAGGACGGCCGCCTCGCGGTCGGTGACGTCGTGGAACTCGCCGTACCAGGGGCCGGCGGCGTGCGCGTAGCGGGGCAGGTGGAGGCAGACCACCTGGTCCACGTCCCGGCGCAGGTCGGCCGCGACCCGGGCGTCGCCGATCGGTGCCGCGAGGATCAGGTGCTCGGGGAGGTCGGCGGCGAGGGCGTGGAGGGCCGCCCGGGTGGTCAGGACGTCGGTCAGGCCGTCGGAGACGAGGACGGCGGTGCGCCCGTTCAGCGGGAGCCTGGTCCGGCCCTGGCGGTAGAGCGCCTCGCGGCGGCGGACCTCGACCCGTTCCCGTTTCACGCTCGCGCCCAGCTCGGCCGAGGTGACGCCGAGGCTCTTCAGGGTGTACCGGTCGAACAGCGGCGGATCGCCGTCGGCGATCGCGCCCACCGGGCGGTCGTGGCCGGGCACGGCCAGCGCGCGGACCACCGTGGCGTCGAGCGGGGCGCCCAGGGCCTCGGCGACCTCGGCGGCCACCGGGAGCCCGCCGGGAGCGAGGCCGAGGACCACCACCCCGGCGCCGGTCCGCCCGTCCAGCAGCGGGACGAGCCTGCGGGCCAGCTGGTGTCCGGCGGTGCTGCGGTCGAGGAATCTCACGGGCCTGTCCTTGTCCTCCAGGTGGTCGAGCGCTCCGGCCGGGACGGGGCCGAGGGCCGGAGCGGCGGGCGGCCTGCGGGCAGCACCCGCCCGGCCCCGCCACCACGGCGCCTTCCCCGTCGTGGCGGGCTCTAACGTCCGGGGTGTGAGCCGGGGCGTGCGTGGCGGCAAGGGGGCGTGAGCCTGGGGACGACCCGGGGGCGATCCGGCGCGTGCCGCCCGGCGGGCCCCGGCCTGATGGTGTGACGCGGCGCGGCCGGGGCAGGCGCAGGGCATGGACGACCGGCGGACGGTGCTCCCGCCCGTACCCGGGGTGCTCGCGGGTACGGCCGTCCGCGCGGCCCGGTACGGTGCGCGCGACGATGGTCCCGACGGCGCCCCGCCGCCTCGACCGGACCGGGAGCGGGCCAAGCCGGGGTCATCCGGGCAACCCTGCGAACCGACCGGCGGTCACGAGTCCGGCGACCTGCGCATCGGGGCCGGCGACCGGGGGCCGGTACGGATCGTCGCCGTGACAGGGGAGCCGGACCACGACACCGCGGAGGGGCTGCGCGCCGCCCTCGCCCACCCGCCGTCTGCGGACGGCATCGAGCGGCTCGTGGCCAACCCCGCCAACCCCGCCAACCCCGCCAACCCCGCCAACCCCGCCAACCCCGCCGGCCTCGCCGGCCTGCGCTTCTGGGACTCGACCAGGCCGAACATCCCGCAGTGCGCCCGGCTGGACACCCGGGTGGCCGGGCCGTGGCCGGAACCGACCGGTCCGCGCCCCGTGGTGGCGCGGCCGTTCGCCGTCACCGGCGCCGACGGCGCGCTGCCGGTCCACCCCGCCCTCCGGACAGCCCTTGAGGCCTCCGGCGAGGGCGCCGCCGGGCCGGCCCCGCCGCCCGGACCGAGCTGAGGAGGCAGGCCGTGGACCGCCCCGGGAACGGTGGGCCGCCAGGCCGGGAGCAGGCCAGGAGACTGGCGCTGGCAGGCAGCGTCGGCGCGGTGCAGCGCAGCCGGGAGTTCAGCCGGCGGGCGCTGGTGTCCTGGGACTGGCTGCCGACCGTCGACGAGGAGCGGCTGGCCGCGGCCGAGGACGTCCTGCTGATGGTCTCGGAGCTGGTCACCAACGCCTGTCTGCACGCCCCCGGCGGCCCGCGCGAACTCCGGCTGTACTGGGACGGCGCCCGGCTGCGGGTGGAGGTCGCGGACGCCAGCCCCGTCCCGCCGCGGCTGCGCCCGTTCGCCGGTGCGGGACGGCCGGGCGGGCACGGGCTGCGGGTGGTGGACCGGCTCGCCCGCGCCTGGGGTTCGCAGCCCGAGGACGGCGGGAAGCTGGTCTGGCTGGAGGTGCCGCGCCCGCCGGCCCTGGCGGCGGCCGGTGCGGACGGGGGACGGGTCGGGGAGCCGGAGCGGCCGGGCTGACCGGAGCCCCTGTCCGCGCCGGGGTTTCCGGCGCGCCACAGCGGACAGCCGCGTGGGTGTGATCGCCGGCCGCGGCCGGTGCGAGGCGTCGGCCCGTCGGCCGGCGCGGGGCCGGACCGCGCGAGAGGAGCCCGCCGCCATGACGCAGCACCCGCGCAATCCCGCGAGCCCGGCCGTCGACCGGGCCGAGGGGCTCACCGTCGAGGTCCGCCCGTGGGCCCTGGGCACCGTCCTGGTGCTGCTCGGCGAGCTGGACCTGGACTCGGTCACCGAGCTGCGGGCCGCCGTCGACCGGGCGCTCGTCGCGCCGGCCACCGTGGTCGTGGTGGACTGCGCCGGGCTGGAGTTCTGCGACTCCACCGGGCTCAACGTCCTGCTGCGGGCCAAGGCCAGGGCCGCCGTGGACGACAGCCGGATCGAGCTGGCCAGGCCCCGGCCGCTGATCCTGCGGATGCTCGAACTCACCGGCGCCACCGACGCCTTCCCGATCCGCGAGACCGTACCGGAGCCGGGCTGAGTCCCGTACCGGCCGGAGTCCCGTGCCGGCCTTCCGGCCCGGAGCACCGCCCCGCCTCGCGTGTCGCCCCCCGGCGCACGGTGGCACAGTGGGAGCAGGGCGGCGCCCCGCCGCCCTCGGGGCCGAGTGCCCGGACGGCGTGCCCCGGCCGTGCGAGCGATCCGGACGGTGGACGGATGGACGAGCACCCGGTACGCGGAACCCCGGCGGACGACGATCCGGCCGAGCAGGCGCTGCGGCAGCTGCTCGCCGGGCTGACGGCCGTGCGCGACGGGGACTTCCGTACCCGGCTCGTCCCGGGCCGGCCAGGGGCGCTCGGGGAGATCGCCGAGGTCTTCAACGGCATGGCCGACCGGCTCGCCCGGGTGACCTCGGAGGTGACCAGGGAGGCCAGGGAGGTCGGCACCGACGGCCGGCTGGGCGGGCAGGCACGGGTGCCGGACGCGACCGGGACCTGGCTGGAGCTGACCGACTCGGTGAACGCGATGGCGGGCAACCTGACCTGGCAGGTGCGCAACATCGCCCAGGTCACCACGGCGGTGGCGCGCGGCGACCTCACGCAGAAGATCGAGGTGGACGCGTGCGGCGAGATCCTGGAACTCAAGAACACCGTCAACACGATGGTCGACCAGCTGTCCTCGTTCGCGGACGAGGTGACCAGGGTGGCCCGCGAGGTCGGCAGCGAGGGCCGGCTCGGCGGCCAGGCGGACGTCCGGGGTGTCTCCGGGACGTGGAAGGACCTCACCGACAACGTCAACGTGATGGCCTCCAACCTGACCGGCCAGGTCCGCTCGATGTCCGAGGTGGCGACCGCCGTGGCGCGCGGCGACCTCTCCCGGAAGATCACCGTCGAGTCCAAGGGCGAGGTCGCGGCCCTCGCCGACGCGATCAACACCATGGTGGACACCCTGTCCTCGTTCGCGGACGAGGTGACCAGGGTCGCCCGCGAGGTCGGCACCGAGGGCATCCTGGGCGGTCAGGCCACCGTCCGGGGTGTCTCCGGGACGTGGAAGGACCTCACCGAGAACGTCAACTTCATGGCGCACAACCTGACCAGCCAGGTGCGCAACATCGCCCAGGTCACCACCGCCGTCGCCGAGGGCGACCTCACCCGCAAGATCGACGTGGATGCGCGCGGCGAGATCCTGGAGCTGAAGACCACCGTCAACACGATGGTCGACCAGCTGTCCTCGTTCGCCGCCGAGGTGACCAGGGTGGCGAGGGAGGTCGGCAGCGAGGGCCGACTCGGCGGGCAGGCCAGGGTCGAGGGCGTCTCCGGCACCTGGAAGCGGCTCACCGAGAACGTCAACGAGCTGGCCGGCAACCTGACCCGGCAGGTCCGGGCGATCGCCGAGGTCACCAGCGCCGTCGCGGCCGGCGACCTGACCCGGTCGATCAGCGTCGACGCCTCCGGGGAGGTCGCCGACCTCAAGGACAACATCAACGCGATGGTCGGGTCGCTGCGCGAGACCACGCTGGCCAACCAGGAGCAGGACTGGCTCAAGACCAACCTGGCCCGCTTCTCCGCCGCCATCCAGGGCCGGCGGGACATCCGCGCCGTCGCCGGGCTGATAGCCGACGAGCTGACCCCGCTGGTCGGCGCCCAGTACGGGGCCTTCTTCCTCGCCGAGGAGGGCCCGGACGGCCCCGGACTCGCGCTGCTCAGCGCCTACGGCCGCCCGGTCGGGGAGCGGCGGCGGCTGCGGCCGGGGGAGTCCCTGGTCGGCCAGGCCGCCAGGACCCGGCGAACGGTCACCGTGGACGAGCTGCCGCCCGGCTACGCCACCGTCTCCTCCGGCGCGGGCGCCGCCGACGCCCGCTCGCTGGTCATCCTGCCGATCGCCCTGGAGGAGTGGCTGATCGGCGTGATGGAGTTCGCCTCCGTCCACCCGTTCACCCAGGTCCACCGCGACTTCCTGAGCCGGTTCGCCGAGGTCTGCGCGGTCAACCTCGGCAACCTGCTGGCCAACGCCCGCACCGACGAGCTGCTCAGCGAGTCCCGGCGGCTCACCGCGGAACTCCAGGCCCAGTCCGAGGAGTTGCAGGAAGGCCAGGAGGAACTGCGCCGCTCCAACGCCGAGTTGGAGGAGAAGGCCGCGCTGCTCGCCCAGCGCAACCGGGACATCGAGGCCAAGAACCTGGAGATCGAGCAGGGCCGCCAGGAACTGGAGGAACGCGCGAAGGAGTTGACCCGCACCTCGCTGTACAAGTCGGAGTTCCTGGCCACCATGAGCCATGAGCTGCGTACCCCGTTGAACAGCCTGCTCATCCTCGCCCAGCTGCTCGCCGAGAACAGCGGCGGCAACCTCACCCCCAAACAGGTCGAGTACGCGGGCGTGATCCACTCGGCCGGCACCGACCTGCTCCAGCTCATCAACGACATTCTCGACCTGTCCAAGGTGGAGGCCGGGAAGATGGAGCTGGTCATCGAACCCTTCGAGCTGCGCGAGCTGCTGGAGTACGTGGAGTCCGGTTTCCGGCCGCCGGCCGACGAGAAGGGGCTCGCCTTCGAGGTGTCCGTCGGCCCGGCCGTGCCGGAGCGGATCGTCAGCGACCAGGCGCGGCTGCGCCAGGTGCTGCGCAACCTGCTCTCCAACGCCGTCAAGTTCACCGACACCGGGCGGGTCGAACTGCGGATCGAGCACGTCGAGGGGGCGCAGCTGCCGCCCGGGTCCGGCGGGACGCACGCGGCGGTGGCCTTCCACGTGGACGACACCGGGATCGGCATCGAAGCGACCCACCTGGGCGCCATCTTCGACGCCTTCCAGCAGGCCGACGGCTCCACCGCGCGGCGCTACGGCGGCACCGGCCTCGGGCTGTCGATCAGCCGGGAGCTCGCCCGGCTGCTCGGGGGCACCCTCACGGTCCGGTCCACGGCGGGGGAGGGCAGCCGGTTCACCCTGTACCTGCCGTTGGGCGGGCATCCGTCATGACCGTCCCCCGGCCGGGGCGCATCGCGTCCCACCCCGCGGGCACCCGCGCTCGGCGCGCAGCCCCCGCGACCCGGCGTAGGGAGCTGCCGTGACCGCCGGGCAGGACCCGGTGGAGCGCACCGCCAGGGCCCTGGCCGAGACCGTCCGGCGCCTCCGGGCGGCCGCCGCCCGGGCGCACGCCGAGGCCCGGGCCCGGGCCGCCGTCGACCTGGCCACCGGCATCCTGGCCGAGCGGCTCGGCCTGCCGGTCGCCGAGGCGGCCGTGCACCTCGCGCGGCTGGCGCGGGAGGCGGGCGTGCCGGTGCTCGCGCTGGCGGCGGACATCGCGGGGCTGCCCCAGCCCCAGCCGCAGCCCCAGCCGCAGCCGCAGTCGGAGCCGCGGTCGGAGCCGGAACCGCAGCCGTCGGCCGTGGCACCGCCGGCGGTCGAGCCGTCCGAGGCCGGTCCGCCCGTCGTGCCCGCGCTCGCCGCCGCGCCCGACCTGGAGCACGCGGCCGGAGCCGTGCTGGACCAGGCCGCGGCGGCCCTCGGCGTCCGTGCCGTCGCCGTCTGGCAGCGGCTGCCGGGCGGCGCGCTCGCCCTCACCGCGCACGCCGGGCTCACCGTCGAGGAGGCGGTCGACTGGGCCCGGGTGCCGCCCGGCGTGCCCACCCCGGCGCGGCTGGTCGTCGACGGCGGAGCCGAGCTGTGGCCGGGCGGGCCGGGGACGGGCGAGCCGGGGACGGACGGGCCCTCGGTGGGCACCGGCGCCCACCGGGCGGTGCTCCCGCTGCTCGACGGGGGCCGCCGCCGGGGCGCCCTGGAACTGCTCTGGCCGCCCGCCGTCCCCGCCCCGGTGCTCGGCCGGGCCCAGCGCCGCGAGCTGTACGCCCTCGCCGACCTCTGCGCGACCCTGCTCGGCCCGCCCCCGGAGCCGGTGGCCCCCGAGCAGGCCGCAGCCCTCCTGGACGGGCTGCCCGCCCCCGCGATGCTGCTGGCGCCCGTCTCCCGGGCCGACCGGATCGCCGACTTCACGCTGCTGCGGGTCAACGCCCGGTTCCGCGACCCGCTCGGCCGCCCCCGGGAGGCACTGGAGGGCGCCTCGCTGCTGGAGACCTACCCGGTCGCCTGCGCCGCCGGACTGCTCGACCGGGTGCTGCGCGCGTACGAGACCGGCGTGCCGTCGACCGCCGAGCCGATCCGGCTGGCCTTCCGGGGCGACGGGCCCGCCGTCCCCGCGGCCGTCCTGCTCTCGGTCGTCCCGCTCGGCGGCCGGCTGCTGGTCTGCTGGCAGCTGGAGGACGAGCAGGACGCGGAGGACGAACGCACCGCCCTGCTGCGGCAGGCCCAGCGGCTGGCCAGGGTGGCCGGGTTCGAGGAACGCCCCGCCGAGGGCCTGATCCGCTGGAGCGACGGGCTGCACGAGCTGTACGGGCTGCCGCCGGACGCCCCGCCGGTACCGCTGGACCGGCTCGTACGGCACACCCACCCGGACGACCGGCCGGCGGTCCGGCGCCTGCTGGACACCGTCCGGCACCACCACCGCACCGCCTCAGCGGTGGTCCGGCTGGACCGCCCGGACGGCACCCACCGCTTCACCCGGGTGATCGCCGAACCGGTGGTGGACGAGACGGGGAGGCTGGTCGCCGTCCGCGGCGCCTACCACGACGTCTCCGCCCAGCACTGGACGGAGGTCGCGCTCGGCGCCACCCGGGAGCGGCTGGCCGACAGCGAGCAGGAGTCGGCCGAGCGGGCGCAGCTGGCGCTCCGGCTCCAGCAGGCGATCCTGCCGGCCGCGCCGCCCCCGCTCGGCGTCACCGGCCTGCACGCCGCCGTGCGCTACCGGCCCGCCGCCCAGCGCGACCGGGTCGGCGGCGACTGGTACGACGTGCTGGTGCTGCCCGACCGGCGGGTGCTGCTCGCGGTCGGGGACGTGGCCGGGCACGGCGTCGGCGCGGCCACCGGCATGGTCGCGCTGCGGCACGCCCTGCGCGGCCTCGCCGTCACCGGGGCCGGCCCCGGCCGGCTGCTGGCGTGGGCCAACACCGTCGCCCTGCGCGAACCGGGCCAGATCACCGCCACCGCCGTCTGCGTGCTGCTCGACCCGGCCAGCGGCGAGCTGCGCTGGGCCCGGGCCGGCCACCTGCCGCCGATCCGGCTCGGCGCGGACGGCGCCGAGGTGCTGCCGCTGCCGCACGGCGTCCTGCTCGGCGCACTGGACGACGCCGCGTACGAGGAGCACACCGCCAGGCTCGACCCGGGCGACGTCCTGCTGCTCTACACCGACGGGCTGGTCGAGCGCAGGGACCGGCCGGTGGAGGAGTCGGTGGAGCAGCTGCTCCGCGCGGCGGGCGCCCCCGGTCCCGACCTGGAGCTGTACCTGGACCGGCTGCTCGAACTCAGCCCCGCCGACACCGACGACGACACCTGCCTGATCGCCGTCCAGACCGAGTAGCCGCCTTTACGGGGTGTCACGCGCCCTGCCCGGCTACCGTTGCCGCGCATGACCCACAGTGAGACCGAAGTCACCGCCGAGCTGATCCGGGACCTGCTGCGCGACCAGCACCCCGACCTGGCCGACCGGCCGCTGCGGCTCGGTGCGCGCGGCTGGGACAACCAGCTGTGGCGGCTCGGTGACGACCTCGCCGTCCGGCTGCCCTGGGCGACGGAGTCCGCCGACGCGCTGCTGCGCAAGGAACACACCTGGATGCCCGCCCTCGCCCCGCACCTGCCGCTGCCGGTTCCCGTCCCGCAGCGCCTCGGTGAGCCCTCCGGGCGGTTCCCGCGGCCCTGGATCGTCACCACCTGGGTACCGGGCGAGCCCGCCGACCGGGCCCCCGCGACCCGGGCCGAGGAAGCCGCCGACTCGCTGGCCGCCTTCCTGACGGCGCTGCACCGCCCCGCCCCGGCCGGGGCACCCGCCGGCCGCGGCCGCGGCGGGCCGCTGGCCGACCACGCCGAGGGGTTCGCCAGGTACCTCGCCAGGGCCGCCGGGCTCGGCCTGCTCCCCGACCCGGACGCCGTCCGCGCGGTCTGGGAGGACGCCGTCGCCGCACCTGACTGGGCGGGCCGGGACCTCTGGCTCCACGGTGACCTGCACCCGGCCAACGTCCTCACCGCGGACGGCACCTTCTGCGGCGTGATCGACTTCGGAGACCTCTTCGCCGGTGATCCGGCCTGCGACCTCGCCGCCCCCTGGGTCCTGCTGCCGGACGGTGCCGTCGACCGCTTCCACGCGGCCTACCGGCCGGGCCAGGACGCCGCGACCCTGCGCCGCGCCCGCGGCTGGGCGGTGCTCCGCTCCCTCTCGTGCATCCTCATCGGGGACGCCGGCGACCACGGCCGCCCCGGAGGCAAGCCCACCTGGGGCCCGCCCGCCCACGCCGCGCTGCGCCGCCTCGTCGCCACGGCCGGACGCTGAGGGCTCGCCGTGGCCGTTAGGGGCAGCCCCGGCCGGGTAGGCGCGACCGGACGAGGGGGATGACCGAGACCACGAGGGAAGGGGTCGATCCCCATGCTGCTGCTGGGACTTCTGTTGATGGCGGCGTCCGGAGCGTTCGTCGGACTGCTGGTCGCGGACAACCTCTCCGGCGGGCCCGACTACCAGGTGACGATCCTGGGCAGCGACCTGGTGACGCTGAACAGCCTGAGCATCTTCCTCGCCGGTGTGGCGCTGGCGCTGCTGTTCTGCCTCGGTCTCGCGATGATGCGGCTGTCCCGGCACTCCCGGCTGTCCCGGCGGGCCGGGCGCACCGCGCGGTCCTCGCGCACCGCGCGACCGGTGCGGCGGGCCGCCTCCGAGGACCGCGCCGTGGGCGGCACCGACGAGCTGCGGATGCCGCCGGAGGAGCGGGCCGCCGAACAGGGCGGCCGGGAGACGGCGGCGCGACCGGGCGGCCGGATCCGGCGCATGTTCGGGCACTGAGCGCCCGCCGGCTTCGATCCGATCCCGGGAGGTCGCCGTGGACTCCGCGTTGCCTCGGGTGGCCGGGTGTGGCCGCCCCTGACGTGATCACCGGCCGGTGGTCACCGGGGTGCCGGCGCGGCTGGGGCCGTGCCTACGGGGCGTCCGACGGCGACGGGGCGTCCGACGGCGGCGGCGGGGAGGGTCGGAGGGCGGGGCCGAGGAGGGTGTCGGCGAGGCGGTCCATGTCGGCGGCCATGTCGATGTCCGGGTTGAGCAGCCACTGGAGCTGGATGCCGTCGGCGGCGGCGATGAGGATGCGGGCGAGCCACTCGGGGTCCACGGCGGTGGGGTCCTCGACGCCACGGGTGATGCGGTCGGCGATGCGGGTGCGGAACCGCTCGTAGCGGTTCTCGAAGAAGTCGTGGGCCGGGTGTTCGGGTTCGGCGGCCGCGGCGGCGAGGTCCACGAAGAGCTTGACCAGCCCAGGGGTGGAGGCGTTGTGGGTGAGGACGGCGGAGTGCGGTAGGCCGGCGCCGTTCCCGAACGGGTCGAACATCTCCGCCGCTGCCGCGTCGCGGGCTTCCAGGACGGCCGTGAGCAGCGCTTCCTTGCTGCCGAAGTGGTGCACGACGCCGGCGTACGTCATGCCGACCCTGGCCGCGATGTCGCGCAGCGAGACGCCTCGGCTGCCGGCCTCGGCGTAGGCCGCCAGCGCGGCGTCGATGATCTCCTGCCGTTTGGCCGAGGTCTTGGCGTAGGGCCCCCGTGGCTTGCTCATGGCGGGGAGTCTAGCGCTCCCGGGCACGAACACCTATCGGCGTCAGGTTTTCACCAGCGAAACCGTTGTGCTGTCATGTTTTCGTGCCTATGGTGAGGCCAGCCCCCTGTGCGAAGCGGCTGAGGGCCGTCATGGCAGATCGCCCACCCTTCCTCCCTGGCGCACCCCGACGCACCCCGAACCACGGTTCCACCGTTCCGCCCGTACCCAAGGAGAGACCGTGACCGGCTCGCACCACACCCCCCTGCCCGAGGGTTTCCTCTGGGGAGCCTCCACCTCCGCCCACCAGACCGAGGGCGGCAACACCAACAGTGACTGGTGGCCGATGGAGCAGGGCGCCGCCGCCGGCGGCGGCCACATCCAGGAGGTCAGCGGCGACGCCTGCGACAGCTACCACCGCTGGCGCGAGGACATGGACCTGCTGGCCGGACTCGGCTTCACCGACTACCGGTTCAGCATCGAGTGGGCCCGGATCGAGCCCGCCCCCGGACAGTTCTCGCAGGCCGCCATCGCCCACTACCGCCGCATGGTGGAGGGCGCCCACGAGCGGGGCCTGCGCCCGATGGTGACCCTGCACCACTTCACCTCGCCCCGCTGGTTCGCCGAGCGCGGCGGCTGGACCGCCGCCGGCTCCGGGGAGGCCTTCGCCCGCTACGTCGAGGCCGCCGCGCCGGTCTACGCCGAGGGCGTCGACCACGTCTGCACCATCAACGAGCCCAACATGATCGCCATCATGGTCCCGCTGCTCGACCTGATGCTCGGCAAGACCGAGCCCGGCGACCACGCCTTTCCGACCGCCGGTCTGCCGCTGCCGGGGGAGGAGGCCACCGAGGCCCTGGTCCGGGCCCACCGGCTGGCCGTCGAGGGCGTCAAGTCCCGCGCGCCGCACGTCCGGACCGGCTGGTCCGTCGCCAGCCAGGTCAGCCACGCGCTGCCCGGCGGCGAAGCGGCCCGCGAGGCCTACCTCCGGCCGCGCGAGGACGTCTTCCTGGAGGCCGCCCGCGGCGACGACTGGCTCGGCGTGCAGGCCTACACCCGTACCCTGATCGGCCCCGACGGGCCGCTGCCGGTGCGGGACGACGCCGAACTCACCCTGAAGGGCTGGGAGTTCCACCCCGGCGCGCTCGGCGACGCGCTGCGGCACGCGGCCGCCACCGCCCCCGGCGTCCCGCTGATCGTCACCGAGAACGGCATCGCCACCGCGGACGACAGCCGCCGGGTCGCCTACACCGCCGGAGCGCTCCAGGCAATGGCCGCCGCGATGGCCGACGGCGCCGACGTGCGCGGCTACTTCCACTGGAGCGCCCTGGACAACTACGAGTGGGGCAGCTTCGCCCCCACCTTCGGCCTGATCGCGGTCGACCGCCACACCTTCGCCCGTACGCCCAAGCCCTCCGCCGCCTGGCTCGGCGCGGCCGGCCGCAGCCGCGTCCTGCCCACCGCCGCCAACTGACCCCCCTTCCCGGACCGAGGAGCTCCCGCATGACCTCCGAGAACCTGACGATCGCACAGCAGGCCGCCCTCACCTCGGGCGGAGACTTCTGGCACACCAGGGCCCTGCCCGAAGCGGGCATCGAGGCCGTCACGCTCACCGACGGACCGCACGGCCTGCGCAAGCAGCCCGAGGACGGCGACGCCCTCGGCATCGGCGCCAGCGAACCGTCCACCTGCTACCCGCCCGCCTGCGCCCTCGGCTCCTCCTGGGACCCGCAGCTGGCCGAGCGGATCGGCCGGGCCATCGGCGCGGAGGCCGTCGCCAAGAACGTCTCCGTCGTCCTCGGCCCCGGTGTCAACATCAAGCGCTCCCCGCTCGGCGGTCGCAACTTCGAGTACTTCTCCGAGGACCCGCTGCTCACCGCGCGGATCGGCGCCGCCGTGGTGCACGGGGTGCAGTCCCACGGCGTCGGCACCTCGCTCAAGCACTTCGCCGTCAACAGCCAGGAGACCGACCGGCTGCGGGTGAGCGCCAACGTGGACGAGCGCACCCTGCGCGAGATCTACCTGCCCGCCTTCGAGCACATCGTCACCACCGCCCGCCCCACCACCGTGATGTGCGCCTACAACGCCGTCAACGGCGTCCCGGCCTCCCGGAACTCCCGGCTGCTCACCGAACTGCTGCGCGAGGAGTGGGGCTTCGACGGCGTGGTGGTCAGCGACTGGGGAGCGGTCGGCGACCGGGTCGCCGCCCTCGCGGCCGGCCTCGACCTGGAGATGCCGCCGTCCGGACGCGAGGCGGAGGTGGTAGCGGCCGTCGAGGACGGCACCCTCGACCCCGCCGCCCTGGACACCGCCGCCCGGCGGGTGCTGACCCTCCTGGAACGCACCGCCGCCGCGCGGGTCGAGGGCGCCGGCTACGACCAGGACGAGCACCACGACCTCGCCCGCACCGCCGCCGCCCAGTGCGCCGTCCTGCTCAAGAACGACGGCGGCCTGCTGCCGCTCGACCCCGGGAGCGGCGAAACCGTCGCCGTCATCGGCGAGTTCGCCCGCACCCCGCGGTTCCAGGGCGGCGGCAGCTCGCACGTCGTCCCCACCCGGCTGGACAGCGCCCTCGACGCGCTGCGCGCCCTCGCCGCCGACCCGGAGCGGATCGGCTTCGCGCCCGGCTTCACCCTCGACGGCGCGCCCGACCCGGCGCTGGTCGCCGAGGCGGTGGCGGCGGCCGGCGCGGCCCGGCACGTCCTGCTCTTCCTCGGCCTGCCGGAGTCGGCCGAGTCCGAGGGCTTCGACCGCACCGACCTCGGCCTGCCCGCCGACCAGCTCGCCCTGATCGACGCCGTCGCCGCCGTCAACTCCCGCGTCACGGTCGTACTTTCGAACGGCGCGCCGGTCCGACTCACCCCCTGGCAGGACCGGGTCGGCGCGGTCCTGGAGGGCTGGCTGCTCGGCCAGGCCGGCGGCTCGGCACTCGCCCGGCTGCTGTTCGGCCTGGACAACCCCTCGGGCCGGCTCGCCGAGACGATCCCGCTGCGGCTGGAGGACAACCCGAGCCACCTGCACTTCCCCGGCGGGGACGGCCAGGTCGAGTACGGCGAGGGGCTGTACGTCGGCTACCGCCACTACGACAGCCTCGGCCTGCCCGTCGCCCACCCCTTCGGCCACGGCCTGAGCTACACCACCTTCGGGTACGGCGACCCGGAGGTGACGGTCACCGGGGACAACCGCTTCGACGTCTCCCTCACCGTCACCAACACCGGTGCGCGGGCCGGCGCCGAGGTCGCCCAGCTGTACGTCCACGAGCGGGCGCCCCGGCTGCGCCGCCCCGAGCACGAGCTCAAGGGCTTCGCCAAGGTCTTCCTGGAGCCCGGCGAGAGCACCCGGATCACCATCGCCCTCGACGAGCGCTCCTTCGCCCACTGGTCGGTGCTCGACCACCGCTGGCGCGTCGACACCGGGGACTTCGACCTGCGGATCGGCGCCTCCTCGCGCGACGTCCGGCTGCGGACGGCGGTGACCTGCCCCGGCGACGGCTTCCGCCGGCCGCTCACCGCGGACTCCACCCTCGGCGAGTGGCTGGCCGACCCGCTGGGCGCGCAGATCATCGGCGCCGCCATGCAGGAGATGGCCGCCTCCGTCGGCATCGCCGAGGACAGCCCGCTGATGTCCATGGGCGCCGGCCTCCCGGTCAGCCGCATCCCGGCCTTCACCAGCAGCATCACCGCGGCCGACATCGCCCGCCTGGTCGAGGCCCACCGCGACCTGAGCGCCGGATAGGCCCTCGCGCGCGCCTGTGGCCCCTTTCAGCGGCTGATGCCGCGAAGGGGGCCGCGGGCCCTGCCACGGGGCCGGGGTGGCGGCAACGGGCCGACGGACCCACCGCTCACCGCCTGAGCGCTCCGGGCGGCGCGCTCAGGCCCGGGCTCCCCGGAACCGTTCAGCAGAGCACGTCAAGCCGTATGAGGGTTGTGGAGGTCGACCATGGCGCGCACGGGAGGCGGCAACCAGTTCTCGATCGACGAGTCCTTCCGGGAAAGCAGTTCGAGTACCCCGGGGGGTGTCGGACGGCCGTTCGGGTCACTCGAACTCGGGCGCGAGCTTCGTCTGATCGTCTCGGAACTGGTTGATCTCTCACCGTCGTTGCGGCGAGATGTCGCGCGATTCCCGGCTCGGTAGGCCGAGCACGTCCCTGGAGCGGTCCCGGTCCGGCCACTGCCGGGACTCGTACGCCGGGAGCCGTTCCGGCACGGCTCTGCGGCTCTGCGGCGCGGCGGTCGGCGGGGGAGCGGTGGCCCCTACGGCGTGGGCGGGCACACCAGGGTGCTGGTGACGGGCGGGTCGGGGAACTCCGAGCCGTCGTAGGCCTGCGTGCCGTCGCCGTACTCGAAGTGGAAGTAGTGCGCGGCGAAGCTGACGACGGGGTGCACCGTGCAGTCGGAGGTGGCGGGGTACTGGTAGGTCAGCGTGATGGTCCGGCTGGTGCCCGGCGCGATCGGCACCAGGGGCGCCGTCAGGTTCATGAGGGCCCGGAGTCCGAAGGGCTCCCAGCGCCCGAGGTCGCACCAGCTCACCTGGCCGGAGCACCCGGTGAGCACCGCCCGGGTGCCGGGGGCGGGTTGTGGACCCGCCTCGACCATGGGCAGCCAGATGTAGAGGAAGGTCACGTCGACGGCCTGGCGGTTGGTGAACGTGACGGTCAGCGTGCCGGTCTGGCCGGGCGTCACGGTGGGGTGGTCGACGCTGAAGGTGAAGTACGGCGGCTGGGCGGAGGCCGTGGCGGACGCCTGCGGGGCGAAGCCCATCAGGCTGACGAGGAGGGCGAGGACGGCGACGACGCCGACGCGTCTTGTCGCGGAGTGGGGTGTGCGCATGAGCGGGCAGCGTAGGGAGCCGGGACCGTCCCGTCTGCCCCCTGGCGGAGAACCGGCCATGATCCGGACGCCGGGATTCCCCGGCCCGGGGACGGGGACGGCGCTCCGGCGTGATGCCGAAGCGGGTGCGGTGGGCGGCCGGCGACTCGCTGCCGGAGAAGGCCGGGTCGAGGTATCCGCCGCTGGTCGGGGTGGCTGCCGCCGGTGGCGGCCCGGCTGCCGCCAGGGCGGGTGCCGCGGCCGGTCGTCGGGCGGGCGGACGGGGAGCCCGGCGAAGCGGGGTGCCCGAACCGTTCGGGCGGAAGTCGGCGGGTTCGTACGGGCGCGGGCCGGGGACGGCCGCCGGCCGCGAGCGGCTCGGGTTGTCCGCGAACCGCTCGTGTGCCGTCTATGTGCCGCTCATGTGCCGCTCGCGAACCGCTCCGATCTCCGTCAGGGCCCCGAAGGTGGTCCAGCACCACGTCATTCCGCAACGATCCGTTAGTCTCACGTGAGGTGATGATTCTCGGCTTCGGGAGGATGACCCATGGCCGTGCACGTGACCGTGTGGGATGACCGCGATCGAGCCGGAGAAGGCCGGAACCCGACAGCTTCGGTGGTCCCGACGACCGCTGCCGCCCCCGCCCTCTTCGTCCACAACATCTTCAGCTGGGGCAGCGACTCCACGTACGGGTTCGCCGGGCAGCGGCCCCTCGCGGACAGCCGACGGCTCCTCCTGATGGATCGCCGGGGCTACGGCGACAGCCCGGACACCGCGCGCAGCGACTTCGACGTCGACGCCGCGGACGTGGTGGAGGTCCTCGGCGACGGGGCCCGCGCCGAGGGGCTCGGCGGCGCCCATCTCGTGGGGCACGGGAACGGCGCCGTCGCCGCGCTCATCGCCGCCGCGCGCCGGCCCGACCTCGTCCGCTCCCTTGCCCTCATCCAGCCCTCCGCCTTCACCGCCGCCGCGCACCATCCGGTCGTCGCCGACCTCCTCGACCGGGTCCGCGACGGTGCCCCGGGCAGCTTGGACGGCGTCACGCCGGAGCAGTATCTGCGTGCGTCCACCGAGGGGTTGGGGATGGACATGCCGGAGCCCACGTCGCGCCGGCTCCGTGCCGTCGCCACCTCCATGGGGGAACGGCCCGTCTGGGAGGCGGAAATCCCGCTGGAGGTGATCCGGGGCGCCGCCCTGCCGGTTCTGGTGATCTGCGGAACCTGGGAGCCCGCGCCGGCCGCGTACCGCGAGCACGTGGGGCTCCCCCTCATGGCCGTGGCCGAGTCCCTCACCGACTCCCTCGCGGGCCGCCTGCTGCGGGTGCCCGGGTACTACCCGCACACCCAGGAGCCCGCCGCCGTCAACGCCGTCCTGCGGGAGTTCTGGGGCTGACCCGCTTCCATCCCGCGCGGAAGCACTGTCCCCGCATCCCGGGGCCGGGTCCAGTACTACGCTTTGCCTGCTCAGAGGCTGCGCGTGGTGGGTGTGGCGGGCTGGTGCCGGATCAGGGGCGGTCTTCACCGGGCTGTCCGTCGATGGTGTGCAGCCGGCGTTGGCAGCCGCGGGCGGCGGCCTGGAAGCACTCGTCCATCGCCCAGCGCACTTCGGCCGCACCGACCCCGCGAGGCCGGTGCGGCAGGGGATTGGAGCCTACGAGAGGAACTGCAGGGAGGACACCTTGGCGCGGGTGACCGGGATCGGAGCGCTGCCTCCCCGTTGTAGTTGATGTCCTTGTAGAGGCACAGCCGGCCCGACGGGCAGGCGGTCTTGCCCTACCCGGATGTGAGGTAGGTGTCGGCGGCCCGGTTTTCCGCCTGCACTGTCGAGGCGGCAAACGCCGGCGCCCCAGGAGACGCCGGCCCGCTGGTCTGTCTCGGCGAAGTTCGGCCGCCGGCAGCTCCGTTCACGGAGACGAACGCGTCGGACGGGCACAACGGCCAGGTCTCTTCCGTCCGCTGGGCTTCGCAGTCGACGTAGCGGATCCACCGCGGGCACAGGGACCGGGCCGTCTTCGCGCCAGCGGCACGGCAGGCACCGTCAACCCTGCCCGCCCGGAGCGGTGGCGAGTCGGCCGAGTAGCGCCATCACGATGATCCGGATGTTCTTGTCGTTCGTCACCGCGCAGTGGGCTTCGACGCCTCGTTCGTCCCGGTCCTGATCCGGCTCGGTCAAGCCCACCCGGATCAGGTCGACGGCGTACTCGCGGCTCCGGGAGTAGTCCGCCGCGGCGTTCGCCGCTTCGACGTGGTCGATGCGGCCGGGATCCGCGGCCCGCAGCAGCGCCGGGGTGGGCGGCGGGCCCAACACCTCTCCGACCCACCCCGAGACGGCCTCCCGGGGGCAGCCCCGATCCAGGTCCGAAGAGGCCGCAGCGACGAGCGCCAGTCGGATGAGGAGCGACCCGAACCAGGTCGTGGCCTCGGCCGGAGGTGTATCCGTGCCTCCCGGCGGCATGACCGCCTGGTACAGAGCCGCCGGGTCGTCGGCGTGCGCGGCGGCGATGACCGCCTTCACCGCGTTGCCGAGGGCAGGCTTGTCGATGGTCATGTCGTCGGTTCTCCTCATGATCGGTGGCCGCCAGGTGCGCGGTGAACGGTCGGTGGAGGGCAGGCTTGCCCCGCTACAGGCGGCAGGTCGACCGGCCGACGGCCAGGACCGGTGCGGTTCTGCCTCACCCACTCCTTGAGTGCCTGACCTGTGGTCATGCAGCTGTGGACACCGTAGAGTCCCTGGATCGGCCCGCGCAGGCGAAAGCGGGTTCCGCCCCTTTCTGTCCCTCCTGAGTGTGTTCCGGTCAGCCGCGCGGAGGACCAGCAACTTCACCCCCGACTCGATCGTGACCAGGACGCCGGGCGGCCCCGAGGATCCGTCCTCCCGCCACACGGCCGCCGAAGCGATCGTCGGCCGCCGGTAGCGCGCCTGCCCCGCGGAATGGGTCACGCCCGAAGCCTCGCAGGTCACGACGGGGCCGGCCCGTGCGCCCGGAGACAGCTTCAACCCCGCCCCCGCGACCGCGCGCTCGTGCCTGTTCCCTGGCCCCGGGAACAGGCACGGGCCGGCCGGTGAGCGCGACGCCATCGGACGCGAGCTGATCCACCCCGCAGCCCGGCACGGGCCGGCCGGCGGCCCGCAGCGCCATGCGAGCGGTGCGTGCGGGAGTGCGTCCTGGCCCGCAGCTGAAGCCGCGGGTCAGGGAGCTGGCACCAGATCAGACGGTCACCGTGTGGCCGGAATCAGGTTCGCCGGCTCGTCCAGCCACGCCCGGTGCTCCCCGTCCACGGTCAGCCCGAACCGTTCGAAGCCCGGCCGGCCCGCCTTCTCCCACCACCGGACGACGTCCTCGACCTCCGACCACACCCGGCGAGGACCCGACTGCCGAACCTCGTACCGTTCCGCGCCGTCCACGTAGTCGACCGTCGCCCACGACGTGACGCCCGTGTCGAACAACCACAGGGTGGTCATCCCGTCGCCGTCGCTGCGCCGGTAGTACACGTCGGGCACGCCCAAACCCACGACGAAGGACGCCAGCCAGTCGTCGACGACGCTCAGCGGGCTGAGATCGGTGAACTCCTGCACCGCATCCCCGGGCCAGTCACCGGGCAGGTAGTCGTCGACGGGCGGAGCCTGGTAGCGCTGCTGCCGCATCCGCATGAACGCCGAGGAGCCGGTGAACGGGCCCTCGGCGCTGTCGCCGGCCACGGCCAGGCGGGCCACCGCTCCGCCCCCGAACAGCGGCGAGAAGGGCAGCACCAGCACGCCCTGCGGCCGGATCTGTCCGATCACGGCTGCGGGGACCTCCCGCACCGAGCAGGTGAGGATCCCCCGGTCGTACGGGGCCTCCGGCGGGTACCCGTCCGCCGCGTCGCCCACCACCGCGGTCGGGACGGCGTCGAGAACCCGGAAGTTCGCCGCGGCCTGGGCGGCGACCTCCGGGTCCAGCTCCACGGTCACCACGTTGTGCGCACCCTGGCGCCGGGCCAGCAGTGCGGCGTTCCAGCCCGGGCCCGTCCCGCCCTCCCAGACCTTGTGGCCTTCGTGGACGTCCAGGTCGCGCAGCATGGAGGCCACCATCGTCGGCATGGACACCGAGGACGTCGGCTCCCGCGGCCCGCCGTCCGCACCGTCATCCCACTGCGTCACGATCGCCACGTCGGAGCACGCGAGCTCGAACCACCGCTCGGGAGTCTTAGCCCGGTCGCAGCGCTCGTAGCCGTCACTGGTGCTCGCCCAGAAGAGGTCCGGGAGGAACAGGTGGCGGCCGACGGCGAGGAAGGCCTCCCGCCAGTCCGGGGTCAGCGCGCCCGAGGCCTCCAACTGGTCGATCAGCCGGGCCTGCACGCCGGCGGCCATCACTTGTGCTTCGGATCGGGAGCCGGCCCCTGCCCGTCCGGGTTCGGCATCGGGCCGATCCGAGGGCCGCCGGGCTTGGCGTGAGAGCCGCCCTTGCCGTCGTTCGGACCGCCCTTGTTCTCGTCGCCCACGGTGCTCCTCCTCCTGCATGACGCTCCGAAGATCCGCTGGGCGGAGCGTAGTCGATCCGACACTCAAAGTGAATGGGACGGTTGTGGATCCGCTGCCGCCGGGCGAGATGGGCCGGCGGGCCGAAGGCCTGGCCGCCAGCGAAGAAGCCGTCCGCCACTACCGCATGCTGGCCGACGCGAACCCGAAGGCCTTCGACCCGCACCTGCAACGGTCCCTGACCGTGGTCGCCTGGCTCGAAGGCCTCGAACCGTAGCCGGGTGAGGCGGCTACCGCCGCAAGCTCCGGCGGGGGAGCATCACATGCTCGGAATGGCGCTCCCTGCCGGTCCTGCGTACCTTGCGGCGGCCGGCACCTGATGTGCCTCGCGCGGTGTTCGCCCGGATCTCCTGGGCGTCGTCGGGCTCGGTGGCCTGATCACAGGGTCAGGCCACGTGGTCAGGCCACGTCTCCCATGGCGCGGCGCCGGCTGCGGAGATGCCCACGGAGGGGTCCTCGGCCGTCCCCCGGCTTCGGGCCACGCCGGTTCGCTACATCCAGCTGGCGGCCCAGTGGTGGACGCCGTAGGCGTCGGGGAACTCCTCGCCCGCCCGGTGTTTCTCGTTGAATCCGTACGGATAGAACAGTTCGCTCGGGAAAACCGTGATCGCCGATCGGCCGGCCTCCTCCGACAGCCGCTTGTAGACGGTGGTGGCCAGTCCGGGACCGGTCTTCAACGCCGCATTCGCATCGGCGAACTCCTTGACCCTGAGGGGCAGTTCCTGCACACAGGCGGCCATGAACGGGTGGTCGGGCACCGCACCCATGATGCCCGTCGACACGTGTACGCCGTCCTCACTGGCGGCGAAGACATCCAGTTCCCCGAGGAGACGGTCCAGGGGGCGCAGGCACTCGAAGTCGGTGTCGATGTAGATGCCGCCGTGGCGCAGCAGGATCTCGTACCGTGCCACGTCGGACTTCTCCGACCAGCTGTCCAGCGCGACGAACGCGTCACCATTGGTGAGGAAGCCGGAACGGGAGGGGTCGAGGTCGTCCTCGGTCCACAGCCGGTACTCCCAGTCGGGGTGGTGGTGCTGCCAACTGCGGGAGTAGGCGCGGAACCGCTCCGGCATCGGACCGCCCATCCAGACCTGGTGGAAAACCCGGGGTATCGACACGTGATGGTCCTCTCTTCCGTTTCCGGAGGATTCGCCCCGACCGGAAGGACGGCGCGTTTCGTCCGCCCCACGGGAACGCCCGCGGGGCGGCGTGCACTTGCAGGATCCTCATGTCCCGGAACTGGAGTACAAGGCGGCCTGCGACCGCCAGAACACCAGCGCGAGCCACAGCAGCAGCGGCCCGGCGCACGGCGAGGCCAGGACGAGCCAGAGCGGGACACGGAGGTCACCGGCCCTGCCGATCAACGCGGTCGCCGGCAGGTAGGCCACGAAGGCGACAGGCACGAGGAAGGTGAGTACGAAGCGGGTGGGCCCGGGGAAGACCGTGAGCGGGTAGCCCCCGAAGGTGTTCATGACGTTGTCGACCACCGAACGCAGGGAGCGGTTGGAAAGGGTTCGGAAGGACAGCGCGCTGATACCGATCTGGACGGCGCCCTCGACCATCGCGCCACCCACCAGGGCCGGCACGAGGTAGAGGAGGGCCGTCGCCGAGTGCAGCGGGTCGAGGTTCCAGACGGCGCCGGCGAGGATGGCGGCCCCGGTCAGCAGGTCACCGACCGCCGGCAGGTGCGCCTGTCGGCAGAGCAGTTGCAGCAGGACCCCGGTGGGGCGGACCAGGTAGCGGTCGAACTCGCCGGTGCGAATGGTGAGGTCGAGATAGAAGAGCTGGTTGCCCGGTACCACCCAGAGGCCGTGCGATGTCAGGCGCATGCCGTACAACAGGCAGATCTCCGCCATGGACCATCCGCCGACCGTCCCGAAACGGGTGGAGACGACCCAGATGAAAACGAGACCCACTCCTTGGAAGGCGGCACCGCCGACGCAGCCGACCAGGAGGTTCCCGCGGTACTGGAGCTGGGCCTTCAGGGCCACGTGCAGCAGCAACCGGAACGCGAGCGGACGTGGGACAGGACGGGCGGCGGAACAGGGCGCGGAGTCTCCCGGGGGCGTCATGGTCACCCCCCCTGCACGACGACGCGTCGCAGGGCCCTGAGCCACACCAGTCTCAGGACCAGCCACAGCGCGATGGCCCAGGCGCACTGGACGGCCAGTGCCTGCAGGATGTCGCGGGTCCCGTGCATCTGGCCGAGGTACAGGGCAGTGGGGATGTAGACCATGGTCTGGAAGGGCAGCAGGCGGGTCACGTCGGCCAGCCAGTCGGGCATGAACCACAACGGCACCAGGGCCCCGGAGAAGAAGCGCGCCGTCATCAGGTAGACGGAGTAGACCCCGTCCAGTTCCAGGGTCCAGAACGAGATCATGCCGACGATCACGCCCAGCAGGAGGGCGCTGCTGTAGGCGGGAACCAGGCTGACGACGTAGGCGAGCATCGCCGTGGCGGAGGCGGGGGCCTGCGCGCCGCCCGCCAGCACGGAGAAGACCAGCGCGACGGCCACGAACGGAACCATGGCGAGGGTGCTGCCGGCCCTGGCGGCGATCATCTGGGAGGTGAAGCGGACGGGGCGGGCGAGATCCAGGGCCACGACGCCCTCCCGCACCCGTAGTTGGAGCGTCGACAGTCCCCCGGAATCCGTGAGCCAGGACTGCACCGAGGCCAGGACGACGTAGGTGATCTGGGTGGCGAGGGTGATCTCGTGTCCCCCCTCCACAGTCGCGCTTCCCGAGCGGGGGTAGACGGCGGTCCACACCAGACGAAGCATGTAGATCTGGAGCAACAGGCCCGCCAGGCCGAAGAGGACGTCGCTCCGGTAGGCGTACTGGCTGCGCGCCTGGACACGGGCCAGGGCGGTGTACGCCGCCAGGCGCTGACGCGGTCCCAGCCGGGCCGAGGGCCTCATCACCCGCCCTCGCTTCCGGAGTAGATCCGGTGGATGACACCCTCGAGGGCCGACTCGGTGATCGACAGGTCCGTGACGCGGTGCCGGGCCAGTACGGCGGCGATGATCTCCGGGCTCTGGGTTTCCTTCGGAGCGAAGCGGAGTGAGACGACCCCGGGTTCGGCGGCACCGGACCGCACGCACTCGACGCCGGGCAGGTCGACGCCCTGCCACGTGGTGCCTTCGGCGAGGTGGAACACCAGTTCCCGGTGCGGCGCGAACTGAGTCTTGAGCTCGTCGACGGCGCCGTCGTAGAGCACCCGGCCTCCGTCGATGAGGATGATACGAGTGCACAGCCGCTCGACGTCGCCGAGGTCGTGGGTGGTCAGGACCACGCTGGTGCCGTGCACCCGGTTCTGGGTGGCGATGAACTCGCGCATGCGTTCCCTGGCGATGATGTCCAGCCCGATGGTGGGTTCGTCGAGGAAGAGGATCCGCGGCTCGGGCAACATCGCGGCGGCGAGGTCTCCGCGCATGCGCTGCCCGAGGGACAGCTGACGCACCGGCGTGTCCAGGAACGGGCCCAGCATCAGCATGTCCGTGAAGTGGGTGATGTTCCGCCGGTAGCGGGTTCGCTCCACTCCGTAGAGCCTGCCCACCGTCTCCAGGGAGTCCCGCAGCGGAAGGTCCCACCACAGCTGGCTGCGCTGGCCGAAGACGACGCCGATGTTGCGGGCGTGCCGCTCGCGCTCGCGCCAGGGAACGACCCCGGCGACCTCCAGGTGCCCGGCGGTGGGCCGCAGAATCCCGGCGAGCATCTTGACGGTCGTCGACTTGCCGGCGCCGTTGGGCCCCAGGTACCCGACCAACTCCCCTTCACCGATCGAGAATTCGATGCCGTCGACGGCGAGCTTGCTCGTGTACTGGCGGGTGAGCAGGGTCCGCAGGCCGCCGAACGGCCCGTCGATCCTCTTGGGCCTCCGGAACTCCTTGACCAGGCCCGCCACTTCGATCAGCGACACACGACACCCTTCCTTTGACAACGGACGGCCGAACGGGAGGGACGTTCCGGTCGGTCGCGGGCCATCCCCGGCAGCCGGGCTCGCATCCCGGGCGGGTGCCGTATTCCATGGCGAAGGTGCCCGCCGGACCGAGGCGGGCACGCGTGGAGACGACCGCGGCGATGAGGTCCCCTGTGAGCGGTTCGACGGGCCCTTCGCCGGCGGGTGCAGCGCTCTCCGTGAAGAACTCCGGCAAGTTGTCCGAAGACCAGGTGGAGATCCCAGAGTTGCCCATGCTTAATTGTCCGTCTACAAAAAACGGCTGAGTCCCAAGTGAACTGCGGACAACCCGACTTGGCCGCGGACAGACGGGAGCGAAGAGTGGGAAGCACCGGCCGCCCCCAGGGGCGACTCAAGGGAGAGACCGAGCAGGCCGACGCGCTGGCCCGGTTCGTGCGCCAGCTGACCTCCGGACTCACCGTCCGTGAACTCGCCCAGCGGTATCCGGCGGGCAGGACCACGTGGAGCGAGTACCGCTCCGCGGGGAAGGACATTCCCTGGGACCTGCTCCAGCAGTTGGTCCATGACCTCACGAAGGACCCGTCTGCCCGGAAGGAGCTGCTCACCCAGGCCGGCCACCTGCACGAACAGGCGGTCCAGGCGGCTGCGGCGTACCCGTCACCGGCGGCGGAACGGTCGATGGTGCAGCAGGCGCTCGACCGGGCCAGGCACGCCCAGCAGCTGGCCGAGGCAGGCGTCGCGGAGTCGGAGGAGCTGATTCACGTCCTGGTGGCGATCGTGGCCGAGCTGTGGGGCCAACTGGGCTCCGGCATCGAGAACAAGACGCTCCGTGGCACACCGGTTCCCGACGCCACCGAGCTGCGGCGGGCCAGGCTGCGCGAGGCCACACGCAGCCTGGCCGAGCTGCGGCACATCAGGGAAAGCCACTGTGAACCGTAGGCCGCAACGGGGCGGACCCCACCGGAGGCGCGCCTCGCGCGCTCGTGCCGGCGGCCCGGCGCCGCGAACACCTCCCCGACTCGGTGCTTGGCGCACCCGGCCTCGGGGCCGGCCGGGGGTCGTGGAGCCGGACAGCTCAGCGGGGTCGGAGGCGAGTCGTAGGCGCGAGGTGCTGCCTTGTGTGGACTCCGGGACAGCGGCGCCGGGGCTCCTGGACCACCTGGAGGCCGAACGCGCCCGGATCAGCGAACGGATCACCGACCTCGCCGCGGCACGCGACCGACTCGACACGGTGCTCGCCAACACCCGTAACCCTCCGCCAGAGTGCACGCACCACCCGGAGTGGGAGGCTGAGGCCCGTCTGGCGGTCAGGCGGAGAAACGGATGGCGGCTCCGCCGGATCCGGTGACGCTACCGCGTTTCCCGGGGGCGGCCTCGGGCCTCCCCCAGCGCGGTGGTCGCGCCGCTGTACGGGCAGTTGACCGGAGAACAGCCCGATCGGCCTTGCCCGTCAGAGAGTTCGTCGCTTCGCTGTGTGGCGGCGTGGTAGGCGACGGGATCTCCAGGAGCCGGGTCCGCCGGGGGGCAGGAGATCGTCCCGCCAGCTGGACGGCAGTCGGCTTCGGACGGAGCGGGCCGCGTGTCCGCCCTCCCGTGCGGTGGCCGGGTCAGACCGGCAGCGAGACCAGGCGGTCGCCGGGGATGCCGGCCAGACCGGGCGTGTAGTAGTCGCGGATGCCGTCGGCCCAGGCGGTCACCGTGATCCGGTCGGCGGCATCCGGTTCGAACGCGTCGAACAGCGCGTGGATGTTGGGTGCGTCGAAACCCCATGCGATCATCAGGTCGAGGAAGCGGGTCCCCGACGTGCTGACGCACCGGCGCCCCGAGGAGAGGGCCCGCCTCGACGCCCTGAGCCGCGCCTTCGACCCGCAGACCCGGCGACGGCTGGAAGCCGCCGAGATCGCGCCCGACTGGTCCTGTCTGGAGATCGGCGCCGGCACCGTCGCCCACTGGATGGCCGCGCGTTGTCACCGGGGGAGTGTCACCGCGACCGACCTGGACGTGGCATTGGTCCGGGAACCGGTGCCGGCCAACCTCGCGGTGCTGGTGCACGACGTCACGGAGGACGCCTTCCCGGAGGGGGCCTTCCAGTTGATCCACGCGCGCGCCGTGCTCATGCACCTGCCTCAACGCGAGCGGATCATCCAGCGGATGCTGCCATGGCTGGCCCCGGGCGGGGTGCTCCTGGTGGAGGACCTCGTCCACTTCCCTCGGCACGGACTGCCCGCGTCCTCCCCGCTCAGGCGGGTCATCGACGCCTGGTGGGCTTCCCTCGCCACATCCTTCGGAATGGACGACACCTGGGGTGTGCGGGTGGCGGCCGCCATGCGCGACACCGGCTACGAGCACGTACGGTCCGAAGCGGACCTTCCCGCCTTCCACGCCGGATCACCGATCGCCGAGTTCTCCCGGCTGACCATTCAGGCGGTCGCCCCCCGACTCGTCAGCACCGGACTGCTCAGAGAGGCCGACGTGCACGCCGGCCTGGAGGAGATCGATGACCCCGGCCACCTCTCCTTCCCCATCGCCGTCGTCGCCACCTCCGGACACCGCCCCGCGAACTGAGGAGGCAACGGTCCACCGGCCGACGGCGGGCTGCCCCGCCTCGGTGGTGCCCGCACCGGCTCGCGGACAGGACGGGGGGCCATGCCCCATTCCGGCCTTCAGGAGCCGCGCGAGGCCGGCCGCGCCGCCATTCCCGCCCAGACCGGGGCGGCCAACGACCTACTTCGAGTTGCCTTCATACGTGAGTCGTGCCAATCACCGGTTCTATCCGGACCGGCGCGGTCCGGGCCCGCGACGTGATCCGGACGCGCGGGTGCGCGGTCGTAGGCGCTCTCCCTGCGGCCCGAACATGATCAGGTATTCGACCGGCCCGCCGGGTTCGGCGTTCGCGACTCCGTGGGCGGTGCGGGTGTCGAACTCAGCCGTCTCCCCGGCGCTCAGGACGAGGTCCTGCTCGCCGAGCGCCAGCCACAGCCGCCCGTACAGGACGCACAGCCATTCATACCCGTCGTGGGAGACCTGCCGCGGCCGCGACGGCGGCGCGTCGACGGCGGGCAGGACGTGCTTGTGGGCGTGCAGGCCCCCCACGTACCGGGTCAACGGCAGCACCACCTTGTCGCCGCCGGTACCCTGCGGCGTCCGGATGCGTGGTCCGGGCGCGGTGCCGGGTGCGGTGACGGGCGCGGTGCCGGCCAACTCGTCCAGGGAGACGCTGTACACCTTCGCGAGCTGCAGCAGCACCTCCAGGGTCGGCTTGCGCCGACCGGTCTCGATCCGCGACAGCGTGCTCGGCGAGATGCCGGTCGTGCGGCTGACGTCGGTGAGCGTGGCGCCGCGCTGCTCGCGCGCGGTCCGCAGCCGGGGGCCCATGGCCGCCAGCGTGTCGGCTGTGCCGTCGTCCGTCACCGTCGCCCCGCTCTCTCCAGCCGTGCGGCCTCCACCGCCCAGCCCTGCCCTGCCCTGCCCTGCCAGCTTGCCAGAATGGCAACGGTGCTCGCGTCGGGAGGCCGCCCCACCACAAGATCAATGGGTAACCGCGGCCGCCCGTGAACCGAGGAGATGCCATGCACCCGCCCATGCCGTCCGCCGACCTGCGCCACCGCACCATCGAGGCACCCGCCGGGCGCCTGCACCTCGTCGAACAGGGCACCGGACCGCTGGTCCTGCTCGTCCACGGCTTCCCCGAGTCCTGGTACTCCTGGCGCCGCCAGCTCCCGGCCCTCGCGGCGGCGGGGTACCGGGCCGCGGCGCTCGACGTGCGCGGCTACGGCCGTTCCTCCAAGCCGGCCGCGACCGACGCCTACCGGATGCTCGACCTGGTGGCGGACAACGTCGCCCTGGTACGCGCCCTGGGCGAGGAGAGGGCGGTGATCGTCGGGCACGACTGGGGCTCCAGCATCGCCGCGGCCTCCGCCCTGCTGCACCCCGAGGTCTTCCGCGCCGTCGCACTGCTGAGCGTCCCCTACGCACCACCCGGCGGCCCCCGCCCCACCGACGTCTTGGCGCGGATGGGCGGCGACCAGGAGTTCTACGTCTCCTACTTCCAGGAGCCCGGCCGGGCCGAAGCCGAGATGGAGCCCGACCTCCGGGGCTGGCTCGCGGGCTTCTACGCGGCCATGTCCGCCGACACCATGCCCGCCCCGAGCGAGCCCGACCCCCACTTCGTGGCCCGCACCGGCGGCCGGCTGCGCGACCGCTTCCCCAGCGGCAAGCTGCCCGCCTGGCTGACCGAGGACGACCTCGACGTCTACGCCGCGGAGTTCGAGCGCACCGGCATGACCGGAGCCCTCAACCGCTACCGCAACATGGACCGCGACTGGGAGGACCTCGCCCCGTACGCCGGCGCCCCGATCAAGCAGCCGTCCCTGTTCATCGGCGGCGCCCTGGACGCCTCCACGACCTGGATGGCCGACGCGATCGACGCCTACCCGACCACCCTCCCCGGCCTGGCCTCCGGCAACATCCTGGACGGCTGCGGACACTGGATCCAGCAGGAGCGTCCCGAGGAGGTCAACAGCCTGCTGACCGACTGGCTCGCCTCCCTCCAGGGCTGAACCCTCGGGTGTGCCCACCGGGCGCCGTCGCGGGAGATCCTCAGCCGACACACTCCGGAGCGGCGCCCGAACCTCACGTCCGCCCAGCGCCGCGCGTCCCCCCGGCGCGAGCAGGGCGGCGGAACCTCCACCCGCCTCCACCCCGCCTCCATCCCCTCCAGCCGGCAGCTGGGGCAGCACTCCTGCGAGGGCATGGAGGATCGGCTCGGGGCGCTGGGGTCGGCATCGCACGTCATGGTGCCGTGGAACAGTCCCTACCAGGACCGCGCCGCCAGAACCCGGCGCAGGGTACGCCCCCGAAGTCGGCGTCACCACCATTCCCGGCGCCGGGGGCGCTCCCACTTCTCGTCGACCTCTGGAAGCCCATCAGCCGCCTGGCGCCGCCGGCACTCACCAACCAACGCGCCGGCCATGCCCTGAGGGCACGGCCGGCGTTCCGGTCGCGGGGCTACAGTTCGCGGAAGTACACGGCCACGGGCAGCTTGATGCACCCGAGGCTTTCGTACAGTGCTCTGGCCGGGGCGTGGAACTCGTCGCCGCCGGTTCCGATTTCGGCGTAAACGGCTCCGTGGGCACGCATGTGGCCGAAGGCGTGCTCGCACAGCTCGGTTGCCAGGTGGTCACGACGGTGGCGCGCGTCGACGGCGAGGATGCCGATGGTTCCGTGCTCGCGGGCGGGGTCGATCTCCCAGCCCACATAGCCCGCGATCTGTCCGTCGAGGTCCGCGACGGCGGCGTGCTTGTTGTGCTCCGGGGTGTGCAGCGTGGTGAGGAGAGTGTGGTAGTCCTCGCGCCACTGGCCGTGCTGCCGGGTGAAGACGACCTCGCCGACCAGCGGTCGGAAGGAGTCCTCGTAGAACGGCCCGAAGGTCTCGATGGTGAGCTCGGTCAGCCGCGGAAGGTCACGCGGCTCGAAGCTGCGGATGATCACGAAATGCGCCTCTCGCTGAGGGGTCGACAACCGGAGGGACAGGCATCGACGGGCTCGCTCGCGGCGAAGGCGGGCGGCGAGTGAGCCCTCAGCAGCGCATGCGCCGGGAGGCGAAGCATTCCATGCACAGCAGATTAGTGACATCCTGCGGCGGGCGCAGACCTTTTCGGGTCCGCCTGCCGCCGCCTGTCGGAACGACGCGCTGAGCCGAGGGAGAGGCCGGCCCGGCGAGCGCCGAGACGGCGCAGCGGCTGGCCTCGACTCCGACTACTCGTCACCCTGAAACGCTGAGCTCAGTAACCACCCTGGCCCGCCTTCCGAACCGCCGTTTCCACGTGCACGTGAGGGGCACGCGGCGAAGGCTGAGCGGGTGGCAGGAGAACTCCGACCTCGCCGCTTGATCTTCCCTGCACCGACCTCAGGTCAGGGCAGCTCGACGAATCGGTGGACGCGAAAGGACGTCAGGTGGTCGGGCTCGATGCTCGCCGAGTCCACCCGGTAGCGGCCGGCGCCGAGTTCGAGAACGGTGCCGTCAGCGAGAGTCCCGACTTCGGTGCCGACGTAGGCGGCATCGAACATGACGAGCTCGCCCGAGGTCTTCAGGACAGGTCCTTCATCCCACTCGGCGCCGGGAAGTCCGGCCAGGACGATGTCAGCGACACCTTCCTCGCTTTCCGCGTAGCACCAGCGGACGAGGACTCGGTGCCCGGGAAGGTAGGCGGTGGAGAGCGGTTCGTCCCCGAGGACGAGCGCCTCGGCTTCATCGGGAAGGTCGAGGACACCAACGAGTTCCACCACCTCGCAGGCCCGGTCGTAGTCGCCCTCCGTGCCCGACCAGTGCGACAGGGCATCGCGTGGAACCACGATGAAGGGGCCGCCCTCCGTCTCCAGCCACGTCAAGGACATGCCGCCTCCAGCTCCAGGATCCCCGTTCCGTCGCGACAGCCTATGCGGCGCATCGGACACCGCAGCCTCGTGCCCGTGGTGATCGGGGGCGCGTTGATGAGCATCGTGGAGCTGACCACGCTGGCGATGTTCGACTCGACCTGGGCCGTGCCGACGGGTGGGTTCGCGTGGGAGGCGGCCGCCCGCACCCGGCTGGACCGGAGTTCGCAGAGCTGCGAACAGCAGGGTTCGGGCGGGCTCGCGGCGGGCGAGCAGGTCCTCTTCCGGTACGTGCGTGGGGGCGTAGGGCGGTCCGCAGGAGCCGAGTTCGACCCGCAGCCGGTCGACGTGCTGGTTGAAATCGCTCCACTCGCTCTCGGGCGGTTGGGCCCGGCGACGGTGGAGGAACTC
The DNA here is from genome assembly GCF_044757205.1 of Kitasatospora sp. NPDC091335. Classification (NCBI taxonomy): domain Bacteria; kingdom Bacillati; phylum Actinomycetota; class Actinomycetes; order Kitasatosporales; family Streptomycetaceae; genus Kitasatospora; species Kitasatospora sp. NPDC091335. The sequence goes on along the minus strand of NZ_JBIVUM010000003.1, from coordinate 247,243 downwards.
CTGGCAATGCCGGACCACGCCGTCGCCGAAGATCGCTGAAGGTGGAGTCGGGCATTGGAACCGGCCGGGATGCCTGCCGCACCCAGGCTCCCTGGACGGTCGGTCCGTGGTGCAGGCGGCCCGGTCGCCGGCTGACGCATCCTGGGCGGCCGGCGAAATCACGCGATCACTGTCGGCAGACGGTGCGAGACTCGGTCCCATGAAGTCCAATGATCCCAAGGACAACCTGCACCGGTACCTCAAGGAAGCCCGCAAGGCCGTTGTCTGGAAGCTGGACGGGTTGTCCGAGTACGACATCCGTCGCCCCCTGACGCCGACCGGCACCAACCTCCTCGGCCTCGTCAAGCACCTCGCCGGCATTGAACTCGGGTACTTCGGCCCGACCTTCGGCCGTCCGCACGACGAACCCCTCCCCTGGTACGACGAGGGCGCCGAGCCCAACTCGGACATGTGGGCACCCGCCGACGAGTCGCGCGAGGACGTTCTCGGCCTCTACCGCCGAGCCTGGGCGCACGCGGACGCGACGATCGAGGCGCTGCCGCTCGACGCGATGGGCCACGTCGCGTGGTGGGGAGACAGCGGAGACGTGACGCTTCAGCTGGTCATGCTGCACATGACGGCCGAGACGAACCGGCACGCCGGCCAGGCCGACATCGTCCGCGAGCTGATCGACGGCACGGTCGGTATGCGCGAGGACAACAGCAACATGGATGGCGGCGACGAGGCCTGGTACCAGGATTACCGGAACCGGCTGGAGGCGTCCGCCAAGGAGGCTCAGGCCAAGCAGCGCTGAGGTCGTTTCTCGCTGAACAGGCCGACGAGGACCTGGGTCATTTTGCTGATGCCGGCGTCGCGGACGATGAGGCCGTCCGAGCACGAGAAGTAGGCGCCGCCGAGGGCCTCCCCGGTCGCCGCCCACCGCTCCATGATGGTCTCCACCTCAGCGAGGGTGATGATGGTCGCACTCCAGCGGGTTCCGTCGTTGAGGTCCACGAAGACGTCGTCCCATCTGCCCGCTTGTTCGTTGTGGCTCACCGGGCGAGTGTGCCGGGCTGATCCTCCGGCCTCAACTGCATTGTTCCGGCACGCTGCGGGCGGATCGCTCGCCGACGGCATGGACCCCCTGGCCGGTCGGCCAGGGGGTCCATGCTTCACCTTTTCTTGTCCCCTTGCCTACCGGGAACGGCTCGTCAGGGGGCTCCGAGGCGCACCGCGCACAGGAACCGACGGCTCGTCCCGCGCGGCCGGGGCACCGCTCCCCGGCGGGGCTCCGGGGGCGGAGCGAGCGGTGCTCAGACCACCGCCCCGTTGTGGTCGCGCGGCCGTGCCGGGCCCGTGGCGTGCGGCGCCCGGGCCTCCCGCGGCCGGTCCGGGAACCGGCCCTGGAGCAGCACGACCACCGGCATCGCGGTGAACACCGTCGACGTCGTGCCCACCAGGACCCCGGCCAGCAGCGCCACCGAGAAGTCGGCGAGCGAGTCGCCGCCGAGGACCGCCAGGGCGACCAGGACGAACAGCGCCCCCATGCCGGTGTTCACCGTCCGGGGCAGGGTCTGCGCCACGGCGCGGTCCGCGAGGTCCGCCCAGCTCGCCTTCGTCCCGGTCCGGCGCAGCTCGCGCAGCCGGTCCAGGACCACCACCGTGTCGTTGACCGAGTACCCGACGATGGTGAGCAGTGCGGCCAGGAAGACGCTGTCCACCGGCTTGCCCAGCCAGGCGAAGAGGCCGAGGACGAGCAGCAGGTCCTGTGCCATCGCGATCACCGCGGCGGCCGCGAAGGTCCACCGGAAGCGGATCGTGAGGTAGAGCAGCTGGGCGGCGACCGCGAGCCCGAGCGCGGCCAGCGCGTAGCCCCGCAGTTCGCTGCCGAGGCTCGGCCCGATCAGCTCGTCGCGTTCCACGGACAACTCGCCGGTGACGTCGGTGAGTGCCTCCCGGATGCGCTGCTGCTGGTCGTCGCCGGTCTCCTTGGTGCGGACGGACACGCCGGTGTCGCCGGTCGTCTGCACCACGGCCTGCGGGAACCCGGCGTCGACCACCGCCGCACGGGCGGCGTCCGCGTCGACCCGCTGCGCGGCGGTGTACTGAGCCACCCGGCCGCCGGTGAACTCGACGCCGAAGTCCAGGCCGCGCCCGCCGATCCCGGCCAGGGCGAGCAGCAGCAGCCCTGCGCCGGCGCCCAGCCAGCGCCGCCGGTGGCGCATCAGCCGGGGCGGCCGCCGGGTCAGCCGGGTCCGGAGCCGGCCGACGGTGGCCATGCCGGTCAGGGTGGGCCGCCGGGCGCCGGCCGGCCGTCGCACCGCCCACTCGGCGAGCAGCCGGGTGATCAGCATGGCCGAGAACATCGAGGCCAGCACGCCGATCGAGAGCGTCACCCCGAAGCCCTTGACCGGGCCGGTGGCGAACACGAAGAGTAGTCCGGCGGCGAGCAGCGTCGTCACGTTGGAGTCGGCCACCGCGCTCCATGCCTTCGCGAACCCGACGCGGAGCGGGCGCCGCAGGTCGCGCTCCTTGCCCGGGCCGGCCGCCCGGGGCGCGGTGTACTCCTCCCTGGCCCGTTCGAAGACCAGCACGTTGGCGTCCACCGCCATGCCGATGGCGAGCACGAAGCCGGCCAGTCCGGGCAGGGTGAGCGTCGCGCCGAGCGAGACCACGGCGGCGTACGAGATCAGTCCGTAGAGGGCGAGCGCGACGGTGGCCAGCACCCCGAGCAGGCGGTACACCGCGATGATGAAGGCCCCGGTGCAGAGCAGGCCGATGACCGCGGCCAGGGCGCTGGCCCGGATCGCCTCGGCGCCGAGGGTGGGGCCGACGGTGCTCTGCTCGATCACCGTCACCGGGACGGGCAGGGCGCCGCCCTTCACCAGGGCCGCGAGGTCGCGGGCCTCGTCGGCCGAGAAGCCGCCGGTGATCTGCGTCGAACCGCCGGTGATCCCCTGCCCGCAGGGCACGCTGTCCTGGACTCCGGGGGCGGACAGGACGCGGTCGTCGAGCACGATGGCGACCCGGCGGGCGGGGTCGGCCGGGGCGGCGCACGCCGCCTCCCCGGTGAGCCGGGCCCAGGCGTCGCCGGCCGAGCCGCGGAAGGAGAGGTCGATGCTCCAGCCGAGGCCCGTCCGGGTGTCGAGGACGGCCGAGGCGTCCTTGACGCCGTCACCGGTCAGCACCGGCGGGCCCAGCCGCAGGTGGCCGCCGGGCAGGCCCGGGTCGGCGAGGACCCGGGAGCCGTCCGCCGCAGGGGGGCCGGCCGGGCCGTCGGCGGCGGCGGTGACGGGGTGGAAGGTGAGCTGGGCGGTGCGGCCGATGACCCCGGCGGCCTCGCGGGGGTCCTGGACACCGGGGAGTTCGACGACGATGCGCTGTTCCCCGGCGCGGGCGAGCGAGGGTTCGGCGACGCCGAGGCCGTCGACCCGGCGGCGCAGCACCTCCAGCGCCCGGTCGGTGGCGTCCGCGTCGGCGCGGACGGTGGGCGAGTCCTGGGTCTCCAGGACGATCCGGGTGCCGCCGCGCAGGTCGAGGCCGAGGCGGGGCGGGGTGGTCAGGGCGACGTAGAGCGAGACACCGACGACGGCGAGCGCGACGAGCGCGCGCCAGAACGTGGCACGGCGAGTGGGCATGGGTACTCCACGGGCGGTCCGCGGGAGCCGGGCGTCCGCGGGGGACGCCGCACCCGGGACGGGCGGACGCGAGGGGACGGCGCGCCGCCGGGAACGCTCCGGGCACGGTGGCCGGAGTCCTCCCCGTCCGGGCCGCGGACAGGCCGCGGCACCCGGGTCGGCGGGCGCGGTGAGACGTCAGCTGGACCGGGTGGCGGGAGGACCGCGGGTGTGGCGGGGGTCGTAGTGGCCGGACGGCGGCGCCCGCTCCTGACGCGGCCCCGGGGCGTACACCCCGGGCCGGGGCCGGGGGACGTCCGTCCGGGCGGCCGGGAGCGCGGCAGGCGGGAGCGCGGGCAGCCGGACGCCGGGCTCGGCGGTGGCCGTCTGCCGCCGGGCGACATCGAAGCCGGGGTGGTCCGCTGCGCGCCGGACCTCCGCGCCCGCCGGGCCGAGCCGTACGGCGGGGGCGGTCGGGGCGGGGGCGGCCGGGGCGGCGATGGCGGGCGCCGCGTCAGGAACCGGCTGCGCCGGGCCCGTCGCCGTGCCGAGGAGGACCTGGCAGACGGCCCAGACCGCGAGGAACGCGCAGGACAGCGCGGCGGCCGCGGTCCGGCGTACGCGTCGCTCCACTCCGGACCCCTCCCCGCTCGTGCCGTCACCCGGTCCTGTCCGCAAGAACCTCTCACTGTAGGCGACGGCCCCGCGGCGGGGGAGGCCGGGTGGCGGAGCGGAGCGGACTGGCCGGGGCCACGGTCCGGCGGGGGCCGCCACCCGGCCCGGACGGACCCGTCCACCGGCTGCACCTCCCCGGACGGTCGGACGGCCGGCGGAACAGGGGAACGGCAGAACGACGGAGCGCCGGTTCCCCCGGGGAAGCGGCGCTCCGTCAGAAAACCCTCCCGGGCTCAGTCCTTGGCCGCGCCGCGGTCCTCGGACTGCTGCCGGGCCCGGCTGAACTCGCCGGTGCCGACCCGGGCGGCGAGGGTGTCGTCGGGGCCGGAGAGCAGCGAGCCGTAGCCGGTGGCGGCCCAGAGGCTGCGGTCGGCGGGCATCTCGAAGTAGGGGATGGTGCGCCCCTGGTCGCGGACGGCGAGCACCTGGGGTGCGCGGCGGGCGCGCAGGGCCTGGGCGCAGTCCTCGCAGACGGCGACGTCGACGCGTTCCCGGCGCCCCAGCGGGCGCCAGGTGGTGCGGCGGACGGCGGCGCCGTGCCGGGGGTCGAAGAAGCACAGCGGAAGCCGCGGTTCGGCCGCGAGCGCGGAGCGTCCTTCGGCGGCCAGGGCGAGCACGCCCGCCAGGTCGGGGATGCCGCGGGCGGCGTCCAGGACCCGGCCGGCCGCGTCGTAGGCGTCCAGGGCGCGGCCCAGGCCGGGGGTGGTGGCCCCGTCGGCGCCGTCCACGGCCTCGCCGAGGGCGAGCACCTCGGCGGCGGCCTGCCGGCGCAGCCCGGCCTCGTCGGCGGCCTGATCGGCGGCGAAGACGGCGTCGGGGAAGGTGAAGGCGGTGTGCCGGGGCGAGCGGCGGCGGAGCACCAGGAAGGCGGCGCCGCCGACGGCGAGGACCAGCGCCGCGGCGACCGCGAGCAGGGTCCCCTGGCCACCGGAGGAGGAGTCGGCGGCCTGGTCCTTCGCCTTGGGCCGGGCCGAGTACTCGCGGTCGACCCGGGCGGCCTCGGCCTTGTAGACCGCGGTGCCCTGGCCGGTCTTGATCAGTTCGATGGCCCGGCCGACGCGGGCGGCCAGTCCGGCATCCTTGAGTTCCTTGAGCATGCCCACGGCCATGGCCGAGTCGCGGGTCTGGTGGGTGTCGTTCGGCCACTCGGTGCCCTTGAGCCAGCTCACGTACTCGTCGTTGGTGAGCAGGATCAACTGCGGCTGGCCGAGGCGTTCCTGGAGCACCGCGGCCAGGCCCTTGGCGCTGCCGCCGAACGCGTCGCCCTTCTTCAGCGGCACCAGCACCACCTTGATGGGCAGGCCGGTCGCGGCGATCTGGTCGGCGAGTTCCCGCTGTTGGGAGGCGGTGACGGCGGCCGCGAAGGACGGGTCGACGTAGACCGGGCTGGTGGCCAGCGCCTCGGCGATGGTCGTGGCGGTCGGTCCGGGGCCGGCGCTGTCCGCGCGGGCGGGGGCGCCGGTGCCGAGCAATGCCACGCAAGCCATCAGCAGCGCGGCGAACAGCCCTCCGAGCAGGCGCCGGTCGGGGCCGGCGGACGGGTGGCGGACGGTCGGGTGGTCACTGGACACTGGCGGACTCCCTGGCCCTGAGGATGAGTGCTTCGAGCCCTTCGCGGGCGGCCGGCAGGATCTGCCCGGCCTCGTCCCAGGCGGTCCGGGTGCGGTCGTCCGCCCCGGGCAGGCGCAGCAGCCGGTCGCGGGCCAGGCCCGCACGGGCGGCCTGGTCGGCCCCGCCGCTGCGGAGGGCGTCCCGGCAGGTGGGGCACAACTGCGCGGACCGGGGGCCGATGCCGAGCTCGGCGAACCAGGCCGGCACCCGGCCGCCGGTGGCCTCGCCGTGCAGCGGGTCGAGCCGGCAGAGGGTGGGGTGGAGGTGGCCGCGGAGAGCGGCCAGCCCGGCCTCGGCGAGTACCACGACGGCGGCCAGGTCGCCCGCCTCGGCCGACCCGTCGGGGTGCTGCCCGTTGCTGTCGGCGAGGAGTCCGGCGGCGTCCAGGCAGTCCCAGGCGCGGGTGCGGCCGGGCGCGTCCTGGTCGGCGGCGGCCAGTCGCGCGGCGAGTTCGCGGACGCCCTCGCCGGCCCGGGCACGCAGGTGCCGCAGGGACGGCAGCGGGCCGGTGTGCCGGGGCTTGGCGTGCTGCTGCGAGGAGCCGGCCGCGCGGGCGCGCCGGGAGCGGAGCACGGCCCGGGCGGTGGCGAGGGCAGCCCAGGCCAGCAACAGCAGGACGCCGAGCAGCATCACGCCGAGCGCGATGCCGCCGCCGAAGTCGTTGCTGAACAGGGCGGGCAGCCGGTTGTCGTGCAGTGGGGGCAGCGTGGTGTCGCGTTCCGCGGGATCGTAGCCCGGCTTCGGCTCGGCGGCGGCGACGGCGTCCAGCACCTGGTTCAGCCGCGGTGCCACGTTCAGACCCTTGGTTTCGCCGCGCGCGTACTTGACGTCCGTCGGTACGCGTGCGAAGCGGTGCAGGGTGTCCTGGCCGGTGCCGTAGCTGTCGAGTCCGATCACGCCGGTCAGCTGGTCGACGAGGATGTAGACGCCGTTGCGGCCGGTGCGTTCGTGGATCAGGGCGAGCAGCAGGTCGCGGTCGGAGCGGGTCTCGCCGTCGCTGTCGGCGGAGGTGACCACGATGTGCACCGGGCCCTTGGGGGCGAGTTCGGTGAGCCGCTGCCGGATCGCGGGCAGGTCGGCGGCGGTCAGGGCGTCGGGGCCGGACGGGTCCTGGTAGACCGGGTCGGCCGTGAGCCCGGTGGCGATTTCGTCGACGCGGGCGTTCAGGTCCGCCTGGGTGACGTTCAGGTAGGGGCTGTCGATGACCTGGGGGAAGGCGGTGGGCGCGTAGTGCACCACGCCGAACACGGCGGCGGCCGTCGCCAGCAGTGTCACCGGCAGCAGGCCGCGGAGGCGCCACCCGGCGCCCGGGGTCCGGGCAGCGGGGGGCACCACCTCCGGGCCCTTGTCCAGGCTGACGGCGGGCTTCCTGCCCGACTTCAGGCCGGTCTTGGGTCCAGCCTTCCGGCCGGTCTTCCGGGCGGGGTCGGCGCCGGAGGAGCGGGTCCGGCGGAGGGAGAGGCGAAGGCCGAGGGCCAGCACCAGGCCGGGGATCACCACCACGGCCAGCCCGAGCAGCAGGTTCTGGTTCTGCCGGTCGGTGGCGCTGATGTACGCGCTGGGCCGGTCGCTGTCGCGGTACCGGCCGTACACTTCCTCGGCCTTGGCGGCGGCCCGGTCCTTGCCGGAGGCGACGGCGTCGACGAAGTTCTCGAACCCGGCGAGCGGCCCGGCCCTGTACGGGGTGCCGTACAGGGAGACCCGGCGGGCCTCGTCCACCGGAACGTCGACGCCGAACGCGGTCGCGGTGATGAGGCCGTAGCCGCTGATCACCACGTAGAGGCCGTCCGCGCCGAGCCGGTCGTGCACCAGGGCGAGCAGCGCGGCGTCGCCGTCCGGCAGCGCCAGCACGTAGGTGGGGACGCCGGTGCGCTCGGCGAGGGCGGCGATCTCCGGGGCGAGCGAGCGCGGAAGCCGGCGCGGCTCGGCGGCCGAGACGTAGACCGGGTTCTTGCGCAGTTCCTCGGCCAGGCGCTCGGCCTGGGTTGTGCCGCCGGCGGGTTGACCGCTCGGCGCGGCGGTGGCGGTCGCCGTGGACGCTGCCGCGGGGCTCGGCCCGGCGCTCGGGTCGGCCGCGACGGCCGTTCCGGCGCTGCCGAGCAGTACGAGCGCCGCGAGCGCCGTGCCCGTCCGGGCCCGGAATATCCCGGTCCGTCTCCGTATCCCTGTCGGTGTCCGCATCTGCGCCCTCCCGGTGGTTCGGCCGGTCACTTTACCTGGGCTTGGTCTCGACGAGTGCGGACGCCCCCGGTCCCCGGGGGCGGCGCGAGGCGGGGGAGGGGGATCGGGGGCGGCGTCACGGGCGCGGCCGGAAAGTGAGCCGAGTGCTGGTGTACGGCGTCGTCACCGACGTGTGCGTGGCCGGATCGGACCGCGAACGCGTCGCCCGTCCGTACTCGGGCGCCCCGCGCCCCATGGCGCGGGGCGCCCCGGCCCGGATCGGGATGTCCGGGCCGGGGCGCCCCCGGGTGTGCTGTGCGAGGCCTGATCCGAACGGCCTCCGGGCATGTCCCGTCAGCGGAAGCTCTTCAGGAACAGGGAGTTCCCGTCGTCCTCGTAGGAGTTGTTCACCCCGTTTCCGCCGGTGTAGTCCAGGCGTTCCATGTCGGCCCAGTCCGGGATGGCGGTGCCGGAGGAGGTCAGGTGCTTGAAGAGACGCGGATCGGTGGCGTCGGAGCCGAACTGGTAGACGCGCTGGCGCGTCGAGTAGGGCTGGTACGGCAGGTAGGGGCCGCGGGCGGTGGTCTGCTTGGTCAGGGCGTTGTTGAAGAAGACGTTCTGGGGGCCGCTGGAGCCGGACCACTTGACGGCCTTGTTGCCCGCGCTCCAGTAGATCGGCCACCAGGTTCCCTTGTCGCTGACACCCCCCTCACCGCCGCAGTTGACGGTGCAGTTCTTGGAGGCGTGCTCGAAGGGCACGTGGACCACGTTGTTGTCGAAGAGGTTGCGGCGCTCCCATCCGCCGTGCAGGTTCAGGTCGGAGTCGAAGTCGTTGGCGAACGCGACGTTCCCCGAGGAGGACCACTGGAAGGTGAAGTGGCGCAGGTTGCGGGTGGTGTTGAACGCGTACAGGGAGTCCCACACGCGCGAGCCGCGCAGGTAGCCGTTTCCGCCCTTGCCCTTGTTCCAGGCACCGTCGAAGTAGTTGTTCTCGATCTGGAGGTTCTTGGCGACCTCGGTGACGATCGGGTGCGATCCCGTCATCTCACCGCGGACACCCCGTACCCAGGAGTCGGCCGCCCACTTGAAGACGATGCCGTGCATGGCGTACTCGGGCGCGAGGTTGCCGTAGTTGTGGACCGGGCAGTTCGGGCCCATGACCGTGCACGCGGGGTCGACGTGGTAGGTGCTGCCGTCGTTGGCCGGCATCCCGTCGAGCTGCTGGGTGAAGGTGAAGTCCTCGAACCCGACGTTCGTGATCATCTTGAGCGGGGTGACCTTGCTGGCGTAGACGGTGCCGGCCGGCAGCGGCGGTGAGCCGTCGGAGACGGAGTTCACGGGCATGTCGAACTCCAGGGGCTCGTCGACGGTGACGGTGCGGCCGCCGCCGTCGACGGAGGAGATCAGGAAGACCTGCTGGCGCATGTGCAGGTTGTCCAGGTAGCTTGCCGCGGCGGTCGTGTCGATCTGCTGGCTCTGGTAGAACTTCAGGCTGTTCGCCGCGCCGACCCACAGGTAGCCGCCGGGCCGGAACGCCGACATGTCGGCGTCGGGCTTGAGCTGGATGGTGCGTCCGCCCTGACGCGCGGCGTACGCGGTGTCGGCGGCGGTGCCGGCGACCTCGACGCCCGACTCCCAGTGCTGGTTGACCGAGCCCTCGAACAGGTCTCTGCGGTTCTCCGGCAGTTTGGAGATGTCGCCGCACATCCGCTGGTGCTTGGCGGACACCTCCCGGGTCTGCACGCGGAACAGTCCCCGTCCCGGCCAGATCCAGCCGCCGGTGCCGATGATCGAGCCGAGCTTGCCCGGGCACTCGTAGCGCATCGCGTCCTGGTCCCAGCGCGAGGGCGCCGGGTCGCTGGGGCCCTTGTAGAGGGTGTCGTAGCGGGTCGCGGCGTCCGGGCTGAACACGATGCGGGTCCCGCCGGCGCTGCCGGTGCCCTGCCCGCGGATCACCAGGTAGGAGGCGTCCACCGAGAGCTGCTTGCTGACGTTGACCGTGCCCCTGGGCAGTTCGATCGACGACAGACGGCTCGGGGAGGCGTTGGGCGTGCAGTCGGTGCGGACGTGGTCGATGGCCCGCTGGATGCCGTCCGTGTCGTCCGTGCCGTCATCGGCCCGCACCCCGTACGTGGCGGCGAGGTCCTGCGCCGTGATGCGGCACTTGGCGTCCTTGGAGCGTTGCGCCTCGCCCGGTAGCCGCTCGCCGCCCCGGTAGCCGGCCTTGCTCCAGTCCGGCAGTCCGTCGACGGGGCCCCGGCGGTTGCCCTTGGCCAGCAGCTGGCTGCTGTCGTCCAGGCCGCCGGGCGAGGTGCCGGGGGCACCCGCGCAGCGTGAGGTGACGGGGCGGCCGGTGAGCCCTGCGGTGATCTTGGTCAGGCAGGCGGCCAGGGCCTGCTGGCCGTAGTAGTTGGGGTGGACGGCCTCCTGCTGGTGGCCCTGGGCCGTCCAGCCGATGTCCTTGGTCTGCTCGCTGAGGTAGGGCACCCACCGCACCCACTCGGCCTTCGCCGCGTCCACCGGGGCGCCGAGGGTGTTGGCCGAGGTGGCCTGCTGGGCCGAGGTCGCGCACAGCTCGTGGCCGGCGAAGGCGTCCTGGACGTCCAGGAAGGACACGCCCGCCTGCCGCGCGGCGTCGCCGAGCAGGGCCGTGATGCGGGGGATCACCGAGTCGTGCGCCCAGTCGGTGTCCTGGTCGAGGAAGGGGCAGCCGCCCTGCGTGTAACGCCCGTACTTCTGGAACGGGTTGACGGAGTCCTGCGGGTAGCGGTACCGGCCGCTGCTCGGCAGCGGGTTGGGGTAGGACTGGAGCACGATGTCATAGCTGCCGTCGGGCTGGCCGCTGTCGTGCAGGGTGCTCCTGATCGCCTGCAGGGTCTTGACGACGTCGGCCTTCACCGCGTCGAGCTGGGCGGCGAACTGCGCTTCCTGGGACGCCCGGCAGCCGTTGTTGTTGACCGACGGGTACAGGTAGGCCTTGGCGCAGTCCGCGAGGATCTCGGAGAACCTCAGGTCGTTGCCCCCGATGGACAGGACGACCAGGGAGACGTAGCGGGTGGCCGCCAGGTCGTGCAGCTCCTCGATCTGCGGGCGCTGCCCCTTGAACGACTGGGACAGCACGGCGGCGGTCGTCGCGCCGGAGCAGGAGATGTTGTAGCGCCGGCCCGTCAGTTCCGCGCCGTGGATCTCGGCGGAGTCCGCACGGTCGCACGCCTGGCCGGGCTTGTCCGCGTACGAGGTGTCGCCGTAGACCAGGCTCAGGTCGTGCCGGCAGGTGCTCTCGTCGGCGTTGCAGTCCACGGCCGCCCGGTCGGTCCCCCACGCCGATCCTTCGGCATAGCTGTTGGCGTTGCCCGCCCACCGCCCGGCCTCACCGGAGATGTAGCTGTCGCCCATCGAGACCTTCGCCCCCTCGGCGGGATCGCAGACGCCGCCCTGCGGTGGCGGGAAGGGCGTCTGGCCGTCGGAGGCGGTCGCCAAGGCCGCGGTGGTGACGGCCGCCGGCGTCTCGACGGCGCACTTCCACCGCCACGTGTCGACGGGGTCCAGGCCCCAGGCGCCGCTCTGGACGCTCGGCGCGCCGGCCGTCAGAGCCGTGCCGACCGGCGCCCCGAGGGTCACCGCGAGGCCGTCGGCGTTGACGAGTTGGTTGTATCCGGTGTCCAGGCGCCACAGCTGGCTCTTCGCCGCCGGCACCTGGCAGTCGTTCTGCACCACCGCCCTGGCCGCCGTGCCCGCCGCGGCCACCTCGACGTCCAGGCACTTGCCCGACGCCCAGGCCCGCAGGCCGGAGTAGTCGACGCCGCCGATCCCGGTGGGACCGACGCTCTCCAGGACCTGCCCGAGGTCGTGCGCGACCTCCTGCGCGATGATCGGGGTGCCGTTCTCACCGCGCCGGTCCGGGCCCAGACCGATGGTCCGAACCCGTGCGCCGCCGGCCGGCGCCTGGTCGATCAGCCGGTACGCGACGGGCTCCGCCGCGGCCTGCATGGGGGCGTTGAACTGGACCGGGAAGTGGTCGGAGCCCTGCAACCCCCGCCTGGCCGTCCTGGTCCCCGGGTTCGGCGGCACGCTCGTGACCGCGTAGTCCAGCTCCGAGAGCCGCTGCCCGTCCGCACTCGAACGGGTGGGCTCGCCGCTGCGGCGCAGTACTCCTGCGGGCGGAACCCACCCGAGCGGCTGGTTGGGGTCCAGCAGGTTGAAGTTGAAGTCCCCCGCCACCGCCCACTGCCCGTTCGGGCCGGTGCCGCCGCGCTGCGCCACGCCCGCGACGATGTTGTTCCGGTCGTTGCCGCCGCCGGACCAGGCGTGCGCGCTGTAGTAGACGTCGCTGCCGAGCCGTACCCCGATCAGCGGACGGGGAAGGCTGTTGCCGAGGGGATCGGGCTGCACCACCATCGGCTCGGGTGTCACGTTGAACGGCAGGGCGCTGGTGCGCACGATGAGGCCGACGTTGACCCGGCCGGGGCGAGCCGGGTCTCCGTTGGTGTCGGTGATGGCCCAGAACAGGAGGAACGTTTCCTCGCCGATCGTGAAGTAGCTCTGCGAGACCACGATGTTCGCGGCTGCCGGGCCGGCCGCGGTGTTGTACGCCGCGGGGATCGTCTGGTCCCCCAGGGAGAAGAAACTCGGCGGCGGGCTCGACATCTCCTGGAGCGCCAGGACGGTGATCCGGGGGTTCTCGTGCAGGAACGGCTTGATGTAGTCCGCCCATTTCCCTCCGCTTCCCTGCATGTTCCAGGTGGCGAAGCCGAGGTCGTTGACCGACGCCCGTGCGGGAGGTGCCGCCGCCGTCAGGGCGTAGACCAGACCGATGAGCAGGGACAGCACGCAGCCGATCGCGGGGATCCGGCGCAGGGCGGGTGATCGTGGACGATCACATGGCAAGGGAGGCTCCCTGGGGTTCGGGGATGGGGTGACCGCACGCGTGCGGCCCGCCGGGGCGACTGCTCCCGACGGGCCGAGGGGTGGTCCGGTCGATCTGTGAGCGGGGTTCGATTCGGCAAAGGGGGGTGTGGGCGGCCGGCGTGCACCGTCCCGGCCCCGGCCGCGCGGGGTGTGCGCGGCCGCTCCGAGTCCACCACCGCCGGGCGCCCGGCGCCAGGCAGTCGTACCGGCAGAACTGGCACCCGGCATACTTCTGCCGGACATGCCGCGGCGTCACCACGGCACGCCCCACACAGGACCCGGACGATGAGCACCTCCAACCCCACACCCCGCGCCGACTCCTTCGGCGGCCTCCTGCGCGGCCTGCGCACCCGTGCCCGCCTCAGCCAGGAACAGCTGGCCCACGCCGCCGGGGTGAGCGTGCGCGCGCTGGCCGACCTGGAACGCGGCCGCACCCGCGGACCGCAGCGCCGCACCGTCCAGGCCCTGGCCCGGGCCCTGGACCTGGGAAGCGGCGACACCGAGGCGCTGGAAGGTGCCGCGAGTCCGGGACGCCCCCGGCCCCGGCCCGCCGCCACGGTGCCCGCGGGCACCCTGCCGCTGCCCCGCGACCTCGACGACTTCACCGCCCGCGGCGCGGCGCTCGCCCGCATCCGGGCCCTCGCCGAGGCCACCGGCGCCGCCTGCCCACCGCTGGCGCTGGTGACCGGTCAGCCGGGCCTGGGCAAGACCGCGTTCGCCACCCGCGCCGCCCACGTCCTGGCCCCGCACTACCCGGACGGCCGGCTCGCCCTCGACCTGCGCGGCATGGACGAACAGCCGCTCGCGCCCCGCGACGCACTGGCCCGCCTCCTGCGCGCGGTGGGGGTGGCCGACAGCGCCGTCCCCCACGGCACCCAGGACCGCTCGGGCCTCTTCCGCTCGATCGCCGCCCAACGCCGGCTGCTCCTGCTCCTGGACAACGCCGCCGCCGAGGAGCAGATCCGCCCCCTGCTGCCCGGCGGCGGCGCCTCACTGACCATCGTCACCAGCCGGCACGCCCTCACCGGGCTGGAGGCGGCAGAGCGGATCGACCTGGCCCTGCTGGATGCCGGGGAGTCGGCCGAGCTGCTGGCCCGCATCATCGGGCCGGCACGCGTCGAGCGGGAGCGGCAGGCGGCCGACGACCTCGCGCGGCTGTGCGGGTACCTGCCGTTGGCGGTGCGGATCTGCGGGCAGCGCCTGGCCGCCCGGCCGCAGGAGCACCTGAGCAAGCTCGTCGCCGAACTCACCGGCGAGGAGCGCCGCCTGGACGCCCTCCAGGCCGGCAGCCTGCGCGTGCGCGCCGCGTTCGCGCTGTCCTACCGGCAGCTCACCCCGCCCGCCCGGACCCTGCTGCGGCGCGGCGCGCTCGCGGCCGGGGCCGACTTCAGTCCCGAGAGCGCGGCGCTGCTGTCCGGTGTCGGTGTGCGCGAGGCACGGCTGTGCGCGCGGGAGTTGGCCGACCACGGGTTGCTGGAACCCCATCCGGTGCTCGAACGCTACCGTTTCCACGACCTGCTGCGGCTGTTCGCCGCCGAGCAGGCCGATACCGACGACGGGGCCGTGGTCCTGGAAGCCGCTCTCGACCGCACCGCCCGCTGGATGCTCGCCCGGGCGCGGGGGGCCGCTCTGCACTTCCACGCGGAGCAGGACCGGGTGTCCGCGGGGGATCCCGCCACCGGTCCCGATCCCGATCCCGTCACCGCGCCCGTCGGCCGGCAGCGGGCGCACGCCTGGCTGGAGGGCGAGCGGTCGCAGTGGCTGTGGGCGCTCCGGCGGGCGCTCGCCGCCGGGTGGCACCGGGAGGTCGTCGACACGGCGCAGGCGATGCACTGGTTCTCCGACCGGACGGAGCACTGGGAGCAGTGGGTGGAGGTGTTCCGGTGCTCCGCCGATGCCGCCCGCGCGCTGGGGAGCCGGCGGGAGGAAGCCGTCCACCTCAACTTCCTCGCCTGGGCCTACAACCGGTGCGTCCACGACCACCGCCGGGCTCTGGAGGCCGCCACCGCCGCGCTCGCCATCGCCCACCGGTGCGGCGACCGGCTCCAGGTGGGGTGGGCGCTGGGCTACGGCGCCAGTGCGCTGAAGCACCTGGGCCGGGTCGAGGAGGCGCTGGCCTGGCTCACGGACTGCGCCGCGTGTCACCGCGCGAACCCCGCCCCCGAGGGGCGGATCGCCGAACTGACCGCCCTCAACACTCTGGGGGCGCACCTGCGTGATCTCGGCCGGGTCGAGGAGGCGCTGACGATCCACCGGCACGGCGAGGTCATCTACCGTGAGCGGCTTGCCGGGTGCTCGCCGGACCTGGTCGCCGTGTTGCGGGCCGTCACCCTCCAGCATCTGGGCAACGACCTGGCAGCGCTGGGGCGTTGGGGCGAGGCGGAGCCGTTGCTGGGCGAGTCCCTCGTAGCGTTCGAGGGCGCCGGCATGCTCGCCTGGAGCGAACCCGTGCGCCTCGACCTCGGGATCACGCTGCGGTGCCTGGGCCGACACGACGAGGCCCGCGCGCAGCTGCTGGCCGCGGAGCGCTCCCTCACCGAGCTCAACAACCCGCGGCGCCGCGACGCCACCGCCGAGCTCCGTACGCTCGACGACGCTCGTACCGGCCGCCCCGGCGCCCCCAGTGGCCCGCTGGCATCGCTCCTGCCCGCCCGCGACCACCGCTGAGCCAGGCCCTGGCCCCGGGCGCCGGCGGCGATGCCGGTGGTGACGATCGGCTCGGCCCCGGGCCGGTGGGCGTGATCAGTCGTCGTGGTGCTCTGCCCGCTCCTTCCTGTGGCGGGGGAGTCGGTGGGACCCGACCGGTCGTCCGCCGGCGAGGTGCTCGGTGACGATGCGGCTCGCGACACCCGGGTCGATCCTCCCGTACCAGACGTCGTCCGGCTGCACGACGGCGACGGGGGCCTGGTTGCAGGGGAACAGGCACCCCGTCTGGGTGACGAGCACGTCGTCGTCGCCGAGGCGCTGTGCGGTCAGTTCGCTGACCAGGGCGCGCAGTCCCTCCTCCGCTCCCCTGGCCGCGCACCGCGGGCCGCGGCACACCAGGACCTGGTGCCGGTGGCCGGGGACCTCCTCCCAGGCGGCGGAGGTGAGACCGGGCTCCGTGCCGGTGACGGCCTTCGTCACCGCGGCGACCGGGGCGACGGCGTCCGGCGAGTCGGCGAGGCGGGTCGCGACGAGGATGTCGGGGCGGTGGCCCGCGCGCTCGCGCCACCAGTGCGCGGCGATCCGCCGCAGCCAGGACTGGGCCGGGCCGGAGGCCGCGAGGCGCACGCCGATCACGACCACGGTCTCGACACCCGTGTCGGCCAGCCTCGTCAGCGCGGTGGAGAGCGAGTGCCGGCCACATTCGTCGTGCAGGCCGCTACGGGCTCGTCGGCCGAGGCCGTGATCGCGCTGTCGAGCGCCGCGCGTGGGGGCCCTGTGTGTCAGAGCGCGTCAGAGCGTGACGACCGGGGGCAGGCGGTCCAGGATGCGTTCCATGCCGCTGGTCCAGTTGGCCTCCAGCGCGGTGACGGCCTGGTCGATGTCGCCGTCCAGCAGGCACTGGGCGATCCGCTCGTGCTCCTCGGCGGCGCGTTCCAGGATCTCGTGGTCGCCGACCACCACCCGCTCGTAGCGGTGCAGGGTGAGCTTCAGCGACTCGATCATGTCGCGCAGCCGGGTGTTGGCGCAGCCGGAGAGCAGCAGGGCGTGCCAGGCGTCGTCGTAGCGCTCTATCGTGCCGTGCGGGGCCTGGGGGGCGGAGAAGGCGTGGGCCTCGGCGAGCAGTCGGGGGGCGATCTCGGCGAGGTGGGCCGGGTCGGAGGTGCGCAGGGCCAGCGACTCCAGGGCGATCACGATCGCGGTGAGGTCGAGGAACTCCTGTTTGCCGGTGGGGGCGAAGCGGAAGCCCTTGCCGCGTTCGCTGGTGATGATGCCCTCGCGTTCCAGGCTGATCAGGGCCTCGCGCAGGGGCGTTCGGCTGACGCCCAGTTCCTCGGCGAGCTGGACCTCGTTGATCGACTCGCCGGGGGTGAACCGGCCGCGGCCGAGCTGCTCCAGGAGTTCGTCCTTCACCTGCTCGCGCAGCGGACGCCGCTCGATCGCCATCGGGCTTCCTTTCGTTCTCGGTCGGTAGCGTACCGGCCGGGCGACCGGCAGTTGTGCTCGGGCGCCCGGGGCCGGGTACGAGGGGGCGGCTCAGGCGGTGCCGGCACCGTCCACGGCGATGACGGCGCCGCTGACGAAGGCGGCGGCGTCGCTGGCCAGGAAGGCGACGGTCTGGGCGATGTCCCGGGGCCGGCCGATCCGGCCGAGCGGGCGGTCGGCGGCGTCGGTGTAGAAGGCGTCCGGGTTCGCGCCGAGCTGGCGGGCTTCGTCGGCGAGCATGCCGGTGTCGGTGTCGCCGGGGCAGACGCAGTTGACCCGGATGTTGTCGGGGCCGTGGTCGATGGCCATGGCCCTGGTCATGTTGACCACGGCGCCCTTGGAGGCGCAGTAGGAGATGGCCCGGCCGCCGCCCCTGATGCCCCAGCCGGAGCCGGTGTTGACGATGCTGCCGCCGCCGTTCGCGGCCATCAGCGGGACGACCAGTCCGCTGAGCAGCATGATCGAGCGGACGTTGAGGGCCATCACCAGGTCCCAGTCCTCGTCGCTGATCTCGGTGACGGTGGAGCGGCGGATGATGCCCGCGTTGTTGAACAGCACGTCCACGCCGCCGTGTCGCGCGACGGTGCTGCGCACGGCGTGGTCGCAGTCGGCGCGCTGTGAGACGTCGCAGCGGACGAAGGTGCCGCCGATGTCCTTGGCGGCCTGTTCGCCGCGTTCGGTGTCGAGGTCGAGGAGGACGACGGCCGCGCCGAGTTCGGCGAGGAGGCCGGCGGTGGCGCGGCCGATGCCGGAGGCGGCGCCGGTGACGATGGCGCGCTTGCCGTGCAGGTCGATCATGGGGGTAACTCCTCTGCAGGGGTCAGGCGGAGAGGCGGTAGACGGCGCCGGAGCGGCGGCCGGTGATCACCCGGACGTGGCCGGAGAGGGCGTCGTCCAGGTCGGGGTCGCCGGTGTCGAGCAGGAGGGGGCGGCCGGCCAGGGCGGCGAGCTTGGCCTCGGTGGCGAGGACCAGCAGCCGTTCCCGGCCCGTGGCGCGCAGCAGTTCGGGGGTGAGCTGCTGGTTTCCGCGGCCGAGCAGGAAGCCCTGGCCGCCGATGGGGGAGAGGGCGATGAACGGCGTTGTGGGCAGGGCGTGCAGCTGGTCGGCCCGGGCGTCGCGGATCAGCAGGCGGGCGGCGGTGGCGAGGCCGTCGGCGTGGCCGGGGCCGAGGGCGCCCTCGGGGCCGAGCCGCAGCAGGTCGACCCCGGTGAGGCTGGTGCAGGGGGCGCCGAGTGCGGTGGCCACCGCGTAGGTGGTGCTGCCGGGGCCGAGGAGCAGCAGCCCGCCGGGGCCGACCCGTTCGGCGACCTCGGCGGCGATGCCGGCCGGCGTTCCCGGGGCGGGCCCGGAGCTGCCGGTCTTGCGCTGCTGCACCCGGGCGGGCAGGACCGGGACGGTGAGCCGGCCGTACAGCCGGGCGGAGACCCGGCCGGCCCGCAGTGCGGCCTCGTCGCGGTCCACCACCTCGGCGGGTTCCAGGCGCACTCCCCGGCCGGCCGCCCAGGCCGCCGCCACCTCGGCGGCGGCCCTGGGGTGGACGGCGAACACGGCGGAGTGCATCTTGACCCCGGCGGGGATGCCGAGCACCGGCAGTCGGGGTTCGGGGCCGAGCGCGTCCAGCACGTCGCGGGCGGTGCCGTCGCCGCCGCAGAAGAGCAGCAGTCCGGCGCCGGCCGCGACCAGGGTGCGCACCGCGGCGCGGGTGTCGGTGGCGGTGGTGTCCGCCGTGGTGGGCCGGTGCACGATCCGGGCGGGCCGGCCGGCCGCCAGGGCGGCCTCGGCGCCCATCGGGCCGTCGGCGGTGATCAGCTCCACGTCCGGCGGGAGGTGGCGCAGCGTCAGCACGGCCCGTTCGAGCGCCTCGGGGCGGGCGCCGAGGTCCAGCGCGCGCCGCTGGATCTCGGCGCCGTCGCTGCCCTTGAGGCCGACCCGGCCGCCGATCCCGGCGACCGGGTTGACCACGAGCCCGATCCGGGGCCGGCCCTGCTCGGCCCCGGGCCCGTTGCGGGGCGGGTCCTGCTCGGCCCCGGGTCCGGTCCGGGGCCCGGCCGGGGGAGACGTCACGGCTGCTCGCCCAGGACCTTGCGGCGGTAGGCGCGCCAGCTGACCGCCCAGACCGCCGGGTCGTCCAGCGGCTCGTGCCGGATCCGGTGCACGGTGGAGCGGTGCGGGGCGGTGCGGACGGTGTCCGGGTCCTCGTACGCCTCGCGGGCGACCTCGGCCAGGATCGCCGCGTACTCGTCCAGGTCGGCGCGGGAGTAGGACTCGGTGGGCTCCAGCGTCATCGGCTCGGGGACGACGTACGGGTGGTGGCTGGTCCAGTAGTGGGTGCCGAAGTCGGCGGCGCGGTAGCCGAGGTCCTCGCTGTGCAGGCCGGTGTCCTCGGCGAGCTGCTGCCAGCTGTAGCGGACCTGTTCGACCCGGGGGCGCCCCTCGGCGTACGGGACGGAGACGCCGCGGATCTGCCGGACCCGGTGCAGCAGGTAGTTGTTGTTGAGCACGGCGGTCTCGGCGACCTCGCGCAGCCCCTCGGCGCCCAGGGCCGTGATCCAGGCGTAGGCGCGCACCAGGTTCGGCACGACGCCCAGGTAGGGGCGGATCTTGCCGACCGAGTCCGGCCGGTCGTCGTCCAGGACGTACCGCTCGCCGTCGAACTCGACGGTGGGGCTCGGCAGGTAGGGCGCCAGCTCCGCGGTGACGCCGCAGGCACCGGCCGCCGGGCCGCCGCAGGCGTGCGGGGTGGAGAAGGTCTTGTGCAGGTTGAAGTGGCAGAGGTCGAAGCCGGCTTCGCGGGCCCGGGTGATGCCGAGGATGCCGTTGGCGTTGGCCTGGTCGTAGGCGCACAGGCCGCCGGCCTCGTGGATGATCCGGACGAACTCGGCGATCCGGGGGTTGTAGATGCCGGTGTCCTCGGGGTTGGTGATGAGGAGGGCGGCGGTGCGCGGGCCGACGGCGGCGCGCAGCGCCTCGATGTCGGGGTAGCCGTCGGCGTCCGGGTGCAGGGTGATCACCCGGAAGCCGGCGGTCTTGGCGCAGGCGGCGTTGGAGGGGTGGGAGAAGGCGGTGGTGATGACCTCGTCGCGCTGCTGCGCCTCGCCGCGGGCGGCGTGGTGGGCGCGGATCACCGAGACGTTGGTCCAGATCGCCGCCGAGCCCGCGCCGGGCTGGAGGCAGACCCGGTCCATGCCGGAGATCTCCCTGAGCAACTGCTCCAGACGGTGGACGAGTTCGAGGACGCCCTGGACGGTGGAGGCGTCCTGGGCCGGGTGCAGGGCGGCGATCCGGGGGTCGCGGACGAAGGTGTCGTTGACCTTGGGGCTGTACTTCATGGTGCAGGTGCCCTGGCCGACGTCCACGTTGAGGTCGGCGCCGAGGTTCTCCTGGGAGAGCCGCAGGTAGTGCCGGAGCACCTGCTGCTGGCCGAGTTCGGGCAGGGCGGGCGGTGTCGCGCGGCGCAGCGCGGCGGGCAGCCGTTCGGCGGGGTCGCCGACGGCGGCGGTGACGGCGGGTTCGGGCAGCGGGGGCAGGACGCCGCGCTCGCCGGGGGTGCCCAGTTCGAAGATCAGCTTCTCGTCCCAGCGGGCCTGGTGGAAGCGGCGCAGGGCGGGCTTGGGGGCGACTCGCGGATCTACGGAGCCGTTTGCCTGATGATTCGTCACTTCACGGTCTCCTCAAGCGCGTCGGCGAGGCGGTCGATGTCGGCTTTGGTGTGCAGCTCGGTCACGCAGTAGCGGCCCTCGTCGGCCGCGGCCGGGGTGCCGCCGTGCAGGCCGAGGGCGAGCAGGGCGTCGGCGATCTCGGCGGCGGTGCGATCGCCGGTGTAGCGGACGGTGAAGTCGGCGAAGTGCACGGCCTCGGGGTCGGCCGGTTCGACGCCGGGGACGGCGGCGAGGCGCTGCCGGGCGTAGGCGGTGTTGGCGAGGATCGTGGTGCCGATCTCGCGCATGCCGTGCGGGCCCATCAGTGCGAGGTAGACCCCGGCGGCGATGCCGTGCAGGGCGGCGGCGGTGCCGACCCACTCCTTGCCCTCCTCGCGCAGCGCGAAGGAGGTGCGCTCGTACGCGACGTCGCCGAAGCCGTACTCGCCGGGGACGTCGGTGGGGACGAGGCCGAACAGCCGGCTCGGGTACTCGGCGACGAGGCGCTCGTCGTCGGGGCTGCCGATGAAGCCGGCGTTGCCGCCGCCGAAGCTCGGGTGGATGCCGAGCGGCTGGAGTTCGCCGCAGGTGAGGTCGGCGCCGAGGTCGGCGGGCGGGGTGAGCACGCCGAGGCTGAGCGGGTTGGCGTGGACGACGGCCAGCGCCCCGGCCCGGTGGGCGAGTTCGACGTACTGCGGCAGCTCCTGGTCCACCCGGCCTCGGTGGTCGGTGAGTTGGGCGTAGACGGCGGCCGCGTCGCCCTCGGCGAGCGCGGCGCGGACGGCGGCGGGCTCGGCCGGGACGAGGACGAGGTCGTGGACGCCCCGGACGTAGTCGCGGATCCGGGAGATCCGGTCCGGGTCGATCGCGCCGACCAGCACCAGCCGGCGCCGGCCGGTGGCCCGTCCGGCCATCCGCAGCGCGGTCGCGGCGGCCTGGAACCCGTCGTACGTCGGCACGTTGACGACGTCGACGGCGAGCAGCTCGGCCATCAGCGACTGGTACTCCCACAGTGCCTGGAAGCGGCCGTGGTCCTCGTACGGCTCGCCCGCGTAGGCGGTGAGGAACTCGCTGCGGTTGACGATCTCGTCCACGACGGCGGGCACGTGGTGGCGGTAGCAGCCGGCGCCGAGGAAGCTGCGGCCGGGCGGGACGGCGGTGTTGCGGGAGAGCAGTTCCTCCAGGTGGGCGGCCAGCCGGGCCTCGGAGCCGAGCGCCGCGGGCAGCCGCAGCGGGCGGTCCAGCCGGAGGGCGGCGGGGATGTCGGCGTAGAACTCCTCGACGTCCCGGGCGCCGACCGCCGCGAGCATCGAATTCCTCACCTCCGGGGCGGAGTTGGGGATGTACGGGTGGGTTCGGGGGACGCGTGTGCTCATCCTGGCACCTTCCGCGATTTCAGTCACAAGCCTTGACGGGGTTGTGAATGCTGAGTTCTGTATACAGCATTCGGCATTCACCAGTCGGGAGGCAAGATGTCCGCAGAAACCCGGCACAGAAAACATTCCCAACTCGCCCTTGGCCAGGGAGAATCGGCGGAAGATCCAGGGCGTCGCCGACTCCTCCGTGCCGGACTCGCCGGCGGCGCACTGCTGTTGACCGGTGCCACCGGCTGCGCGACCGGCGGAACCGGCGGCGCCAGCGCCAAGCAGCTCGCGGGCAGCCCGGGCGCCACCCTCGCCGGCAAGGTCACCATCTGGTCCTGGGACGTCGCCGCCAAGGCCATGCAGCGGCTCGGCAAGGTCTTCGAACAGGCCCACCCCGGCACCACCGTCGACGTGGTGGACATCGGCTACGACAACGCCTACGACAAGATCACCGTCGGGCTCGGCGCCGGCAGCGGACTGCCCGACATCCTCACCATCGAGGGCCACAAACTCCCCACCTACATCGGCAACTTCCCGAACGCCCTGGTCGACCTCACCGGCCGCGCCGGGACCCTCAAGTCCCAGTACCCGGAAGCCTCCTGGCGCACCGTGACGGACGCCAGGGGCCGGGTCTTCGCCCTGCCCTGGGACAGCGGGCCGTGCGCCCTGTTCTACCGGCGCGACCTGTTCCGGCAGGCCGGCGTCGACCCGGCCGGCCTGAACACCTGGGACGACTACCTCACCGCCGGCACCACCCTCAAGGCCGCCACCGGAAGGAAACTGCTCACCCTGGACGCCAAGGAGGACAGCCTCTTCGCGATGCTCCTCCAGCAGCAGGGCCAGCGCTGGTTCACCGACGGCAAGGCCGCCGTCGCCACCCCCGCCGCCGAACGCGCGCTCACCCTGCTCAAACAGCTCGTCGACCGCGACCTGGTGGACTTCGAGAACGGCTGGGACGGACTCGTCTCCGCCACCCACGACGGCAAGGCCGCCACCATCCCCACCGCCGCCTGGTGGGACGGCACCCTCACCGCCGAAATGACCGACCTCAGCGGCAAGTTCGGCGTCGTCCCGCTGCCCGCCTTCACCCCCGGCGGCACCCGCACCTCCAACAGCGGCGGCTCCACCCTGTGCGTCCCCGCGCAGAGCAGGAACCCCGAGACCGCCTGGGCCTTCCTCTCCTTCCTGCTCGCCGACAAGGCCAACCAGGCCTCGATGATGCAGCACGAAGGGCTCTTCCCCGCCTACCTCCCCGCCCTGGACGACCCGTACTTCCAGCAGCCCGCCCCCTACTACGGCGGCCAGCCGGCCATGCAGCTGTTCGCCGGACTCGCCCGCGCCATCCCCACCGTCGAGTACACCGCCGACGACTCCAAGGCCGGCGACATCGTCACCACCGCCGTCAACCAGGTGCTGCACAACGGAGCCGACCCCGGCACCGTACTGCGCTCCGCCGCCCGCCAGATCGCCACCGCGACCGGCCGCCGGCCGGTCGCGTAGGGGCGGGCCCGATGACCAGTCCTCCGGCCTCCCCGCGCAAACCGGCGGCCCCGGCCCAGGCCCCGGCCGCCCCCGCCCGCCGCCGGCGCTCCCCACGCACCGCGGCCGCGGCCTGGCTGTTCGCCGGTCCCACGACCGCGCTCTTCGTCGCCTTCTTCGCCTACCCCCTCGGCGCCAGCCTCTACCAGAGCTTCACCGCCCGCCGCGACGGCGTCGACGTCTGGGTCGGCCTCGACCAGTACCGGCGCATGCTGCACGACCCGGCCTTCCTGCACTCCCTCGTCAACACCGGCCTGATCCTCGCCGTCCAGGTCCCGGTGATGATCGGCCTCGCCCTGGTGCTCGCCGTCCTGCTCAACCAGTCCTGGCTGCGCCTCCGGGCCGGCTGGCGGGCGGTCTTCTTCCTGCCCGCGATCACCACCCTGGTGGCCTACGCGGTGGTCTTCCAGGTCCTGCTGCGCACCGACGGCGGCCTCGCCAACCAGTTCCTCCAGGCCCTCGGCCTCGGCCCGGTCGACTGGCTCAACTCGCCCACCTGGGCCCGCATCTCACTGATCGGCTCGGTCACCTGGCGGTGGACCGGCTACAACGCCGTCATCCTGCTCGCCGGACTCCACGCCATCGGCCGCGACCAGTACGAGGCCGCCGCCCTCGACGGCGCCGGCACCGTCCGCACCTACACCAGCGTGATCCTGCCCCAGCTGCGCCCGGTGGTGCTGTTCTGCGTCATCACCTCCACCATCGGCACCCTGCAACTCTTCGACGAGAACTACGTCCTGACCCGCGGCGGCCCCGGCGACGCGACGCTCACCCCGGTGGTCTACCTCTACAAGGTCGGCTTCCAGCAGCTCGACTTCGGCTACGCCGCCGCCATCGCCTGGGTCGTCGTGCTGATCATCGCGGCCGTCTCCCTGCTCCAGTTCCGGCTCTACGGAAGGGACCGGCGCCGATGAGCCGTCCACCAGCGCTCGCCAGGGCCGGCCGCACCGCCGTCCTCGCCGTCCTCACCCTCGGCGCCGTCCTCAGCCTGCTGCCCTTCGCCTGGATGGTGATCGCCGGCACCCACAGCAGCTCCGAACTGTTCCACTCGCCGCCGCCGTTCCTGCCCGGCGGGAACCTGCTGCGCAACCTGGTCCACCTCCAGGAGACCATCGGCTTCGGCCGGGTGCTGCTCAACAGCCTCGGGATCGCCGTCGTCCACACCGCGCTCAGCGCGCTGCTGTCCGCGATGTGCGGCTACGGGCTCGCCAAGTACCGCTTCCGCGGCCGCGGACTGCTGCTCGGCCTGGTGCTGGCCACCATGATGATCCCCCTCCAGGTGCTGCTGGTC
The DNA here is from genome assembly GCF_044757205.1 of Kitasatospora sp. NPDC091335. NCBI lineage: Bacteria > Bacillati > Actinomycetota > Actinomycetes > Kitasatosporales > Streptomycetaceae > Kitasatospora > Kitasatospora sp. NPDC091335. Next base: position 222,329 of record NZ_JBIVUM010000003.1, on the reverse strand, counting down.
CCGCTGTTCCAGATGATGGCCGGCCTCGGCTGGATCGACAGCTACCAGGCCGTCATCGTGCCCTTCCTGGCCAACTCCTTCGGCATCCTGCTGATGCGCCAGGGCTTCCTGGACTTCCCCGACGAACTGCTGGAGTCCGCCAGGATCGACGGCTCCGGCGAACTGCGCACCTTCTACCAGGTCGTCCTGCCGTGCGTACGGCCACAGCTGGGCGCACTGGTGATCTTCACCTTCATGGGGCAGTGGAACAGCTTCATCTGGCCGCTGCTGATGCTCAACACCGAGGACAAGTACACCGTGCCGGTCGCGCTCAACACGCTGACCGGGCTGACCCACGTCGACTACTCCGGCCTGATGCTCGGCTCCTTCCTGGCCACGCTCCCGCTGATGGTGCTCTTCCTGGTCTTCCAGCGGCAGTTCGTGGCCGGTCTGCTGGGCGGGGCGCTGAAAGGATGACCATGGACCGCCTCACCCGGGTGCCGGGACTGCTGTACGGCGGGGACTGGAACCCCGAGCAGTGGCCCGAGCAGGTGTGGGCCGAGGACGTGAAGCTGATGGCCGAGGCCGGGGTCAACCTGGTCACCGTCGGCATCTTCTCCTGGGCCCGCCTCCAACCCGGCCCCGACAACTGGGACTTCTGCTGGCTGGACCGCCTGCTCGACCTGGTCCACCGGCACGGCATCGCCGTCGACCTGGCCACCGCCACCGCCTCCCCGCCCGCCTGGCTGGTCCGCGCCCACCCCGAGTCGCTGCCCGTCACCGCCGACGGCGTACGCCTGGAGTTCGGCTCGCGCCAGCACTACTGCCCCTCCTCACCCGCCTACCGGCAGGCCGCCGTCCGGCTCACCCGGACCCTCGCCGAGCGCTACCGCCACCACCCCGCGCTCGCCCTGTGGCACATCCACAACGAGTACGCCGACCACGTCGAGGAGTGCTTCTGCCCCGCCTCGGCCGCCGACTTCCGCCGCTGGCTGCGCGAACGGCACGGCACCATCGAGGAGTTGAACCGCTCCTGGGGCACCGCCTTCTGGTCCCAGCACTACGACTCCTTCGCGCAGATCGAACCGCCGCGCACCGCACCGGGACCGGTCAACCCGACCCAGCTGCTGGACTGGCGCCGGTTCTGCTCGGACGCGCTGCTCGCCCTGCACCGCGCCGAGAAGGCCGTCCTGGACGAGGTCTCACCCGGCGTCCCGGTGACCACCAACTTCATGTCGATGCTCAAGGCCCTCGACTACTGGGAGTGGAGCCGGCACGAGGACCTCGTCTCCGACGACGCCTACCCCGACCCGGCAGACCCGCGCGCCCACGTCAACGCCGCGATGAACTACGACCTGATGCGCTCGCTCAAGGGCGGCCGCCCCTGGCTGCTGATGGAACAGGCCCCCTCCGCCGTCAGCTGGCGTCCGGTCAACCTGCCCAAGCCCCCCGGCCTCTACCGGCTCTGGTCACTCCAGGCCCTGGCCCGCGGCGCCGACGGGGTGCTGCACTTCCAGTGGCGCGCCTCGGTCGCCGGAGCCGAGAAGTTCCACAGCGCGATGCTCCCGCACCGCGGCACCGCCTCGCGCGGCTGGCAGGAGACCGTCGGCCTCGGCGCCGAACTGGGCCGGCTGGGCGAGGTCGCCGGCAGCCGGCTGCGCGGACAGGCCGCCGTGCTGCTCGACTGGGACAGCTGGTGGGCCCTCGAACTGGACGACCACCCCTCCGCCCGGATGCGCTGGCCCGAACTGCTCCGCCCCTGGTACGCGGCGCTGTACGAGCGCGGCATCACCGTCGACTTCCTCCCGCCCACGGCCGAGCCCGACGGCTACCCGCTGCTGCTCGCCCCCAACCTCTACCTGCTCGACACCGCCACCGCCGACCGGCTCACCGCCTACGTACGGGACGGCGGCCGGCTGGTCTGCGGCCCGTTCAGCGGCATCACCGACCGGCACGACCACATCCACCCCGGCGGCCACCCGGGCCCGCTGCGCGAACTGCTCGGGATCGTGGTGGACGAGCACTGGCCGATCCCCGACGGCGCGACCACCGCCGTGCGCCTGAACGGTACGGACCTGCGCGCCGAACGCTGGAGCGAGTGGATCGAGACCGAGCGCGCCGAGACCGTCGCCCGCTACCACTCCGGCACGCTGGCCGGCCGTCCGGCCGTCACCCGCAACCGGCTCGGCGCCGGCAGCGCCTGGTACCTGAGCTGCCACCTCGGCGCCGACGTCGGCCCGGTGCTCGACCTGGCGCTCGCCGAAGCCGGAGTGGGCCCCGAACTGCCCGGCCTGCCCGACGGCGTCGAGGCCACCCGCCGGCACGCCGTCGACGGCACCGGCTACCTCTTCCTGCTCAACCACGGCCCGGACGAACACCGCGTCCCGCTCCGCACGCCCGGCACCGACCTGCTCACCGGCGCCGAAGCGGCCGACGCCGTCACCCTCGCACCGCTCGGCGCCGCCGTCCTCCGACTCCCCGCTGCCGCCCAGGAGCGCGCATGAACCCGCTGTCCCGCCGCCACTTCCTGGCCGGCTCCGCCGCCCTCGCCACGGCCGGCACCCTCGCCGCCGCCCCGGACGCCCACGCGGACGCCCACACGGACGCCCCGGACGAGGCCGCACGGCCCGACGAGCGCTACGCCGACGTCCTCGACCTGCACGGCACCCCCGCCCAGGCCTACCCCGGCGACGCCCGCGGCAACAACCCGATCACCGTCTTCGCCGACCTCGGCGCCTGGCACGCCTACGCCCTGCCCCGCCCGGCCGATCCCCAGGGTGGCTTCACCGGCCCGCTGTACCTCGCGCAGGAGTACCCCTGGTGGCTCAGCGACGGCCTGACCCGCCTCCAGCTCACCGAACAGGGCCGGCCCCTCGACCTCACCGCCGGCGCACCCGTACGCGGCACCTCGCTGCCCGGCCTGTTACGGCTCACCCACGACCTCGGCGCCGGCCTCACCCTCACCCTGGACCTGCGCTTCGCCGGCCCCCGCACCGCCCTGCTCCGGGCCCGGCTCGCCAACACCGGCCCGGCCGTCCGGACCCTGACCGCCGCCTGGACCGGCCGGCTGCTGCGCCCCGCCGGCGGACCGCAGCGCGAGGCGCCGACGCTGGCCGCCGCCGAACGCGGCGTGGAGGTGCGCTTCGCGAAGGTCCGGCAGACCTGGGACTACCTCACCGACGGCACCGAGCGCTTCGCCGTCCGCCACGCCCGGCCCGTCCGGGTCGTGCTGAGCGTCGACGGCGACGACCACCGCACCGAACTCGCCGAGCCGGTACGGCTGGCGTCGGGGGAGACCCGCAGCCTGGACTGGACCGAGAGCTACACCTTCACCGAGGCCGAGTACGCCCGGGCCGCGGCGGAGGCCGAGACCGCGCTGCGCGCCCCGGAGCGGGTCGCGGCGGAGGGCACCGCCCGCTGGCAGGGGTACGTCACCCGGGCCACCGAGGGCGTCCCGGCCGCCCGCCGCCGCACCGCCGTCAAGTGCGTACAGACCCTGGTCACCAACTGGCGCAGCCCGGCCGGGCGGATCCGGCACGACGCCGTCACCCCCACCCTGTCCTACAAGTGGTTCAGCGGGGTGTGGGCCTGGGACACCTGGAAACAGGCCGCCGGCACCGCGGCCTTCGCGCCCGGCCTGGCCGCCGACCAGATTCGGGCGGTGTTCGACCACCAGGTCCCTGCGGGCGCGGCCGGGCGCCCGCAGGACGCCGGCATGGTCCCCGACTGCGTCTTCTACAACGACCCCGGCACCGGCGGCGGCAACTGGAACGAGCGCAACTCCAAGCCCCCACTGGCCTCCTGGGCGGTCTGGGAGGTCTACCGGCGCAGCGGCGACCGCGCCTTCCTGCGCGAGCTGCTGCCCAAGCTGACCGCCTACCAGGACTGGTGGTACCGCACCAGGGACCACCTCGGCGAGGGCTTGTGCGAGTACGGCGCCACCGTGGACCCGGCCAACGACACGGCCGAGGCCTGCGTGGAGGCGGCGGCCTGGGAGTCCGGCATGGACAACGCCCCGCGCTTCGACGCCGCCACCGTGGTCCCCAACCGGGGCGCGGACGGGACGCTGCTCGGCTGGTCGCTCGACCAGCGCTCGGTCGACCTCAACGCCTATCTGGCCGCCGACCACCGCCACCTGGCGCTGATCGCCGCCGAACTCGGCGACCGGGCCGGAGCCCAGCGGCTGCGCACCCGGGCGGAACGGATCGACGCCGCCGTGCGGGACACCATGTACGACCCGGCCACCGGCTGGTTCCACGACACCGCGCTCGCCACCGGCGCCCGGCTCACCGCCAGGGGCCGCGGCATCGAGGGCGCGATCCCGCTGTGGTCCGGCACCGCCACCGCCGCCCAGGCCCGCACCGTGCGCCGGCTGCTGCTCGACCCGGCGGAGTTCGGCACCGCGATGCCCTTCCCGACGGTGGCCCGCAGCTCGCCGTCCTTCGACCCGGCCGGCTACTGGCGCGGCCTGGCCTGGCTCGACCAGACCTACTTCGCCGTCGAGGGGCTGCGCCGCTACGGCTGGGAGCAGGACGCCCGGCGGACGGTCGAGCGGCTGCTGGCCACCGCCGCCGGGTTGACCGGGGACGGCCCGGTGCGGGAGAACTACGACCCGCTGACCGGGGAGGGGCGCAGTTCGGCCAACTTCAGCTGGTCGGCGGCACTGCTGCTGCCGCTGCTGCGCGGCTGAGCGGCCCCGGCTCGACGGCGGGGGCCGGAGGCGGGCCCGGAGGCGCTGCCCGGCGGCTTCGGCTCCGGCCCGCCGGCCAGGCGTGATCGGGGCATGGTGGAACGGGCCTGGAGGCGTTGTCGAGCGGCTTTGGCTCCGGGCCCTCCGACCAGGCATGATCGGGGCATGGTCGAACGAGTCATTGCAGCGTGTGACGGAGCAGCCAAGGGCAACCCCGGTCCGGCGGGCTGGGCCTACGTGGTGGCGGACGCCGCCGGGGTGCCCCAGCGCTGGCAGGCCGGCGCGCTCGGTCACAGCACCAACAACGTGGGCGAGCTGACGGCGCTGCGGCAGCTGCTGGCCGCGACGGACCCGGCGGCGCCGCTGGAGGTGCGGCTGGACAGCACCTACACCCGTGACTCGGTGACCAAGTGGCTGAAGGGCTGGAAGCGCAACGGCTGGAAGACGGCGGCCGGCAAGCCGGTCGCCAACCAGGAGCTGATCCAGGCGATCGACGCCCTGCTGGAGGGCCGGGACGTCACCTTCGTCTACGTGCCGGCCCACCAGGTGGACGGCGACCCGCTGAACGCGATCGCCGACAAGGCCGCCAGTGACGCCGCCCGCACCCAGCAGGACGCCTCCGGCACGGCCGCCGACCTGCCGGCCCCCGACCCGGCCGCCGCCACGAAGGCGCCCAAGGCGCGCGGCGCCCGTACCGCCTCCGCGTCCTCCGGCGGCACCGGTACCGGTACCGGCGGAGGGGCCAAGCGGAGCGGGGGCTCGCGCACCCTGAACGCCCGCTTCCCCGGCACCTGCCCGTGCAGCCGCCCGTACGCCAAGGGCGACAAGATCACCAAGGTGGGCGGCTCCTGGGGGCACCCGGAGTGCGCCGCCGCCCACGCCTGAGCACCCCGGGCCACGCCTGAACGGCGGGCCGGGAACGCGTGACCGGCCGTCCGTGGGGTGCGGTCGGCCGGTCACGGGCCGGGCTTACGCCGGGGAGGGGGAGCCCTTCTGGGCGATCCCCTTGATGTCCTGGTAGGTCAGGCCGGCCCGGTTGAAGGCGCGCGCCTCGGTCTCGGTGATGCCGAGCCCGGCGAGCTCCTTGAGCTGGGCGTCGGTCAGCGGCGGCGCGATCGGGAGGCCGCTCGGGGCGTCCTCGTCGGCGAGGTCCTCCCCGGCGCGCGCGGTGGCCATGCCCAGCACCGCGTCCAGCAGCTGGTCGTCGCTCACCGTGACCGCGTCGGCCGGGGCCTGGACGTTCGGGGCCGCCTGGTTGAAGGCGAGCTTCACCGGGAAGTTGACGCCCGGTTCGACCTTGTCGGCCAGCTGGGCGAAGTCGAAGGTGGCCGAGGAGAAGGCGCCGTTCTTCAGGTAGAGGTCGAGGCCGATGGTGCGGTCCGGCACGTCGCTCGGGGCCTGGTCGGGGAAGTCCCCGAGCTGCTTCGGGAACTTGCCGGACAGCGGCTTGACGGCCTTGTACATCTCGTCGACCAGCTGCCGGGCCGGGGCGCTCACCCAGAGGTGCTCGGCGCCGTCCTTCTTGCCCTTGTCCTCGTACGTGACGGTGCGGCCGAGCACGTCCTTGAGCGAGTTGAGGATCTGCCGGCCGAACTCCTGGTCGGCGCCGGGCGCGGCGCTCGGGGCGGCCTTCCGACCGTCGGACTCCTTCGCCTTGTCGGCGAGTGCCTGGAGGTCGAAGGAGAGCCACTTGCCGTCCAGCACGTCGCCGACCGGCTTCAGCTTCTCGGGCAGGCTGCGGCGGAGCTCGTCCACGGTGGACGGGTCCTCGCCGACCAGCTTCAGCAGGCCCTTGGCGTCGGCGTGCAGGTACCCCTTGGCGTCGACCTGGCGGTACTCCAGCAGCGCGGTGCCGCTCCGGTCGGCGAACACGTAGGAGACGCGCACGGACTTGTCGAGCGTCAGGTCGGTGTTCTTGCCGTCCTTGCCGGCGTTCCTGAAGGCCTCGATGTCCTTGAGCGGCTTGTCGGCGGAGACCGCGACGGAGAGGGAGAGCCCGGAGATCGCCTTGGCGGTCTTCTCGTCCATCTCGCCGCCGCGGCCGCGGGCGGCGTCGACCAGGCCGCGGCTGCCGTCGTGCTCACCGGAGTTGGCGAACGCGGCGACCTGCTCGGGGGTGGCGTCGATGGAGAGGGTGAACCCGGCCGACTTGGCGTTGCCGACCTTGTCGAAGGCCTTGGACACCTTCTGGGCGGCGGTGAGCTGCTCGACGGTGCCGCAGGCGGCGAGACCGGTGGCGAGCACCGAGGCGGTGACGGCGACGGGCATCGCGCCGCGGGCGGCCTTGCGGATGGCGGTGTTGATGGTGCGACTCCTGTTGATCGGGTCTGCTCGGCAGAGCGGACCGGTCCCTCCCCTGTGACGCGCAACGTCACAGCGTTTGCACATGTGATCACATTATCGGCAAGGGGTCACACGAATTTTTAACCGGGTCTTTAGGCGACGACCGAACCATCCGGCATCCGAACCGCCCGGCATCCGAACCGCCCGGATCGGACGCCCGTACGGAAGTCGTACTGGTTACCGACCATCGGTAAGCGATCGGTAAGAGGCCTTGCCTAAGGTCGGGTCCGACGGCACAGGACGGGGGACGCGCCCGGTTCCAGGACCCGGTCGACAGGTCCCGTCCCGCCCCTCAGGGGCCGCCGGTCGGGTCCGCGCAGGGGACGGACCCGGCCGGAGTGCCGTTCCCCGTACGGTCGTCGGGGCCCGCCGCGGGGGCGTCTTCCAGCTCGCGGGCCTCGTCGAGCACGCGCGCGGCCGACTCGGACAGCCCGGCAGCCCGGTAGGCCCGGCCGAGCGCGCGCAGCGCCCCGGCGAGGAAGGAGCGCCAGCCGCGGGCCCGCCACACGAGGACCGACTCCTCCAGGTGCGCGACGGCCGAGGCGTGGTGGCCCTCCGCCAGGTCCAGCTCGCCGAGGATGCCGAGGGCCTGGGCGAGGTGGTGCCCCAGGTCGAACCGCCGGGCGATGGCCAGCGCCGCCTCGGCCGTGCCCCGGGCGCGGCCGTCGTCGGTGGCCGCGTAGAGCGTGGCGAGGTAGAGCAGCGAGAACGCCTCCACGTAGCGGTCGTCGAGGGAGCGGGCCATGGCGAGCGAACACAGCAGCAGCTCGACCCCGCGCTCCACCTGGCCGGCCCGGCCGTGGGCGGCTCCCAGGAACTGGATCGCCGTCGCCTCGAAGCGGGTGTTGCCGATCAGCCGGGCCAGCCGCAGCGTCTCCGTCAGGTGCTCGATCGTCCGGTCGAGGTCCGTCTCCCCGTAGGCGATGGCGATGATCTGGTGCGCCCGGGCCTGGCCGCCCGGGTGGTCGTGGGCGGTCGCGAGGTTCAGGGCGCGGCGGCCCGCGTCCAGGGCCTCCTGTTCGCGGCCCTGGGCCACCAGGCTCCAGGCGGCCAGGACGAGGGCGTCGGCGGTCCCGCGCGGTTCCCCCACCTGCTCGAACAGCTGCCGCAGGCGCCGCGCGTGGTCCTCCAGGGCGACCATCGTCTGGGTGCCGTCCTCGACCCCGACCGTCGTGCCGGCGTCCTCGGCCGGGGTGGTCCAGGTCGTCACCTCGATGAGGCCCCGGGTGAGCACGGCCGCGCCCAGGCCGTCGCCGGCCGTCCGGCAGACCTGGAGGACGGTCAGGTGCGTGGTGCGCCAGTCGTCGTACAGGCCGCGGACGTCGCAGTACTTCTCCTGGCAGGCGGCGAGGTCCCAGGCCATCGGCACCATGCGCAGCGTGGCGGCCTGCCGGGCGCTCGCGTTCAGGGCCTGCTGCTCCGCGTCGAACCAGGCCATCGGGTCGTCCAGCAGCGCCGCCGCGACGGCGGACGGCATCGGGTGGCGGGGCGCCTCGCCGTGGAGCGGAGCGAAGCAGGGCCCCGGCACCTGGTCGGCCGCCTGCTCGGCGAGCCAGAGCCAGGCGCCGAAGGCCCGTTCGAGCGCGGCGGCGCGCGCGGCCGGTTCGTCCGCGGCCTCGGCGTGCTCCCGGGCGTACAGCCGGACGAGGTCGTGGAAGCGGTAGCGCAGGTGCGGCTCCGTCCCGGCCTCCTGGAGGAGCTGGGCGTCGATCAGCTCCTCCAGCTGCCGCTCGGCCCGTTCCAGCGGGATGCCGGCCATCGCCGCCGCGGCCCACGGCGCGAAGTCGGGTGCGTCGAGCAGGCCGAGCAGGCGGAACATCCGGCGGGTCGGTTCCGACAGGCGGGCGTAGCCGACGGCGAAGCCGGCCCGGACGGCCAGGTTCCCGGCCGACAGTTCGTCGAGCCGGCGCCGTTCGTCGCGCAGCAGGTGGGCGAGCCGGGCCAGGGTCCAGCGCGGCCGGGCGGCCAGCCGGGCCCCGGCGATGCGGACCGCCAGCGGCATGCCGCCGCACAGGTCGACGATCTGGGCGGCGGCCACCGGCTCGGCGGCGACCCGGTGGTCCCCGAGGATGCGGCGCAGCAGCGTCCGGGCGTGGGTGGCGTCGAGTTCGTGGAGGTCGACGAGCCGGGCACCGGGCAGGGCCGTGAGCGCGGCGCGGCTGGTCACCAGGACGGCGGGGCGGCCTCCGTGGCCGGGCCGGCTGTTCCGGCCGTCCCGGCCGTCGTTCGGGATGTCGTTCGGGGTGCCGGCCGGGTGCGCCGGTGTGCCGGGGAGCAGCGGGCCGATCTGCTGCTCGTCGGCGGCGTTGTCCAGCAGGACGAGCGTGCGGCGGTCGGCGAGCAGGGTGCGGTACAGCGCGGAGCGCTCCTCCAGGGAGGCCGGGATCTCCCTGGGGTCGGCGCCGAGGGCGCGCAGGAAGGCGGCCAGGACGTTGGCCGGGTCGGCGGGCGACTCGTCGGCGCCGCGCAGGTCCGCGTACAGCCGGCCGTCCGGGTAGTCGACGGCGGCGCGGTGGGCGGTGTGGACGGCCAGTGCCGTCTTGCCGATGCCGCCCATGCCGGCGATCACCGGTACCCGGCCGGCCGCCAGGGTGTCCAGGACGAGCCGGACCTGGTCGTCGCGGCCGGTGAAGTCGGTGATGTCCCGGGGGAGTTGGGAGGGCACCCGGGCCTGGCGGGGGTCCGCGGGGGTGCCCTCGCGGTCCTGGGCGAGCAGCGCGAGGAAGACCTTCTGCACCTGCTCGCCCGGTTCGATGCCGAGTTCCCCGGAGAGCCGGCGGCGCAGCGTCTGGAAGCGGCGCAGGGCCTCGGCGGCCCGGCCGTCCGCCGCCAGCAGCTCCAGCAGGGCGGTGTGCACGGGCTCGTCGAACGGGTGCTCCTCGGCGAGCGCCGTCACGGTGGCCAGGGCGGTCCGGCACCCGCCGGTCGCCAGGGCGGCCCGGGCCTGGGCCAGGACGGTGGCGCGCACCGCGCCCTCCACGGACGCCACCAGCGGGTCCTCGCGGTTCACCCGCTCCAGCCCGGCCAGGACCGGGCCGCGGCGCAGGGCGGCCGCCGCCGCTGGGTCCCCGTCGGCGGCGAGCGCGCGGAACCGCGCCAGGTCCACCGCGTCCGGCCCGGTCACCAGCCGGTACCCCTGGGCGTCGGAGTCCAGGGCCACCGTCTCGTCCCCGAAGCCGCCGAGCCAGGTGCGCAGCCGCGACATCCCGGTGTGCACGGCGCCCCGGCCGATCCGGTCCGCCTGCCCGGCCCACACGAGGTCCACCAGCCGGCCGACGGGCAGCCGTTCCCCCTCGGCGAGCAGCAGGGCGCCCAGCAGCCCCCGCAGCACGGTGGCCCTCGGCAGCGGCTGCGGCACGCCGTCCACGGCGACCGTCAGGGGGCCCAACAGCCCGAACGTCATCTTCATTGCTTCAGTCCCTCAGAGCTCACGACCGCGCCGGAGCCGGGCCGCGCCGCCCGCTCGGGCGGCGACCGCCGGCGCCGACGTGACCACGACACTAGTCCGGACACCGAGGAACGGAGGCCACCGGCCCTGCGGGAACCGTTCGGAGGGGCCTCAGGCCAGGGCGCTGCCCAGGAGGGGGATCAGCCGGTCCCGGCCTCACCGCGTGGCGAGAACCCGGTGGACAGGGTGACCTGCGGTTCTGTTGAATTCCGGCATGAGCCACGTTGCCAACGTCATGATCTCCGTGAACTTCGTCGACCGTCCGGGCGTCGAGGAGCTCAGCGGGTGGCTGCGGACCGCCGCCCCGCGGCAGGGCTACGGCCCCGGCGAGGTCGGATGGGTCGGCTACCTCAACGAGACCACCGGCAGCGACACCCGCTGGGGCGGCGGCAAGTACCCGGAGTGCGACGTCTACGCCGGCGCGCTCAACCACGCGGACCTGTCCGGGCTGGTGGCGCGGGTCGAGCGGATCACCTGGGAGGAACCGCGGTTCGTCCAGCTGTTCGTGATGGACCAGGACGAGCAGTACTTCCGGGTGTGGATGTTCCACGGCACCGAGCTGCGGCAGCTCGTGCCCGAGGGCCGGGAGGAAGAGGCCTCGTAGGGCAGGTGATGCTCCCGGACACGGGTCGGCCCGGCTCCCGTCGGGGGAGCCGGGCCGGGGTACGGGCCGGGGTGTACGGGTGGCTAGCGCTGCTGCATCATGACGACGCCGACGCCGACGGCACTGATGACGATCGTGGCCAGCACCGCGATCACCGTGGGTGTCAGCCGGTCCCTGAACTGCTTCTCCGGCCGGACGCGCTGCGTCGGATCGGTGCTGTACTCCCACCAGTTGACGACCCGCTGGAAGTTCACCTCGAAGTCGCTCAACGGGTAGTAGGTGCTGGTCTGGAGGCCCGGCAGCGAGCGCCGCCTCCCGTCCGTCGCGTGGAACCGGGCCGCGGACGAGCTCGTGCCGTTGCCCTTGGTCTCCCGCACGTCGATCCAGCGGATCTCCTGCCAGGAGTAGGTACGGCCGCGGCCGAGCCCCCAGCAGATGGTGATCCCGTCGGCGCCGACCCGGCTCCAGGAGCGCAGGGAGATGGCGAAGCCAGGGATGACCAGTGCCAGGGTCCCGGCGACGAGCAGGATGGTGGCGACGGCGCCGAGCTTCAGGTAACCGAGGACGAGCTGGGTCACCACAAGGAGGATCAGCGGCGCGAGATTGGACCAGGAGGGGCGGAACATGTCTTTCCCCCGGAAGATCAGTTCGTTCACGCGGCGCACACTACGCCCCCGCGAACCCGGCCCCGAAGGGGGGTCGGGTTCGCGGCCGTCGCCCCGTCAGGGCAGGTAGTACGTCAGCAGGTCGGCCGTCAGCGGCGGGAACAGCGCCCGGTACGGCTCCTCGTCCCCGCGGACGTAGACGTCCGGTCGGATGCTGCTCAGCCCCTCGATCCCGCGCGGCCCGAAGAGCAGTGGCGCCAGCTGGTCGGGTGCCACACCCACTCCGCCGTCCGGGCCCGGGCGCTGCATCGTGCCGCCCGTGACCACCTCGCCCAGGCCCCGCTCGCCGACCGGGATGCGGTAGTGGGCGCGGTAGGTGGAGATCAGCAGCTCGCGGCCGGTGAGGTCCGGGCCGGCGGCGGTGAGGCGCTGCCACAGCAGCGGGCGCAGCCGGTCGAGCAGCGCGGCCGGGTCGGGGACGCGGACGTAGTACTGCTCCGCCTCGGGGCGCGGTGTGTGGTCCAGCAGCCCGTGCCAGACGGTGGCGGGCAGGGTGCCGGGCCTGTGCACCACGTGGAGCTGCGCCTCGGGCGCCAACGCGGCCACCCCGGCCAGGAGTTCACTCGCGGCCCGCTCGTCGACGGCGGCCGCCTCGGCGAGGTGGAACTCGCCGTCGTCCACCGGGGTGGTGCGTGCCGTCGCCACCACCAGGCCCGCGCGCTCGACGACCCGCAGCGTGGTCGCGTCGTGCGCCAGCAGCCAGCGCCAGCGGCAGGGGGAGTGGCCCATCGCGACGTCGAAGCCCCGCTGCGCCTGCTCCTGGAGCGCGGCCAGGGCGGGCAGGTCGGCGGCCCGGGCGGTGCGCAGCGCGGTGGCGCCGTCGACGGACCGGAGGTCGTGTACCGGGCGCGAGACCGGGATGTCGATGGTGTACTCGTAGCCGAACAGCCGGTAGAAGTACGGGATTCCGATCATCACCTGGACGACGTGCCCGCGTGCGGCGGAGCGGGCGTGCGCCCACTGCACCAGCGCCCGGACCAGGCCGCGGCCCTCGTACTCCTCGTCGGTGGCGACGAGTTCGATCTGCCCGGCGGGCAACCGGACGCCGCCGAGGCGCAGTTCCTCGTCCAGCAGGGTGGCCGTGGAGACCACCCGGTCGCCGTCGACCACCACCGCGCAGGCCGACCAGCCGGCGTCCGCGTCCTCGACCACCAGGCGGTGGTCGAGCGCGTCCTCCGGGACACCGCGCTCGGCGAGCAGGGCGCCGATCTGCTCCAGGTCGCCGGGCCTGGACTCGCGCAGCAGCAGACCACCGGGCAGCGGAACGGACAGGGCGAAGGGTTCGTCAACGGCCATTCCCGGACCTTCGCACCGGCGACCGCCGCTGTCCACGGAGTTTTGCCGAACCGGCAAGGCCCCTGTGGTTCCTGAGTCGACCGGGGACCACAGGGGCCCCGGGGTCACACGGTGCTCGCGATCCACCCGACGGTCTCGGAGGTGTGCGGCCCGTCGGACAGCGCCCTGCCGCTGCCCACGAGCTCGTTGAAGCGGATCTTGAAGCCGGTGGTGGTGACGTCGGCGATCCGCACGCCCGGGGTGTCGGGGCCGTTGAACGTCTGGACGAACGGCACGACGATCACCGTCGTGTTGCCGGGGAACGGCGTGGGGAAGGTGACCTGGGTGAAGGTCGTCGTGGCCCCGCCGGTGAGTTCGGTGGCACTGGTGGAGTTCAACTGGAGCTTGCCGGTCTGGATCAGGCTCATCGCTTCTGCCTTTCGCTCGACTGCCGCCGGGCCGCGTCCGGTTGACGGTCACGCGCCCGGCGGCACGGGCGCTGCCTCGGTGCGAGGCAGGCACGGGTGAGATGCCCGCGTTGGTCCGTGTTTAGAGCGGATACCGCCGGTTCAGGGCATCTGCTACCAGGCGGAGCCGCGCGGGGAGGGGGTAGTGCGGCGGCCCCGTGCGGCAGTTCGCGGGCGTCCGGCCGAACTCCGCGACAGGATCGGCACGCCGGTGGAGCGTCAGCACGGCAAAGGACTCGTAAAAGGCTGTTCCGAGGCCTACGGGTGCCTGCTGCCGGGCCTCCCCGGCCCGTCCCCCGTGGTCGGTTCGTGCCTTTCGTGTGCGGGAGTTGGCGAAATCGTGTCCATCGCGGGGCGGCCGGGTTGACCGTGGCCACGACCGGACGGTTGGCTCGGCCGGAGCGAGCGGGAATCCAAGGGGAGGGGAGCCCATGAGGACGACGACGGTAGGGGTGGCAGGTGCCCTGGCGGCCGCACTGCTGGCGGGCGCCGGAGCACCGGCGGCGCACGCCCGGCCCGCGCCCGCGTCCGCGGCCGGGTCCGCGACCGCCTCCACGGCCGCGCTGATGGACGGACCCACCGTACGGGTGAACGTGAGCCCCGACGGCACGCCCGCCGACGACTGGTCGGAGCCGCTCGGACTGAGTGCCGACGGCCGCTACGCCCTGTTCACCTCGCTGGCCTCGAACCTGGTGCCCGGCGACACCAACCGCCTCTACGACGTCTTCGTCCGCGACCTGTGGACGCGGCACACCGAGCGGGTCAGCCTCGCCGACGACGGCGCGCAACTGGACGGCTCCAGCAGCCAGGCGGCGATCAGCGCCGACGGCCGGTACGTCGCCTTCGTCAGCGACGCCGTCGACGCCGTCCCCGGGAACGGCGGCGGCCGTACCGACGTCTACGTCCGGGACCGCCGCACCGGCCACACCGAGCTGGTCACCGCGGGCGCCGGCGCCGGGAACTCGCTCAGCCCCGCGATCAGCGCCGACGGCCGCTTCGTCGCCTACTCCTCGGACCGCGCCGACCTCGCCCCCGGGGCCCGGGCCGGCACCTCCAACGTCTACCTGACCGACCGCGGGGCCGGTACCACCAGGCTGGTCAGCACGGGGCAGGGCGGCGCCCCCGCCGACGGCGGCTCGGTGGAGCCCTCGCTCAGCGCCGACGGCAGGACCGTCGCCTTCCGCTCGAAGGCCGCCAACCTGCTGCCGCCCGCCCCGGCGGCCGTGAAGCCGCCGCCTACCCGGCAGCTGTTCCCGCTCTACGTCCACGACACCCGGACCGGCCGGACCGAGGGCGCGAGCGTCGACCCGGGCGGCACCCTGCGCGACACGGCGCGCCAGGCGCGGCTGAGCCCCGACGGGCGGTACGCGCTGTTCCGGGTGTTCCAGCCGGACCAGGGCGGCGCCACCAGGGTGGCGCTCTACGCCCGCGACCTCCGCACCGGCACCGTCACCGAGGTGGCCGCCGCCGGCACCCAGCCGGCCGTGATGACGGCGGACGACCGCTGGGTCTACTTCGCCTCGGACGACGCCGGCCTGGTGCCCGGCGACACCAACGGTGCCACCGACGTGTTCCGCCGGGACCTGCGGAGCGGCCGGATCGAGCGGGTCGCCGAGGCCACCGGCCCGACCGCCGCGCCCGCCGTGGACGCGCTCGGCACCACCCTGCTGTACGGCGCCCTGGACGGCACCCGCGCCGACGTCCTGGCGCGCTACCTGCCGCTCTTCTGACCGGCCGGCGCACCCTGCGGGCGGCCCGCCTCCCGCAGGGTGCGGTGTGCCGAGGCCAGGGTGAGCAGGCCCCACAGCACGGCGAGCGCCGCGCTGACAGCAACCTCCGACGGCCGGCAGGGCCGGCCGGTGACCGTCCGTCAGGGCGGCGACGCCGGTGTTACCGACGAGTTCACCGAATGCTCGCCCGATGTCTTGCGGACCGTGCCGAGGGCTGAGTTGGATACACAACATCCCTCGACCCGACGGGTCCACGACATCGCCCCCACGGAGCCCCGATGCCCCTGTCGTCCGTCCGCCGCGCCCTCGCCGCCGGAGCCGCCGCCACCGTCCTCGCCGTCCTCGGCGCCGTCCCGGCCTCGGCCGAGAGCGCCCCGGCGACCGCGCCGCCGCTCGACGTGCTGACCTACAACACGTTCCTGATGAGCACCTCGCTCTACCCCAACTGGGGCCAGCAGTACCGGGCGCAGGCGATCGCCTCGGCGGACTTCTTCCAGGGCCACGACGTGGTCGTGCTGGAGGAGGCCTTCGACAACGCGGCCTCCGACGCGCTGACCGCCAAGGCCTCGGCCGCCTACCCGTACCACACGCCGGTGGTCGGCCGCTCCACCGGCGGCTGGGACGCCACCTCCGGCAGCTACAGCTCCACCACCCCCGAGGACGGCGGCGTCACCCTGCTCAGCAAGTGGCCGATCCTGCGCAAGGAGCAGTACGTCTTCAAGGACGCCTGCGGCTCGGACTGGTTCTCCAACAAGGGCTTCGTCTACGCGGTGCTGGACGTCGACGGCCGCCGCACCCACGTGGTCGGCACCCACCTCCAGTCCACCGACTCGGGCTGCGCGAGCGGCCAGGCGGCCGACATCCGGGCCAGGCAGCTCACCGCGATGCGGGGCTTCCTGGACGCCAAGCGGATCCCGGCCGACGAGCCGGTGCTGGTCGCGGGGGACCTCAACGTCGACTCGCACGGCTCCGAGTACCAGGCGCTGCTGACCAACGGCAACCTCGCCCCGGCCTCCGCGCGCACCGGCTGGCCGTACTCCTTCGACACCGTCGACAACTCGATCGCCGCCTACCGCTACCCGGGCGAGCCCAGGGAGGACCTCGACTACGTCCTCTACCGGGCCGACCACGCCCGCCCGCAGCAGTACACCAACCAGGTGGTCCGGGTGCACAGCGCGCCCTGGACGGTCAGCAGTTGGGGCAACAGCTACACCTACACCGACCTCTCCGACCACTACCCGCTGGTCGCGCGCTGACGCGGGGCGGGCCCTCGGGCGGCGCGCCGGGTGTGGGATGCGTCACCGTCCCGCCCGGCGGGCCGTTCGGCCCCTTACGATCCTGAACGCCGAGGTCGGGCGCCGTCGTACCCCGGCGGCGCCCGCCCGGCAGCCAGCGATCCGGCCCGAGGAGAAGCGCACGTGACCACCCCCAACGCCGCGCCCGACAGCTACTACCAGCGCACCGGCGAGAACACCTACAAGCCCACCGTCCACGCGCAGGGCGCCTGGCACCCCGACGAGCAGCACTTCAGCCCGCTCGGCGGCCTGATCGTGCACGCCATCGACAGGTACCGGGCCGATCGCCAGAGGGCCGGCCGCCCCTCCGGCGGCCTGGCGCTGGCCCGGATCAGCTTCGACATACTCGGCCTGATCGCCCTGGAGGAGTCCGAGATCACGGTGGAGACCGTCCGGCCCGGGCGCACCATCGAGCTGATCGAGGCGACCGTGACGATCGGCGGGCGCGCCGTGGTCCGGGCCCGCGCCTGGTTCCTCGCCGAGCTGGACACCACCGCCGTCGCCGGGACCCACGACGAGCCGCTGCCCGCGCCCGAGGCGTTCGAGCCCTGGACGATGGCCGGGGTGTGGGGCGGTGGCTACATCTCCTCGATCGAGGTCCGCCGCCGGGAGACCGGCCCGGGCCGCGCCGCCGCCTGGCTCGCCGGCCCGGTCGAGCTGGTCGCGGGGGAGCCCAGCGGCCCGCACGCCTCTTTCGTCAGGCTGGTGGACACCGCCAACGGCATCGCCGTGCGGCAGAGTCCCACCGAGTGGATGTTCCCCAACACCGATCTGACGATCCACTTCCACCGCCGCCCCGAGGGCCCGTGGACCGGCCTGGACGTCAGCGTCAGCTTCGGCCCGGCCGGGCACGGCATCACCAGCACCGTGCTGCACGACGTCCACGGCCCGCTCGGCCGGGCCGAGCAGATCCTCACCGTCCGCCCCATGAACGGGAGTTGACGGCGCCTGCGGTGCGGCCGGCCGGCCGCACCGCAGGCTCGTGCGCTCAGCCGGAGAGCGAGTCCATGAAGGAACTCACCGAGAAGACCGCGTTGCCGGGACCGGCCGGGCCGTAGCCGGGCGGAGAGGAGAGGCCGAACTCCTCCAGGGTGGCCCGGTAGGTCCGCAACAGCCGGATGTGGTACTCCAGCGGCGCACCCTGCGGGTTGGCCTTGCCCAGCGGGGTGGTCGGCTCGGGGCACCAGGTGGTGAAGCGCGGGACCACGCCGTGGGACATGAAGAAGCGCAGGCCCTCCTCGGTGGAGGCGATCGCCTCGTCCACCGTGGTGAAGCCGAAGGGCTCGGCCATCTCCACGCCCGCGACGAAGTTGGGGATCACGTTCTCGGCGCCGAAGACCTCGGTGGAGTCGAGGATCCGGCGGTGCCACTCGTCCCGGCCGACGTAGCGCTCCTTGCCCGGGCAGTAGAGTTCGAACAGCCGCTTGTCCCACACCTCGAAGTTGGGGTGGTAGATCTTCACGCCGTAGTCGTGGAAGCGCTGCACGTCGTCGCGGGGCAGCGCCTGGGCGACCACCTTGCCGATCCAGCGGCCGGGGAAGCGCTCCTCGATGGCCTTGGCGTACTGCCCGTAGAAGTCGGCCTCGTCCCGCCCGCCGACCTGTGAGGTGATCGCCCCGCCGGTGAGGGTGTACGCCTGGGAGGCACGGGCGGTGTCGTGCTCGTCGATCAGGGCCAGCGCCTCCAGCACCTCCTCGACCGGCTTGACGCCGGTGTACGGGCGGCCCGCGGCCTTGTGCTGGCGCCAGTTGTGGTTGATGTCGCAGTACTGGCACTCCTCCTTGGCGCCGAAGTACTGGCAGACCCGGAACACCGTGAGGTAGATCAGGTAACCCCACTGGATGGTCGGGGCGACCTCCATCACCGACTTCCCGTTGGCCAGGGTGTGCCGGTAGTAGTCCGGCATCGGCGGCAGGCCGACGTCGGCGATCCGCGCGCCGTCCAGGTAGAGGCCGAGCGTGCCGTCCTCGCCCGCGCCGACCCGGTACGGCGAGTCCGGGTTGACCCGGACCGACACCACGGTGCGGCGCAGCCCGTACGGTCCGCCGGTCAGCACCACCTCCTCCGGCGGCCGGTTGAGCGCGGCGGCGCCCAGCTCGGGCAGGGTCCGGTGGTCGAAGGAGAAGATGAAGTACGACTTGGGCTTGACCTCGCCGCCCCCGTCGGCGCCCGTGCTGCCGCTGAGCGCGGACTCGTCGAAGGCCATGCCGCCGCGCAGCAGGTCCTCCTTGATCACCGCCTCCCTGGGCACGTCCGGATAGCGTTCCATGAGCGCCTCGACGAGGGCGGTGCGGCTGCGGGCCTGGCTCTCCATGCGCTGTTCCTTCCTGGCCCCGCTGGTCCACGGCGCCCCGCCCATTCTCGTCCCCCTTATGCGCGTGGCCGGGCACCGGGCCCGGCCGGGGGAGGGCAACCTGTCCATCCTGCGGCCCGGCGCGGCCTCGCGCCTCGGCCCGGGGTCCCCCGTGGGACGGGACTCCGGACGTAGGGCGCGCACGGGGGAGGGGCGTGCGCCCGGCCGTGGCCGGACACACGCCCCGGACTTTCAGCGCTGCCGCGGGATCAGGGCAGGTTGACGAACCGGTGGGAGGCGATGTTGTGCCAGAGCCACTCACCCGCGCCGTTCCCGCCGGACCCGAACTGCCAGTCCTTGAGGTTGGGCAGGCCCGCCCCGTTGTAGACGCCCCGGCCGGCTCCGCTGAAGTTGCTGTTGTAGTACACCCAGACGTCGTCCAGGTTCCCGGGGTAGCGCATGTTCCACAGGGACTCCGCGGTGTTCTTGCACCAGGACCAGTTCGCGTCGACCGACCAGGACTCGCACTCGTTCTGGTACCCGGTGTTGTAGTAGGCGTGCAGCCGGCCGTCCGCCGCCAGGGCGGGGGCCGAGGCCGGTCCGCTCGGCGCGGCCTCGGTGGCCTGGGCGGCGTGCGGGGCGACGGTCACGGCCAGGGCCGCGGCGACGGCCGCGCCGGCGAGCAGGGTTCGCAGGGACTTCATGGGATGTCCTCTCCGGTGGGTTGGTTGCGGGTGCCGGCCGGCCTCCGTGTCGACGGCGGCCGGCTGGTCCGGTGGGTGGGTCAGTGGCCCGGGTCGGCCGCGACGACCGAGCGGGCCCGGGGCAGTGCCGCGAGCCGCAGCCGCTGCCAGGTCTCGGCGTCCGACCGGTACTGCTGCCGCAGTTCCGCGTCGTACTTGCGGTCCAGGCGCCCGGCGGTCACGGCCAGGCCGGAGCTCTCCGCGCACTCGGCCTCGGCGACGGCCAGGGCGGTCTCCTGCTCACGCGGCCAGGCCTGGCTCCGGGGCGGCTGGGCCGCGCGCAGCGCCGCCGGGTCGGCGTAGTCGTGGCCCGCCGCACGCATGCAGGCCGCCCAGCCGCGGGTGGGCCCGGCGAGCTCCTGGTCGGCGGTCACCTTCTCGCCGCGGAGCGAGGCCAGGGAGTCCATCGTCACCCGGGCCTGGAACCAGGCCGCCAGGTCCAGGTACAGCGTGCGCTGGCCCTGTGACGTGCACCCTTCGGGACTGCGGGTGATCGGCATTCCGTCCGGGGTGCGGGCGGTGAGCCCCTCGGCCCGCGGGCCGTTGGCGGCGGCGATCGCGGGGGCCTTCCGGTCGGCTGGGAGGCTCTCGAAGTAGTGCTGGTTGGGGTCCTCCGTCCGGACCTCCTCCAGCCGGCGTTCGATGTCCCTGCCGTAGCCGTGCCGGGCGGCCCACCCGACGTCGTCGATGACGTACGGGAACTCCCTGGCCTCCGGCACCGGTCGACGGGTGACCGGCTGGTAGACGAAGCCCTTGGCCCGCATGCAGTCGCGCAGCAGGAGCTGCTCGGCGGAGTGCAGCAGGTCCTCCTCGGCCGGCGTCAGGTCGCGCAGGTCGAGGCTGCCCTGGGTGGTCGGTGCGGCCAGTGGTGCCGCCCCGGCCGGATCGCTCGCGCCCCGGGCGGGCTGAAGGACTCCGTAGGCCGCCGCGGCGGTGGCGCCCACGGCCGCGGTGAGCAGGGCGACGGCGGTCAGGACCCGACGGCGCCGCCCGTGGGCGGGGCGACCGCCGCTCTCGGGCCCCGCCGGTCGGTCGGCGTCCTCCGTCTCGGGCATGGTGCTTCCTCCTTCGCTCGCTCGGTGGGTGGGGCGCGCCGGGGGGCCGGCCCCGGGAGACCGTCCGCCCGCTTCCCCGGCTGTCGGTGGAGCCGCGACGGAGCCCGGGTGCAGGATCGGTCGAGGCCGGTGACCGGGCGTGACGGATCCTCCGGAAAGGACGCTGGTCATGCCCGTTCGTACCGTCGCGCTGCTGCCGGGCCGGTCGGGGACCCGGTGGCGACTCCACCGTGCGGGCTGTTCTGATTGTCCATCAACAAGAGAGTCGAAAGGCCCAGGTGAGCGGCGGACAATCCGGGTCGGCCGCGGACAGGACAGGGGGCGCGGGATGGGGAGTGCGGGACGCCCGCAGGGGCGGCTCAAGGGGGAGACCGAGCAGGCGAACGCCCTGGCCCGGTTCGTACGGGAGTTGACGCACGGAACCACCGGTCCGCTCCGCCCGCTTCCCGCCCGGCGGACTCCGGCCTTCCCCGCGGCGGGTCCGCGGGCGCCCGCCGGCGCCGGGCCTCCCGGACCGGCATGGCCATGGGGGCGGCGGGAGCGGTCCTGGTCGCGGCCGTGGCACTGGCCGGGGTCCTGGTGGGCCTGCGGGTGGGCACGCCGGCGCCCTCCCTCGTGGGCCCGGGCGCGCAGGCCGCCGGCGCCCGACTCGGAGCGGAGGCAGGTGCGGCCCCGGCGCCCTTCGCACCGGGGGCGGACAGCCCGGCAGTGGACAGCCCGCCGGCCGGCGGCCCGTCGGCACCGGCCCCGAGCGGGACACCGGCCGGGCCGTCGGCCGCGTCCGCACCGAGCGGTAGGCCCTCTCCCGCCACGGGAGCGGTGACCGTGCCTCCCCGGCAGGCCGAGGCGGCACCCCGGTCCGCCGGTGCCGACACCCCCTCGGCACCAGCCGCTCCGACCGTTCCGTCCGCTTCGACCTGGCCCGGCGAACCCCCGCCGTCCTCGCCGCCCACGAACCCCACACCCACCCGGCTCGGCGGCACCCCGCTGGTCCCGCCGACGGGACCGGTGGTGATCAGGAACGGCAACAGCCGGCAGTGCGTGGCCACGCCCGGCGGCAGCCGGGACGAGGGCCAGACCGTGCAGCAGTACCCCTGCGGCGACTACCCCGACCACTTCTGGGAAGCCCGGAAGACCTCCACGGACGCGGGGGGCGACACCTACTACCGGATCGTCAGCTACAACAGCTCGCTGTGCCTCTCCGTCCGGGACCACAGCACCGACGCCGCCGCCCCGGTCGTCCAGTCGGCCTGCGGCAGGGATCCAGGACAGACCTGGCGGATCGAGCAGTGGCCGCACGGCAACCGCTTCGTCAACGGCAACAGCGGGCAGTGCCTCGCCGTCTCCTACGGCAGCGTCGCCCCGCAGGCGCCCCTGATGCAGTACCCGTGCGGTGACTACCCGGACCACTACTGGACCTACGGGCCGCGCCGGTAGCGGTTCAGGACACGGCCAGGGTGACGGCGAAGCCGTGGTCGGGGATGTCGAGGAAGCGCCGGTTGAACCGGACGAAGGGCTCGATGAGCAGGTCGACGAAGACCAGGAAGGCCACCGTGCCGATGCCCACCGGACCGCCCAGCAGCCACCCGCAGACCAGCAACACCCCTTCGACCAGGCCCTTCGCGCACCAGAACGGCCAGGTCCAGCGGTGCCGCATGGTGATCGCCAGCAGGTCGATGGCGCGGATGCCGAAGCCGCTCATGATGATCAGCGCCGAGGCGTAGGCACACAGCAGCGCGCCGAGCAGCATCAGCGGGTAGTTCCGCAGACCCAGCCAGTCGGCCGGGCGCAGCCACTGGAAGAGGTCGATCAGGCTGCCGCACAGGAAGAAGGTGACGAACGGTGAGACGACCGGACGCTTCCCGTTCCACGCGGACCAGACGGCGATGCAGACGATCGCGACGACCGCCTGGCAGATGCCGATGGTGAGCGGCAGGTGCCTGAGCACGCCGAGGGAGAAGACGTCGAGCGGGTCGGTGCCCAGGTCGGACCGGATGAAGCAGTGGGCACCCAGCGAGAAGACCAGACAGCCCATCAGGTAGACCAGCCCCCTGGGGGCCAGCTCGGCCGGCCGCAGGGGGTGTCGGTTCGGACCACCGCCGGAGGGACGGTGCGCGTTCATGGGGATCCTCCACGGGGACGGCGTCCGGCACGCCGCACCGAGGAGAGGGGGTACGGCTCAGGCGAACGACTGGTAGGCGAGGAAGCCGCCGAACAGGATGACCCCGACACCGGCGATCAGGTCGACACCCTGCAACAGGCGGGCGCTGAGCCGTCGGCGGAACACCAGGACGCCGGTGCTCAGCAGGGTGAACCACAGGAGCGTGCCGCAGCCGACGCCGACCAGCATCGAGACCGAGGCGGGCAGCGTCCCGGTGACGTTCGCCGCCGTGGCCGCGGCGAACGCGGCGGCCCAGTAGCCGATCGTCGCCGGATTGGAGGCGGTGGCCGCCAGCGCCGTACGGAAGGCCTTCGCCGGGCGGACGGGCTCGTGTTCCGGCTGCTCCTCGCCCGCGGCCTTCACCCGGAAGGCGGCCCGCAGGGAGCGCGCGCCGATGTACACCAGCACCACGGCCCCGGCCAGGCCGAGGACCGTCCGCAGCACCGCGATGTCCAGCAGTTTGCCGACACCGGCCAGGCCGAGTCCGGCGTAGGCGACGTCCACCAGCGCCGCGCCCAGGCCGATCGCCCAGCCGGTCGGGAAACCGTCGCGCAGGACGCTGCGCACGCAGAGCAGGCCGATCGGGCCGAGGGGCAGGGCCACCAGGAATCCGAGGCTGAGTCCCGCGAACCACGCGGGGAGGACGTTCACCGTTCTCCCCGCACGGCCGGCGCGGCCTTTCGGCTCAGGAAAAAGGCCTGGTGCGAGCACGTGCGCGACAAACCGGTCAGCCCCTCGTGACAGTTCGACAACGCTCGTCGATCAGATCACTCGACGAGCTCCGATATGCCGAACCGTACCTCATCGCCCTGAGCCGGACTGAGATCTTCGGGCGCGTAGAACAGCTCGTACACATTGGTCGACAAGAGCTGCCCGAGCCTGGTCAGGGCGTACACGTCCGATCCCCGCGGCTCCAGCCATCCCTTCTCGACGAGCTGTTCGATCTCCGGCCCGAATACCGCCTCCATGGTGACGCCGAACCGGTCCTGGAAATCGGGCCGGCTGACCTCGCACATCTTGAGGCCGCGGATCATGACGCGGCGCATCTCCTGGTCCTTGGTGAGATAGGTGGCGAAATCCAGCGGGATTCGGCCGCTTTCCACCATCTCGTAGTACTTCTTCAGCGGTTTGACGTTCACGAAGAGCCGGTCGTGGATGACGCTCTTCGAGGAGACGCCGAATCCGATCATCGGCCAGGTCCGCCAGTAGTACTCCAGGAAGCGCGAGTAGTCGGCGCAGCGGTCGGGGTGGAAGTAGCCCGTGGAACTGCGCCGGACGAAGCCGGCGGCCTCCAGCGCGTCGATGGCGTACTCGTACATCCGGCGCTCGTCCGCGGCCGTGGGGAGCGCCATCTTCCCCGAGGTGATGAGCGAGTGGAAAGCCGTCTTCGGCCAGATCTCCAGGCCGTAGGCCGTGACGCAGGCCGGTTCGAGTTCGATGGCGCGGTCGACGCTGCGCTTCCAGTCGTCCACGGACTGGTCGGGGAGCGGGAAGATCAGGTCGATGTTGGTGTGGGTGAAGCCGCCGTCGACGACGGTGCGGAAGGCCCGCTCGGCGGTGGCGCGGTCGTGCGAGCGGTTGCAGATCTCCAGCAGCCGGTCGTCGAACGCCTGCACGCCGACGCTGAGCCGGGTGAAGCCCGCCTCCCGCATCCGGGCGATCTTGGCCTCGTCGACCGTGGAGGGGTCGAACTCCAGGCCGATCTCCGCGCCCTCGTTGAACTCGAACGACTCCCGGCAGACGTCCAGCAGCCGCGCCGTCTGGTCGCCGGTGAGGATGCCCGGCGTACCGCCGCCGAAGTACACCGCGTCGACCCGGAACCCGGGGAAGGAGCGGTTGGCGGCGAAGGCCCGGATCTCGCGTTCGAGCGCGTCGACGTACTGCGCGAAGTGCTGCTCGTTGCGGTTGATGTAGACGGTGTAGTCGCAGAATCCGCACTTGGTGAGGCAGAACGGCACGTGCAGGTAGAGCACCGCGTTCTCGAGGCGGAAGTACTCGTCGTACTCGTGGTGGCGGTACTTGAACGGATAGGTGTGGATGTTCCGGCGGACGATCTTCTCGGCCATCTGCTGTCGCTCCTTCATCGGGGCCGGCCCGGCGTGCTGGTGGACGGATCGGAGGGGGAGGCCGTCAGCAGAGGACCTGGAAGGGGTGGACGTCGGCGGCCGGGTCGAGGGCCGGCCTGTCGTTGGGGACCACCGGGCGCCCGCAGGA
Organism: Kitasatospora sp. NPDC091335; assembly: GCF_044757205.1. Classification (NCBI taxonomy): domain Bacteria; kingdom Bacillati; phylum Actinomycetota; class Actinomycetes; order Kitasatosporales; family Streptomycetaceae; genus Kitasatospora; species Kitasatospora sp. NPDC091335. The sequence goes on along the minus strand of NZ_JBIVUM010000003.1, from coordinate 197,367 downwards.
GACGAACAGGTCGTCGTAGCGCGCCCGGGACCGTTCCCGGTAGTCGACGGCGGACCTGGCGAGCATCTTGACGACCTCCTCGGCCAGCATCAACTGGTACTGGCACGACTCGGAGTTGAGCTCGTTCACGTCACCGGTCGCCACGTGGTTCTCCTGCCGGCAGCCGCCGCCGCACAGGTAGCGGGCCCAGCAGCCGCCGCACACCGGGTGCTCGTCGACCGTGCGCTGCCACTCGGGGTGCTCCCGGGTGAGCCCCTCGGAGCCGGTGCCCACGTCGAAGGACTCGTCCCCGACCAGGCGGTGGCACGGGCTGACACTGCCGTCCGGGGAGTGGGTGTAGTACGTCCGGCCGCCCGAGCAGAACGCCAGCGCGGCGGCCCCCTCGGCGATCATCTGCACGGCGCGCTCGTACTCCAGGACGCCCTTGAACCGGTTGCCGGGCGCGAACAGCCGCGGGTAGTGGACCAGGAACTCCTTGAACTGCTCGACGATGCCGGGCTGGAGGAAGTGGTTGATGTACCGGATGCCCTTGGGCTCGGAGAGCTTGCGGTCGCCCAGGGTGAGGGCGATGGGCACCGTCGTGCCCTGCTCCACCGGGTAGACGCCCGGGTAGATCTGGAAGTAGTCGAAGAGGTCCAGCTCCCACAGGTCGAGCACGTTGTCGGTGAGGCGGGGCTGCGCCGTCGCGATCGTCATCCGGGCGACCAGGGTGACCTCGTCACCGCACGCCTCGCGCAGCCGGACCAGGTTGCGGATGATCCGGTCGTAGGACCCCTTCCCGTTCTTGGAAGGCCGGTTGGCGTCCTGGACCTCGCGGCCGCCGTCGAGCGAGACCGAGACGATGAAGCGGTGGTCCCGGAAGAGCTCCTCGATGCCCTGGGGCATCAGGGTCAGGTTGGTCGAGATCCGGTGCACGAACTCGGTGCCCGAGCTCTCGGCGAGCGCGCGGGCGCGTTCGCAGATCCGGCGGATCACCTCGAAGTTGGCCAGCGGCTCGCCGCCGAAGAACTCGAAGCGGACCCGCTGCCCGGCCGCGGCGTAGCGGTCGACGAAGTCGAAGATCCAGGCGATCGAGTGCTCGCCCATGGCCTCGGTGATCCGGCCGTAGTCGCCGCCCTCGGCGAAGCAGTAGGTGCAGGCGAGGTTGCAGACGTTCGTCAGGTTGACGTTGACCGCGAAGTCGGCGCCGTCGGACAGCGCGCCCTCCCGCAGCCGGACCCGGTTGGACTCCTGGCCGGCCGCGGCGCCGGCCAGCAGCTGCTCCCAGGCCTGCCGCTCGTCGGGGTGCAGGTGGTCGACCCCGGACGCCAGCCGTTCGGCGGTGTCCGACGGGGCGAGCAGCAGCCGGTGGCTCCCGGTGATGAGGACGGCGGAGGTGTCGGCGCTGAACGGCAGGACCCGGTAGTCCGTGCCGTGCCTCAGCGTCCCCGTGCCGGCGGGGCCGTTCACGACCGGGGGCCGGGCTGGAAGAGCGGCAGCGGCGAGACGTCCTCGTTCAGCGTCCCGGCGGAGGCCTCGACGGTCGGGAAGTGGGCGCGGTCGAAGACCTGGTGGAGGCTGGACGTGCACTGCGGCGGGACGGCCACCTGGACGCCGGCCTCGCCCGCGGTGCTCTTCGCCGCGATGAACCGGAAGCTCTCCTGCGGGGCCAGGTCGACGATCTGCCACCCCTGGTCCGCGGCCGGGTCGCCGTAGCGGCGGTGGTAGGCCCGCACCGGTGCGTCGGAGGTGTTGCGCACCTGGACGTGCAGGGCGCGGACGTCCCCGTGCCAGTCGAAGCGCGCCAGGTCCAGGCCCTGTCCGGTGGGGAGTTCCGGCACCCGGGTCCGTTGCCGGGCGTCGGGCAGCAGCACGACCCCGGCGGGGGTGCCGCACCCGGTGCAGGCGCCCTTCGCGTCCACGCCGAGCAGGTCGGCGTTGAGGCCGTACCGGGTGATCTGGAGCAGGCCGCAGCTCCGGCACCAGGTGTTGGTCGACTCGGTGTCGTACACGTTCCCCAGGTAGACGTGGTTCAGCCCCAGGTCCTTGGCGACCTTGCGGGCCCGTTCCAGCCGGTCGACGGGGGTGCGGATGGTGTCGGTCATCTTGTAGTCCGGGTGGAAGCGCACGAAGTGCGTCGGCACGTCGGGGTCGAGCCGTTCACCGACGAAGGCCGCCATGTCCCGGGCCGTCTTCTCGTCGTCGCTGAGGTCGGTGACCATCAGCGTGGACACCTCGACGTGCTTGCCGGCCCGGTAGACCTGCTCCGTGCCCTCCAGGACCGGTTCGAGCCAGCCCTTGGTGATCCGCCGGTAGTACTTCGGGTCGAGGGACTTGATCGACACCGAGAAGATGTCGATGACCGGGATCAGTTCCTCGATGGCCTCGCCGCTGATGAAGAATGCGGACTTGTAGAGGTTGACGATTCCCGCCGCCTTGGCCAGGGCCGCGGTCTCCACGACGAACTCGTGCCACACCACCGGGTCGTTGTAGGTCCAGGAAATGACCTTGATGCCGTGCCGGACGGCGATGTCCACGACCTCCTCGGGCGTGTAGTGGTAGACGTCCTTGTCCTCCACGTAACGCGCCTGCGAGGTCTTCCAGTTGTGGCAGTAGTCGCAGTTGAGCATGCAGCCGACGTTGCCCATCGACAGGATCCGGGCGCCGGGCGCGTAGTGGAACACGGCCTCCGTCTCGATGGTCTCCTCGGTGGCGTGGACGGAGCGCCCGTAGTTCAGCGTCACCAGGCGGCCGTCCCGGTTGGCCCGGACCCGGCAGAATCCGTGCTGGCCGGGGCGTATCCGGCAGTTCCGGGGGCTGAGATGACATCGGACGATGTCGTCCTCCAGCCGCTCTTCCAGTCTGGCGGGGTGGGGTTCCTTGTCCCAGGTCTTCTGCGACATGGCGGTTCCTTCCGTGCGGTGGTACGGCTGCGACGGGCAGGAGTGTGTGGGAGGGGGGTGGTGGAATTCGACAGTGGCCGGAACCGCGGATTCGGCGGTGGTCCGGATATCGGGTCATGCTTTCCCGCTGGGAAAGCCCGCTGCCCGGGGGGATTCGCGGGGCCGGCGGGAACAGAGGATCGCCGCGGATTCAGCGAACTTCGATGAGTTCACTGGACGTTCTTATTCCTGTCAAGAAGTCCGAACGTCGTGCGATCCGGTCGGTGTCGCTAAGCGGACAACGCGTGCGGATCGCGCGCGGGCACGGGTAAGGCGACCCTTACTTTCGGCGATCTCGGGTCTGCTCAGCGGGTTCCCCGGCCCGGGGCCGGCACCGGCCGTTCCGGTCGGGGGGCGCGAGTGGGGCTGCCCCACGCGAGAGGTGGCCGAAAGTCGTCGCCCACAGCCGAATTGAGCTCCTGCCGCATCACCGGTCACCCGTCGCACGTGCCGCTTGCCCCGCACCGGTCCCGGCCCCGCACCGGCCGGGGCCCCCACGGGGTCTGCCGCGCCCGTCAGGAGTCCCGGCGCAGCAGCGCGGCGGCGGCCGCCAGCAGGTCCTCGTTGTGGCCGAGGACGTCGCGCCTGGTCGGCCGGTGCAGCCGGCCGGCCGCCACACCGAAGTCCTCCAGCGGGACGCCGATGCTCGCCCCGGCCCGGGTGGCACGGCGCAGGGCGATGCGGAAGCCGGCCCCGCGCGGCAGGGCCGGCAGCAGCTCGGGCAGCCAGACGCCCAGCAGCTCGTACGTCCAGACGTTGGCGCCGCCGGCGCCGGTGCTCGCGGCCGTCCCGAGCACCGGGCCGGGGCGGCCGTCCGCCTCTCCGTCCGCCCCTCCGTCCGCCGCTCCGCTGTCCGCTCCGTTGTCCGCGAATCCGGCGGCGAAGACGTCGGCGGCCGAGTACGTCAGCGCGTCGACGATCAGGACCTTCGGCCCCGTGTAGTGCGGCAGCCCCGCGGTGACCGCCTCGGGGTCGGTGAGCGGGAACGCCTGCGAGTACGGTTCGCCGGTCTCCACGGCGTCGTGGATCGAGTCCGTCCACCGGCGCAGGGCCGGATCGGCGCGGACCAGGGCGAGCGCGGCCCGGGTCGTCGGCAGCGAGAACCGGACCGGGGCGTACGCGAGCAGCGCCGTGGGCGCGGCGGTGCCGAGCACCTTGGCGGGCCAGGTGACCGACGTCGAGTAGTCCGGTGCGCGCGTCTCGTCCACCCAGCGGTCGTGGTGCAGGTACGGGACACCGACCGCCTCCCAGAGCGGCAGGGTGTTGTACTGGAGGTGGCTGTGGAGGTCGACCAGGCCGGGCAGGACCAGCGCGCCCGTGCCGAGGAGGTCGACGACCGGGGCGGCGCCGAACCCGGCCGGCGCAGCCTGCCCGGCCGGCAGCACCGCGCCGAGCCGGCCGTCGTCGCCGACGTACACCGCGCCCGGGTCGAGGATCCGGTGCTCGCCGTCGAAGGTGACGACGGTGCCGCGCAGCACGAGGGCCATCAGCTCGGCGCCTTCCAGACCAGGGTGTGGCCGTCGTCCGGGGTCGGGCGGCCGACGGAGTTCTGCGTCTGGTCGCCCGCGGCCCGCACCCAGGCGTCGTCCCCCAGGAACGCCGGTGCGCCGAAGGGCAGGTCGCGGCGCGGGATCGGTCGGTAGTCGCTCTCCAGGAACGTGTCGCCGTAGTTCGGGCCGGTGGCGTCACCGTCCTCGTCCGGCTCGACGACCGGGCGCAGCGCGGTGATCGCGGCGCGCCAGCCGTCCAGCAGCGCCACCGGGTCGTGGCTCGACGGGTGGGGCGCCTTCACCAGCACGGCCTGCTGCGGCCGGGCGTCCCACAGCCGCACCGCCTCCTGGGCCATGAACCCCATCGCGACGACGGCCCGCAGCCCCGGACCGACCGCCGTGCCGAGGACCTCGTTGCGCCAGTGCGCCTGCGCGGGTTCGTCGAGCCGCTCCTTCATCGCCTCGGCGCGCGACGGGTGGACGGCGTACGCCCACGCGTTGAGGCAGACGTAGGACCGGGTCAGCCCCAGCTTGGCGAGGAACCCCTGCACCCGCTGCCCGGCGTTGCCGACCAGGGTGCGCCCGGCGATCCGCTCGGTCGGCCCCGGGTCGGAGGCGACGACCAGTACCCTGGCCGAGCCGTCCAGCCGCCCCCGGTAGAACACCGGCCCCCAGTCGAACCAGAACGCCTGTTCATCGGGCGGATCCGGTACCCGCGCGAACAGCTCCGCGAAGGCGTCCGTCGGCCCCCGGTCGAACTCGGCCATCGGTCATCACCTCGTTCACCGGTGGCCGCCCGGGCACCGGCGCTCACGGACCGTGGCGGGTCCCGTGTTCGGCGGGGGCGGTACCGGGGCGTGTCGGCCGTTCCGGTGTCCCTACCAGCGCACCACACCGCCCCCGTCCCCGCAAAACGGTGCCGGTGCCGGGCTGCGCGGGCCGCCCCGGCGCCGGTGCTGTCGGAGTCCCGCGCTAGCTTGCCGCCATGGGCGACCTCTACGAGATCTCGATCACGCTGGACCTGGTGGACGATCTGTCGGCGGAGGAGGCGGAACTCCGGTGGCACCTGGGGCTCGGGCCCCGGCCGGCGGAGCTGCGCATCGTGCCGGCCGGACGGGCGGGTCGGCACGGGAGGTCGGGTCAGGCCGACCTCCCGTGCCGGTCGGGTCAGGCGCTCAGCCGATCCTGGCGGCCGAGGTGCCGAGCCCGGTGGGGGAGGGCAGCAGCCGGGCGGGCAGGGTGGTGCGGACCGGGAAGTCCGTGTACCGGCCCGTCCGCAGGTGCCAGGCGTGGAACCCGGCCAGCCACTCCTGGAGCTGCCTGACGTAGTCCGCCATTCCGGCCCGCTCCTGTTCGCCCAGCTCCAGTTCGTCGTAGAGCACGGGCAGTTCGGAGTCGGTGAGGTGCTCGAACTCCTTCATCCGGGCGGTGAGGAGGTCGTTCACCGCCGCGACCGTGTCCGGGAGCGTCCCACCGGTGAAGCGGCGCAGTGCGTAGACGCCGTTGTGCACGTCGTCCTCGTACTCGATCTCCACCTGGTACGAGGCCACGTCGTTGAACCAGCCCGCCCAGTCGCCGACCGCCGTGACCAGCCGGCGCATCGGCCGGCTGGTCATCACGGCGTCGGGGACGGCCACGCCTGCGGCGTGGTGGATCAGGTCCGCGCAGACCCCGGCGCCGAGGGTCTGGCGGCGCATCTCGGTGTAGTCGATCAGCTCGGGCGTGCGGTTCTGGAGGGCGTTGAACACCTCCCACACCCCGGAGCGGAGGTGGACGACCGTGCTGGCCGAGAGCTTGCGCCGCAGCTCGTCGCCGACGGCCGGGGCGGTGCGGCACCAGAGATCGGCGAGCCCCTGCTCGGACGGGTTGGTCGGCGTCGGCAGCACGGCGACCGGCTCGGCCGGGACGAAGAGCTCCAGCCGGTCGAGGTAGGCCTTGGCGCCGGCCAGGTCGCGGCGGCGCTTGAACACTTCGAGCAGGTAGTCGTCCTGGAGGAAGCCCCAGGTGTACCAGTCGTTGAGCAGGTCCAGCTGCTCCAGCGGCGCGTCGGGGTGGGTCAGAGCGCCGAACAGCGCGAAGTCGGCGGCCCGGACACTGGCCTCGTCCCAGATCCCCAGCCCGGGAACGTCCAGGATGCCCGTGCGACGGACGTACGCCTCGCCGTGCTCGCGCGCCGTCTCCAGCTCGCCGTTGGTCCTGGCCTCGAAGGGCATGTAGAACTCGGGCAGTTCGAGCTGCTCGCGCTCCTGGCGCGGGGCGTTGAGGTAGCTGCGGGCCCGCAGGCCGAGCGGGGCCGGGCCGAGGCCGAGCCGGGCGGCGGCGGTACCGAGGCCGGAGGGGGTGAGGAAGGACGGCGAGGGTGCGGCGGCGGGCTCCGAGTCCGCGGGCAGGTAGCGGCCGCCGGGGCGCAGGGCCCACTCCAGGTTGCCGGCCATCCAGTCCTTGAGCCCCTGGACGTAACGCAGGACGTCGGCCCGCTCGTCGGGGGTGAGCAGCTGTTGCTCGAAAACGATGGGCAGTTCGGTGGCGGCGGTGTGGTCGAACTGCTGGAGCCGGTCGGTGACCAGGTCGTTGACGACCTCCACCGCCCGCCCGGTCTCGCACCCGAGGAAGTGCTCCACGACCGTCACACCGTTGTTCACCTTCCCCTCGGCGAGGTCGATCTCGTAGGAGATGATGTCGTTCTGCAACCCCTGGGAATCGGCGAAGGCCGCGTTGAGCAGCTCCAGCGGGCGCTGGTCGAGCAGGCGCGGCGGAAGCTCCAGGCCCAGGGCGTGTTCGAGCAGTTGGGCCGACCAGAGGATCCCGCCGACGGAACGCCGCATCTCCAGGTACTCGATCGGGTCGAGGACGCGGCTGCCGTCCCGGGCGAGGTTGAACAGCTCGCGCAGCGCCTCCTCGGCCATGTCCTGGATCACCGCGACGTAACGGCGCAGCCAGGGCTCCGACTTGCCGGGCGCGGTCCGGGTCCAGAGGTCGGCCAGTCCGCGTTCCAGCGGGTTCTCCGGGGTGAGGCCGGACGCGCTGCCGTCGAGGGGCATGAAGTCCAGCAGGCGGAACAGGTATTCCCTGGCGGAACCGAGTTGTTCGGCCTCGGTGTACGCCTGGGGGAAGTAGTCGTCGACGTACCAGCCCCAGACGTACCAGTCGCTCATCAGGCAGAGTTCGTCGGGTGAGGCGTCGGGGTGGGTCCACGCGGCGAAGAGCGCGAAGTCCATCGCGGTGAACCGTTCCTCGTCCCAGACGGGTTCGAGCATGTCCATCTCGCGGACCCAGAGCAGGCTCTGCGCCCGGGCCGCCTCCAGATGGGGGTTGAGGCGGGCCGGCCACGGCAGGTAGAAGTCCGGCATCGAGATCGCTGCCACTGCGGGTTCCTTCCGGGAGTTCGGATGTGTGACCAATGCGTGGCAGGCGACCGTCGGTCAGTCGTTTCGCATTCGAACAGTCCCAGCCACGAGTGGCACAACGCGGCGGGCCGGGTCAGGACACGGGTGTGGTGCACCGGGTTGACGCGCGAGGCGGGACGGGCGGGCGGCCGGCTCGGGGCCGAGGCGCGGAAGAGGCGGGGTGGGGCGATGCACGACTGTGGCACGCCCAAACACAGTCAGCACAAACGTTCACCCTATCGGGTGATGAAGATCGTCCGTTGTGATGCGGAACGCCCCTTCGCGCCTACGGTGGGGAACCGAGCGGAACGGGGCCTCCGGCCGGAGTTCCTGTTCGAGACGGGTGAGGTGACGACCCGTCATGTAGTGCGACCCTTCTCAGAGGAGGCTCCATGCCCCTGCGTGCCAGACCGGACACACCGTCCGGGCCCGACTCCGCCCCGGCGGTGGGCTCATGAGTTCCCCGGCGATCGAGCGGATCCTGCGCGGGCCCAGCGGACTGGGCACCTCGGGGCTGCAGTTCCGGCCGCAGGTCCCGGCGTCCGAGGCTGTGACGCCGGAGGTCGCGACACCGGAGGTCGTGACACCCGGGGTTGCGGCACCCGAGGTCTCGGCTGCGGAGATCCCGGTGCCCGAGGCTCCGGTGGCCGAGGCCGTGGTGCCCGACGTCGTCGTGCCCGAGACCACGGCGCCGCAGGCCGTGGCCCCCGAGGCCTGGCTGTCGGCCCTCCTGATCCCGCCCGGCGTGACGCCCTCCGGCCCCGCCCTGGCGGGCCTGACCCCGACCGGTCTGATCCCGGCCGGGCTCACCCTGCCCGCCGAGGGTACGGTCGCCGAGGTGCCGAGCGGGGGCAAGCCCAAGAGCGGGGACCCGATCCCCGGCCTCTACTACCATCCGGTCGCCGAGCCGGACCCGGTACGGGTGGAGGCGCTCAGCGCCAAGCTCAAGATCTGGGCGATGGAGGAGATCGAGCTCTACCCGCCGGAGTGGGAGAAGGACTTCGACGGGTTCTCCACCGGGCGCTACATGGTGGCCTGCCACCCGGACGCGCCGAGCGTCGACCACCTGATGCTCGCGGCCCGCCTGATGGTGGCCGAGAACGCGGTGGACGACTGCTACTGCGAGGACCTCGGAGGTTCGCCGATCGGCCTGGGCAGCCGCCTGCTGCTCGCGCACACGGCGCTCGACCCGCTGCACACCACGCCGGAGTACCAGCCGGACTGGGAGGCCTCGCTCTCCTCGGACGCGCCCAGGCGCTCGTACCACTCGGCGATGGAGTACTTCGGCCGGGCCGCCACGCCCTCCCAGTCGGACCGCTTCCGGCACGACATGGCGCGGCTGCACCTCGGGTACCTGGCCGAGGCCGCCTGGGACCAGGCGGACCACGTCCCCGAGGTGTGGGAGTACCTGGCCATGCGCCAGTTCAACAACTTCCGCCCCTGCCCGACGATCACGGACACCGTCGGCGGCTACGAGCTGCCCGCCGAACTCCACGCGCTGCCCGCCATGCAGCGGGTGATCGCGCTGGCCTCCAACGCGACCACCATCGTCAACGACCTGTACTCGTACATGAAGGAGCTGGCCAGCCCCGGACTGCACCTGAACCTGCCGGTGGTGATCTCCGAACGCGAGGGCGTCTCCCGCAAGGAGGGCTACCTGAAGGCCGTCGAGGTCCACAACGACCTGATGCGCGCCTTCGAGGCCGAGGCGGCGGCCCTGGCCGTGGCCTGCCCGGTGCCGACGGTCCTACGGTTCCTGCGCGGCGTGGCCGCATGGGTCGACGGCAACCACTACTGGCACCAGACCAACACCTACCGCTACACCCTGCCCGACTTCTGGTGACGGGAGCGGCTCCCGGCGACCGGTCCCCGTTCCGGTGACCGCCGTCCGGCAGCCGTCCTCCGGTACCCGATTCCTGTGACCGCTCGACCGGTGAGCGATTCCCGGCGAGCATCCGTCAACCATCCCGTAGGAGCTGACCCATGTCCGTGACCGACGACATCACCACCCCGGGCAACACCATCCCCGGCCCGGCGACTCCGTACCAGGGCGACATCGCACGCTACTGGGACCACGAGGCCCGTCCGGTCAACCTTCGCCTGGGTGACGTCGACGGCCTCTACCACCACCACTACGGCATCGGTGCGATCGACCAGGCCGCGATCGGCGACCCGGCCGACAGCGAGCGCGAGAAGAAGGTGATCTCCGAGCTGCACCGCCTGGAGTCCGCCCAGGCCGACGTGCTGCTCGACCACCTCGGCGACATCCGCGCCGACCACACCCTGGTCGACGCCGGCTGCGGCCGTGGCGGCTCGATGGTGATGGCCCACCAGCGCTTCGGCTGCCGGGTCGAGGGCATGACCCTCTCCACCCAGCAGGCCGACTTCGGCAACAAGCGCGCCGCCGAGCTGGGCATCGGGGACTTCGTCCGCTCCCGGGTCGCCAACATGCTGAACATGCCCGTCGAGACCGGTACGGTCGCGGGCTCCTGGAACAACGAGTCCAGCATGTACGTCGACCTGCACGACCTGATGGCCGAGCACTCCCGGGTGCTGAGCGTCGGCGGCCGGTACGTGACCATCACCGGCTGCTGGAACCCGCGGTACGGCCAGCCGTCGAAGTGGGTCTCGCAGATCAACGCCCACTTCGAGTGCAACATCCACTCCCGCCGCGAGTACCTGCGGGCGATGGCCGACAACCGCCTGGTGCCGCAGGCCGTCATCGACCTGACCCCGGACACCCTGCCCTACTGGGAGCTGCGGAACACGACCTCGCTGGTGACCGGCATCGAGGAGGCGTTCATCGAGTCCTACAAGGACGGCTCCTTCCAGTACGTGCTGATCGCGGCCGACCGGGTCTGATCCCGGCGACGCGCTGATCGGGCAGCCCTGATCAGGCGGCTCCGACCCGGCGGTCCTGATCAGGTCGTGGCGCAGCGGCGGGGGGCGCCCCCCCGGGGGGGGGGGGGCCCCCCCCGGCGCGGGGGGGGGGGGGGCCCCCCCCGCCGCCCCCGCGCGGGGCCCCCCCGGCCCCCCCGCCCCCGCCCCCCCCCGCCCCCGCGCCCCCCCCCCGGGGGGGCGGGGGGGGGGGGGGGCGGGGGGGGGGCGCCCCCCCGGGGGGGGGGGGGCCCCCGCCGCCGTGCTCGTGCGGGTGGGGGCCGCCCGCTACGGCCGGGTGAAGGTCAGGTGGGTGACGCCGCTCGGGCCGGCCACCGCCTCGGTGCGGAATCGTTGTTCCAGCCCTTCGAGCCCGTCCCAGAGCCGCTCCCCCCGCCCGAGCAGCAACGGCACCACGACCACGTGCAGGTGGTCGATCAGATCGGCCGCCAGGAAGGCCCGGACGGTGCTCGGGCCGCCGCCGATCCGCACGTCCAGACCGCCGGCCGCCTCCCTGGCCCGGCGCAGCGCCTCCTCGGGGGAGGCGTCGAGGAAGTGGAAGACCGTCCCGCCGTCCATCTCCAGCGAGGGCCGCGGGTGGTGGGTGAGCACGAAGACCGGGGTGTGGAACGGCGGGTTCGGTCCCCACCAGCCGCGCCAGTCCTCGTCCTGCCAGGGGCCGCGCTGCGGGCCGAACTTGTTGCGGCCCATGATCTCCGCGCCGATGCCGTCGGCCCAGGTGCGGGCCATCGCGTCGTCCACGCCGGTCCCGCCGCCCTCCTTGCCGCTCATCCGCCGGAACGTCCGGGTGCCGAAGAACCAGTCGTGCAGCCGGTGGCCGGCGTGGCCGAACGGCGCGTCGAGGCTCTGCCCCTCGCCGGTGCCGTAGCCGTCCAGGGAGATCGAGAAGTTGTGGACCCGGACCAGGGACATCGGCTTCCTCCGCCGTTCGGTGCCTCGGGGGCGGGGTGTCGTCCCGGTCGCGGACCGGCCGCCCTCGCATCCGGGTCACGCTAACCCGGGGCGGTGGTGTCCCGACGTTCCGTCACCGTCGTGGGCGTGGCGGCCGGGGCGAGTGGGGGTCAGGTGGAGGAAGGGGAGGGGAGCCGGGGAGAAGCGGTGCAGCCGTCACGCTATTGTCGTGCCTTCTTCATCCTGAGCACGCCCGGGCGGGCGATGCTTCGTCAGGCTGCCCGGGAGCAGGGCGGCCGGCATCCCACGACTTGGGGGGACCGTTCCGATGACCGTACGCCGCACCCTGACCGGATTCCTGGCCGCCGGCCTGATCGCCGCCGCGGCCGCGCTGATCCCGACCGCACCGGCCGACGCCACCACCGGCGGACCGGGCGACCTGCCGTTCGGCTCCGCGACCACCGTCGGCCTGCACAACACCTACGACCCGGCCGCCTTCCCGTACCTCGCCCAGGGGCTGGACACCGGCACCGGGATGATCGAGCTGGACCTCTGGCCGAACATCGTGACCAAGCAGTGGCAGGTCAGCCACTCCAACCCGTTCGGCAACTCCAACAACTGCACCGCCGCGAGCACCCCCGCGCAGCTGTACGCGGGCGGCACCGACCAGAACCTGGAGAGCTGCCTGGACGACGTCCGGGTCTGGCTCGCCGCGCACCCGGGCGCCGGCCCGCTGGTGATCAAGCTGGAGCTCAAGCCCGGCTACTCGGCCAACACCGGGATGGGCCCCGACCAGCTGGACACGCTGATCGCCGCCCACCTGGGCTCCGCCGTGCTGCGCCCGGCCGACCTGCTGGCCAAGCCCGGCGGCGGCTCGTACCCGAGCCTCGACGAGGCGGTGCGGGCCGGCAACTGGCCGAGCCGCTCGGCGCTGGCCGGCCGGGTGCTGCTGTACGCGATCCCGGGCACCGTCGAGCTGGGCAACCCCTTCGACACCCTGCACACCGACGTCGAGCAGGGCCGGCACCTGCGGGGCCTGGCGGCGGCCGGCCGGATCGGCCAGGCCCAGGTGTTCCCGTCCGTGCTCGGCGCCGCCACCGGCGACCCGCGCGGCCAGTACACCGGTGCGGACACCTCGATCCGGCCCTGGTTCGCGGTCTTCGACGGTGACGCCTCCACCTACGTCAGGACCATCGACACCGCGTGGTACGACAACGCCCACTACCTGCTGGTGATGACGGACTCGCACCTGGTCGCCCCGGAGATCAGCGGCACCGACCCGACCGCCGACCAGGCGCGGGCCCGCACCGAGCAGTTGGCGAAGGCGCACGCGAGCATCGTGTCCAGCGACTGGCGCAAGCTCCCGTCGGTGCAGTCGCTGGTGCTGTCGCGGGGCTGAGTCCGGCCGGGCCGCTGACCGGGTCACGTCACCGGAAGGTACGTCGTGTTGACCGGAGATGAAGACTTGGAACGGGGCTTCCGATGGCGCGGGGCGGTCGCCATCCTGTTTGTCATGACCCGAACTCTACGCGCATGGAAGACTCGCGTCGCCGCCACCGCCACCGTCGCCCTGGTCACCCTCGCGCCGATCGCCGTCGCCACCGAGGCGCACGCCGCGGTCGGCTCGGTGTGCCTGTCCGTCCTGCCCTCCCAGGCCGACACCACCCTCGACCTGATCGCCTCCGGCGGTCCGTTCCCGTACAGCCAGGACGGCATCGTCTTCCAGAACCGGGAGGGAGTGCTGCCCTCGCGGTCGACCGGCTACTACCACGAGTACACCGTGGTCACCCCGGGCTCGCCGACCCGCGGCGCCCGTCGCATCGTCACCGGCACGCAGTACCACGAGGACTACTACACCGCCGACCACTACGTGACCTTCCGCAGGATCGACTTCGGCTGCTGACGACCCGGCCTCCGTTCCACCCGTTCCACCGGTCCCATCCCGTCCGGGGCCCCGGCGCCGCACCCCGCGCCGGGGTCCCGGACGGCTCCGGTAGCGTCGGGGCGTCCGTCACCGACGCCCGGAGGTTCCCGTGCCGCAGATCCTGGTCGACCACTCGGCCGCACTCGACTTCGACCGGGCGGGCCTGGCCGCCGAACTCCACCGGGCGATGACCGAGGTGATCGACACTCCGGTCACGGACTGCAAGACCCTCTTCCGCCCCGCCGATCTGCACCACGTCGGGGACGGGACGAGCGGGGAGACCGCGGTGCTGGTCGAGGTGAAGATCCTGGCCGGCCGCAGCACCGCGCAGCGCGCCGCACTGACCGACCGGGTGCTCGCGGCGCTGCGCGACCGGCTGGCCGAGCCGGCCGTGATCGGCGTCCAGGTCACCGAACTCGACCGCGACACCTACCGCTTCGTCCACCACCCCGGGCACTGAGCGGGACCTCCGGGAAACGGCGGCGGCGCCGGACCCGAGGGTCCGGCGCCGCCTTCCGTTTCGGTCCGGGTCGCTCCGGGGTCAGTCCGTCGGGCAGTGGATGCCCGCGGCCGGGACGGTGCCGTCCAGCAGGAAGGTGTCCACCGAGGCGCGGACGCACTTGCTCGCGCCGTACCCGGTGTGGCCCTCGCCGTCGCGGCTGAGCAGCACGGCGTTGCCGAGCTCGGCGGTCAGCTTCTCGGCCCAGGCGTACGGGGTGGCCGGGTCGCCGGTGGTGCCGACGACCACGATCGGGTTGGCGGCGGCGGACTTGATCACGTGCGGCTTCTCGGTGGCGCGGAACGGCCAGATCCGGCAGTCCGGGTCGAACAGCGCGGACTGCGGGTCGTGCTTGCTGATCAGCGGGGCCTTGGCGGCGAGGTCGGTCAGCGCGGCCTGCAACTGCTCGCCGGCCGGTGCGTCGGTGGCGCCGTCGGCGCAGTGGATGGCGGTGTAGGCGTCCGCCGAGGGCCGGTAGTGGCCGTCCTTGTCGCGGCCGTTGTAGGCGTCGGCGAGGTCGAGCAGGTAGTCGCCCTTGCCGCGCACCATCGCCCAGCCGATGGAGTTGCGCAGACCCTCCCAGGCCTTCTCGCCGCCGTAGAGCCGGCTGATGACGCCCGTCCAGGCGATGCTGGAGGTCAGGGCGCGGCCGCTCTCCGTCTTCAGCGGCTTGTCCTTGAGCCCGTCGAGGAACGTGGCGAGCTTCTGCGTCGCCTGCTCGGGGTCCTTGCCGAGCGAGCAGGCGGCCTTGGTGACGCAGTCCGCGGCGAAGGCCTTCAGGGCCCGCTCGAAGCCGGCCTGCTGCTCGATGTTGTGCTGGACCAGCGAGGTGGAGGCCGAGGTGGCGCCGTCCAGGACGACCCGGCCGACCTTGTCCGGGAACTCCTCGGCGTAGAGCGAGCCGAGGTAGGTGCCGTAGGACAGGCCGAGGTAGCTGAGCTTCTGGTCGCCGAGGACGGCGCGCAGCACGTCCATGTCCCGGGCGCTGTTGCGGGTGCTGACGAACGGCAGGATCTGGGCGTACTTGGCCTGGCAGGCGTCGGCCAGCTGCTTGCCGTGGTCGGCGCCGGCCTGGTCGGTGTTCAGCCAGCCGTCCCGGGCCTGGTCGTCCAGGCAGTTGAGCGGGCTGGTTCCGGCGGTGCCGCGCGGGTCGAAGCCGACGATGTCGTAGCGGTCGTGCAGCGGTCCGTCGAAGCGCTTGGGGTCGTAGGCGACCATCTCGACTCCGGAGCCGCCCGGGCCGCCGGGGTTGAGCAGCAGCGAGCCGATCTTCTGGTCGGGCTTGGTGGCCGCGTTGCGGACCACGGCGACGTCCAGGGTGGCGGTGGCCGGGGCGGTGTAGTCGAGCGGCACCTTGAGCGTGGCGCACTGGAGTGCCGAGGTGTCCTCCTCGTTCTCCGGGTCCTTCTTGCAGGGGCCCCAGGTGAGCTGCTGGCCGTAGAAGGCCTTGAGCGCGGGGTCGTTGGCGCCGGTGGGCTTGACCGTCGGCGTCGGGGTCGGGGTGGCGCTCGGTGCCGGGGCAGCGGCGGTCGTGGTGGTCGCGGGCGCGGCTGTGGTGCCGCTCCCGCTGGTGCAGCCGGCCAGCAGGGCGGCGGTGGCGAGGGCTGCGACGGCGGCGGGCAGGACGCGCCGCGGGGTACGTGTGATCATGGAATGCACGGCACACAAATATCACCTGACTGTCACATCAGTCACATGGGATTCTCAGAAGCCTCTGTGGAGCGGCCCTGACGACGCCGATCACCCGGCGGCCGGGCGTGATTCCGTCCGGGTCCGGACGGTGCCATGCTGAGGTCATGACAGATCGCAGCGCGGCCGCTCCGGTCCGCGACGAAGCGCAAGCGGGCGGGCGGCGGCGGGAGTTGGCCGCGGCGACGGTCGGATCGGTGGTCGAGTCCTTCGACTGGAACATCTACGCCGTCCTGGCGCCCTACTTCGCGGCCGACCTCTTCGGCCACGGCAAGCACGGCGTCAGCGGCGTGCTCGGCGCGTACGTCACCTTCGCGGTGGGCTTCGTCGCCCGGCCGGTCGGCTCCTACCTGATCGGGCGGCTCAGCGACACCAGGGGGCGGCGCTTCGCGCTGAGCCTCGGCATGGCGGTGATCGCCGTCGCGAGCCTGGGCATCGCCGCGGTGCCGGGGCAGCAGGCCATCGGGGCCTGGGCGGCGGTGCTGGCCGTGCTCGCGCGGGTGGTGCAGGGGCTCGCCTTCGGCGGAGAGGCACCGAGCGTCGCCGCGTACGTCACCGAGACCGCCCCGCCCCGGCACCGCTTCGCGTTCAGCTCGGTCTCCTACGGCGGCATCATCCTCGGCTCGCTGCTCTCCTTCGGGGTGCTCACCCTGCTGATCCACACCATCGGCAAGTCCGGCCTGGAGAACGGCGGTTGGCGCTGGGGCTTCGTGGTCGCCGCGCTGCTCGGGCTGGCCGCCGTCTGGGTGCGGCGACGGGCTCCGGAGAGCGCGGAGTTCCACCGCGCCCGCGAGCGCGCCCGGCACACCGCCCGCCCGCCGTTCCTGCGGGTGCTGCGCGAACACCGCTGGGCGGTGCTCACCGTCTTCCTCAACACCCTGGGCGGGACGGTCGGTTACTACTTCGCGCTGGTCTACCTGCCGCAGTACGCCGCCGCCTACCACGTGATCGACAAGGAGGAGGCGGCCTCCTTCATGACCGTGGTGCTCGGCGCGGTCCTGGCCACCATGCTGCTCACCGGCGCCGCCGCCGACCGCTACGGCCTGCTGCCGGTCGCCCGGATCGGGTTCGCCCTGCCGATCCCGCTGGTCGGCGTGCTGCTCGCCGGACTGCGCCAGGGCTGGCTGCCGTTCCAGATCGTCGCCGTGCTGCTGGGGATGCTGGTGGCCACGGTGCTCGGCACGCTCAACGTCTTCACCGGGCTGCTGTTCCCCACCGAAGTGCGGGCGGTCGGCCTCGGCGTGGTCAACGCGGCCACCATCGCCGCGTTCGGCGGAACCTTCCCGCTGCTCGCCGAGTGGCTGTCGGACCGGCACTGGCTGGGTGTGATCCCCTGGTACGTCACCGTCTGCGCGGCGGGCCCGGCCCTCGGGCTGCTGACGGCGATGCGGGTGCCGTCCTTCGCCGCGGCGGTCCTGGATACGGAACGCACGGTTCAGCGGACGCCTGGAACCGCCTGACGGACAGTCATCCCATGTGGTTGAGTGGTCAACACAACGCCGATCGGGGAGGGCGAGCGTGGACACCAGCGCATCGGGTACGGACACACCGGACACCAACGCACCGCACCGCAGCACGGAGGACACCGACGCACAGGACACGTTCGTGTCGGACAGCTGGCTGACC
This sequence comes from Kitasatospora sp. NPDC091335, assembly GCF_044757205.1. Lineage (NCBI taxonomy): Bacteria > Bacillati > Actinomycetota > Actinomycetes > Kitasatosporales > Streptomycetaceae > Kitasatospora > Kitasatospora sp. NPDC091335. The sequence goes on along the minus strand of NZ_JBIVUM010000003.1, from coordinate 180,043 downwards.
GAGCCCGGCTTCGAGACACCGCCGCAGGTGGACCTGCGCATCGACAGGGCGCACTCCGCCCGGGTCTACGACTACCTGCTCGGCGGGAAGACCAACTTCCCCGCCGACCGCGAGGTCGGCGACCGCGTGATGGCCGACCTGCCCGGCGCGCGCGCCGACACCACCGCCGCCCGCGCGGTGATGCACCGGATGGTCCGCCGGCTCGCCGAAGTGCACGGCGTCCGCCAGTTCCTGGACATCGGCACCGGCATCCCCACCGCGCCCAACCTGCACGAGATCGCCCAGGCCGTCGACCCGGCCTGCCGCGTCGTCTACGTCGACAACGACCCGATCGTGCTCGCCCACTCGCGCGCGCTGCTCACCAGCACCACCGAGGGCCGCACCGCCTACGTCCACGGCGACCTCCAGGAACCCGAGCGGTTCCTCGCCGACCCGGGGGTGGCCGCCACCCTGGACCTCTCCCAGCCGGTCGCGCTGACCCTGATCAACATCGTCCACTTCCTCTCCGACGAGGCCGCGCACCCGCCCGTCCGCAAGATCCTCGACGCCCTGCCCGCCGGCAGCTTCCTGGCCCTCACCGCCGGGACCGCCGACATCGCGCCGGAGCGCATGGACAAGGCCACCCGCCGCTACGCGGAGGCCGGGATCACCCTGCACTTCCGCACGCGCGAACGCGTCGAACGCTTCTTCGCCGGGCTGGAACTGGACGAGCCGGGCGTGGTCCCGGTCAACCACTGGCACCCGGACGCCGACGCGGCCGTGACGGAACACAAGGTCTCGGCGTACGGCGGAGTCGGCCGCAAGGCCTGAACACCATGACGATCCCGCGCAGATCCCTCCTCAGGGGCACCTCGGTGGCCGGCGCCGCCCTGGTGGCGGCCGGCGCCGGGGCCGCACCGAACGCCGCCGCCCGGCCCGCCGAGGACGCGCCGGACGGCGGTGCGCCCGCCGGCCCGCTGCTGCTGAGCACCCCGCACCGCACCGGGGCGCCCAGCGTGACCGGGCTCCACCTCCAGTTCGGCACCGACCCCGCCACCGAGATGACCGTCTCCTGGCTCACCCCGCAGTCCGTACGCCGCCCGCGGGTCCGCTACGGCTCGCCGGACGGCGGCCTCGGCCGCTCCGTCGACGCCGAGACCCGCACCTACCGGGACGCCGTCGACCAGGCCGAGGTGTACGTCCACCACGCCCGCCTCACCGGCCTGCGCCCCGGCACCACGTACCTCTACAGCGCCGGCCACGACGGCGCCAACCCCGAGACGGGCGGCTTCACCACCGCCCCGCGCGGCCGGGCACCCTTCACCTTCACCAGCTTCGGCGACCAGGCCACCCCCAACCTCCGCCGCCGGGTGGTCTTCCCGGACGGCGTGCCCTCGCCGCTCGGCAAGTACCCGGTGTTCACCAGCAGCCAGGTCGGCACCGCGCACTCCGCCGACATCGTCGCCGCCGTGGAACGCGTCGGCCCGCTGTTCAACCTGGTCAACGGCGACCTCTGCTACGCCTCCTACAGCGGCCGGCACGGCCAGGGCCGCACCGCCACCTGGGCCGACTGGTTCATCAACAACAGCCGCTCGGCCCGGCTGCGCCCCTGGATGCCCTGCGCGGGCAACGGCGAGAACGAGGGCGGCAACGGGCCGATCGGCGCCCTCGGCTACCAGACCTACTTCTCGCTGCCCGACCCCACGGCCTCCGCCGACGAGGAGACCAGGGGCATGTGGTACGCCTTCACGGTCGGCTCGGTGCGCTTCGTCAGCCTGGCCAACGACGACGTGGCCGTCCAGGACTCCGGCGACAGCTACCTGCGCGGCTACTCCGGGGGCGCCCAACAGCGCTGGCTGGAGCGGGAGTTGCGGGCAGCACGGGGCAACAGGTCGATCGACTGGATCGTGGTGTGCATGCACCACCCGATGATGTCCAGCTCGCGGCACGGCGCCGGCGGCGACCTCGGGGTCCGCGAGGCCTGGGGGCCGCTGTTCGACGCCTACGGGGTCGACCTGGTGGTCTGCGGCCACGAGCACTACTACGAGCGCTCGCACGCCGTCCGCGGCACCCTGCCCAACGACACCCGCACCCCGGTGCCGGTCGACACCAGGACCGACCTGATCGACACCGGGCGCGGCACCGTCCACATGGTCATCGGCACCGGGGGCAACGCCGCCACCACCCAGGACGACCTGTTCCCCGAGCCCAGGGGCCGGGTGGTGGTCGCCCTGGAGGACTCGCCGCGTCCGCCGGCGCCGTACCGGGAGTCGGTCTGGCTCACCGAGGAAGCGCCGTGGGCCGCCCACCAGGACCGCACCCACACCCACGGGTTCGCCGCCTTCGACGTCGACCCCGGCGACCGGCGCGGCGGCACCACCACCATGCGGGTCACCTACTACACCTTCGACGGTCCGCACGGCGACCTCAGCCCGGTGGACACCTTCACGCTGTACCGAAGCCGGACCGACGGGCGGGGCTGACGGGTCCGATCGCTGTCGGGGTGGCCCCCGTCAGCGCCGGAACAGGCCCGTGAGCACGTCCCACCAACCGCGGCGCTGCGCCGGGACGGCCGGGGCGACCGGCTCCGGCGTTCCGCCGGCCTCGGCGCTCCGGGTCGCCGGGACGGCCGGGGCCCCGGACTCCCGCTCCGCGGCCTCGTTCGCCGCCCGCTCCGCCTCGGCCACCGAGACCGGGTCGGGCTCGATGTCGCGGGCGGTGAACTCCACCGGCAGTGCCGTCAGGTGCCGGGAGATCCAGGCCGAGCTCCAGCTCAGCTCCTCCTCCGGCACCGCGAGCCGCACGTCGGGCAGCAGGGTCAGCAGGATGTCGATCCCGGCCTCGGCGACGTGCCGCCCGATGTCCTGGCCCGGGCACTCGTGCGGCCCGGCGCCGAAGGACAGGTGGGAGCGGTTGCCGTACAGCGGGGCGGCCAGGTCGGGCCGGACCACCGGGTCGACGTTGCCCGCCGCGAGCCCGAGCAGCAGCAGGTCCCCGGCCTGGATCAGCTGACCGCCCAGCTCGGTGTCGGCGGTCGCCCAGCGGCCCGCCACCAGGGACATCGGCGGGGAGTCCCAGAGCACCTGGTCCAGCGCCTCGCCCAGGGTCATCTGCCCGCCGGAGAGGTGGGCGCGGAAGCGCGGGTCGGTCAGCACCATCTTCAGCGAGTCGGCGATCAGGTTGACGGTCGTCTCGTTCGCCGCCAGCAGCACCACCCGCAGGTGCTCCATCACCTCGTCCTCGGTCAGCCCGGCGGGGTGCGCCAGGAGCCGGCTGGTCAGGTCGTCCCCGGGGCTGTCGCGCCGGATGGCGATGGTCCGGCGCAGACCGGCGACCACGTACTCGTTGCTGGCGATCGCCGTCTCGGTGCCCTTCATCAGGTCCCGGGCGGCGGTCACCAGCTGCGGACCGTACTCGTCGGGCATGCCGAGCAGCTTGGTCATCACCAGCATCGGCAGGTGCTCGGCGAACTGGGAGATCAGCTCGGCCTCGCCGGTCGGCCCGACCACCTGGACGAGGTCGGTGGTGAAGCGGCGGACGTGGCGGCGGATGCCGCGCCGGTCGAAGCCGTTCAGGCCGTCCAGCAGCGCCCCGCGCAGCCGGCGGTGCTCCTCGCCGTCCGCGAACACGCAGATCGGCTGCCAGGCGACCACCGGCAGCAGCGGGGAGTCCGCCGGCACCTCGGCGTTGCGGAAGGCGCTCCACAGCCGGGAGTCCCGGGAGAACAGCGAGGGGGTGCGCATCACGGTGATGTTGGCGCCGTGGCCGAGCACCAGCCAGGCCCGGTGGTCGCCGTGCAGCAGCACCGGGGCCACCTCGCCGTGCTCGGCGCGCAGCTTCTCGTACAGGCCGGCCGGGTCGGTCTCGGCCTCGGGGCCGTACAGCCGGCGCAGGCCGCCGGGGCCGGTCGGGCCGACGCCGCCCGCGTGGGCCGGACACCCGGGCGGCGGGGCGGCAGCGGTGTACGTGGGGACGAAGGGTTCGGGGAAGGGGGTGGTCACGGAGTCTCCGGTCGCGGGGGTCGGTCGCGGGGGTCGGTCGCGGGGGTCTGGCACGGGCGTCGGACGGACGGGCCGTCGGATCAGCCGGTGCGCGGGGCGGCCAGCTCGTACAGGTAGTGCATCAGGGTCATCAGGGTGTCCCGGCTGGACTCCCGGCTGCGCGCGTCGCAGGCGACGATCGGCACCTCGGCCGGCAGGTCCAGCGCGTTCCGCAGCTCGTCGAGCGGGACGGAGGGCGACTCCGGGAAGCTGTTGACGGCCACCACGAAGGGCACGCCGCGCTCCTCCAGCCGCCCGATCACCTCGAAGCTGACCTCCAGCCGGCGGGTGTCCACCAGCACCACCGCGCCCAGGGCGCCCTCGAACAGGCCGTTCCAGAGGAACCAGAACCGCTCCTGGCCGGGGGTGCCGAAGACGTACAGGACGAGCCGGTCGCTGATGCTGATCCGGCCGAAGTCCATGGCCACGGTGGTGGAGGTCTTCTGCTCGACGCCGGTCGGGTCGTCCACGCCGACGCCGGCCTGGGTCATGGTCTCCTCGGTGGTCAGCGGACGGATCTCGCTGACCGCGCTGACCAGCGTCGTCTTGCCGACGCCGAAGCCGCCGACGATCACCACCTTGACGGCGGTGGTGACGGTGTCGGGCAGCAGGTCCGCGCCGGCCGGACCGGCCACCGTGTCAGAGCCGCTGAAGTCCATGGATCACCGCCTCCAACAGGGCACGGTCGGGGAGTTCCGCCGCGGGCACGGCGGCGGAGCGGGCCTCGATCAGCCCGTCGTCGAGCAGGTCCGCCAGCAGGACGGTGACCACGCTGGCGGGCAGCTCCAGGTAGGCGGAGACCTCCGCGACCGAGAGCGGGGAGCGGCACAGCCGCAGGATGGCGGCGTGCTCCGGCTGGTGGGCGAGGGTCGGCTCCGCGCGGGAGACGATCAGGGTGACCAGGTCGAAGACCCCCGGCCCCGCGGGGCTGCTGCGGCCCCGGGTGATCACGTACAGCCGGTCGGGCTCGGGGCCCTCCCAGCCGCCCTGCTCGGCCGTCATGCCACCGCCTCTCTGTGCTCGTTCATGTACCCGTCCCGCTGTGCTCGTTCATGTGCCCGCCCCGCCGCCGAAGCCCGTGGCGGCGGGCCGTGCCGGGCGCCGGTTCACGCGACCACCTCGGGGTTGCGCGGCGGCGTGGACAGGTGCTCGCCGATCCTCGCGACCAGGTCGCGCATCTGGTGGCTCACCAGCCCGGCGTCCACGCCCTCGTCGGCGAGGACCGCGAGGTAGGCCCGGTCACCGGCCGCCATCAGGTAGAAGTAGCCGCCGTCCACCTCGATCACCACCAGCCGCATCGAGCCGTCGCCGTGCGGGAACTCGTGCCCGATCGCGCCGGCCAGGCTCTGCAGCCCGGCGCAGGCGGCGGCGAGGCGGTCGGCGGTGTCCGGGTCGGTGCCGTACTGGGCGATCCGCAGGCCGTCGGCGGACAGCACGATGATGTGGCGTACGCACGGGACGCTGTGCGCGAGGTCGTTGAGGATCCAGTCCATGTTGCTGCGGTGCGGAATCACTGCTCGCCTTTCCCTGCCGTCTCTTCAGTGGTCTGTGCGGCGCTGATGTGCCCGGCATCCGGCTGTCCGGGGCCAGGCTGTCCGGGGCCTGGCTGTCCGGCACCGGTCTGCCCGCCGTCGGTGCCGCGCCCGGCGTCCGGGGTGCGCCCGGACGGTGCGGGGCCGGTGCCCTTGATGCCGTCCATGAACGCCTCCAGCCACAGGCCCGGCTGCTTCGGTTCCTTGGCGGGGACCGGAGTCGGGGCCGGGGCGGAGGCATGGCGCGGCGCCTGGGCCGGCGGCCCCGCGGGCCTGGCGGCGAACCCGCCCCTGGGCACCGAAGGGCGGCTCCGCCGGCGCTGCGGCAGGCCGTTGGGCGTCCACTCGGTCACGATCACCTCATCGTCCCCGGAGGCCGAGACGGAGGGCCCCCACGGGTTGGTCGAGCCGTACGAGGGCCCGACGCCCGCCGAGGTCGTCCGGGCGCCCCAGGGGCGGCCGGGGGCCGCGTGCCGCGGCGGGTTCGGCGGAAGCGGTCGCGGGCCGGAGAAGGCGCCGATGCCGTGCGCACGCCCGGTCGGCGGCGCGGTGGTGAGCAGCTCCTGCGGCACGACCAGCACCGCCCGCACGCCGCCGTACGCGGAGCGGCGCAGCGAGACCTGGAAGCCGTACGCCTGGCAGAGCCGGCCGACGATGGCGAAGCCCAGCCGGGGTGACTCGGTGAGGTCGTCGAAGTCCTTGGAGACCATCGCCTCGCGCATCGCCCGCTCGGCGCGGAGCCTGGCCTCGTCGGTCAGGCCGAGGCCGCCGTCCTCGATCTCGATCGCCATGCCGCTCTGCACCTCGGAGGCGCTCAGGTGCACGTGGGTGTGCGGCGGGGAGTAGCGGGTGGCGTTGTCGAGCAGTTCGGAGACGGCGTGGATCAGGGGCTCGACGGCCGGTCCCGTGACCGAGATCTGCGCCACCGGGTGGAGGTCCACCCGCTGGTACTCCAGGATCCGGGACATGCCGCCGCGCAGCACGCTGTAGAGCGCGATCGGACGGGTCCACTGGCGGCCGGGGCGGGCGCCGGACAGCACGGCGATGCTGTCGGCCAGCCGGCCGGTCAGCGCGTTGCCGTGGTCCAGGCGCAGCAGGTCGTCGAAGACGGCGGGGTCGTTGCCGTGCCGGTCCTCCATCTCCCGCAGGTCCTTGGCCTGCCGGTGGATGATGGCCTGCACCCGGCGGGCGATGTTGACGAAGGCGCGCTCGGCCGAGTCGCGCCGGCTGGCCTCGTCGTCGACGGCTTTGGCGACGCCCTCGGCGAGGTTCACCAGGGAGCGGCGGAAGCGCGGCGAGACTGGCGCGTCGCCGGTCTCCAGCGGGCGGGTCAGGACGTCGAACGAGTACCCGTACCGGGCCCCGGCGACGATCCTGCCCAGCTCGCCCCGGCCGAGCCGGTCCAGCTCGTCCTCCTGGCCGGCCAGGCGGCGCTGCAACTCCTCCAGCTGCCGGGAGTGCCGGTCGCGTGACTCACTCAGCACCCGCCCCCGGCGGGCCGACTCGGCGGCCACCACGGCCACCAGCACGGTGCCCGTCGCCCCGCACCACAGCACCCCGGCCCTGGCCCCGGCGGACACCACCACCGCGGCGACCGCCACGGCCGAGGCCATCACGGCCGTCGGCAGCAGCCAGCCGAGCAGTGGCGCGCGGCGCCGTCTGGCGGGTGACGATCCAGCTCGAAGCATTCAGCATCCTCAGACGATCGGAACAGTACGGGGGACGGGCGGTGACCGGCTCCGGTGGCTTGGTGGTGCAGCATAGCCAAGTTCAGGACATCCTGACCCAAAGTCAAAAATACCGTCCCGCAACCGACTTGTGGCAACGTGCCGGACAACCCCGACATCTCGCACGCCAGTCGCAACCGGACCGGCCAGCGCCCATCCACCAGGCTTCTCGCCCCGGCGCCCGCGCGCCGCCGACCCGCTCCGGATTCGCTCATGTGAAGGGTTTCCTCGCCAAGTCCAGCCACCTCCCGAGGAGTTCGTGCTACGGCGGCCAACCCGGTCAACCCGACACATGGCAACCACCCGGACGAGGCCGCACCGCCGGGCCTGCCGAACCCGGCCCCGGGGCCCGGATTCCCCTGCGTGCCGGGCGCGGTGACCCTAGGGTCACCGCATGACAGATCACGGCAGCCGCCCACCGGACCGGCCCGGCCGGACCCTGCGCCACCTCATGGGCCACGCGGTCTGGACGGACATGCTGGAGGACGCGTTCGAGCGCCGCCACCCGATCGGCGCCACCCTGCTGCGCCAGGGCGAACCGGGCACCCACGTCCTCGCCCTGCTGGCCGGAGTGGCCAAGGTGAGCCGGCGGGAACGCAACGGCGACGTCCGGCTGCTGGCGTTCCGGGGCCCGGGCGAACTCCTCGGGGAAGTGGCCGTCCTGGACGACGGCGTCCGCTCGGCGAGCGTCCAGGCGATCTCCGACTGCACGGTCGCGGTCCTCGCCAAGGCGGTCTTCCTGCGCTTCGTCGCCGACCGCGAGCTGTTCCCCGTGATGGTCCGCTACGCCATGGGCCGGCTGCGGGAATCCGACCTGGCCCGTACCGGCGGCGACGTCGTGCCGCGGCTGGCGGCAGCCCTGGTCGCGCTCGCCGACCTCTCCGCGGGCCCCGCGGCGACGGCCGGCCGCCGGATCGAACTCGCCCTGACCCGGGACGAACTGGCCCAGCACCTCGGGGTGTCCCGGAACACCGTCACCGCGGCCCTCGGGGCCCTGGCCGCCAACGGTGTCGACGCCGGCCGGAAGTCCATCGCCCTCGGCGATCTCCCCGCCCTCCGCAGCGCGGCCGCGCCGCCCGGTGGCTGACGCCCAGCCCTCCTTCCCGTGTGACCTCCGTCACCCGCTTTCCGCACCGACTGGGCACACCGCGCGGCGCCGGCTCGCGAAGCTTGGTGACGCAAGGTCAGCACGGAACGACGAAGGAGCAGAGATGACCGAGTTCGACCAGCCGATGCCCGAGGCCAGCGCCCTGCCGTACAGCCGCAGCCGGCACCTCCCGCCGTACCGGGGCATCGTCGCCGTGGACGCCAAGGACTTCACCGGGTACCCGGCGATCGAGCACGGCGTGATCAGCAAGTCCGTGCCGGAGGTGCTCCAGTGGTCCTTCGAGCGGGCCGGACTGGCCGAGGTCTGGCAGGAGCGGCGGTTCCCGAACTCGACCGGCGACGGGTACGTGTTCGGCTTCGACCCGGCCTGGATGCCCTTCCTGATCCACCCCTGGCTGAACACCCTCCAGGAGGTGCTCACGGAGTTCAACGTGCACTCCGTCGGGACGGTGCGCATCCGGCTGCGGGTCAGCCTCCACATCGGCCCGCTCCCGGACGAGGGCGGCGAGTTCGACGGCAACGGCACCCCGCGCAACGACACCCACCGGCTGCTCGACTCCCGTCCGGTGAAGGCGATGCTGGCCGCCTCCAACGAGAGCATCACCCACGTGGCGGCCATCCTGTCCGACCGGTGCTACCAGGACGCGGTGGCCGGCGGCTACACCGGGCGCCACCCCGACCACTTCATCGAGGTGCCGGCGACGGTGGAGGGCAAGCGCTTCGACCAGCAGGCGTGGCTGTACGTGCCCACGCCGTCGGGGAACCTGTACGACCGGCGGATCCTCGGCGACGCCGTCGTGGCGGAACAGGAGGGGCCGGACGGACGGAAGCCGGGCGAACCGCGGGCCGGACGCCCGGAGGGCCGCCGCGCACCGCGGACGGTCGTGACCCAGCGGGGCGACGGCAGCAACCTGAACTCCGGCACGGTGCACGGCGGCCAGAGCGTCACCAACGCCAGCGGCCCGTACGCGGGGCGCGACTTCGTGCGCGGGGACTCGCTCGGGGGCTTCGGCGGCGACTACGTGACGGGGAACAAGGGCGACACCGTCCACGGCGACAAGAACGAGCACCACCGGTGAACCCCGACGAGCGCCCGGCGATCGAAGGGCCGTCCGGCGGCGGTGCCCGGCCGTCGGACGGGCCGGAGAGTGCCGCGCCCGAGCGGGGCGCGGGCGCGGCCGGGAAGGTGGGTGAAGCGGACGACCTCGAGTTCGAGGACTTCGAGGACCTCCACGGCGAGTTCGCGGACCGGTCCGGCGCCATGGGCGGACGCGGGAGGGCGCCGTTCGTCATCTTCGCGCCGAACGGAAACATCAACACCGGCTCGGTGCACGGGGGCCAGCGCGTCGAGAACGGTGCCGGGGCCGCCCCGGGCGGCGCCGAGCGGGTGGAGGCGCAGGACGGACCCATCTCCGTGCAGGAGGTGCTGGCCGCCCGGACCGGCTTCGCGGAGCCGGGCTGTTTCCCGGAGGCGAAGAGGAGGCTGAGTTCCCGCCTGCTCTTCCTCGCCGGGGAACCCGGCAGCGGACGCCGGACCACGGCCCTGAACCTGCTGTTCGATTGCAGCGGGAAGAGCGTGGCGCTCCGCGCGCTCGACAGTGACTCGGACCTGTCTTCCTGGCAGCCCAGCCAGAACGGGGTGCGTGGATATCTGGTGCACGGCCTGTCGCCGGCGGTGCGACTCGGGCCGGCGGCGATCGCCAGGCTTCGTCAGCGGTTGAACGACGCCGAGGCCCATATGGTGGTCATGCTTCCCTGCGACGCCGACCGGCTGCGTGGCCTGGCGCGCGACGCGGACATCAGCCCGGTGAACTACACGCCCCCGTTGCCGCGTGCGGTCTTCGACTCGCGTCTGGAGGCTGTGGTGCTCGACGAGGGGCGACGCCAGGCGCTGTTGGACCGATTGGAACCGGACCTGGACGAGCTCCTGGCACCCGAGCTGATGCCGGCCCAGGTCGCCGAACTCGTCGACGAGGTAGGCCGCTCCGGTGACGACGGCCCCGACCTGGCCGACCTCGGCCAGCGGCTCAGTTTCCTCGCGGAGACGGAGGTTCCCGACCTCCTGAAGAAGCTCCGAGAGGACCCGGACGCTCTGGCATTCCTGCTGGTGACGAGCGTCCTGGAAGGGCTCGACCACCGGATCGTCCGGGAGGAGACCGACCGGTTGCTGAAGCTGGCCGACGGCCGCCTCGACCTGGTCCTGCGGGCGAATGCGGAGGGCGATGGTGAGCACGGGCGGAGCGGACGCGGTGAGGAGCCCAGTCCGAACCCTCGGTTCGTCTTCCGCCGATCGCTGGACGAACTGCTGGAGACCATCCGCGCCGAGTGCTCGCCGGGCGAGATGCGGGAGACCTCAAGCTACGCCTACACGGTGGAGCCGGTCCACTTCAAGCGGCACCGGCAGGCCGAGACGGTGCTGCGGTACGTGTGGCGGCAGTACGGAGAGGTGTCCGGGCTCCTGACCGAGTGGATCGACAATGTCCCCGGTAACGAGCCCGACCTCGCCGAGCCCATGGGCCGTGTGGTCGGTCTGTCCACCGGATGGAGCGGTGGTCGGCGGGCGCTTCGCCACATCCACGACCTGGCCCGGTCCGAGCACCTTCAGAGCCGCAGCACGGCCGCGTACGCGCTGGGGATCGCGGCACAGGACCCGATCCTCGCCGGCGAGGTGAAGTTCCGTCTCAGCAGGTGGAGCGTCAACGGCGGCTGGCGGCTCCGTTCCACCGTGGCCGATGCCTGCGGCAGGGACTTCGGGGTATCGCGGCCGGAGCTTGCGCTCTCACTTCTCCGGCGCTGCTACCGAGGAGAGGAAGAGGACGAGGGCGCGGTCGCCAGGGCAGTGCACTCGTCCCTGGAGAGGCTGTTCACGGCAGGAAACCAGTCGGCGGTCTTCCGCCAGCTCATGGAGTGGTCAGTCGAACGGGGGCGCGACGCCGAACTCGCGCACATGGCATTCCCCGAACTGCTGTGGGAGCCGTCTTGGTTCCAACGACAGCTGAGTCCTGAAGGTGAGTTCACGGACGCGGTGATCTCCTGTGTCAGGGCTTCCCTCAACGACGAGAAGCTCTTCGTTCGCACGAGCTACAGGCTGCTCGGCTGGTGCCGCGCGGCGGTTTGGGCCGAGCCGCTCCGTGCCGCCGTGGAGCTGCTCCTGACGGTGCTCGCCCAGGAGATGCGCCCCGGTGAACTGAGGCTGCTTGTCGAGATCGATCGCAGCGACGACCCCGACCTGGTCGGCCGTGACATCGCCCACCGCGCCCTGGAGGCCTGGCGGCACGGCGAGCCGCAGCCGTACCCCACCGACCCCGTGTCCGGAGGACCCGATGACCGTCGACACTGACCCGCCCGTCTACACCCAGGCCACGCGTGCCCCCTGGCGGGAGATCCTCCGGCACCGTTGGTCCGGGCGGCGCGACCTCGCCCTGGTCCTGCGGGACCGGGCCGGGATGCACCACCAGTTGGGGGAGATCCGCCCGGGGCCGGCCGACGCGGAGGAGGAGAGCGGAGCAGCCCCTCGGCTGGGACTGCGCGGATTCGACCGGGCGTACCTGGTCGAGCTGGACGAGCGCCCGGACATCCGGGCGGTCCGTCTCCCCACTCCGTACGGGACGGAATCGGTGGAGGTCCACGTCCTGTGGTGGGTCCACGATGCCGCGCAGGTCGTGCGCACCCGGACCAGCCGGGGCTGGCTGCCGGTCCGCAAGGATCTCGAAGGCCGCCTGCGCCAGCTCAACGAGCAGTTCGCCGCCGCGCAGGCCAGGCTGGGCCCCGAGGAACTGGTGCAGTACCTCGCGGCCCCCTACGTGCTGCCCCACTTCGGTCTCAGTTACCGCGTCACGGACGTGTTCGCCCGCGAGCACGGGAACGAACTGAGGCTGGGGGAGCCCGATGCGACGGACGTGCCCTTCGACTGGATGGCCAAGAGCCAGGAGGAGTACGGATTCTGTCGGCGGGCCGTCCAGGACGGCCCGCTCGCGCTCGCGGGGTTGTGGCTCGCCAGGAAGCCCGACGAGGTGCGCGACGTCCTCGACTGGGTGGTCAAGCACGCCGAACTGCTCCGGGGCGAGACCACCTGGCAGGACGACATGGCGGGCATGCTGGGCACGCTGACGGCACAGGAGCAGGACGAGCTGTCCAGGATCCTGCGCGACCGCCTGGTCGCCCTCGGCCGGAAGGTCCCCGGTCCGGCCCCGCAGGCTCCGGGGCCGGACTTCGCCAAGGTTCGTTCCCACGTCAACGGCTGGTCCGGCGGTGTCCCGAACGGGGTGCCGCGGTGACCCGGGCCGGCGTGCGCCGCGAGCCGGCGCGGCGCGTCGCCCGCAGGCGTTCCGTGGGCAGGGCGCCCCGGCTGCCCGTGGTCCGGTCCCGCGGGCCCGCCGCGCCGCCAGGCCCGTCCCCGTCCCCGTCCCCGTCCTCGCTCTCGGCGATGGAGCGCCTGATGGCGGCCAACAGCGCGGAACTCGTCCGGGCTGACACCAAGGCCGCCGTCTTCCTGGCCTTCACCGGCGCGGTGCTCGCCACCTTCATCCCCTCGGACGGCGGGGTCGGCCCCGGATCTCCGGCCTGGACGGTCCCGCTGCTGCGCTGGAGCGCCGTGGCCGGCGCGCTGCTGGCCGTCGGCTGCTTCGCCTCCGCGCTCGTGCCGCGTCACCGCAAGGGGCGCGGCGGTGGCGCGGACGGTCCCGGCTACTTCGAGCACATCACCCCGGGCGCCGGTCCCGAGCGGCTGCGCCGGGCCTTCGAGCGGGCCGGACACGACCCGGCGGGTCCGCTGCTCTCGGCACTGGCGGGCACCAGTGCGATCATCCGCGCGAAGTACCGCTGGATCGAGGCCGGGACGGTCCTGCTCCTGCTGGCGCTGCCCCAGTTCGCGCTCACCCTCCGGCTGTGACGACGGACCGCCGGCGGCCCCGGTCGCACCATGGCCGGGGCTCGAAAGGCAGGCAACATCTGTTGCCTTCACCAGCAATGACTGTTGACGCCCTCCGCCGCAGGCCCGTACAGTGCCGGGCCATGAGCACAGGCGATCGTGGACGGCGAGTGGCGGAGGACGTGGCCGGCGGGGGCGGGGCGGAGGGCCTGCGGCGGTTGTCGGAGGTGATCGAAGCGCTGGAGGAGCGGCGGACGGAGCTGGTGGAGGAGCTGCGGCGCGGGCGGGAGGCGACCTGGGAGGAGATCGGGCGGGCCTGCGGCATGACACGGCAGGGGGCCACCCGGCGGTGGGCGGGGCGGCTGCGGGCGCGGTCCTTCGGGGTCGCGGTCGATGCCTACCAGCACGGCAGGCCGGGCTACCCGCGGGCGCTGGTCGGTTCGGCGGTGCCCCGGGAGGCGCGGCGGGTGCTCGATCTGGGCGCCGGGACGGGCAAGTTGACCGGGCTGCTGGTCGAGGCGGGGCTGGACGTGGTCGCGGTCGAACCCGACGAGGGGATGCGGGCGCGGCTGGCCGCGGCGGTGCCGAAGGCGGCGGTCAGGGCGGGCTCGGCCGAACGGATCCCGCTGCCGGACGGCAGTGTGGAAGCCGTGGTGGTCGCGCAGGCCTGGCACTGGTTCGACCCGGCGGTCGCGGTGCCGGAGATCGCCCGGGTGCTCGCCCCCGGCGGGACGCTCGCGCTGGTGTGGAACGTCCGGGACGAGTCCGAGCCGTGGGCCGCCGCGCTGGGCGTGCTGATGCACCGTTCGGCACCGCAGCGGATCGACACCCGGCCGGTCCTCCCGGCGCCGTTCGGCGAGCCCGAGCGGCTGGAGATCCGCTGGGAGCACGTCACCACCCGGGCCGGGATCGTCGACATGGTCGCCTCGCGCAGCTATGTGATCGCGCTGCCGGAGGAGGAGCGGGTGCGCCTGCTGGCCGACGTCGAGCAGCTGCTCGCCACCCACCCGGACCTCGCGGGCCGGGAGGAGATCGCCCTGCCGTACGTGACCAGGTGCACCCGTGTCCGCCTCGGCTGAACGCGACCGGAGCCCCGTGCTGCTGCGCCGCCTCGGCGTGGCGGACGCCGCACCGTACCGCGCCTTCCGGCTGGCGGCGCTGCGCGAGTCGCCGAGCGCCTTCACCTCCAGCCACGCGGAGGAGGCGGTCAGGCCGCTGTCCGCGACGCTGCGCCGGCTGGCCGAGGCCGGGGACGGGCCGGGCGCGCTGTTCGGCGCCTTCGACAGCACCGGCGTGCTGGTCGGCACCGCCGGGCTCAAGGTGCCGGGGCGCAGCCAGGAGCGGCACAAGGGCACGCTGTACGGCATGGCGGTGGCCCCCGGTGCCGCCGGCCGCGGGATCGGCCGGGCCCTGGTGCGCGAGGTGCTGCGCACGGCGGCGCGGGACGGGCGGCTGCGGCAGGTGCTGCTGACGGTCTCGGAGGGCAACGAACCTGCCCTGCGGGTCTACACCGCCTGCGGGTTCGAGGTGTGGGGGCGGGAGCCGAGGGCCGTGCTGGTCGACGGGCGGGCGGTCGCGAAGCTGCACATGGTGTGCCTGCTGGACGCGGAACGGGCGGCGTCGGCCGGGTGTTACGAACCGTCGGATCCGGCGGCCGGGTCCGGAACCGCACTCCGCGCCCGCCCGGCTCCCGCTGTATAAACGGAGCCGAACGGGACCGAGGGGGTTCGGCATGCACCTGAGGGAACAGCCGGAGAGGGTGGGGGATCCTCGTCGCGACGGGGCCCGGGCCCGACGGTCCGGCACCGGAGCACGACCCGAGGACGGGGCCGCGTCCGCGCAGTCCGGCGCGGCCCTCCAGCGCACCGTCGGCAACGCGGCGACGGCGCGCATGATCGCCGGGCACCGGGACGGCACAGGCGCGGACGGCCGGGCACTGCCGGGGATCCAGCGCGCGCCGGACGGCCGGGCCGCCGCGCCGACGCGGCCGCGGCAGCTGACCCCGGACAACGTGCTGAGGGTCTGTGAGGCCGCCACGTACGACGGGCGGGACGTCACGTCCCGCGGCCGGGCCGCCGCCCTGCGGGACATCGTGTGGAAGGACCACTGGGCCCCGATCTCCGCGGTGTGCCGGAGGCACAAGTACACCATCGCCGTCCGCGAGACCGGGGAGTTCTCCATCCGTCGCATCGAGGAAGGCGCCAAGCCGAAGCCGCACACGATCCTGGAGAATTCCATCAAGCCCTCGTCCGTCGAGAAGAAGTACGCGCGGGCGGAGGGCGGTTCGGAGCTGGTGCTGAACTGGCTGGAGGAGCACGACCTGAGCGGCTTCGTCGGCCACTGGGACGCGCAGGGGCTGATCGGCGTACGGATCGACAACCCGCCCCCGGCGGTCCAGGTCCTGGGGATCGTCCGGACCGGCGCGGGCGGCGAGCCGTACGTGCCGATCGACATGAACGCGCGGGACGGCGGCCCGGAGCTGGCCCAGCTGAAGGCCGTTCCGCGGTGGAAGCAGTACCTCTACACCGGGGACTACGACCTGCACGAGGTGTACTCCGCCACGGTGACCAGGCCACGTACCGGATGAACCAGATCCTGGAGGCGGAGGACGCCGCGCTGGAGGCGCAGGTGGCCCGGCAGGCGGCGCAGCTGGTGCGGGCGGTGGCCACGGAGGCGGACGAGCCGCTGGCGTGGTGCCGGATGGGGCAGTGGTACGTGACCGGGAACCGCGAGGAGCACGCGGTCCTGCGGGCCCGCTGGAACCTGGCCGTGCCGCACACCTGGGGCGCCGAGGAGGTGGACCGTACGGCCCGCGGCGGCTACCACACGGCCCGCTACACGGCCTGATCCCCACGTCGACCAGTCCGCCGGGCACTGACAATTGTCACGGTGTACCGGTGCGCGAGCACACTGCTGCGCGCACCCGGTCGGCGAGCAGCATGGATGCCATGACCACCACCGACCTGCACCACCCCGACACCCGTCGGGCCTTCCGTACCGTGAGGCGGCTCGTGCTCGCCTACCTCGGCCTCAGCGTCGTCACGCTGGTGGCCGCCATCGCCCTCCGTGACCACCACGCGGTGGTCAACGACGCGGTGCTGGTCCGCGGCACCATCGTCGTGGCCAGCGCCGCGCTCACCCTCCTGCTGACCGGCCGGGCCGCCAACGGCTCCCGGGCAGCCTTCCGGCGGCTGCGGATCCTCTCGGCCGTCATGATCGTCGCGATCACCGCCATCGTCGCCCTGCCCGGGACGTTCCCGGTGTGGATGAAGGCCGAGCAGGCCGTGTGCGGGCTCGCCCTGCTGGGTGTGGCCGCGGTGGTCAACGGACGGCACCTGCGTAGCCTGTTCGCCAGGCTCTGAGGAGGGGACGCAAGGGTGACCGATCGCGACCACGACCTCGTGCACGGGAGTGACCCCGTGCACGAGAGCCCGGCCGCCGCCCCCGGCCGGGACGGCCCGCCGCACCCCGTCGAGGGCTGGGGGCAGGGCCGGCGGCGCCTCCTGCTGGGCAGCGGGATGATGGTCTTCCCCGCGCTCACCGCCGTGGCCGTGAACGGCACCGTCTCCGGCGCGGCGGCGATCGCCGGGTACGCCGTGGTCGTCGCGTTCTGCCTCTGCTACGCGCTGCTGGCCCTCGCCCTCGGGCGCGGTCGGCCGCGCTGGATCGCTCCGCTGCTGGCGGTGATGACGGCGCTCTTCCTGGCCGTGCTGCCGTTCGCCCACGAGGACTCCTTCTTCCTCGCCACCGTGGTCGTCTCCGCGGTCGCGATCCGGTGGCGCGGGTACGCGGCGAGGGCGGTGGCGGCCGGTACGGTGGCCGCGCTGGTGGTGCCCTGGGCGGTGCGTCCCTGGCACACCGGGCCCGGCGGATTCCAGGCGCTGGCCCTGCTGTTCACCTCGCTCACCTGCGGCGCCTTCGCCGAGATCGCCGCCACCAACAGCGCCCTGGTCGCCGCCAGGGCCGAGGTGGCGCGGCTCGCCTCGGAGGCCGAGCGCAACCGGATCGCCCGGGACCTGCACGACCTGCTGGGGCACTCGCTCACCGCGATCACCGTCAAGTCCCGCCTCGCGCAACGGATGGCGGTCAAGGACCTGGACCAGGCGGTGGCGGAGATGGCCGCCGTGGAGACGCTGTCCCGCCAGACGCTGTCCGACGTGCGCGCCGCCGTCACCGGCTACCGAGAGGTGACCCTGGCCGGTGAACTCGCCCGCGGACGCGAACTGCTGCGCGCCGCCGGGGTGGTGGCCGACCTGCCGACGGCGGCGGACGCGGTCGCGCCGGGGGAGCGCGAACTGTTCGGCTGGGTGCTGCGCGAGGGGATCACCAACGTGGTCCGGCACGCCAGGGCCGGGCGCTGCTCGGTGCTGCTCACCGCCACCACGGTGGAGATCCGCGACGACGGGACCGGCGGCCACGGCGGCGGCATCAGCCTGGACCGAACCGCCGGCAAGGGCCTGACCGGCCTGCGGGAACGGGTCGGCGCGGCGGGCGGTACGGTCGAGGCAGGCCCGCTGGACCCGCACGGGTGGCGGCTGCTGGTCACCGTCCCGCCGGACGGTCCTGACCCCGGCAGGCCCGGGACCGGCAACGAAGGGACGAGATGACGATCCGGACGATCCGCCTGCTGCTCGCCGAGGACCAGGAACTGGTCAGGACCGCGCTGCGCGCCCTGCTCGACCTGGAGGACGACTTCGAGGTGGTCGCCGCCGTCGGCCGCGGCGACCAGGTCGCGGAGGCGGCCGCGGAGCACCGGCCGGACGTCGCCCTGCTCGACATCGAGATGCCGGGACTGGACGGCCTGGCGGCGGCCGCCGTACTGGCTCAGCGGGCGCCGTGGTGCCGGGTCGTCATCCTCACCACCTTCGGCCGCGCGGGCTACCTGCGCCGGGCCATGGAGGCGGGCGCGCTCGGCTTCGTGGTCAAGGACGCCCCGGCCGAGGTGCTGGCCGACGCGATCCGCCGGGTCGCGGCGGGTGAGCGGGTGGTGGACCCGGAGCTGGCCGCCGCCACCCTCGCGGCCGGCTCCTCCCCGCTCACCGCCCGCGAACGGGACGTGCTGAACGCCTCCCGCCCCGGCGCCGGGGTGGCCGAGATCGCCGCGAAGCTCTACCTGTCCGAGGGGACGGTCCGCAACTACTCCTCCTCGGCCATCGCCAAGACCGGCACCCGCAACCGCACGGAGGCCCTGCGGGTCGCCGACGAGCGCGGCTGGCTCTGACCGGCGAGTCCGGCCGGCGTGCGCGGCTCGGCGCCGGTCGGACCGCTCGGAGCCGGGCTCACCGCCGGAGGACGCGCCGCAGCCAGCGGGTGCGGGCGTCGTGGGCGTCCTGGCTGAGGGCCGCGTGCGGGGCCAGGGTGTCGAAGCCGTGGCAGGCGCCCGGCCACACGTGCAGTTCGGCCTCGCCGCCCGCCTGCCAGATCGCGTTCGCGTAGGCGACGGCCTCGTCCCGGAACGTCTCGGCGGACCCGACCTCGACGTACGCCGCGGGCAGCCGGGACAGGTCGGTGGCGCGGGCCGGAGCGGCGTACGGCGACAGGTCGGCGGCGCCGTACCGGTGGCCGAGCACGGCCTGCCAGGCGGTGGCGTTGGAGGTGCGGTCCCAGGTGTCGTGGCCGGTCATCTGGTGGCTGGAGAAGGTGTCGCCGCGGTCGTCGAGCATCGGGCTCAGCAGCAGCTGGCCGGCCGGCACCGGACCGCCGCGGTCGCGGGCCAGCAGGGCCAGGGCCGCGGCGAGGCCGCCGCCGGCGCTCTTGCCGCCGACGACCACGCGCCGGGCGTCCACGCCCAGCCCGTCCGCGTGCCCGGCCACCCGGACGAGTCCGGCGTAGCAGTCCTCCACGGCGCCGGGGAAGCGGGTGCCGGGCGCCAGCCGGTACTCGACGGAAACGACGGCCAGGCCCAGGGGCAGCGCCCACCCGCGCAGCAGCCGTGGCAGGACGGACCACGCGTTGCCGGTCACCATCCCGCCGCCGTGCAGGTAGTACAGCAGCGGAAGCTCCTCGCGGACCCCGGCGGGCCGGGCGCTGACGAGCGTGACCTCGCCCTCGCCGTCGCCCCGCGGCACCCGCAGTTCCTCGACCTCGAACCGGCCGTCGTCGCGCAGCCGGTCGAGCGCCGGACGCGGCCGGGCGGCGGCGTCCCGTTCCTGCCAGGCCACCAGGTCCTCGGGGGTGAGCACCTGCCGGGCCCGCTCGCCGGCGGCCGTCAGGGCCGCCCGCACCTGCGGGTCCAGAGGCGGCACGCGCCGATCCGCCGATCCGTCCACCACCGGTACCCCCTCGCCGAGGGGCGCCCGGCAGCGCCCCGAACGGCACAGCCTGCCAGCCCGGCCCGCGTCGACGAGCGGCGCCCCCGCGGACGGTTCTCCCGGCCGACGCGGGAGGGCCGCCCGGCCGGGCCAGGGCGGTCCGGTCATCCGGACGGCGTGTCCGGCGGCCGGTGCCGCAGGGCTTCCTCCGCGGTGGCGTGGACCGGGAACAGCGCGGTGGTCTCGGTGAGCTCCAGGACCCGCATTGTCCTGGTGGAGGGGGCGACGAGGACGAGCGGGACGCCGGCGTCCAGGGCGCGCCGGCGGACGGTGAGGAGCAGGTTGAGGCCGGTGGAGGTGAAGAGTTCCACGCCGGCCAGGTCGACGGCGAGCAGGGCAGGGCGCCGGTCGAGTGCCGCGCCCAGGGCTCGGGCGGCCGCCGGTTCGCTGTCCAGGATCATGTCCCCGGTGAAGGAGCACACGAGGGCGTCACCGACCCGGACGGTCTCCGCCACCAGGCACGGAAGCGCCGTCGCCCGCCTCGGCCGGGCGCCCGGCTGGAGCGGCACGAGGAGCGAGCCCCGGGTGGGCTCGCCGGGCGGGCCGGTGCGTTCGGCCGGCAGGGACCCGAGTCCCTCCGGCTCGTGCCTGTTCATCGGGTCCACGCACACCATCTCCAGACGACGGCCTCCGCACGGTCGTGCTGCGGAAGCGGTGCGGGTTCTCCCCCCACTCTTCGCCCGTCCGGCAGACATGTCAACCAATGCACGAATCTTCTGTCGTGTTTCGCCTGTCAGGAAACCTGGGTCCTATCGTGGAGGCATGGACAACGGCACGGCGACCGAACGGCAGTGGACCTTCCTGACCAACCACGCCCGCGTGCTGGTCCAGATCGCCCGCGACCCGGGCATCCGGGTGCGCGACATCGCGGCCTGCTGCCTGCTCACCGAACGCGCCGTCCAGCGCATCATCGTCGACCTCGAACAGGCCGGATACCTCAGCCACGAGCGCCGCGGCCGCACCAACCACTACAGCGTCATCACCAGCAAGCAGCTCCGGCACCCCGCCGACGCCGGCCCCACCATCGCCGAACTCCTCGCCACCCTCCTGCGCTGAAGCCGCCCCGCCGCGGGCCGTTCGGCGAACCGCCGGCACCGGTCGTCGGCAGTGCCCGCCCCGGGCCCCGCGGGCCACCGTGCCCGGCCCACGGCACACCGGTGCGAGCCGGTGCCCGCTCCCCGTAGGCGAATTCGAGGGAGCGGGCCCCGGTGTTTCCTCAGGGTCCTGGGAGCCTAACGCGGGTCACTGACAACGCCCCCTCGCGATGCCGGCCGCCTCCGGTCCCGCGTCCGAGAGGGGTCTGCCGCGATGTCCGGGGATCCGGCCGCGAAGTGCCGTGCATGAACCCGGCGGATCGGGTCACACGCACGGCACACCGACCTGTGACGGTCGCTCACCTGAAGGGACACACGGCCATGACAGACGTCTCCCGACTCCCCGGGGCGGTCGAGCACCACTGGAACTGGCAGCTGAGCGCCGCCTGCCGCACTGCCGACAGCACCGTCTTCTTCCATCCGGAGAACGAGCGGGGCACCGCCGCCGAGCAGCGGGACGACGCGGCGAAGCGGGTCTGCCGCCGGTGCCCGGTGCTGGCCCTGTGCCGCCGGCACGCCCTGCTGACCCGTGAACCGTACGGCGTGTGGGGCGGGCTCACCGAGCACGAGCGGGCCGACCTGCTGGCCGGCCCCGCACGCGGGCACCGGGCGGCGTGACAGCAGGCCCCCGTGACAGCTGATCACCCGTACGGGGGTGAGCGGT
Organism: Kitasatospora sp. NPDC091335; assembly: GCF_044757205.1. Lineage (NCBI taxonomy): Bacteria > Bacillati > Actinomycetota > Actinomycetes > Kitasatosporales > Streptomycetaceae > Kitasatospora > Kitasatospora sp. NPDC091335. The sequence continues at coordinate 158,719 of NZ_JBIVUM010000003.1, read as the reverse complement.
CCACACGTTCCACCGAACGGCCCCCTCCGGCGGCGGAGCGGGCCACCGGGTTCACCGGCCGGCCGGTGGAGTTGTCGGTCCCGGCTGCGAGGATCGCGCCCATGGATCTCACCGCCGCCCTCGCCGGGCTCGACGACCACCCCTGGGCCGCCGTCTCGCACGCCTACGGCCCCGCCGGGGACCTGCCCGACCTGCTGCGCGAACTCGCCGAGGGCGACGACGGGGCGGCCGGGGAGGCCGTCTCCGAGCTGTACGTCAGCATCCTCCACCAGGGCACGGTGTACTCGGCAAGCGTGGACGCCGTGCCGTTCCTGGCCAGGATCGCCGCCGCCGGGATCCGGACGGTGGATGTGCTGGGCCTGCTCGGCGGGCTGGCCGAGAGCCAGGACGAGTGGGAGGCCGCCGAGGGCGCCGTCCGGGCCGCGGTGGTCGCCCAACTTCCGCTGTTGCTCCCGATGTTGTCGGATCCGGACGAGGCCGTCCGGCTGACCGCCGCCTGGGCCGTCGGCCACACCGGCGAGAGCGGGGCGGTGGCCGCCCTGCGGGAGCGCTGGGCGGCCGAGCGGGATCCGGACGTCGCCGCCGAACTGCTCGTCGCCCTCGGCCGGTTGGACCCGGGCACGGCCGCCGACGCGGCCCGGGCACTGCTCGGTGAGGAGACCGCGGTGCCACTGCGGCTGGCCGCGGTCCTGGTCTGCCTGAGGAACGGGGAACGCTGGGGGCCCGGCCACCACGCGGCCGTGCTCGGCCTGCTTCCCGCCCGCGAGCACACCGTCGACCACTACAGCCAGGACCACGAGGAACTGCTGCACACGGTCGTCGACACCCTGCTGGACCGCGACACCGACGCCGACCGCGAGGCGGCCTTCGCCCTGCTGGAGGCCGCACTCGGCGACCCGCGCCCCGAGGTGCGGGCCGAGGCCCTGTGGGCGGCCGACCACGCCTGCTACGTCTCGCGCAGCGCCCCGCCGCGGCTGATCCCGGCCATCGCCCCGCTCGCCGCCCAGGACGCGGCGGCGAGCCTGCTGGCCAAGCTCGGCCCGCTCGCCGCCGAGGCCGCGCCCCGGCTGCTCGGACTCGCGGGCCTGCCCGACGACGCGGCGGCCGACCGGGCCCTCGCCGCGCTGGTCCGGATCGACCCCCGGCAGGCCGCCCCGCTGCTGGCCCGCGACCTCGAAAGACGCCCGCTCGCCCGCGCCGCCGCAGGTGACTCCGGGGCCACGGCCTTCCCCTTCGACCGGGACCTGCTCGCCGCCGTCCGCGCCCGGCTGGCCGTCGAGGGACTCGGCAACAACGAGACCGCCAACCTGGTCCACCTGCTGCGCCAGTGGGGCCCGCGGGCGGTTGTCGGCCTGCCCGAACTGTGCGCGGTGCTGCCGCACTTCCCCTACGCGGCCTCCGCTGTCACGGCCGTCGCCGCGGGCGGCCCACCCGAGGTGCGCGACCGGGCCGCCGAGGGGCTGCGGTCCGCGGCAGGTCCGCTCCAGGTGGCCCGCGCCCACTACGACGTCACCGGCGAACCCGGCCTCCTGCTCGACGCCGTCGCCGAACGGCTGGCGTCCTCGCGCGAGCGGGCCGAGGCGGCGCAGGCCGCCGCCGACCTGGGCGCGGCCGCCGCCGGGCTGCTCCCGGCCCTGCTCGCGGCGGTCGGCGACGACCCGGAGCCGACCGCCCCGCAGCTGGACGCCGACATCGCGACGGCCCGCGCGTTCTGGCAGATCGACGGCGACGCGGAGGAGGCCGTCCGGATCCTGGCCTCCGTCCTCGACCGCACCACCGGGACACGGCTGTGGGCCCGCTGGACGGTGGTCCGCGCCCTGCGCGCCGCCGCCTCCCTCGGCGCGGCCGGCCGGGACCTGATACCCCGGCTGGAGGCGCTGCTCGACGACCCGGAGAAGGCCGCCGGCGCCGTCCTCGCGCTGCTCGACATCGCCGGCCCCGACACCGTGGACCTCGGCCGCCTCGCCGAGGCCGCGCTCCGGTCGGTCGAGTCGGGCGCCGACGTGACGGGCGGCTGCGAGGCCCTGCACACGCTCGCCGCCGCCGGGGACATCGACCTGGGCCGGTACGTCGGCGATCTCGTCGAACGCGACGGCCGGATCGTCACCTCCGGCCTCGCGTACGACATCATCAGCGAGGACGAGCGGCTGCGCGCCCTCCTGGCCGGGCTGTACTGACCCCGGGCGGTCCGCGGAGCGCCGGGACCGGCACCCGCCGGCACTCACCAGGGCCGGCTGTCGGTGCCTGGCGATAGCTTTGGTGATGTCGGCGGGCCGGTCCCGCCCGACGCCCCCATCTCCGTTTGCCCGAAAGGGGACCCCGCCGTGTCCGTCGCCGTGGAAGAGCAGGTCACGTACCTCGAACTGTCCGAGGACGAGGGGAGCGCGCACAAGTTCTACGAGGTGCGGCTCGCCGGCCAGGTGGTGACGGTGCGGTATGGGCGGATCGGTGAGCCCGGGCAGAGCAAGTCGACCACGTACCCGAGCCCGGAGAAGGCGTCCGCGTCGGCGGCCAAGAAGATCGGCGAGAAGGTCCGCAAGGGGTACGCCCCGGCCGTCCGGGGTGTGCGCCAGCGCCGGTCGGTGACCAGGCGGCAGATCGTCAGCAGCGGCTCGACCGCCCGTCAGGCGCCGCTGCTCTGGCGCTTCCGCTCCGGCTCGCCCGCCTTCGGGATCTTCGTCGGCGAGGAGCACGCCTGGGTCGGCAACGAGCGCGGCGACGTCTACACCCTCACCCACGACGGCGAGGTGACGGCCCGCTACGGCCTGCCGGACGGCGTCAAGTGCATCGTCGCGGACGACTGGTGGATCTACGCCGGCTGCGACGACGGCAAGGTGTACGACCTGGGCGGCAAGGTCCCGCGGGTGGCGTACGAGATAGCCCAGGACGTGGACATCTTCTGGCTCGACATCCACGACGGCGTGCTCGGCGTCGCCGACGAGCGCGGCGGACTGACCACGGTGGACCACGAGGACGAGTTCCAGTGGCGCCGCCAGGCCGACGGCCGGGCCGGCTGGATGGTGCGCTGCGACGCCGACGGCGTCTACCACGGCCACTCGCGCGGCGTCGCCCGCTACGACAACCGCAGCGGCGACCCGCGGTGGCACACCCCGACCAAGGGCGAGGTGCTGTTCGGCTGGCAGGAAGCCGACGAGGTGTTCGCCGGCACCGGCCGCGGCTGGGTGCACCGGCTGCGCAAGTCGGACGGTGCCGAGGTGGCCGCCTACCGCTGCGACGCCGCCGTCTTCTCCTGCGCGGCCTCCCCGGACGGCGAGTACGTCTTCGCCGGGGACAACCACTCCTCGGTGTACTGCTTCGCCGCCGACGGCACCCGGCTGTGGAAGCTCGCCACCGGCTGCGGCTCGGCGTACAGCATGCAGTACCGGGACGGCCGGCTCTACCTGGTGACCACGGACGGCTCGCTGGCCTGCCTGGACGCCAGTGAGCAGGCGGTGCGGGCGGCGGAGGGCGGCACGCTGCCGAAGACCGCCGAGGTCAAGGGCGCGGACCGGGAGCCGGTGCTGGCCGGGGCCGGACTGGAGACGGTCACGGTGACCGCCGAGAGGACCGGCGGCGAGATCGAGGTCGAGTGCGTCCAGGACGGCGCCCGGCTGCGGGTGCGGGTGGTGTCGCAGGGCTACGACCCGTCCTGGCGGGTGCAGTTCCCCAAGGACGTCCGGATCGCCGGGGCCCGCTACCTGGTCGCCGAGGTGCGGGAGTCCGCCTCCGGCGGCTTCTACCGGGCGCGCGGCGAGATCAAGCGCCTGCTCTGACCTGCCGCCTGCTCTGACCTGCCGTCGGCTCGGTGACCTGCTCTCGGCTCGGTGACCTGTCGGCCTGGTGAACTCGGGCGGCCGTACGGGGTGGCGGCCGCCCGAGGAGCCTCACGCCAGGCGCAGCACCAGCTTGCCGGTGTTCTCGCCCCGGAACAGCATCCCGAAGGTGTCCGGGAAGTCGTCCACGGTGCCCTCCACCACCTGCTCCCTGACCTTGATCCGGCCGTCCGCGATCCAGCCGGCGAGTTCGGCGGCCGCCTCCGGGTACCGGCGGGCGTAGTCGAACACCACGAAGCCCTCCATCCGGGCCCGCCGCACCAGCAGGGACAGGTAGTTGGACGGGCCCCGCACGGCGCCCTCGTTGTTGTACTGGCTGATCGCGCCGCAGACCACCACCCGGGCGTGCAGCGCCAGACGGGTCAGTGCGGCGTCCAGGACCGGGCCGCCGACGTTGTCGAAGTACACGTCGATGCCGTCCGGGGCGTGGGTGCGCAGCGCCTTGCGGACGTCCTCCGCGCGGTAGTCGATCGCGGCGTCGAAGCCCAGCTCCCCGGTGAGCAGCGCGCACTTCGCGGGGCCGCCCGCGATGCCGACCACCCGGCAGCCCTTCACCCTGGCGATCTGCCCGACCAGGCTGTCTACGGCCCCGGCGGCGCCGGAGACGACGACGGTCTCGCCCTCCTTGAGCGCCCCGACCTCCAGCAGCCCGAAGTACGCCGTCATGCCGGGCAACCCGAGGGCGCCCAGGTACGTCGACAGCGGCGCGAGCGCGGGATCGACGGTGAGCGCGCCCCTGCCGTCCGACACCGCGTACTCCTGCACCCCGAAGCTGCCGACCACGTGGTCGCCGACCCGGAACCCCGGGTGGTTGGACGCGACCACCTCCACCACCGGGCCCGCCCGCATCACCTCGCCGAGCCCCACCGGCGGCAGGTACGACGGCCGGTCGTCCAGCCACCCGCGCATCGCCGGATCCAGCGACACGTACCGCGTCCGCCCCAGGAACTCCCCGTCCCCGGGCTCCGGAACCGCCTCCTCCCCGTGCGTCCAGTCCTCCGGCCGCACCTCCCCGACCGGCCGACGGGCGAGGCGTATCTGACGGTTGGTTCCGGCCATGACATCTCCTGGAGCGCTCGGGTTCCACGGCTGCACGCGCCCGATTCCAAGCAAGCGCTTATTCCATTGACCAGAGCCGGTGATCCTCGGAAACGCCGATGGGCTTCCTCCCGTGGAAACGGAGACCATCGAGGGAGTCGCCACCCCGGTGGCGCACTCCTGGGCCCACCAGCACACCATCGACGCGCTGCCCGAGCCGTTCGAACTCGACATCGACACCAGCGAGTTCTGAGGCTGACCTCTGGTCACCCCGCGCGCCCGGGCCGACGTCGACGCGGACAGGGCGAGCCACCGCTTCCCGTGAGGCCGGTGCCAGGGCTGTGGCGCTCGTGGCGGACGTACCCGGACGGCGGCTTCCGGGGAGCCGTCCCTCAGCCCTCGGCCGGGCTCCAGCCGAGGGCGGGGCCGAGGCGGGTGGCCAGGTCGGTGAGGATCTGCACGTAGTCCTCGTGCTCGAACGAGAAGGGCAGGGCGAAGGCGACCTCGTCGACCTCGCGGTAGCCGGCGTGGGCGTGCAGCCGCTCGACCAGCTGTTCGGTGGTGCCGACCAGGTCGGGGGCGAAGAGCATCCGGGCGGGGCCCTGCGGGGCGAGGGTGCGCGGGGTGCGGGCGAGGGCGTACGCCTCGTACCTGGCGCGCTGGTCGGGGGTGGCGCTGTCGGTGGGGATGACCACCAGGCCCTGGGAGACCCGGGCGCGCTCGCCGTCGGGGTGGCGCTCGCGGAAGGCGCGGATCTGGGCGGCCTGGATGGCGGCGAAGTCGAGCGGACCCGGGCCGGCCGCGTCCTGGGTCTTCACCACGCTGCTGGTGAGCAGGTTGAGCCCCTGCTCGCCGGCCCAGCGGGCCGAGCGCAGGCTCCCGGCGCCGTACCAGAGCCGGGAGCCGAGGCCGGGGGAGTGCGGCTGGACCCGGCGGGAGTAGACCTCGATGCCCTCGGTGCCCGCGAAGTCGGAGGCGTCCTCGCCGCGCACCAGGGCGATCAGCCGTTCGGCGCGCCGGGGGCTGAAGTCCTCCTGCTCGGCGGTGTCGGGGTGGAGCGCCCCGCGCACGTGCTCGTAGTGGACGGGCGGGCCGACGCTGAAGCCGGGGTTGAGCCGGCCGCCGGAGAGCACGTCCACGGTGGCCAGGTCCTCGGCGAGCCGCAGCGGGTTCTCCCAGCCGAGCGGGGTGACGGCGGTGCCGAGCTGGATGCGGCTGGTGCGCTGGGTGGCGGCGGCGAGGACGGCGACCGGGGAGGAGATGCCGTACTGGAGGTGGCGGTGGCGCAGCCAGGCGCTGTCGAAGCCGAGCCGTTCGCCGAGGGCGATGATCTCCAGGGTGGACTCGTGGCCCCGGCGCGGGTCCGCCTCGTCGAAGAGCCCGATGGTCAGGAAGCCGAGTTTCCGCAGTGGGCGAGGGTCCGGCGACATGGTGGGCTCCGCGGGGTGAGGGCGGCCCGGGGCGGGCCGGTCTGGTGGTGCGTTCCGAACGTACGCAGGCGCCGGGCCGTGCGACAAGATCGCCGCGCGATCCCGACACCGGCCCGCAACGGGGCGCAACACGGCGACACGTGCGGCGGCTCCCACCTCCTCGGAACCTGGGTGGGAGCCGCCGCGGGCAGGTCGCGTCCGGCCGCCGTCAGCAGCTGCGCAGCTCCGGGCTCTGGTTGCGGATCTGGTTGTGCAGCGAGGTGAACTCGCGGTACGCGGCGCTGTCCTCGGTGCCCGGGCGGAAGGCACCGACGCGGTGGCAGTTGACGAAGGCGAGCTTCACGCCGAAGTGGTCCTCCAGGCTGCCGCGGATCGCGTTGCTGGCGAGCGCGCGCAGCAGCTGGGCCCGCTGCTCGTCGCTGGGCGTGGTGTTGTCGGTGGTGAACTCCTCTTCTCCGGCGGCGAGTTCGGTGCTGAGCCCGGCGACGACCTGGTAGGCGTACGGGAGCGAGGCCCGGACGGTGTCCAGGAACTCGGCCTCGTCGACGCGGCCCTGCCGGGCCTGGTCGAGGAGGGCGGGGGAGACGTCGAGCGACATGGCGGTCCTCTTTCGGGAGGGCGTGGGCTTCGATGGGCGGCGCTCACCCGCAGGTGGGCAGGCGGCAGCCGCCCGCAACGGTTTATCGAAGATGAAAACCATTGCAAGAAAGACTCTCCCGGTCACCCTGACGCCCTGTCAAGCACTGCCCCCCGAAGAGCTGACGGCGGGCGGCAGCGGCAGCCGGCCGGCCTTGATGACGAACACCGCGATCGTCACCGCCAGTGCGGCGAACACCACGCCCATCTGGAAGGCGCTGCCGATGCCGTGCACCAGCACCTGCGAGGAGTACGGCGCCGGGAGCCGGCCGGTGGCCCGGAACTGGGCGGCCTGCTGCGGGGTGGCCTGCCGCAGGAACGCGGCGGCCTGCTGCCGGGCCTCGTTGCGGCCGGCCGTGCCGTACACGGTGACGAGGATCGACAGTCCGAGCGAGCCGCCGACCTGCTGGGTGGTGTTGAGCATGCCGGTGGCGGCGCCGGTCTCGTGCGGGGCGACCCGGGAGACGGCGGTCAGCAGCGCCGGGACGAAGATCGAGCCCATGCCGAAGCCGAACATCAGGGTCGGCCCGAGGATGCCGCCCACGTAGCTGCTGTCGATGTCGATCCTGGTCGCCCAGATCACCCCGCCCAGCACCAGCAGCGAACCGGCCACCAGGAAGGGCTTGGCGCCGAACCGCACCTGGGTGCGGGCCGCGAACTGGGCGGCGGCCACGATCGCGACGCTGATCGGCAGGAACGCGAAGCCGGCCCGCAGCGGGCTGAAGCCGAGGATCTCCTGCACGAACAGGGTGATGAAGAAGAAGATGCTGAACATCGTCGCGGCCACGCAGAGCATCAGCGCGTACGCGCCGGAGCGGTTGCGGTTGCGGAACAGGTGCAGCGGGGTGATCGGCTGCGGCACCCGCCGCTCGTGGACCAGGAAGGCCGTCAGCAGCACCACGGCCAGGCCGAACGCGGTCAGCGTCACGGGGTCCGTCCAGCCGTGCGCGGAGGCGCGGATGAAGCCGTACACCAGCGAGACCATGCCCGCCGTGGCGGCGAACGCGCCGGCCAGGTCGAAGCGTCCGGGGTGCCGTTCGGACTCGTTGATGTAGAGCGGTGCCAGCAGCGCGATCGCAATGCCGATCGGCACATTGACGAAGAGCACCCAGCGCCAGGACAGCCAGGAGGTCAGCATGCCGCCGAGCAGCAGGCCGATCGCGCCGCCGGCCCCGGCGACGGCGGAGAACACGCCGAAGGCCCGGTTGCGCTCCGGGCCCTCCCTGAAGTTGGTGGCGATCAGCGCGAGCGCGGTCGGTGAGGCGATGGCGCCGCCCAGTCCCTGGAGGGACCGGGCGGCCAGCAGCCAGCCGGAGGACTGTGCGACGCCGCCGAGCAGCGAGGCCATGCTGAAGACCAGGACGCCGACGATGAACACCCGCCGCCGCCCGAGGATGTCGCCGGCCCGTCCGCCGAGCAGCAGCAGCCCGCCGAAGGTGAGGGTGTAGGCGTTGATCACCCAGGACAGGTCGGTGGTGCTGAAGCTCAGCGCCCGCTGGATGTGCGGCAGCGCGATGTTCACGATCGTGATGTCGAGCACGACCATCAGCTGTGTGGCCGCGATGACGGTGAGTGCAATCCCCGGGTGCTGGCCCCGACGTGCGGTCGCGGGCGAAGCCTCGGCCAGAGCGCGCGAGGTGGCCATGGCAGGTCCCCCAATGGGTTCGGGGGTGAACGACGGGCAGGGGACGGATTCGTTCACCACTACCGACGGTATCCCCGGGGGATAGGGAACACAATCGTTCATTACGGACATCGCGGCCCCGCCGGCACCGTGGGCGCCGTGCTCACCCGGGCCGGTCCTCGTCCACGACGGCGGCGGCAACCGTGCCCAGACCCTCGCCGCCCTCGAACAGCTCCTGCCCTGGCTCAAGGACAACGGCTACGCCTTCAGCTTCCCCCAGCGGTGAGCCGCGGGGGCCGCCGCCTACTCGCCCCAGGGGCAGGAGGCGGCGGAGCGCTCCAGCTCGGTCACGCCGCCGGCCCGGCGCTCGCGGAGCAGTTCGCCGCCGAGCGAGTGGCGGGGCGCCGCGGCGTCCGACCGGGCGGCCCGCTCCACGATCGCGTCGACGAGCGAGCGGACCATGGCCAGGCGGGGGTAGGCGGCGTGGATCCGCTCCGCCTGCCGGGAGACGAGGGCCGCGTTGCGTCCGAAGTCGGCGCCCACGCCCTCGCGGGTGAGGTGGCTCAGCAGCCCGCGGCGCTCGGCGATGCCGGGGGAGGTGTGGAGCGCGATCGCCTCCCAGACGCGGTCGATGTCGGCCTCGGGCACCTGGTGGCCGCGCAGCAGGTCGGCCGCCAGGTCGGCGCCCTCCACCTCGAAGCGGGCTTCGCCCTTCGCCAGGGTGCCGGTGCCCAGGTCGTGCAGGACGGTCGCGGCGAACAGCAGGTCACGGTCGTAGGCGGCGTCGTCCAGGCAGCCCTCGTGGGCGGCGAGGAGCTCGGCGAAGAGGAAGCTGCGCACGCTGTGGTTGGCCACCGGCGGGGTCTCGGAGGCGTGCACGGCGGCGAGGATGGCCTCGGCCAGGGGGCCGGTCGGCAGGTCGAGTGAGAAGTCCATGGCCGAAGGTTAGGAACCGGGCCCGCGGCCTCGACACTGGCACGCGGGCCATGGGTCGCTAGGATCGTGCCATGACGGCGATCGAAGCGCACCGGGTCGCGGTGCTGGCACTTCCCGGGGTCCTCCCGCTCGACCTCGGCATCCCGGTGCAGGCCTTCGGGCCTGACCCGCACTACGAGGTCACCGTCTGCACCGATCCGGCGGCCGGGCCGGTGCGCAGCGGCTGGTTCACCGTCGCCGCGGACGCCGGGCTGGAGGCGCTGGAGGGCGCCGGCACGGTCGTCGTCCCCGGCTGCCAGGACCCGGACGAGCCGCCTCCCGCCGCGGCACTGGCGGCGATCCGCTCGGCGCACGCGCGCGGAGCCCGTCTGGTGTCGATCTGCACGGGGGCGTTCGCCCTGGCGGCCGCCGGGCTGCTGGACGGGCGCCCCGCGACGACCCACTGGCTGGACGCCGCGGCGCTCCAGCGCCGGTACCCCCGGATCGACGTCCGGCCCAACCGGCTCTACGTCGACGACGGCGACGTCCTGACCTCGGCCGGCGTGACCGCGGGCGTCGACCTGTGCCTGCACATCATCCGGCGGGACTTCGGCGCCGCGGCCGCCAACGCCCGCGCCCGGGCCCTCGTCGCCCCGCCCCAACGCCCGGGCGGCCAGGCGCAGTTCATCGATCGGTTCCGGCCGCCCGACCGGGGCGAGGAACTCGCGCCGGTCCGTGCCATGATGCTCGACAACCTCGCCCGCCGGCAGACCGTGGACGAGCTGGCCCAGCGCGCGCACATGTCCCGGCGGACGTTCATCCGCCGCTTCCAGCAGGAGACGGACAGCTCCCCGATGGCCTGGCTCACCGCCGCCCGCATCGACTGGGCGCGGGAACTCCTGGAGACGACCACGACCCCCGTCGAACAGGTCGCCCGGCTCAGCGGACTGGGCAGCCCCGCCGCCTTCCGCGCGGCCTTCCACCGCCATGTCGGCACGTCCCCCGCGGACTATCGGGCCACCTTCAGGGCGTAGCGCGGCCGCGTGGGCCCGGCGCCTTCCCCGTGGGCGGCGAAACGGGCCAACTGTGCTGCTCGGACCGCGTGTTACGCATCGGTGTTCACTCGATCGAGTGCGTGTGGACGACTACCTGTGAGGCGCTGCCGGCCCTCCCGTAGCCTCGTCGCTCCGATCTCCGCCGGCTGAACGGGCGCCTGGCGCCGCGGATCGGCCGGGAGGCCGAGCTGATGCTCCTGACGGCGGCCCTGGACGCCGAGCTGTGCGCGTACGACACCGCCGGGTACAACGACCGCTGGGAGGCCGCGGACCGGGGTGCGGACGTGGCGCCCGACCTCCTCGGCGAGTCGCAGACGATCATGGCGGCCGCCGCCTCGCTGGTCGGCGCGGCCGGGGTCCTCGCCTACCTGCACCCGGTCCTGCTGCCGCTGCTGGTCCTGGCGGGCCTTCCGCAGGGCGTCGCGTCGATCCGGGCGGCCCGGGTGCACTACCTGTCGTCGGTCGAGACGAACTCCGACCGCCGGATGCTGGGCATGCTGCGCTGGTACGTCGTCGACAAGCACGCGGCCGACCAGATCCGCTCCAACACCATGGGCGGCTTCCTCCTCTCCCACTACCGGTCCACCGGGGCACGGGTGGACCGCACGATGGACCGCGCCGTCTGGAAGGGCGCCAAGGCGGCCACCGTCGGGGCGCTCGGCGGCGGTGCCGGCTCCGTGGTGGTGTGGGGCGCCCTGGTGCTGCTGATGGCGAGCGGCCGGATCAGCATCCCGTCCGCCGGGACGGCCGTCATCGGCCTCCAGACGGCCACGGCCGGCGTGCGCGGCATCATCGGCGAGGGCACCCGGCTGTTCCGTACGGGCCTCTACCTGGACGACTGGTCGGACTTCCTGGAGGAGGCCGGCGGCCATCGGATGGCGCGCGGCCGGAAGGCGCCGGGCGATCCGAAGGAGATCGCGATCTGCGCCATGGACTACCGCTACCCCGGCAGCGAGAAGAACACGCTCAGCGGGATCGACCTGACCGTCCGCCGGGGCGAGATCCTCGCGCTGGTCGGCGAGAACGGCGCCGGGAAGACGACGCTCTCCCGCGTCATCTCCGCGCTCTACCTCCCCACCGGCGGCACGGTGCGCTGGGACGGGACCGACATCGCGGACATCGAACCCGGTGCGCTCTGGGGCCGGGTGGCCGTGGTGCCGCAGGACTTCGCCCGCTGGCCGATGTCCGCCCGCGACAACATCCATCTCGGTCAGCCGGCCGCACGCGGCGACGCCGCGGTCCTCGCGGCGGCGGAGGCGGCCGGCGCGGACGAGGTCGTCGCCGGACTCCGTTCCGGCCTGGACACCCTGCTCGCCAGGGAGTGGTGGGGAGGGGAGGAGCTCTCCGGCGGCCAGTGGCAGCGCATCGCGATCGCCCGCGCGTTCCACCGGCAGGCCGGCCTCCTGGTGATGGACGAACCGACCAGCGCCCTCGACGCCCGGGCGGAGCACCGGATCTTCGCGGGCCTGCGCGGGCTCGCCCAGGACCGCGCCGTCGTCCTGGTGACGCACCGGCTCGCCAACGTCGCCATCGCCGACCGGATCGTCGTCCTCGACCGGGGCCGGATCATCCAGCAGGGGACGTTCGCCGACCTCGTCGCCGACACCGGCGGCCTGTTCCACGAGCTGTGGACCCTGCAGAACGACCGCCGGATCCCGGGCCCCCGCGCCGGGAACCCCTGACGGCCCCGCACGCCCGCCTCCTCGGCCGTCAGGCGGACGGCGTCACGCTGCTCGCGAGGGGGAGTGCGAACCGCCGGTCACCGGAGCCGCCGGTCACCGGAGCCGCCGGTCACCGGTGGCGCCGGTCCGGGAGCCGGGCGAAGTGGTGCCGGATGCGGGTGTGGCGGAACTGATAGACCGCGCCGACCTTGCGCAGCACGCCCCGCTGGTGGGCGTCCTCCAGGAACGTCATCGCCGCCCCGGGCAGCCGTCCGGTCAGCGGCAGCCAGACGCGTGCGACGACCGTCCACTGGCCCCACGCGGTCACGCTGAGCATGGTGCCGAGCCCGCCCGCGGTGTACGCGGTGAGGACCCGTCCATGGGCCCGATGAGGAGTCCGATGCACGCCCCGGAGACCAGTCCGGTCACGGTCATGCGCGTCACGAGCCGCATGGAGGTGCCCGGTTCCCACCAGGCGAGGTCGGGCTTTCCGCGCTGTTCGAGGTGCCGGGCGAGGAAGCCGAGCCAGCGGGACACCCGCTCCGGGTCCCGGCGCCGGCCCTCCCACGCCCGCCGGCGCGGCGCCACCCGGCCCGCCACCCGCTTCGCCTTGCCCACGGCCCACGCGAAGAGATACCCGACCACCAGCTCCATGCCCACCATGTTCGCTCCCTCCGCGGGACACGTTCGTCGGTGTACCGGCAGTAGCTGCGCGAGCCCGGCCGCGTGGCACGAAGCACAAAGCCCACACGCGGTCGTCGCCCGCTGGACTACCTTGTTCCCGCACGTAGTTGATGTGACGTCAGATGTCAGGTTGTCCAACCCGCGCGTGCGGTTGACGCGACGGCAGGTGTCGCGCGCGAGCGGGTTGGCGGGGCCAGGGAGGGCTGGTGGCGCAAGACCCGGGAGGCCCGGCGGGGCCGCCTAGCGGCCGGTCGACAGGGTGATCGCCGAGGCGGGGCACAGGTCGACGGCCTCGCGGACCGCCTCCAGCGCCTCCGGGGGCGGCTCGGGTTGCCGCACGAAGGACGTGCCGTCCTCCTGGCGCTGGTCGAACACTTCACCCGCCGTCAGCACGCACATTCCGGAGCCGATGCAGCGCTCGGAGTCCACGGTGATCCTCATCGGTCACGCGTCCCAGGTGACGGGGAGGCTCTTGACCCCGTAGATGTCCGCGATCTCCGGGCGCAGCGCGACGTCCTCCGGCGGGACGGCCAGGCGCAGTGTGGGGAAGCGGTCGAGCAGGGCGGGGAAGGCGACCTGCATCTCGACGCGGGCCAGTTGCTGGCCCAGGCACTGGTGGATGCCGTGGCCGAAGGCTAGGTGCCCGCCGTCCTGCCGGTGGAGGTCGAGCGCGTGGGGATCGGGGAAGCGGTCGGGGTCGCGGTTGGCGGTGTTGTACGAGAGGATCAGCCGCTCGCCGGCCCGGACGGTCCGGCCGCCGAGTTCGACGTCCTCCAGTGCCGTCCGCATGAACGTCTTGGCGACGCTCAGGTACCGCAGCAGTTCCTCCACGGCCCGGCCGGTGAGCGAGGGATCGGCGCGCAGCGCGGCCAGTTGCTCCGGGTTGCGCAGCAGCGCGAACGTGCCGAGCGCCAGCATGTTGGCGGTGGTGTCGAGCCCGGCCGCGAGCAGGATCAGGCTGATCCCCTTCAGCTCCTCGTCGGTGAGGTCGCTGTCGGTGAGGTCGCTGAGCACGTCGTCGGTGGGGTGCGCGCGCTTGGCGGCCGCCAGCTGGGCGAGGTAGTCCTGGGTCGCGGTGTAGGCGGCCAGCATGTCCTCGTCGCTGGTCTCCCCGTTCATGAACGAGTCGACCTGCTCCTGGAAGGAGTCCCGGTCCTGGTACGGCACTCCCAGCAGCTCGCAGATCACGATGGCGGGGATGGGCTTGGCGAACGCGGTCACCAGCTCCGCCGGGGGCCCGGTCTCCTCCATGGCGTCCAGGCGTTCGGTGGTGATCCGGGCGACGCGCTCGGCGAGCAGCCGCATCCGCCGTACGGTGAACTTGCCGGTCAGCGGCTTCCGGTAGCGACTGTGCAGGGGCTCGTCCATGAGGAGGAACTCGCCGGGCGGCGCCGGAGGGACCTGGATGCCCCCGTAGTCGATGGTCGGGTGGAGCATGAGCTCCTTGCGCGAGCTGAACCGGGAGTCGGCCAGCACCGACCTGACCAGGTCGTAGCCGGTGATCACCCAGCCGGGCTCTCCGCCGGGGAAGGTGAAGCGGCTCATCGGAGCGTGCCGGCGGGCGTCGGTCAGCTCGGCCGGCGGGTCGAAGGGGCAGTCGGCCCGACGTGTCGTCGGCATTGCCGCGAGGGTGTGCGGGGATTCGCTCATGGCCATTCCTCGTTTCGCGTTGCCGAGCGTTTGCGATACTGGAAAGCTACGTTGCGTTTTGACGGGGTGTCAATCGCCTTGAAGGCGATTTCCCAGGTGAGAATCGGCAAATTGATGCAATGACGCTGAATGCGAATGCAATGGCGCGTTGCAATGAAGGATGGCGAAGGCAATGCCGGCGCGGATCGGTCCCGGGCGCGGACGATGACCACCGGGCAGGTCGCGTACTGCGCGCAGTGGGTGCTCACCGAGCCGAGCAGGGCCCGGGTGAAGGTCCCGACGACCGGCCGTCAGCTGTCGAAGCCGAGGCCGAAGCGGTCCCCTTCGTGCGCGGTTCAACGTCAATGGTGTTGACGTAAGGCGCCTGCTCGGGGGATCCGGTCCGGGATCCGCGCCGTGATCGCCCCGGCGCCCGGCCGGGTGCCGGAGGGGAACGACCGCCCGGCGGCCTCGGTCGTCCCGCCTGGCCGGATCTCCGTCTCGCTCGTCATCCCCGTCCGGGCCTACGGTGTCCGGACGGCCGCCCCCAGGAGCCGAACCGGCTCCGGCGCCACATCGACCACGAGGCACCGCGCCCGTGCCCCGCACAGGAGGACCCGCATGACCACCCCGAGCCCGCAGCCGCAGCCGGTCGTCCCCACCCGCCGGGGCCAGGTGCGCGGCGAGCGCAGGGCCGACGGCAGCACCCGCTTCCTGGGCATCCCGTACGCCCGGCCGCCGGTCGGCGAACTGCGGTTCGCCGCACCCGTGCCGCCCCGGCCGTGGACCGAGGTACTGGACGCGACGGCCTACGGGCCTACGGCGCAGCGCCGCCCGTTCGGCGAGGTCACCACCATCCCCGAGCCGACCATCGCGGGCGCGGGCACCCTCAACCTCAACGTCTTCACCCCTGACCTCGCCCCGGCGGCGGGCCTGCCGGTACTGGTCTGGATCCACGGCGGCGGCTACGTGGCCGGCTGCTCGGCGAGCCCCTGGTACGACGGCACCGCCTTCAACCGGGACGGCGTGGTCGTGGTCTCGATCGGCTACCGGCTGGGCGTCGAGGGCTTCCTGCACCTGCCGGACGCCCCCGACAACCGGGGCGTGCGGGACTGGATCGCCGCCCTGGAATGGGTACGGGACAACGTGGCCTCCTTCGGCGGCGACCCGGCGAAGGTCACCATCGCCGGACAGTCGGCCGGCGGCGGAGCCGTCCAGACGCTGCTCGCCACACCGGCCGCCCGGGGGCTGTTCCGCGCGGCGATCTCGGCCTCCGGCGCCGTGATGCGCCCGCAGGACCGGGCCGCCGCCGAGGCCGTCAGCCGGGCCTTCGCCGCCCGCACCGGCGTGCCCGCCACGGCGGCCGCCCTGCGGGGCACCACCGACACCGAGCTGCTGGCCCTCCAGGACACCCTCGACGCCGGCGGGCCGGACCCCGACGGACTGCCGGCGCTGCCCGTCGCGCCCTTCGCCGACGGCGAGCTGGTACCACTGCCGGTGCCGGAGGCGCTCGCCGACGCCGGCGTTCCGCTGCTGCTCGGCTTCACCGCGCACGAGTTCGCCGCCTCGGCCGCTGAGGGCACCCCGCCGCCGCCCCAGGTGGACGAACTGCTCGGCCTGCTGGCCGGGTTGGGCCTGGACGACCGCCGGTCCGCGCGCTTCCTCGCCGAGCGGCCCGGCGCGGCCGGCGGCGACGCGATCACCGACTGGCTGTTCCGTGCCCCCGCCCTGGCCATCGCCGAGGCCCGCGGCGAGCGCCGACATCCCACCTGGCTCTACCAGTTCGACTGGTCCGGTGCCGCGCCCGGCCGCACCGGGCAGGCCTTCCACTGCATCGACCTCCCGTTCGCCTTCGACCTGCTGGACGCCGAGGGCGTCACCGCCGCCCTCGGCGCCCACCCGCCGCGGTCACTGGCCGACGCCGTCCATACCGCCTGGGTGGCCTTCGTCCGCGACCTCGACCCGGGCCCCGCCTGGCCCCCGTACGGCGACGGCCGCGCCACCATGCGCTGGCACACCGAACCCCGGGTGGAACACGACCCGCTGCGCACCGTCCGGGAGATCTGGCTCACCTGAGGGGGCCCGGAGCCCGCGCGCCCGACCCGGAGCCCCTCCGAGCCGGGCCCGTGCGGTGCCGGCGGGGCGATCGGATCGGCGCGGAGGTCAGCGGGCCGGGGCGGCGGCCGGCTCGTCCGCGTCCTGTCCGTCGAGGGCGTCGCTGAGGCCCAGCCGGAGGTGCTCGATGTGGTAGACGGCCTGGTCGAGCAGTGCGGCGACGTGGTTGTCGTAGAGCGCGTAGACGACCTGGCGGCCGTTGCGCCGGCCGACGACCAGGCCGAGGTTGCGCAGCAGGCGTAGCTGGTGGGAGCAGGCGGACTGCTCCAGCCCGACCTCGGCGGCGAGTTCGGTGGCGGCGCAGGGGCCCTCGCGCAGCCGGGAGAGGATCAGCAGGCGGGAGGGGGTGGCCAGGGCTTGCAGGGTGGTGGCCACCCGGGCAGCGCTGGTGGCGTCCAGGCGCGTGTGCGGGACGGCGGTGGCGGGGGCGGCTCCATGACCCATACGGGCCATAGTACAACTGATGAATGAAGGAGCGTTCATATGTTCATGTATCGTGAGTGGCCCATCGGCCCCGCCCTGTCCAGGCCCGCCCCGAAAGGGTCCCGCCCGCCATGTCCTTCACCACCCTGACCGAGCGCCCCGCGCCCCCGGCCGCGCCGCGACCGGACGCCGCGCCCCGGCGGCGCACCCGGGTACTCGCGCTGCCCGAGGCCCGCTGGGCCGCCGCCGCGACCGTGCTGTTCCTGGTCGCGCTGCCGCTTCAGCTGACC
The DNA here is from genome assembly GCF_044757205.1 of Kitasatospora sp. NPDC091335. NCBI lineage: Bacteria > Bacillati > Actinomycetota > Actinomycetes > Kitasatosporales > Streptomycetaceae > Kitasatospora > Kitasatospora sp. NPDC091335. The sequence goes on along the minus strand of NZ_JBIVUM010000003.1, from coordinate 141,386 downwards.
GGCGCGCCCGCCTGGTCCTGGGCCCCGCTGTACGCCCTCGCGTACGCCACCGGCGGCTGGGAACCCGCCTGGGCCGGGCTCCGGGCGCTGCGCGAGAAGACCCTCGACGTCGACCTGCTGATGATCGTGGCCGCGCTCGGCGCCGCCGCCGTCGGGCAGGTGATGGACGGTGCCCTGCTGATCGTCATCTTCGCCACCTCGGGCGCCCTGGAGGCTCTGGCCACCGCCCGTACGGCCGACTCGGTGCGCGGACTGCTCGACCTCGCCCCGGCCACCGCCACCCGGCTGCTGCCCGACGGCGGCGAGGAGACCGTGCCGACCGGGCGACTGGCCGTCGGCGACACCGTGCTGGTGCGGCCCGGCGAACGGATCGGCGCCGACGGGCGGGTGCTCGACGGCGCGAGCGACGTCGACCAGGCCACCATCACCGGCGAGCCGCTGCCCGTCGCCAAGCAGCCCGGCGACGAGGTGTTCGCCGGCACCCTCAACGGCACCGGCGCCCTGCGGCTGCGGGTCGAGCGGGACGCCTCGGACACGGTGATCGCCCGGATCGTGAAGCTGGTCGAGGAGGCCTCCGAGACCAAGGCGCCCACCCAGCTGTTCATCGAGAAGGTCGAACAGCGCTACTCGATCGGCATGGTGGCCGCCACCCTCGCGGTCTTCGCCGTCCCGCTGGCCTTCGGCGCGGCCTTCACCGGCTCGCTGCTGCGGGCGATGACCTTCATGATCGTCGCCTCCCCGTGCGCGGTGGTGCTGGCCACCATGCCGCCGCTGCTCTCCGCCATCGCCAACGCCGGACGGCACGGCGTCCTGGTCAAGTCGGCCGTCGTGATGGAGCGGCTGGGCCAGGTCGACGCCGTCGCGCTGGACAAGACCGGCACCCTCACCGAGGGCACCCCCCGTCTCACCGACCTGCGGCCGCTCACCGGCTCCGGCCTCACCGAGGACGAACTGCTGGCCCTGGCGGCCGCCGCCGAGCACCCCAGCGAGCACCCGCTCGCCCGCGCCGTCGTCGACGCCGCCCGCGGCCGCGGCCTGACGATCGCCGTGGCCGGGGACTTCACCTCCACCCCCGGCGTCGGCGTCACCGCCACCGTCGGCGGCAGGGCGGTCGCGGTCGGCGCGCCCGCCCGGCTGACCAGGGGGCCCGCCGTCACCGAGGCCGTCACCGAAGCGCCCGCCGAAGCCGCCACCGCAGCCACCGCGGCCGCCGAAGCCGCCGCACTGGCCGCCGGGTTGGAGGAGGCCGGCCGTACCGCCGTCCTGGTCGAGGCGGACGGTGTCCCGGTCGGCGTGCTCGGCATCGCCGACCGGCTGCGCCCGGACGCCGCCGCCACCGTCACCGCGCTGACCGGACTCACCGGCCGCACGCCGCTGCTGCTCACCGGCGACAACCCCCGCGCCGCCGCCCACCTGGCCGCCGAGGTCGGCATCGCCGACGTCCGGGCCGGGCTGCTGCCGCAGGACAAGGTCGCCGCCGTCCGGGAGCAGGAGGCGGCCGGGCGCAAGGTGCTGGTGGTCGGCGACGGCGTCAACGACGCGCCCGCGCTGGCCGCCGCCCACACCGGCATCGCGATGGGCCGGGCCGGCTCCGACCTGGCCCTGGAGACCGCCGACGCGGTGATCGTCCGCGACGAACTCGCCACCGTCCCGGCGGTGGTGGCGCTCTCCCGGCGGGCGAGGTCGTTCGTGGTGCAGAACCTCGTGATCGCCTCGGTGTTCATCACCGTCCTCGTGGTCTGGGACCTGGTCGCCACCCTCCCGCTGCCGCTGGGCGTGCTCGGCCACGAGGGCTCGACCGTCGTCGTCGGCCTGAACGGCCTGCGGCTGCTGCGCGAGGCCGCCTGGACCAAGGCCTGACCGGAGCCCGTCCCCGTGCGGGGTGGCCGTCCCACTGTCCCTGCTGCGCCATCCGGGTGCGGCAACGGACCATCACGGGGCCGTCCCGGGTGGGAGGACGCACGTCATGAGTGGACAGGTGATTCCGGTCGGGGAACGGGGTCCCGCCGATCGCGGCGGTGGGCCGCTGGACGAGGTTCTCGACGGCGCCCGGCGGCTGCTCCCCGGCCTCGGGGTCGAGCGGCTGCGCGTGACGCGTCCGGGCGATGACGACAACGTGTACTTCCTCGGCGTCGGCTCCCGGACCGGGCGGGTCCAGGTCGATTCCGGCGAGCACGGGCAGCCGCCGTTCGTCGTGGAGGGTGCCGGCCGTATCCGCACCACCGATCCGGCGGAGGCCCTGGCCGCCGTCTGCCGGAAGTTCGGGGTCCACGGCGGTTCGTAGCGCGCACCGCGACGACCGGACCGCCGTCCCCGGGCAGGGGGCGGCGGTCCGGTCCTGTGCGCCGGGGCGGGGGCGGGATCAGCCCCCGAGCAGCTCCAGCAGGTGGCGGGAGCGGGCGACCAGGTCGGCGGCGCGGGCCGGGTCGGGCGCCACCGAGTGGAAGACCAGGGCCAGCATCACGGTGGTGTCGAGCCGGTGCAGCAGGGCCGCCCGGGAGTGCAGGTCGGGCAGGTCGGCGGAGTCGGCGTAGCCGGCCAGGATGCCGTCCGCGTCGATGCCGTTGTCCGCCAGCCTGGCGTACTCGGCGACCCGGGCCAGTTCCATCAGGACGGGGCCGACCAGGGCGTTGGACCAGTCGACGACGGCGCTGAGCCGGCCCCCGCTGCCGAGCAGGTTCTGCCGGCGGACGTCCAGGTGCAGCAGGCGCGGGTCGTCGGGTTCGGCTTCGAGGACCGCGCGGATCTCCCCGGGGCCGGGCAGCTCGGGCAGGTCGGCGTCGAGGTCGCGCAGGTGCGCGTGCCGGGTCGTCAGCCGCCTGGTGAGGAAGGACGGGAAGTCCCCCGGCTCCTGGTAGGCGAGCTTGACGGTCGGCGGCTCCAGCCGGTGGAGAGCGGCCAGGAAGCGGCCGACCTCCTTCGGGGCGACGGGCAGCCCGTCGTGCTCCACGTAGCCCGCGAGGGAGACGACCAGACCGTCCCCCAGGGTGATCAGTTCGAGCGCGGGCGCGGCGGGAAGGCCCCGGCCGGTGAGGAGCCGGGCGATCTCGTGCTCCTGGCGCACCAGGTCGCCGGCGTCGACCTCGCCGTAGGGCGCGGAGTAGACCCGGTGCCGGGGGATGCGCAGGGCGACCTCGCCGTGGGTGGCGCAGCGGGCGCGGTGGACGGCGAAGTCCACGCCCTCCCCGGCGAGGCCGAGGAGTTCGAGCCCCCGCTCCTCGGCCACCCGGACGGCCACCCGACGGGTGTCCAGCTCTCCGTGCTGGGAGTCGGTCGTCACTGGACGGTCCTTCCTGCGGGGATCGGGAGCCGGGCGGCGAGGGCGGCGAAGCCGTCCAGGGTGGTGACGCGCGGTCCGGTGAAGTCGGGGAAGCGAGCGTAGCGGTCGAGCAGGACGGGGTGCAGACCCGCCCCCCGGGCTCCCTCGACGTCGATGACGACCGAGTCGCCGACGAAGACGCACTCCTGCGGCGGGCGGCCGAGGCGCTCGCAGGCGAGGGCGAAGATCCCGGGGCCGGGCTTCTCCAGGCCGACCTCGCTGCTGATGACGACGGTGTCGAAGAGCCCGGAGAGACCGGTGCCGTCGAGGATGTCGCGCAGCCACCGGTCGAAGTTGGAGACCAGGGCGAGCCGGTGGCCGGCCGCGCGCAGCGCCCGCAGGCAGGGCACGGCGTCGGGGTAGGCGCGGTACTGGGCCGGGTCGAGGATGTGCCGGGCCGCGCGGTCGGCCGCCTCGGCGGAGTCGCTTCCCCCGGCCCTGCGCAGGGCCTCGCGGCAGAACCGGCTCCACATGGCCTGCCGTCGTCCGGGGTCGGGTTCGTCGTCGGGCCAGTCGCCTTCGGAGCCGATGGCCCACAGCGCCTGGCGGACGGCCGCGGCGTCGGGGGCGCCGGCCTCGCCGAGCCAGGCGGTGGTGAGCAGCTCGGGGATGGAGGGCGCGAGTTCGACGAGGGTGTCGGCGGCGTCGAACAGGACGGCGGGGAGGGCGGGGCCGGGCGTCGGCGCGGGGGTCATCGCAGTTCCTCGTCGGTGATCAGCATGGTGCACAGACCGCCCCGGGTGGCCTCGGCGGCGCTGCGGGCCGCCTCGGCGTCGGGCCGGTTCAGGACGAGGGTCTTCTCCGAGCCGGAGAAGTAGTCGCTCATCAGCACGGCGGTGGCCGGACGTCCGCTCAACCGGGCGGCCCGCAGGGCGAGTTCGACGTCACCCTTGTACATCTCGACCAGCACGCAGGTGATGCCGGCGGCGAGGTAGCAGGTGAGTTCGCCGAGGAACTGCTCGGCCGGGAGCTTGTGCCGGCTGTGCAGGCCGGAGAAGTAGGCGAAGGAGCGCCCGAACGGGTCGGTGCGGAAGCGGTCGGCGTTGCGGGAGGCGGCGAGCAGGCCGATCGGCACGCCGGGGGTCACCTCGATCTCCCGGTTGGTGACGGGCAGGCCGTCCAGGACGTCGTAGGTGTCCGGGTTCCCCTCGATGAGCAGGCCGACCCGGTCGACGCCCTTCTCGTGGAGGCCGCGCAGCGCGTCGTCCACGTGGTGGATGTTGGCGTCGAAGTCGCCGAACTCGTACGGGAGGACGTGCGCGGTCAGCCGGTCGTGGTCCGGCAGCAGCGGGAAGGTGTTGGCGTACGTCCAGTCCGACATGACGATGTCCTCGACGCCCTCCAGGGCCCGGACGGCGTCACGGGTGTCGGTGACGGTCCAGGGGCCGACGCCGACGGCCCGGACGGTCTGGACGGCGCCCTGGGGCCTCGGGCGACATCGTTCCAGTCGGCGTTCGATGGCGGTCCTCCTGCGGGCGAGGAACGCGTCGGGCATCACGAAGGACACCCCGGCCGGGCCGGCCCCGGGCGGTGCCTCCAGCAGGGCGGACTCGGTGGCCGCGGCGGCGAACCCGGCCAGCCCCCACCGGTCCCCGACGAAGGCGACCGGACGGCCCCAGCCGAGGGCGCCGAGCGAGGCGGTCAGGTCCTGTTCGAACCCGCGGGGCCGCAGCGCGACGAACCCGCCCGACACCGGGGAGACGGGATGGCGCTCCCCGCCGGCGGTCACGACGGTCCGGTTCCTGACCGCGGCGGCGGCACGGAACACCGCCATGCCGACCAGGGCGGCCTCATTCTCCACAAGGATCACAACTGTCCCTTCATCGCGGGTCAACACAGGTCATCGCAGGTCATCGCAGGACTGGGAATCCGACGATCGGCCGTCGGCGGGCGCGGCCGGGGTGGTCCGGGCGAGCCGGGCCTCGGCCAGCAGGGCGGGGACGACGAGCACCAGGGCGGCCACCGCCAGGAGGCTGCCGGCGAGGAACGCGGCGCGGGTGCCCCAGAGGTCGGCGAGCAGGCCGTAGAGGGCGGCGCCGAGCGGCATCGTGCCCCAGGCGAAGAGCCGGTAGACGCCGATGGAACGCCCCAACAGCTCCTCGGGCACCAGGGATTGGCGCACGGAGACGGCCACCACGTTCCAGACCATGATGGCGGCCCCGGAGGCGAAGTTGGCGGCGCCGACGACCCACGGGCTGGTGGTGGCCGCGATGGCGGGGCCGCAGGCGGTGACCACCGCGAGGGCGCCGGCGAGCGCGCGGGCGCGGCCCAGCCGGCGGGTGATCCGGTCGGCGACCGCGCCGCCCAGCACGCCGCCGAGCGCCGAGGCGGCGACGAACAGGCCGTAGCTGGACGCGGGGGCGTGCAGCACCTCCCTGATCAGCAGTACGAAGATCGCGATCTGCCCGAGGTAGACGGCGTTGACGAGTCCCGCGGCGAGCGTGAGCGCCCGCATCAGGCGGTCGCGGGCGACGAAGGCGATGCCCTCGGCGATCTCCTGGCGCAGCTTGCGGGGGGCGTCGGGACGGCTCGACCGGCTGGCCGGAAGGCCGCTGAGGAAGCCGGCGGACAGCAGGAACGAGACGGCGTTGACCAGCAGCGGTACGAACTGGCCGAGCCCGAAGAGCCAGCCGCCGAGGACGTGCCCGACCATGTCCCGGCTGAGCGTCTGGGAGGTGAACAGCCGCCCGTTCGCGGCGGGCAGGCGTTCGGCCGTCACCAGCGCGGGCAGCACGGCGAACGACGCGCAGTCGAACAGGACCTCGCCGATGCCGAGCGTCAGCGCGACCGCGACCAGGGGCCACAGGCGCAGCGCGTCGCTCAGCAGCAGGAGCACGGCGACGGCGAGCGCGCCGGCCCGCAGCAGGTCGGCCGCGACCATCAGCGCCCGCCGGTCCCAGCGGTCCGCGAGGGCGCCGGCCGGGAGGCTGAGCAGCAGCCAGGGCAGGGTGGAGGCGGCCGTCACCAGGCTCACCGCGAACGGGGAGCCGAGCAGGGCGGCGGCGAGCAGCGGCAGGGCCGAGAAGCGCACGCCGTCGCCCAGCGCGGAGACGGTCGAGGCCGTGAGCAGCCGCCGGTAGGCGGTCTCGCTCCCCGCGGTCCGGCTCATGCCGGTTGCCCGTCGGCTGCCCCGGCACCGCTCGCGGCGGAGGCCGCCGCGGGCCCGGCGAACACGGCGTAGCGCAGCTCGCTGGTGTACGAGGCCCCGTTCACCCGCAGCCAGCGCTGCTCGGCGGTCGGCAGCAGCTCGGAGATCACCACCGTCCCCTCGACCCCGCGCACCAGCCGGAAGAACTGCCGGACGATCAGGGGGGCGTCCCAGTCCACGTAGACGGGCTTGGGCTGGCCGGGCAGCTTCGCGAACACCCGGCGGGGCCACCCGTACCGGGCCCGCAGCCGGCAGACGGTGAGGTACTCGGCCGCGTCGTCGGCCTTCACCGGGCTGCCGGTGGGTGACCAGCCGCGCAGCTCGGAGGCGGGCACCCGCCACAGCTCGCGCTGGAGGACGGTGCGCCCGTGGCGGATCCGCGGCACGTGCGGGAGCCCGTCGAGTTCCAGGCCGTTGCCGCCGTGCAGCCGGGGGAACGCGAAGGGCGCCAGCGGGTCGTCCATGAGGGTGTAGCCGCCGGCCGGGGGCGCGAGCAGCCGCAGCCGTCCGGGCCGGCCCTCGGCGCGCAGCTCCAGCCGGTCGCCGGCGAGCACCAGGTGGAGGTCCGAGGGGTGCAGGACGTCGGCGCGGTCCTTCGGCGAGCGGCCGAGGATCTCCAGGTCGGGGCCGGGGAAGCGCTGCTGGGAGGCGGTCTTGTCCTGGTGGCCGCGTAGCACGTCCACCAGGAGTTCGTCCTCGTCCACCAGGGTCCGGTAGTGGGCGTACACCTCCTCGGCGAGCAGAGGGGAGCGCTCGGCGGCCTGGACGGACATGCTGCTGTGCGTCAGCAGGTCCCGGCCGGCGTGCAACTCTCCGACGACGATCTGGAGTTCGCCCGCGGCCAGGGCCTCGGGCCCGTCCGCGGCGAGCAGCACGTCCGGGTTGCAGAAGGCGGCGGGCTCGCGGGGGAGCGCGGCCCTGAGTTCGCGGACGGCCCGGTCCGGGACGACCACCTCGCGGGCCGCGGGGTCGGCGGTGCCAAGCAGGTGACCGGCCACGGTGGCCCGCAGCCGGTCCACCTCGACGGTCACCTCGGCACAGCGCAGGGCGAGTCGCTCGCGGTCCTCGACGAACGCGCGGTAGAAGTCGGCCAGCGGCACGGGCCGGTCCGGGCCGAATCGGTCGCGGAACCAGCGGGTGAGGAGGCCGGTCTCCAGCCGCAGCCGCAGGCGGGGGGCCGCGAGGGCGATCTCGTAGACGAACGCCAGCTCCTCGCTGAGCACGGCGGCGAGCCCGGAGCCGATCCGCAGGTCGTCGAGCTCGCCGTGGGCCTCCTCCCACACCACGCTGCGGTCGGCGTAGTGGTGGCCGCCGAAGCGGTTCGCCGGGCCGGCGGTGAGCTCCTCGAAGCGGGCCTTGAGGGCGGCGAGCGCGGCCGGCCGCTCGGGGTATGGGGCCTCGGTGAAGGCGGCGACGGCGGCCTCCAGGCCGGCTGTCCACTCCATCGCGGGGTGGTCCCCGGAGCCGGCGGCGAGGAGCTGTCCGCGCAGGGCGACGAGCGGCCGCGGGTCGCCGACGGGCACCTCGGGCCACGCGGTGACCAGGCCGCGGTCGGCGAGGTCCGCCAGCGCCTTGTCGAACCCGGAGCCGTCGTCGGTGGAGCAGCCGAGGGGCCCGAACCTCGCGTTCCACTCGGCGGCCAGCTCCTCGGCGGTACGGACGCCGTCGCAGTGGCGCAGCAGCCACTCCTGCGGCGGATCGACGGCGAACCCGCCGATCCGGTCGAACCGCCAGTCGACGCCCGGGGCGGCCTCCACCCCGCTCGAGTAGAGGTCGACGACTCCTCGGTCGCCGTCGCCCCGGCCGAGGAGGGCGAGCGGCAGCCGCCGGGGCCGGACGAGTCCGCGCAGCGCGGGGTCCTCGCCGAGCTTCCTGGCCAGCCGGGCCGCCGCCCAGTGACTGACGTGGGCGCGGCGCCGGACGGCGGATCCGCTCGTCCAGTCGAGCATCCCCTCGCCGCCGACCCGGGCGACGTTCAGCGGCCCGAAGTGCGAGTGGGTCTCGTTCTTCATGGTGACGCGCTGGAGGTACATCGTCAGCAGGTCGGTCATCTTCTGGGCGTGGGCGCGCCGGCGCCCGGTCACCGTGGGGTCGAAGGCGTCCAGCCAGGCGAGGAACTGGGGCGCGGCGGCGTCGTTCGACAGCAGCAGGACGTCCCTGAGCCGCTCGTCGGCGAAGGCCCCGGCGACGGCCAGCCGGCCCGCCCACAGCCGCTCCGCGTGGGCCTCGGTGAACTCCCGGCAGGTGCGCCGCAGTTCCGTGACGGCCTCCTGGAAGGCGGCCAACGGGCCGCTGCGGGGGCCGAGTTCGCGCAGCGCCGCCGCCAGGTCGGGCTCGGTCAGCGGCCGCAGCATGCCGATCGAGTTGCCGATCGCGTTGACGACGGGCCCGCTGAGGGCCACCGGGGAGCGCTTCAGCTCCTCCTTGGCCGCGGCCGCCGCCTCCAGCAGCGCGGCGTGCCGGTCGAGCAGGGCGCGGGCCTGGGCGTCGGCGCCCTCGTCGACCAGGCCGGAGAGCAGTTCGAGCGGGAACCCGGCCTGGCGGACGAGCGCGGTCGGCGCCAGTGACCACCGTGGTGAACTCGGGGCTGGGAGGGAACCGGGCCGGGCCGGCCGGTCCGGGCTGTCCGTGGTCGCCATCAGGGGAACCTCTCGGCTCGTGGGAGGGTGGGGAGCCCGTGCGGGCAGGGCACACCGACCGGCCGCGGGTCCGCCGACGGGCGGGTGCGAACGGGTACGGAGATGCGGGGAAAGGGGAGAAGGGGGCAGGGGAGAGGCGCGGGCCGACGGGTGGACCGGACCGCGACAGGGCTCCGGACTACGCGGGCGGCGCGTCCGTCCGGGAGAAGACCGTGCAGCGCAGCTCGCTGGTGTGGCGGTGCCCGGCCACGTCGAGCCAGAGCTCGTCGGGCCCGGGCAGCATCTCGCTGAACTCCAGCGCCCCCTCGGTCCCCTTGGCGAGCCGGACGAGCTGACGCACCAGCAGCGGCGCCTCCCAGTCCAGGAAGACCGGCTTGGGCTCGCCGGGGATCTTCACGAAACAGTGCCGGGGCAGCCCGAGCCGCTCGCGCAGCCGTACGGCCCCCAGGTGCGCCGCCGCGTCCGCGGCCACCGGGTGGCCGCCGGGCGACCACGGGCGCAGCTCGGCGACGGGCACCCGCCAGCTCTCGCGCCGCAGGACCACCCGGCCGCAGCGGATCCGCGGCACGTGCGCCAGGTCGTCGGTGCGGATGCCGATCCCGCCGAAGTGGCGGGGGAAGGCGAACACCGACAGCGGATCGTGCCGGATGCCGGGCCCGCCGGCGAAGGGGGACTTGAGGCGCAGCCGGCCGGAGACCCCGCGGGCGCGCAGTTCGAGGCGCTCGGGCGTCACCGTGATCGACAGCTGCGCGGGCTGGACGACCCGGTCGCGCGGCTTGCCGGAGCGTCCGTGCACCTCGACGTCCAGGCAGGGGTAAGCGAGCTGGGCACCGGTCTTGTCGAGGTGGGCGCGGGCCAGGTCGACGATGACCTCGTCGGGGTCCAGCAGGTCCTGGTAGCGCTGCTGCGCCTCGGCCACGATGCCGTCGGCGCGGGCGGCCAGCAGCGGGGCGAGGCTGGAGTGGGTCAGCGGGTCGCGCAGCGCGTGGCAGTCGCCGACCACGGCCGTGAAGTCCCCGTCGGCCAGGGCCCGGAGATCCCGCGCGGCGAGCATCACGTCGGGGCTGCACAGGGCCGGCACGTCACCGGCGTGCCGGGCGATCAGCTCTTCGAGGCGCGCCCGGTCGGCCCGCACCTCGCGCAGGTCCTGCTGCCCGTCCGGGAGCAGGACCTGCCGCAGCTCGCGCTCCACGGCGGCGATCTCGGCGTCCACCTCGGCGCAGGCGGCCTCCAGCTCCGGGCGGTCGGCGAAGAACGCCTGGTAGAAGTGGTGCAGCGGGACGTCCGTGCCGAGGGCGAAGCGGTGCTGCGCCCACCGCGTCAGGATCGCGCGCTCGCGCCGCATCCGCAGGCGCGGGGCGAGCAGGACGAGGCCGTAGACGGGCGTCAGCTCGCCGGTGACGAAGTCGGTGAGGCCGGGGCCGACGGTCAGGTCGCGCTGGGGGCCGTGCGCCTCCTCGTAGAAGAGGGAGCGGTCGGCGTAGTGGGTGCCGCCGGGCCGTTCGGCGGCGCCGCCGGTGAGCGTCTCGAAGTCGGACCTGAGCGAGGCGAGGAGGGCGGGCCGGTCGGCGGCCGCGGCGAGCGGGAACTCCGCGAGGAACCGGTCGAAGCGGTCCAGGGCCGCGCCGAGGTCGCTCGCCTCGCCGCCGGCCTCCGCGACCAGCTCGCGGAGCGTCTCCAGCGGCCGGACGGCGCCGATCGGGATCTCCGCCACCGTCACCAGCCAGCCGTCCGCCGCGGCCCTGCGCAGCGCCTCGTCGAGGTCGGTGCCGGGGCGCGCGGTGTCCGCCGCCCAGTCCCGGTGGAGTTCGCCGACGGTGCGCCGGGCGTCGCAGTGGCGCCAGAGCCAGTCGGCCGCCTCGTCCACGGGGGAGCTGCCGACGACCACGAAGCGCCAGTCGCCGGGCATGCCGGTCTCGGTGCGGAAGGCGAACAGGTCGATCCGGTCGCCGTCCCGGAAGGCCAGCGGGCGCAGCCGGGGGCGGACGTGGCCGCGCAGCCGCGGGTCGGCGCTGAAGGTCTCCGCGAGGCGTTCGGCCGCCCAGTGGCTGAAGAAGGCGACGCGCTCGATCGGGGTGTCCGTCCAGTCGAGGCCGTCGTCCGCGCCCCGGTCGCCGGTCCCGGCCTCGGCCCCGGTCGTGAGGGAGGCCACGCTGACCGGCCCGAAGTGGGAGGTGGTCTCGTTCTTGGAGGCGACCCGTTGCAGGTACATGGTGAGCAGGTCGGTCATCCGGCGGGCGGTGCGGTCCGACATCTCGCCGTCCCGGTCCAGCCAGGCCTCGAAGCGCGGGTAGTGGGCCTCGTTGGAGAGCAGCAGCACCTGCCGCAGCGCGGGGTCCTCGCGGAACAGCCGGGCGACGTGGTGCCGGGAGTCCTCCAGTGCCGCGGCGTGCCGCTGCTCCAGGGCGGAGACGCTTCTCTTCAGGGCCAGTACCGCGTCCTGGTACTCCGTCAGCGGCGCGGCGACGTCCGCCGGCAGTCCGGCGGTGTCCTCCCCGGTGAGGTCGCGCAGCAGGCCGAGCCGGGACAGCGCGCGCTGCCGGCCGCCCACGTCGCCCTGGCGCAGCGTCTTCGCCAGTCGATCGGCCAGTTCGGTGGCGCGGCCGGTCGCGGCCCGGATCGCCGAGAGCTCGGCGGCGAGGTCGTGTGCCAGCGGATCCAGCGTGTCCAGTGCGAAGCCCGCCTGTCGCAGGAGCCCGTGGCTCATCGCGGTCCAGGTTTCAGCCATGACTCATCCCCCATTGCGCACGGAGGTGCCCGGGCCTCGGGTCGTCGCCGGTCGTGGTGCGGGACCGGTGCCTGGTGCCACAGTGCCGCACGGACCGGCGGATGACCTTGAGCCGGTAGCTCCGTGTAGTCCCCCGGATTCGTAACTTCGATGGATCGTACTCAGCTTGACCGTGTTCTTCCAAGACCTGATCACGTGTGATTGTCGTCAAGCTTTCGCAGGCCGGGGTGGGTGTCCTCGATGGAGATCTTAGGTTAGCCTCACCTAAGCTACGGTGTGTGTCGACGGTGTACGGACCGGCACGGCCGCGGCGTCAGCCCGTTTCGCCGGAAGGAGCCCGACGTGTCCACCGTCACCGCCCCCGCCCGCTTCGCGCTCTTCCCCCTGCGCGTCGCCCGCACCACGACCCTCACCCCGCACCTGGTCAGGATCACCCTCACCGGCGAGAGCCTCGCCGGGTTCGTCAACGGCGGCCTCGACCAGCGGATCAAACTGCTGCTGCCGCTCGCCGGCCAGACCGAGCCGCTGATCCCCTCCGGCGACGGCGAGTTCGGCTGGTACCAGAACTGGCGGGGGATGTCCGCCGAGGTGCGCCCGGTGCTGCGCACCTACACCGTCCGCGCCCAGCGCCGCGACCCCGACGAGATCGACATCGACATCGCCGTGCACGGGGACCTCGGCCCCGGTTCCCGATGGGCCGTCAGGACCCGCCCCGGCGACCGGGTGGTGGTCTGCGGACCGGCCGTGGAGGAGGCCGGCGGCGTGGAGTTCCGGCTGCCCGACGACGCCGGCTGGATCCTGCTCGCCGGGGACGAGTCCGCGCTGCCGGCCATCGCCGCCATCCTGGAGGAGCTGCCCGGGCACCTGCCGGTCCGGATCTTCGCCGAGGTGGAAGGACCGGAGGACGAGGCCTACCTCCCGGCCCGTCGCCCGGGCGTCGAGACCGTCTGGCTCCACCGCCGGGCCGGCGCGCCGGGCCTCCCGGAGGCGGTGCGCGCCGCCCGGTTCCCGGCCGGGCGGCCGTACGCCTGGATCGCCGGAGAGGCCTCCTGCGTCCGGGAGTTGCGCCGGCACCTGGTGGGCGAGCGGGGAATCGACCGGCGCGCGGTCTGCTTCATGGGCTACTGGCGGGCCGGGCGCACCGAGGACCAGCGCGCCGAGGACGGCCCGGCGGACACCGAGGACTGAGGCCGGACTCCGCTCAGGTGTCGATGCCCTCCCAGCCGCGGCGCGCCGGGCGTTCGGCCGGCCGCCCGGCGGGCCGGTCGCGGTAGACGAGGTACGGACGGAACAGGTAGAACCACGGAGCGCTGAACATGTGCACCAGCCGGGTGTACGGGACGACGGCGATCACCAGCATGCCGAGCACGGCGTGGGCCTGGAAGACGGCCGGGACGGTGTCCCACAAACCGGTGTCGGGCCGCAGGGTGAACAGGCTCCGGGCCCAGGGGGCGATGGTGGCGCGGTAGTCGTAGCCCCCGCTGAGGTCGGAGGTGGCGAGCTTGGCGTACAGGCCGAGGCAGATCTCGCCGAAGAGCAGCAGGTACATCGCCTTGTCGTTGCGGGTGGTGGCCCGGAAGACGGGCGTGTTGGTGCGCCGGCGGTAGAGCAGGGTGGCCAGGCCCGCCACCGCGAGGACGCCGGCGACGGTCCCGCCGATCAGCGACAGCAGGTGGTAGGCGTGCTCGTCGACGCCGAGGGCGTCCGTCCAGCCCGCGGGGACGAACAGGCCGAGCAGGTGCCCGGCGAGGACGAACAGGATGCCGTAGTGGAAGGCGGGGGAGGCCCAGTTGAGCAGCCGGGACTCGTACACCTCGCTGGAGCGGGTGGTCCAGCCGAACCGGTCGTAGCGGTGGCGCCAGAGCAGCCCGAGGACGAGGGAGGCGAAGGCGAGGTAGGGCAGCGCGCCCCACAGGAAGGTGTTCATCAGCGGTCTCCGGCGATCACGGGGAGCTGGTGCAGGTGTCCGTACGGCGGCAGCTGTCCGTACGGCGGCAGTCGGGCTCCGGTGCCGACCTCCTCGCGGGGCGGGCCCGAGCGGGCGAGGGCGAGCGCCTGGGCGCGGTCGGCGGGGCGGGGGCCCGGCAGGGTGGCGCAGACGGCTGCGAGCGGGCCGGCGTAGGGGGTGCCGGCCTCCAGCAGGGCCAGGCGCAGCAGTTCCAGCCCGGGCCGGTGTTCGCGCAGCAGGTCGTCGGTGCGGGTGGCGGCGGCGAACTCCAGCACGACCGGGAGGTAGTCCGGCAGTTCGCCGCCGGCCTGGTCCAGGCCGTGGCGCCGGTAGGCCTCGCGGAACCGGAGCAGGGCGGCGCCGCGGCGCCGGGTGTCGCCGTCGGTCCACCAGCTCAGGTAGAGGCTGTGCCGGTCGGTGAAGTCGAAGACCTCGACGTAGTGCTCGGCCAGGGCGGCCGGGCCGACCCGCTCGGCGTGGTCGAGGAAGCGCCGCAGCCCGTCGGCCGCGGGGCCGGTGACGGCCTCGCGCAGCAGCGGCAGCCGCTCGTACAGCTCGGCGTCCGGGTGGACCAGGCAGAGCGCGGCGGCCTGGCGGACCACGGCGCGGCGGTGGGCGCGGCCGGTCGTCAGTCGTCCCCGGAGCGTCACCGGGCGTCCTCCTCGTGGTCGGCGCGCTGGCGTCGGCGCAGCGCGTGGAAGGACTCCAGCGAGACCATCGGCAGGGCCCGGCGGCCGGAGTTCTCGCCGAACGGTCCGCTGCCGCCCGGGGCGTCCTGGTGCCCGACGGCGCACTCGGTGGGGACGGCCGACTCCTCCAGCGCCCGGGCGTCGGGCAGGGCGGCGGTCGGGACGACGTACCGGTCCTCGTACTTGGCGATCGCCAGCAGCCGGTACAGCTCCTCGACGTCCTCCGCCGTCAGCCCGACGGCGCCGGGCCCGGCCGGGTCGGGCACCTCGCCGAGGTTGCGGGCGCGCTGGTGGGTGCGCATGGCGGCGAGCCGGCCGAGGGCCGCCCGGACGGGCTCCGGGTCGCCCGCGGTGAACAGGCCGGCCAGGTACTCGACCGGGATGCGCAGCGCGTCGATGGCGCCGAAGAGGTTGCCGGCGTCCTCGCCGTCGAAGCCGGTGGCGGTGAGCGCCTCGACCACGGGGGAGAGCGGCGGGACGTACCAGACCATCGGCAGGGTGCGGAACTCCGGGTGCAGCGGCAGCGCGACCCGGAAGCGCGAGACCAGGGCGTGCACCGGGGAGCGCAGGGCCGCCTCGATCCAGTCGTGGGCGATGCCGTCGCGCTCGGCGGCGGCCCGCACCGCCGGGTCGGCCGGATCCAGGAAGACGCCCAACTGAGCCTCGTAGAGGTCCCGTTCGTCGTGGACGGAGGCGGCGGCGGTGACCTTGTCGGCGTCGTACAGCAGCACCCCGAGGTAGCGCAGCCGGCCGACGCAGGTCTCCGAGCAGACGGTCGGCAGGCCGACCTCGATCCGCGGGTAGCAGAAGGTGCACTTCTCGGCCTTGCCGGTGCGGTGGTTGAAGTAGACCTTCTTGTACGGGCAGGCGGTGACGCACTGCCGCCAGCCGCGGCACTGGTCCTGGTCGACCAGGACGATGCCGTCCTCCGCGCGCTTGTACATCGCCCCGGACGGGCAGGAGGCGACGCAGGAGGGGTTGAGGCAGTGCTCGCAGATCCGCGGGAGGTAGAACATGA
The DNA here is from genome assembly GCF_044757205.1 of Kitasatospora sp. NPDC091335. Lineage (NCBI taxonomy): Bacteria > Bacillati > Actinomycetota > Actinomycetes > Kitasatosporales > Streptomycetaceae > Kitasatospora > Kitasatospora sp. NPDC091335. Next base: position 125,897 of record NZ_JBIVUM010000003.1, on the reverse strand, counting down.
AGCTCTCCTCGAAGGCGAACCGCACCTTCTCCTCGGCCTGCCGGCGCACCAGGGCGACCATCGGGTCCTCGTCGGCGTGCTCGGGCAGGCCGCCGAGGTTGTCGTCCCAGTTGGAGCTCCACTCGATCTTCATCGGCTTGGCGGAGAGCAGCGAGCGGGGCGTGGCCACCGGGTAGTCGTCGCCGAGCGGGGCGTCGGTGAGCTTGTTGTAGTCGTACGTCCAGGGCTCGTAGTAGTCCTTGACGGTCGGCAGCACCGGGTTGGCGAAGATCCTGGCCAGCCGCTCGACCCGGCCGCCGGAGGTCAGGGTGAGCCGGCCGCGGCGGTTGAGCCGCCAGCCGCCCTTCCAGCGCTCCTGGTCCTGCCAGCGGCGCGGGTAGCCCTGGCCGGGGCGGGTCTCCACGTTGTTGAACCAGACGTACTCGACGCCGGAGCGGGTGGTCCAGGTCTGCTTGCAGGTGACCGAACAGGTGTGGCAGCCGATGCACTTGTCGAGGTTCATCACCATCGCGACCTGCGCCATGACACGCATCAGTACTGCACCTCCTGGGAGCGGCGGCGGATCACGGTGACCTCGTCGCGCTGGTTGCCGGTCGGGCCCAGGTAGTTGAAGCCCCAGGACAGCTGGGCGTACCCGCCGATCAGATGGGTGGGCTTGAGGAGGATCCGGGTGAGCGAGTTGTGGGTGCCGCCGCGCCGGCCCTCCCGCTCCGTCCTGGGGACGTTGACGGTGCGGTCCTGGGCGTGGTGCATGTACACCGTGCCGCGCGGCATCCGGTGCGAGACCACGGCCCGGGCGACGACGGTGCCGTTGCGGTTGACCGCCTCCACCCAGTCGTTGTCGGCGACGCCGACGGCGGCGGCGTCGTGGTCGCTCATCCAGATCAGCTGGCCGCCGCGGGAGAGCGAGAGCATGAACCAGTTGTCCTGGTACTCGGAGTGGATGGACCACTTGTTGTGCGGGGTCAGGTAGCGGACCGTCACCTCGTGCTGCCCGTCCGGGCCGAGCACGGGTTCGCCGAACAGCCGGTGCATGTCCAGCGGCGGACGGTACACCGGCAGGGCCTCGCCCAGCTCGTGGATCCAGTCGTGGTCGAGGAAGAAGTGCTGGCGGCCGGTCAGGGTGTGCCAGGGCTTGAGGTGCTCGGTGTTGAGCGTGAACGCGGTGTACCGCCGCCCGCCCGCCTCGCTGCCCGACCACTCCGGCGAGGTGATCACCGGGACGGGCGCGGCACTGGTGTCCGCGTAGGCGACCCGCCTGCCCTCGTGCTCGGCCGCGAGCTGCGCCATCGGCTGCCCGGTGCGCTGCTCCAGGGTGTGGAAGCCCTGGACGGCGAGGCGGCCGTTGGTGGTGCCGGACAGCGCGAGGATCGCGTCGGCGGCCTTGACGGCGGTGTCCAGCAGCGGGCGGCCGTCCGCCGGCCCGCCGCGGGCGGTGCCGTTGGCCGCCGCCAGGGCGGCGATCTCGTCGTCCGGGTGCAGCGCGATGCCCTTGGCGGGCAGCCCGAGCCGTTCGGCGAGCGGGCCGAGGGCCGCCATCTTCGCCGCGACCGCGGGGTAGTCGCGCTCGACCACGGTGAGGCTGGGCAGGGTGCGCCCGGGCACGGGCTCGCAGTCCCCGGCGCGCCAGTCCGGGGCGGTGCCGCCGGGCTGGGCGGTCTCGCCGGGGGTGTCGTGCTGGAGCGCGGTGGCGACCAGGTCGCGGCGGGTGCCGAGGTGGGTGACGGCCAGTTCGCTGAACCGCCGGGCGATGGCGTGGAAGGCGTCGAAGTCGGTCCTGGCCTGCCAGGGCGGGTCGATGGCGGGGGCGAAGGCGTGGACGAAGGGGTGCATGTCGGTACTGGACAGGTCGTGCTTCTCGTACCAGGTGGCGGCCGGGAGGGTGATGTCCGACAGCAGGGTGGAGGAGGTCATCCGGAAGTCCAGCGAGAGCAGCAGGTCGAGCTTGCCCTCCGGGGCCTCCTCGCGCCAGCGCACGTCGCGCGGCCGCACCGGCTCGGGGGCCTCGGCGGCGCGCAGGCCGGAGTGGGTGCCGAGCAGGTGCCGGGTGAAGTACTCGGCGCCCTTCGCTGAGGAGCCGAACAGGTTGGAGCGCCACAGGGTGAGCACCCGGGGCCAGTTCTCCGGGGCGTCCGGGTCCTCTCCCGCGAACTTCAGCGTCCCGGCCCGCAGTTCGGCCACCGCGGCGGCGACCGGGTCCGCTCCGTCGCCGAGGTCCAGCGGGTTGCGGTCGAAGGTCGGGTACGAGGGCATCCAGCCGGTGCGGGCGGCCTGGGCCAGGCAGTCGGCGCCGGTCATCCCCCGGAAGGCGCCGGAGCCCAGCGGGGAGGCGAGCACGTCGGCCCTGAAGTGGTCGTAGCGCCACTGGTCGGTGTGCAGGAAGAACCAGCCGGTGCCGATCGCCTGCCGGGGCGGGCGGGACCAGTCGGCGGCCCCGGCGAGCGTCGCCCAGCCGGTGGAGGGCCGGCACTTCTCCTGCCCGACGTAGTGCGCCCAGCCGCCGCCGTTGCGGCCCTGGCAGCCGGTCAGCTGGAGCAGCGCCAGGAAGGAGCGGTAGATCGTCTCGGAGTGGAACCAGTGGTTGGTGCCCGCGCCCATCAGGATCACGCAGCGGCCCCGGGACTTCTCCGCGGTGGTGGCGAACTCGCGGGCGATCCGGGCGCAGGCCGCGGCCGGCACCGAGGTGTGCCGCTGCTGCCAGGCCGGGGTGCCCGGCGCCTCGGCGTCCTCGTAGCCGGTCGGCCAGACACCGGGCAGGCCCGGGCGGGCGACGCCGTACTGGGCGAGCAGGAGGTCGAAGACGGTGGTCACCAGCGGGCCGTCCGCACCGCCGAGCCGGCGGGCCGGGACGCCCCGGCGCAGCACCTCGCCGCGCCCCTGGCCGTGCTCGCCGCCCTCGGTATCGAAGCGCGGCAGCAGCACCTCGACCGCCTCGCCCCCGCGCCCGTGCAGGGACAGGGCGGGCCGCAGGCCGTCGAGGTCGAGGTTCCAGCGGCCCTTGCCGGACTCCGTCCAGCGGAAGCCCAGCGAGCCGCCGGGCACGGCGGGGCCGTCGGTGGCCTCGTCCAGCACCACCGTCTTCCAGGCCGCGCCCTCGCCCCCGTCGCCGAGGTCGGCGGCCCGGAGGAACTTGTGCGGCACGTACCCGCCGTCCCGCTCGGCGAGGGTGACCAGGAACGGCAGGTCGGTGAACCGCCGGACGTAGTCGGTGAAGAAGGGCACCTCGCGGTCGACGAAGAACTCCCTGAGCAGCACGTGCCCCATGCCGATCGCCAGTGCGGCGTCGGTGCCCGGGTGGGGGTGCAGCCACTCGTCGGCGAACTTCGCGTTGTCGGCGTAGTCGGGCGCCACCACCACGACCTTCTGCCCCCGGTAGCGGGCCTCGGCCATCCAGTGGGCGTCCGGCGTCCGGGTGACCGGCACGTTGGACCCCCACATCAGCAGGTACGCCGCGTCCCACCAGTCGCCGGACTCCGGCACGTCGGTCTGGTCGCCGAACACCTGCGGGGAGGCCACCGGGAGGTCCGCGTACCAGTCGTAGAAGGACAGCATCGGCGCGCCGATCAGGCTGTGGTAGCGGGCGCCGGCCGCGTGGGAGACCATCGACATCGCCGGGATCGGGGAGAAGCCGGCGATCCGGTCGGGGCCGTACGCCTTGATGGTGTGCACCTGGGCGGCGGCCACGATCTCCACCGCCTCGTCCCAACTCGCCCGCACCAGACCGCCCTTGCCGCGCGCCCGCTGGTAGCGGCGACGGCGCTCCGGATCGGCCTGGAGGTCCGCCCAGGCCAGCACCGGGTCCCCGAGCCTGGCCTTCGCCTCGCGGAACAGCTCCAGCAGCACACCGCGTACGTACGGGTAGCGCACCCGGCTCGGCGAGTAGGTGTACCAGGAGAACGCCGCCCCGCGCGGACAGCCGCGCGGCTCGTACTCGGGGCTGTCGGGGCCCACCGACGGGTAGTCCGTCGCCTGGGTCTCCCAGGTGATGATGCCGTCCTTGACGTACACCTTCCAGCGGCACGACCCGGTGCAGTTGACCCCGTGGGTGGAGTGCACGACCTTGTCGTGGCTCCACCGGTCGCGGTAGAAGACGTCGCCCTCCCGGCCGCCCTCGACCTCCACCCGGTGCAGGTCGGCGGAGGCCCTCCCCGGGCGGAAGAACCGTCCGGCCCGCAACAGGAGCGCGCCCGGCTCCGCCGGTTCAGGCGGTTCGGGCGACTCGGGCGGTTCGGACGGTTCGGGCGGCGACTCAGCCATGACGGACTCCTGACCACTGCTGACCACGGATCGACCGGGGACCAAGTTATGCGGTCGAAGCAGACGAATCGCCACAACGGCGGTACCGGCGTGGCGGCCCTGGCTCCCCGTCAGGAGTTCCGCTCGAATGGGCACATGAACTCTGTGACCAGCCCCCGGGGCACGCGGCAGAACACCCCGAACGGATGGTGGACCACCGTCCCGCCCGCGGCCGGGGCGGCGGTGATGGCCACCGGAATCCTGTCCGTCGGCCTCCACCTGGCCGGGCGCGAGGTGCTCTCCGCCGTCCTGCTGGCCCTCGCCGCCGGCCTCTGGGTGCTGCTCGCAGCGGCCTTCGCCCTGACCCTGCTGAACACCCGCACCGACTGGACGCTCAAGGCCGCGACCCCGCCCGCCCTCACCGCTGTCGCCTCCACCGGCGTCCTCGGCACCCGGATCTCGCTGCTCGGCGAACAGGGCGTCGCCCTCGGGCTGCTCGCCCTCGCCGTCCTGGTCTGGCCGTTCCTGCTGGCCTCCGTGGTGCGCCACTGGGGGCGCGGCATGCCCGGGGCCGTCTTCCTGGTCTGCGTCTCCACCCAGTCGCTCGCCGTCCTGGCCGCCACCGTCGCCGCGGCCGGCGGCCCCGACCGGCTGGCACCCGCCGCGCTCGCCTTCTTCTGCCTCGGCCTCGTGCTCTACCTCGGCGCCCTGGTCCGCTTCGACCTCCGCCAGATCCTCACCGGGGCCGGCGACCAGTGGGTGATCGCCGGGGCACTGTCCATCTCGGCCCTCGCCGCCGGCAAGCTCACCGCCCTGCCGGACTGGACGCCCGGCCTCCGCGGCGCCCTGCGCACCGCCACCTGGGTGCTGCTCGGCCTGGCGCTCGCCGGCTACGCCGTCCTCCTGGCGGCGGAGCTGCGCAGCCCGCGCCCGGCCTACGACGTGCGCCGCTGGGCCACCGTCTTCCCGCTCGGCATGACCGCCGTCGCCGCCCTGGTCGCCGGGACGGCGACGGGGGTCGACTGGCTGGACCCGCTCGGCCGGGTGCTGCTGTGGATCGGGGTGGCCGCCTGGCTGCTGACGGCGGCCGGCTTCCTGGTCGACGCCTCGCACCGGCCCCGGGTGCGCCGCCTGCTGCGCCTGGACCGCTGACCTCTCCGGGGGCCCTCGGCCGTACGCGCCCTTCCCGGACCTGACGATCCGTCATAAACTTGGCCCTCGCCGACGGCGCCGGTGCGCCGGGTGCCGGCCCGGACCGCACCCGGTTCAGCGCCGCATCTGCTTCAGCGCCGCACCCGGTTCAGCGCTGCCACTCCTCGACCAGCAGTCCGAGCACCACCTGGTCCACGAAGCTCCCGTCCGCCCAGGCCGCACCGCGCAACCGGCCCTCGACGGTGAATCCGGCCCGGCCCGCGGCCCGGAGCATCGGGGCGTTGTCCGCGAGCGTCTCCAACTGCACGCGGTGCAGGCCGAGGACCGGGAAGGCGTAGTGGCAGAGCACCCGCAGGACGTCGGGCGCGAACCCGCGGCCCCGGTGGCCGGGCAGCAGGGCGACGCCCAGGTGGGCGCTGCGGTTGTGGCTGTCGATGCCCCACAGGATCGCCTCGCCGGCCAGCTCCCCGGAGGCCGTCTCGACCACGGAGAAGCACGCGGCCTCGTCGGACGGCCCGGTGACCACGTACGGGGAGTGCGCGGAGCCGGGCGGAAGGGGCCGCCAGGGCCGGGAGTCGGCCCGCGAGCGCGTGGCCACGTCGTCGTACAACTCGGACTGGAGCACCGGCAGGTCGGCATCGTGACGGGCCCGGAGGGTGATGAGAGCGCCTTGTAACATGTCACATGTCTACCATCGGCAGTGCGGCCGTGACCACCGGATTTCTCCCGGCCCGGTGCCGCGACGGCCGGGCCGACGGGCAGTCAGGTGGTGCGGGCCCCGGGGTGGGCGCGCTCGCTGCCCGGGCCGTGGGTCGAATCCTGGGCTCGCGGTCCCCGGCGGGCGGCGCACCGCCCGCCGGGGACCGTCGGGTCAGGGCAGCGGGACCCCCAGCTCCCCTGCCAGGTCGGTGGCCAGGGTATCCAGCCAGGACCGGACCGTGCTCTTGTCGAAGAGGTCGGTGTCGTACTCGACCAGGCCCGCGTAGCCGTCGGCTTCGGGGGTGAGGGCGAGGACGAAGTCGCCGCGGGCCGAGGTGCCCGGTATGTCGATGAGTTCGGTGGTCAGCCCGGGGAGGTCCAGGGCGATGGGCGGGGTGCTCTGCACGGCGAGCTGGAACTCCGGGTACGTGGGGGGCAGTTGCACGCCGCGCTCGCGCAGGGAGGGGACCAGCAGGCCGAACGGTACGACGGCGTGGTCGAGGGCGGAAGCGATCGCCCGCCCGGCCCGGTCGACCAGGTCCCCGAACCCGTCGGCATCCTCGGTGCGCACCAGGATCGGCAGGCCGCCGGTGAGCAGGCCGACCACCCCCTCGTCGACCGGCCGGGTGCGGTTGGCGTTGGAGAGCAGGACCAGGGCCTGCGGTGCCCCGCCGATCGAGCAGAGCAGCCGGGCGCACGCGGCCACGATCACGGCGGAGGCGGTGGTGGAGCGGGCGGCGGCGTACTGCCCGATCGCGTCCGCCAGCACCGCGGGGAGCCGCAGTTCGAGGGTGTCGCCGCGCCCGGAGCGCCGCTCGGGGCGCGGCCGGTCGGTGGGCAGGTCCATCGCCAGCGGGTCCTCGCCGAGGGCCTCGACCCAGTGGTCGGTGGCCGCCTCGATGCCGGCCCGGTTGACCACGGTCAGCTGCCAGCAGGCGTAGTCGGTCATCCGCGCAGGCTCTTCCGGCAGCGGCCTTCCGGTGCGGTAGAGCTCCGCCAGGTCGGTCAGCACGGTGGCCATCGACCAGCCGTCGATCGCGATGTGGTGGATCGTCAGCAGCAGCACCCACCCGTCCGCCGACTCCCGCAGCAGACGGGTCCGCACCAGCGGGGGTGCGGCCAGGTCGAACGGGCGGCTGAGCTCGGCTTCGACGGCGCCGGCCACCGCCGCCTCCCGCTCGGCGGGCGGGAGCGCGCTCAGGTCCTCGACCGGGAGGACCACCGGGGTGCTCGGCAGCACGTGCTGGAGCACTCCGAGTTCGGTGTCCAGGATCCGGGTCCGCAGGCTCTCGTGGCGTTCGATCAGCGCCGTCAGCGCGGCGGCCATGCGAGGGGGGTCCAGCTGCCCGCCCACGTTGACCCGGTAGCTGACGTTCCACACCGCGGGGTCGGCCGACCGGGCGTGGGTCCCGGACATCCGCCGCTGCCCCACCGAGGCCGGCGCGGCGGACTCGGCGGCCCCGGCACCCGTCAGGATGGTCAGCAGCCGGTCGCGGTGGGCCCGGACCAGGCCGGCCACCTCCTCGTCCATCGCCCCGGCGGGGGCGAGGTAGGAGAGCCGCTCGCCGGTGGTGCGCAGCACGATCTCGCGTTCGTCGAGCAGCTGGAGGAGCCGCTTCCAGCCCTCGTCCGTCGGGGTCGTGCCGGTGGTGGCGTCGGTGGTGGTGGTCACAGCGTGCCCTCCTCGAACGCCGGGGCCTGCTGCTCGGCGGCGGCCGGCACGTGCGCGGCCATCGCGCGGATGGTCGGGCGGCGGAAGAAGTCCAGGACGCCGATCCGCATCCCGGTCGCCTCGCGGACCCGGTTCAGCAGCTTGGTGGCGGCCAGCGAGTGCCCGCCGAGGTCGAAGAAGGAGGTCTCCACCCCCGCGGGGCGGCCGAGTTCCTCCTCCCAGAGCCGCTGTACGGTGCGCTCCAGCTCGGTGACCGGCGCGGCCTCGGGCTCGTCCGCGCCCAGCGGGCGGGGCTCCGGCATGGCGGCGGTGTCCAGCTTGCCGTGCACGGTGAACGGCAGCGTGTCCACGGCGGCCCAGAGCCCGGGCACCATGTAGTCGGGCAGCAGTTCGGCGAGCCGGTCGCGGACCACGGGCAGGTCGGCGGCCGGGCAGTCGACGTACCCGGCGAGCACGGTGCCCGCCGGGGTCCGGCGTGCCGCCACCGCGGCGGTGCGCACGCCGGGCACGTTGCGCAGCACGGTCTCCACCTCGCCGGGCTCGACCCGGTAGCCGCGGATCTTCACCTGGCGGTCGGCCCGGCCGAGGTACTCCACGGCGCCGTCCGGCCGCCAGCGGCCGAGGTCGCCGGTGCGGTAGCTGCGGCCTTCGGGGGTGTCCGTGAAGACGGCGGCGCTCTCCGCGTCACGGTTGAGGTAGCCGATGCCGACCTGGACGCCCCGGACGTGGATCTCACCGATCGCTCCCGGCGGCACCCGGCGCCCTGCGGCGTCCAGGATGACGACCCGGCTGCCCGGGGTGGGGCGGCCGATCGGCGCGTACTCGGTGGACTCCGGGTCGATCTCGCAGGCCGTCATCGCGTGGGTCTCGGTCGGGCCGTAGTGGTTGAACAGCCGGGAGCCGGGGTTGCGGCGCAGGAACGCCCGGATGCCGGGGTTGACCAGCACCTGCTCGCCGCCCGAGATGAGCTCCCGCAGGTGGGGCGCCGGCTCCTCGCCGAGCGCGTCGACCAGGGCGTTCAGCGGGGTGTACGGCATGTGGACCCGTTCGGCCCTGGTGGCCCGGACCACGGCGGCCAGGGCGGTCACGTCGTAGCGGGTCTCCTCCTCGATCAGCAGCAGGGTGCCGCCGGTGGCGAGCGTGGTCAGGATCTCCTGGACGCTGACGTCGAAGCCGCAGGAGGCGTACTGGAGGGTGCGGGCCGCGTTGTGCCCGGCGATGTTCCAGGCCACGAAGTGGGCCAGGCCGAGCGAGTGCATCAGCACGCCCTTGGGCCGGCCGGTGGACCCTGAGGTGTACAGCAGGTACGCGGGCGCCTGCGCCGAGGGGACGGGCAGCGGGGGCAGGGCGACGGGGCCGGCGTCCGTGGTCGGGACGTCGGTGAGCACCGTCGGGGCGGTCAGGCCGAACTGCGCCGGGTCGGCCTCCGAGGTGGTGAGCACGACGACGGGGTCGCTGTCGGCGGCGATCAGCCGGCAGCGCTCCGGGCCCTGGAGGACGTCGATCGGCACGTGGACGGCGCCGAGCCGCAGGATGGCGAGCAGCGAGGCCACCAGGTCCACCGAGCGGGGCAGCAGCACGGCCACCAGGTCGCCCTCCCGGACGCCGGCCGCCAGCAGCCGGCCGGCCAGTTCCTCGGCCCTGGCCAGCACCGTCCGGTAGTCGGTCTCGGTGCCGTCGGCGGCGACCACCGCGGTCTGGTCGAGTCGCTCGGACGCGGTCGCGGCGACGACGGCCAGCGGGTGCTCGGGGGTCTCGGTCAGGACCGGTTCGCTCTCCAGGGCCTCGTCGGCCTGGTCGGCGGGTACGGCGGTGAGTTCGGCGAGCGGGCGCTCGGGGTCGGCGACGGCGGCGGTCAGCAGCCGCTCGAAGGCGCCGACCAGCCGGTCGACGGTGGCCCGGTCGAACAGCGCCTCGGCGTACTCGACGTGGCAGCGGATGCCGTCGGGCAGGCTGGTCAGGAAGAGCGTCAGGTCGAACGCGGAGCGGTCCGCGACGTGGTCCAGCGGGCGGGCCGTCACCCCGGGCAGGTCCAGCTCGAAGACCGCGTGGTTCTCGAACTCGACCATGACCTGGAAGAGCGGGTTGCGGCTGGTGTCGCGCTGCGGGTTGAGCTCCTGCACCAGGACCTCGAAGGGCAGCTGCTGGTGCTCGTAGGCGTCCAGCGCGGTGGAGCGGACCCGGCCCAGGGCCTCGGCGAAGTCCGGTTCGCCGGACAGGTCCAGGCGCAGCGCCAGCGTGTTGACGAAGAACCCGATCAGGTCCTCGGTGCCCTCGGCCCGGTTGGCCACCGGGGTGCCCACCACGATCTCGTCCTGGCCGGCGTACCGCTGGAGCACGCCGGCGAAGGCGGTCAGCAGCACCATGAACAGGGTGGAGCGCCGCGAGCGGGCCAACTGCCGCAGTCCGTCGGCGAGTTCGGCGGGCAGGTGGTGGACGTAGGCGCGGCCCCGGCCGTCCGGCACCGTGGGGCGCGGCCGGTCGGTGGGCAGGGTCAGCACCGGCAGGTCGCCGCTGAACACCTTGCGCCAGTACGCGAGGCTCTCGTCGTACTCGCCGGCGGCCACCCTGGCCCGCTCCCTGGCGGCCTCGGCGGCCGGTCCGGTGGCCAGCACCGGCAGCCGGGCGGCGCGGTCCTCCCTGGCGGCCTGGTACAGCTCGCCCAGCTCGCGGGTGATCACCTCGGTGGACAGGGTGTCGATCACGATGTGGTGCATCGACAGGACCAGGACGTGCCGGTCGGCCGCCCGCTCCAGCAGCAGGGCCCGGAACAGCGGGCCCTCGGCCAGGTCGAAGCGGTGCTCGCCCTCGGCGGTGACCAGGTCGGCCACCGGGTCCGGCGAGGCGCCGTCGGCCGTGACCCGCTCCAGCACCGGCCCCGCGGGCGGCGCCAGCACCTGCTGGAACGGCTGACCGTCCTGCTCCCGGAAGACGGTGCGCAGCGCGACGTGGCGCTGGATCAGCCCGCGCAGCGCGGTGTCCAGGGCCCGCGGGTCGAGCGGACCGTCCAGGGCGATCGCCTTGATCTCGTTGTACTGTCCGCCGTCGGGCAGCATCCGGTGCAGGAACCACATCCGCTGCTGGGCGTAGGACAGCTGGGCGCCGCGCAGGGTGTCCCGGCGCAGGGCGTCGAGCTGCGGCAGGCCGGACGCCACCAGGTCCGGGGAGAGCCCGAAGTCCACGAAGGCGGCGATCTCGTCGGCGCCGGCCGCCCGCAGCTCGGACAGCACGCCCTGGACGCTCTCGGGCGTGCCGATCAGCGCGCGGGAGGCGCAGTAGCGCTCGTACGCGCGCTCCAGCACGAACTCCAGGTCGTCCTCACGGGCGTTCTCGAAGTCCAGGGTCAGGCCGAGGCTGTTGGCCATCTGCCCGAACAGCGACAGCGAGGAGCGCAGGTAGTGGCAGAACGGCCGGTAGGCCTGCTCGCGCGCGGTGGCCAGGTCGGTGCCCAGGTAGGTGTGGACCAGGACGACCACCCGGCCCGCCTCCGGGTCGAGCCCGTGCTCGGCCCGGGTGCGCCGGTAGATCGCGACGTTCTCGGCCAGCTGCGCGATGTCCTGGGTCATCAGGTTGGTGATGACGCCGAGGTCGTGCCTGGCCGCCTCGCGGAAGCTGTCCGGGTTGCCGACGATCGCGGTGAACATCGGCGGCAGGTCCTGGAGCGGGCGGGGGTGCAGGGTCACCTCGATCGGCTCGCCGTTGCCGTTGCGGCCCTGGTACGGCTCGCCGCGCCACAGCGCCCGGACGGTGTCGATCTGCCGGTGCATCAGCTCCTTGTGGCTGCCGTAGCGGTCGGGGAAGAACAGGAAGTCGTTGGGGTGCCAGCCGCTGGCGCAGCCCAGGCCGACCCGGCCGCCGGACAGGTTGTCGACCACCGACCACTCCTCGGCGACCCGCACCGGGTGGTGCAGCGGCAGCACGGCGCAGCCCGCGTTCAGCCGGATCCGGCTGGTCTCCCGGGCGAGCGCGGCGGCCAGCACCGAGGGGTTGGGGAAGATGCCGCCGAAGGAGTGGAAGTGCCGTTCGGGCAGCCAGACGGAGTGGAAGTCGTGCCGGTCGGCGAACCGGGCGCTCTCCAGGACGATGCGGTACTTCTCGTCCTCGGGGGAGTCCAGCGGGTAGTCGCCGAAGAAGTAGAGGCTGAAGTCGACCGGCCGCTGCGGGTCGCTGACCGGCTGGTACGTGGTCGCGACGGTCTCGGTGCGGACGGCTTCGGCGGTCGCCGGGAGTTCGGCGGCCGGGCGCGGGGCGGGCAGCCGCACGCCGGGGGAGGCCGGGAAGAAGCCGCCGCGCCGCAGGTCGCGCAGCGACTCGCGGACCGCGTCGATCACGAACTCCACGTCGCCGTCGGTGTGGGCGGTGGAGAGGAAGAAGTTGCGCCACTCCCACACGTAGACCCCGCGGGTCAGCAGGTGCGGGAAGAGCAGCTCCATGTCGGCCCTGGGCTCGAACCGGAAGAGCGAGCCGAAGTGGGCCAGCCGCAGCGGGAACTCCTCCTCCTCGAAGAAGCCGTTCAGCGTCGTGGCCAGCATGTCGGTGCGGGCGTTCAGCCGCTCCTGGAGGCCGGGGCCCGCCGCCTTGAGGTGGCGCAGCACCGCGCCCGCGGCGGTCATCGCCAGCGGGTGCTGGATGTAGGTGCCGCCGAAGAAGGTGGTGTCCTTGGGCGGGTAGCTGTCGTCCCCGTAGTCCCAGTGCCCGCCGTCGATCCCGTCCAGGATGTCGGCCCGGCCGGCGATCGCGCCGATCGGGTAGCCACCGCCCAGCACCTTGCCGTAGGTGGACATGTCCGGGGTGACGCCCCAGAAGCCCTCGGCGCCGCGCAGGTGGGGGCGGAAGCCGGTGAGCATCTGGTCGAAGACCAGCACGATGCCGAGCTTGGCGGTGAGTTCGCGCAGCGAGCGGACGAAGTCGGCAGGCTGGCGGCCGGGGTGGCGGCTCTGCACCGGCTCGACCAGGACGGCGGCGATCCGGTCGCCGTGCTCCTCGATGACCTTGAGGCTCTCCGGATCGCCGTACCGCAGCACCAGCAGGTCGGCGACGGCGCTGCCGGGGATGCCGATCGACACCGGGACGGTCTCCCGGTCGGCGCCGCGGCCCAGGGTGCGGCCCAGGGTGTGGTCGAAGTGGCCGTGGTAGGAGCCCTCGAACATGACGATCTTGTCCCGGCCGGTGTACGCGCGGGCCAGCCGGATCGCCCCGGCGTTCGCCTCGGTGCCGGAGTTGGCGAAGGCGACCCGCTCGGTGCCGGTCAGCTCGGCCAGCAGCTCGGCGGCCTCGCCGGTCTCCGGGCCGCGCGGGCCCAGCCGCAGGCCGGAGGACAGGTGCTCGCGGACGGCCTCGTTGACGAACTCGGGCTCGTGGCCGAAGAGCAGCACACCGAAGCCCATGGTGATGTCGACGTACGGGTTGCCGTCGACGTCCTCCAGCCGGGAGCCCCTGGCCTGGCGGGCGGCCAGCGGGTAGAGCATCTCCTTGGTGCCGGAGCGGAAGCCGACCACGGCGCGGCTGTCCGCGAGGGTGCGGCGGTGGCGGCGGGTGATCGCCTTGGAGGCGGAGGTGCGGGCGGTGAAGCGGGCGACCAGCTCGTCCACGTGGGTGCGCTGCTGGTCGGTCAGGCCGCCGGAGGCCATGCCGGACTCGCGGGAGACCGTCACCCGGGGGCCGTGCACCTGCGGGGCGGCCGGGGCCGGAGCGGCGGCGGGCGCCTCGGCGGCGGGGGCGGCGACGGGCGTCGGGGCCGGGGCGGCGGCCTGGACGGCCGCCGGGGGCAGCGCCGCGGGCACCGGGGCCGCGGGGAGGACGGGCGCACCGCCGGCCAGCAGGCCGAGCTGGTCGCGCATCAGGTCGGAGAACTGGCCGAGCAGTGCGAGCTGGCGCTCGATCAGGCCGGTGCCGTCGGTCACCGGCGGGAGCGCGGTGGCGGCCGCCGGGGCGGCGGGCACCGGCAGTACGGGCTGGGGCGCCGGGGCGGGCAGCTGGAGGGCCGGGGCCGGAACCGGGGCCACCGGGGCCACCGGGGTGACCTGGGCGACCGGGACCGGAGCCTGCGCCTCGGCCACGACCGGCACCGGGGCGGGCGCGGCCACGGGCTCGGGGACGGCCACGGGCTCCGGCTCGGCGGCCGGCAGCAGCGTGGCCAGCACCGCCGGCTCCAGCCGGGAGGCGATCAGCCCGGCCAGCCGGGCCGGGGTGTCCGCCGCCTCGAACAGCTCGCGCATCGACACCCGCACCCGGAACGCGCGCTCCAGGTCCCGGATCATGTTGATCATCGAGAGCGAGTCGGCGCCCAGGTCGAAGAACGGCTCGTCCGTCCCGACCGAGTCCTCGTCGAAGCCGAGCTGGTGGGCCGTCTGCTCGACGACCTGCCGCAGGACGGCCTGCTCGGCCAGCTCCTCGGGGCTCGGCCCCGACGTCGGCTCGGCGGCCGGCTCGGCGACCGGCGCTGCGGCCGGATCGTTCTGCTGGGGTGGGTCCTGGCGCATGGCGGGGTCCTCGGGGGTGGTCCTGGCAGGGGCGGTGAACCAGTGGCGGCGGCGTTGGAAGACGGTGGTCGGCAGGGGGACGCGGCGGGCCGGCCCGTCCGGCCAGTCCCGGGCGGCGGCGAAGCCCGCCCAGTCGAGCGGGACGCCGTGCGACCACAGCGCGGCCGCGGCGGCGTCGAACTGCTGCTCCGGCGAGGCGCCGCGCCGGCCGCCGGCGACGAAGTGGCGCTCCGGCAGCTCCCGGCGGCCCATGCCGGTCAGCGTCGGGTGCGGGCCGATCTCCAGGAAGAGCTCGTGGCCGAGCCCGTCCAGGGCGGCGAGCACCTGGTCGAACCTGGCGGTCTCCCGGGTCTGCCGGACGAAGTACTCGGGCGTCGGGACGGTCCCCGGCGCCAGCACCTCGCCGCCGAGGTTGCTGACCAGCGGTACGGCCAGCGGCCGCAGGCGCAGCCGGGCCAGCTGGTCGCGGAAGGGGTCGAGCACCGGGTCGAGCAGGCGGGAGTGGAAGGCCCGGTCGGTGGCCAGCCGCTCGGTGGAGATCCCGTCGGCGGCCAGCACCGCCTCGGCGGCGGCGATCTCGCGCGGCGGGCCGGCCAGCACGCACTGGCCCCGGCCGTTGACCACGGCGAGCTCCACCCCGGGCAGCCGGTCGCCGAGCCCGCTGAGCCGGTCGAGCCCGGCCGAGACGACCGTCATGGCGCCCGGCTCGGTCAGCCGGTGCATCAGCCGGCCGCGCAGCGCGGTCAGGAACATCCCGTCGGCCAGGTCGAGCGCGCCGGCCGCGTGGAAGGCCGCGTACTCCCCGGCGCTGTGCCCGGCGACCGCGGCGGGCCGGATCCCGAGCTCCTGCCAGAGCCGCAGGTAGGCCGCCTGGAGGGCGAACAGGGCGGGCTGCGCCGCCTCGGTGGTCCAGACGTCCTCCGTGCCCTGCGGCGCGGCGTCGAGCAGCAGCGGCAGCAGCGGCTCGCCCCAGGCCTCGCGGTGCAGCCGGTCGCACTCGTCCAGGACGGCGCGGAAGACCGGGAAGGAGCGGTGGAGTTCGGCCGCCATGCCGCGGTACTGGGCGCCCTGGCCGGTGAAGAGCAGCACCGGCAGGACCTCGGCGCGCCCCGTCTCGCGGTGGGCCGCGCCGGCGGTGGGCCGGCCCGCGAGGTAGGCGTCCAGGGCCTTGCGCAGGGCGGCCGGGTCCGGTCCGGTGACGGCCAGCCGGTGGCGCAGCGCGCGCCGGCCGGCGCCGAGGGTGAGCGGCAGGTCGCCGGGGGCGAGGGCGGGTTCGGCGTCGAGGCGGTCGCGGAGCAGGGCGGCCAGCTCGCGCAGGCCGTGCTCGGTGCGGGCCGACAGCGGCAGCACGGTCGGGGCGGGGCGTGAGGCGGGCACCGCCTCCGCGGCGGCCGGGGCCTGCTCCAGCACCAGGTGGGCGTTGGTGCCGCCGACGCCCAGCGCGCTGACCCCGGCCCTGCGCGGGGTGGGCCCGGCGGGCCAGTCCCGGCGTTCGGCGGCGAGCAGGAACGGGCTGTCGGCCAGTTCCAGGGCGGGGTTGGGCCGGCTGAAGTTCACCAGCGGCGGGATGGTGCCGTGCCGCAGTACCAGCAGCGCCTTGATCAGGCCCGCCATCCCGGCGCAGGTGTCCAGGTGGCCGATGTTGGGCTTCACCGAGCCGAGCGAGCAGAACCCGGCGGCCTCGGTCCTGGCGCGGTACGCCTGGGCCAGGCCCCGGAACTCGATCGGGTCGCCTAGCGGGGTGCCGGTGCCGTGTGCCTCGACGTAGCCGATGCTCTCGGCGGGCACGCCCGCCAGGTCCAGGGCCCGGCCGACCACGGCCGCCTGTCCGTCCACGCTGGGCGCGGTGTAGCCGACCTTGCGTCCGCCGTCGTTGTTGACGGCCGACCCGAGGATGACCCCGTGCACGGTGTCGCCGTCCGCGAGTGCCCGGTCCAGGCGCTTGAGCAGGACGGCCGCGACGCCGTTGCCGCCGACGGTGCCGCCGGCCTCGGCGTCGAAGGCCCGGCAGGCGCCGTCGGGGGAGAGGATCGAGCCCTCCTCGTAGCGGTAGCCGGCGGCCTGCGGGACGTGCAGGGCGGCGGCGCCGGCCAGGGCCAGCTCGCAGTCGCCGGCCAGCAGCGACTGCACCGCCAGGTGCACCGCGACCAGCGAGGTGGAGCAGGCCGTCTGCACGCCGATCGCCGGGCCGGTCAGGCCCAGCCGGTACGCGACCCGGGTGGCGGCGAAGTCCGCCTGGTTGCCGATCGCGGTCTGGAGGGCGGCCACCGGTTCGGCCGGGTCGGCGGTGGCGGCCAGGGTGTGCTGGTAGTAGTTGCGCAGCGCGTACAGGGTCATCCCGGTGCCGGCGAAGACCCCGATCCTGCGGTCCGTGTCGGGCGCGTCGTACCCGCCGTCCTCCAGCGCCTGCCGGCAGATCTCCAGCAGCAGGCGCTGCTGCGGGTCCATCAGGGCGGCCTCGGTGCCGCTGATGCCGAACGCCTCGGCGTCGAAGTGGTCGATGCCGGTGAGCGCCCCGGTGACCGGGACGAAGTCCGGGTGGCGGTACTCCTCGGGGCGCAGTCCGGCATCGGCCAGCTCCTCCTCGGTGAACCGGGTGGTGCTGCGGACGCCCTCGACGATGTTCCGCCAGTACTGCTCGGGGGTGTCGGCGCCGGGCAGGCGCAGGGCCAGGCCGACGATCGCCACCCGGCGGTCGTCGCCGGGGCCCGCGGCCGCGGGGGCGAGGGGGGCGGCGGCGGTGACGGGCCCGGCGGCCAGGTACGCGACCAGGGCGTCCACGGTGGGGTGGCGGAACAGCTCGGTGGGCGCGGGGGGTGTCGGCAGCGCGGCGGCGAGGGCTCCGTGCACCCGCATCAACTGGAGGGAGCCGATGCCGAGTTCGGCGAGCGGACGGCCCGGGTCGAGCGGGGTGTCGAGGACCGATTCGAAGGCGTCCAGGACCAGCCTGCGCAGCCCGGGGTCGACGGGGCCGCCGGCCGGTGCGGCGACGGGCCGTACGGCGGGCCCGGTCCCCGGCGCCGTGATGGAAGACGCCGTGATGGAAGACGCCGTGGTGGAAGACGCCGTGGTGGAGGATGCCGACGCGGAAGGTGCGGCGGCGGCGACGACCGGGCGCGGCGCGGTGGCGAGCAGGCGGCGCCGGGCGGCGGGCGAGACCGGGTCGGGCCCGGCGTACCGGTGGCCGGGGGCGCCGGCCAGCAGCAGGGTGGCAATCCGGCGGCCGTGCGCGGCGCTCAGCACCGCGATGCCCCGACCGGCGGCGGCCCGCTCGTTCTCGGTGTCGCGGTTCATGCCGACCCCGGTCCACAGGCCCCAGGAGATCGTCCAGGCCGGAGCGCCGGTCTCCCGGCGCAGCCGTTCGACGGCGCTCTCCAGGTACCGGTTGGCGGCGGCGTACGCGGTGGAGCCGACCGCCTCCTGGATGCCGATCATCGAGGAGAAGGCGACGAGCTGCGCGCCGGGCCGTTGCCGGACCAGCTCGACGAGGTGGTCGGTGCCCTCGGTCTTGGTCCGGACGGCGTCGCGCCAGTCCTCGGTGCCGGTGTCGGAGAGCAGCCCGAGCCGGTAGGCGCCGGCCAGGTGGAGCACGCCGTCCAGCGGCGCCTGCCACTCCCGCTCGGCCTCGGCGACCGCCTCGGCGAGCTGCCGGCTGTCCGTCACATCGGCCTGGCGATAGCTGACCCGGCCGCCCTGGGCGGCCAGCCGGCGCAGTGCGGCGCGGCGCTCGGCCGCCTCGGCGGTCGGGGCGTCCAGGTCGCTGCGGCCGACGATCAGCAGCCGGCAGCCGTGGTCGCGGAGCAGTCCGGGCAGCAGCTCGGCGGCGATCCCGCCGAGGCCGCCGGTGACCAGGTAGCGGGCGCCGGGGCTGAGTACGGAGCAGCCGGCCCCGTCCGGTCCGGGGCCGTTCTCGGCCGGTGCCAGCCGGGGGACCCAGGGGCGGCCGGCACGCCAGGCGCACTCCGGCTCGGGGCGCGGTGCGGCCAGCAGGGCGAGCAGTGCGGCGGCCTGGTCGGCGGCCGGTGCGCCGTCCGGGAGGTCGACGTGCCGGGCCTCGGGCACCAGGTGCTCGGCGCGTGCTCCGGCGGTCAGCGCGGCGGTCAGGGCCGCCCGCGGCCGGGGGAGTTCACCGGGGAGCACGGCGTGCAGTCCGGTGCTGACGGTGACCAGTTCGCGGACGGGCGTCAGGGTCGGGAGCGTCCGCAGCAGGGCGAGCAGCGCCTCGTGGGCCGGGGTGGCCGCCTCGTCGGCGGTCGCGCTCCACAGGTAGACCAGCCGGTCGGCCGTCCGCTCGCCGAGGACTCGCAGCCAGTCCTCGGGGTCGGCGGTCGGCGGCTGGTCCAGCACCGAGGCGTTCGGCAGGGCGGCGGCCAGGGCCCCGGTGAGGGTGCCGGGGCCGGTGGGCCCGAGCAGCAGGATCGATTCCTCGGCCAGTGGGGCCGCCGGGGCCCCGGGAACCGGGCGCGGCTCCCAGGCGAGCTGCCGCACGCAGTCGGGCAGGGTCCTGGAGTTGGCCTCGGCCAGGTCCAACGCCACGATGTGCTCGTCGAGTTCGCCGCCCAGCAGCCGGAGGCGCAGCGCGGTGCGCTGGATCTTGCCGCTGGTGGTGCGTGGGAAGTCGGCCGCCGGGACGGGGAGCACCAGGGCGGGCGCGGGCTGCCGGCGGGCCGCCAGCAGCTGCCGCACCTCGGCGGCGACGGGCGCCGCGGGGGCGTCCGGGTCGGCGGGGACGTAGGCGATCACCAGCTGCTCGGTGCCGGTGCGTTCGTCCGGCACCCCGAAGGCCGCGACGTGCCCGGAGCGCACCCCCGCCACCGAGGCGACCACGTCCTCCAGCTCGTGGCAGAAGTAGTGGACGCCGTTGACGATGATGATCTCCTTGCGACGGCCGGTGAGGATCACCTCGCCGTCGGCCAGGAAGGCCAGGTCCCCGGTGTCGAACCAGTCGTCGCCGACGAAGGCCTCCTGGTTGGCGGCCGGGTTGTTCAGGTAGCCGGGGGTCACCCGGCCCGAGTGCACCTGGAGCCGGCCGACCCAGTGCTCGGGCAGCGCCCGTCCCTCGTCGTCGGCCACCCGCATCCGGGAGCCGGGCGCGGGCCGTCCCATGCTGAGGAAGCCGGTTCCGCGCTCGGCCGAGTCCGGGTCGGCGGGCTCCAGCCGGCCGGTCAGCGAGTCGGTGCGCACCAGGCGGCGGGCGCCGTCCTCGTGGTAGCGCTTGTAGGTGATCACCGTGCAGGTCTCGGCCATGCCCCAGCCGAGCAGCAGGTGTTCGGGGCGGACGCCGAACGGGGCGGTGGTGGCCAGGAACTCGTCCAGCACCGCCTCGGTGCACTGCTCCCCGGCGTTGATCAGCGACTTGAGCGCGGACAGGTCCCAGTGGCGGCCGGGCCCGGCGGCCCTGACCGCCTCGGCGACCAGCCGGAAGCCGAAGTTGGGCGACCAGGAGTGCGCCGCCCGGTGGCGCTCCAGCGCGTCCAGCCAGATCAGCGGGTCGGCGAGCACCAGCTCGGTGGGCACCTGCACCTGGTCGGCGGCCAGCACCACGTCGCGCAGGTGGAACATCAGCAGCCCGGCGACGTGGTCCAGGGGCAGCCAGTTGACGGTGGTGTCGGCCGGGTCGCAGCCGTGGGCGACGGCGCCGGCCACGTACTCCAGGATGCCGCGGTGGGTGATCTGCACCGCCTTGGAGCGTCCGGTGCTGCCGGAGGACAGCTGGAGGATCGCGACGTCGGCGGGGGCGGCGGCGTGCTCCCGGGCGGCGGGCGCCTGGTCGGGGGTGGGTGCCAGGTCGCTCTCGGCGGGCCGGTCGACCGCGATCACCCGCAGGCCGGGCGCCGGGTACAGCTCCCCGAGCCGCCCGAGGCCGTCCACCGCGGGACCGCAGGCGAGTACCGGCGGCTCCTCCAGGGTCTGCCAGGCGGCCCAGAGCTTCTCCAGGACGGGGTTGCGCTCGTGGTAGTCCGGCGGGCGGGCCACCGTGACCGGCTGCATCCCGCCCAGCAGGCAGGCCCACAGGGTCGGGAAGTAGAACTCCGGGTCCGGCAGCTGGAGGATCACCCGGTCCCCGGCCCGCAGCCCGGCGGCGGCCAGGGTGGCCAGGATCTCCCGGGAGCGGGCGAGCAGCAGGCGGTACGTCACACGGGTCGTGCCGCCGTCCGCCCTGACCAGGTGCAGGCCGCGGTCGGGGTGCAGCTCGGCGGCGCGCAGCAGTGCCTCGGGCAGGGTCCGGGGCGCGTCCGGTGCGGGCGCGGGCAGCGGGATGCCGACGGCCTCGACGCCGGGGCCCGCGGGCGCGGCGGCGGGCTGCTCGGGGGCGGCTCCGGGCGGTGCCGACGCCTCCCCGAACGGCCGCCAGTGCTCGGTGAGTTCGCTCAGGTGGCGGAGGGCGGGGCCGGGGCCGGCGGGCGGCCGGGCGAGCGCGGCGGCCAGGGCGGCCGGGTCGGGCTCGCCCTCGGGGGTGCGGACGATGCCGTCCAGGAGGTGCAGCTCGGCGCTCGGGTCGGCGTCCAGCAGCACGGCGGCGGCCCGGCGGCGCAGGGCCTCGGGATCGCCGTCGGCGGCGGGCACCAGGTAGGCGAGCAGGCCGGGACGGCCGCTGTCGCGGTGGAGGGGCAGCAGCGCGCAGTCGGCGATCTCGGGATGGAGCAGCAGCCGGGCTTCCAGGGCGCGCAGCCGGCCGTGGTCGGGACCGGTGGGGCTCATGAGGTTCGGCACCTTTCGGATCGGTGCAGGGGCGCGGGAGAGGGCCGCCCCGGGGCAGGGAGGTGGGAGCGGAGGGGTGTCGTGTACGGCGCGGGGGTACCGCGAAGTGGTGCGGGCCGTTCGGTGACTCGGGCGGTGACTCGGGCGGTGACTTGTTCGGTGACTCGTTCGGAACGGGGGCGGCCGGACGCGGTGGCGTCCGGTGCCGGGCCGTTCAGTCGGACGCGGTGGCGTTCGGCGCCGGGGAGCCCAGGGAGCGGCGGGTCCGGGCGATCAGCACCAGGAAGGCGAGCGCCAGCACGATCGGGACGGCGTGCGAGACGCCGACCACGGTGAGCGGGCTGAGCAGCGCCAGCAGCGATCCGCTCAGCAGCATCCCGGTGCCCATGCCGACGTTCTCGGCGGAGGTGAGGATGCCGAAGGCCTGGCCGCGCCGGTCGTCGGTCAGGGCCTGGATGCGGGTGGTGTACGAGATCTCGGTGAAGCCGTCGCCGAGTCCGGCGCAGATCGCGACCAGCAGGAAGAGCGGCAGCGGGAGGTCGGTGAAGACCAGGATGAAGGAGGCGGACATCAGGATGGTGCCCAGCGCGAAGCCGCGTTCGCCGGGCTCGATGCCCCGGCGCAGCATGAGCCGGGTGACCAGCTGCTGGGCGCTCAGGTTGCCGATCGCCCAGGTGGCCCAGAAGGTGCCGAGCAGGGCGGCCGGGTTGCCGGGGGAGGACTCGTTGGCGAAGACCGGCAGGCTGATGTTGTGGGCGGCCGAGCCGAAGGCGTCCAGCAGCCTGATTCCGGCCATGGCGCCCACCACGGGCGCGGCCCGCAGGACGACCAGGGCCTGCCACCGTTGTCCGAAACGCTTCGGCGCGGCCGCGGGCCCTTCCGGCTTGGCCGCGGATCCGTCCGGTTCCGCGACCTCGGCGGGCGCGGCCCGGGTGGGCAGCGGCAGCCGGATCACCAGCGCCGCGTACAGCACGAAGCTGGTCGCGTCGATGAGCAGCGCCGCGCGGAACCCGGACCAGGCCACCACCACGCCGGCGGAGGCGAAGCCCATCACCATCGCGGTCGAACGGCAGGTCGCCATCAGGCTGTTGGCGTGGGCCCGGCGTCCGGAGCCGACCATCTCGGGGATGCTGGTCCGCAGCGCGACGGCGTTCACCGCGGCCGCGCCGCCGAGGACCAGGGCGAGCGGGTAGAGCACCGGGATGCGCGCCGAGGTGGGGGCGAGGGCCACCACGACCAGCGCCACCGCCTGGGCCAGGGAGCATGCCGTCATCAGCCGCCGGCGCTCCAGCCGGGACACCAGGCGCCCGGCGACCAGCCCGCCGCTGAAGCCGCCGGTCAGCCGCAGGACCAGGAACCCGGCGGTGCCGAGCGCGTTTCCCGAGGCCTCGTACGCGAACAGGCTCAGGGCGACCATGTTGAGCTGGCTCCCGTAGGTGGACAGGGCATCGCCCGCCGCCAGCCGGTAGAACACCCGGGGGAGCTTGTTCTCGACCCGGTGCGGTGCTTCAACTGTGGTGTCCTGCACCGTCAATCCCCTCGGCACGCTGTCATGGCAGTTCCGTGTGATATTGCGCCGAAATGTAGAGGGGGAGTGGAGGGGAGATCAATGCCGAGATCGCTTACTGTCCGAAAGGCCACCGTCCGGCCGACTCGCTGTCATGTTTCACGCCAACCTGGCCGATTGGCGACCCAGGACGGGGTGACGTGTGAGAGGCGCCGTCAGGCCGTCCCGGTGCGGGCCGGCGGGATCGCGTAGGTCAGCGTGGCGGTGGCCACCAAGGCCTCGTCGGCGTCCAGCAGTTCGGCCAGCACCACGCACAGCCGGCGCCCGAACTTGGCCGTCCTGGCGTGCACCCGCAGCGTTCCCGGCCGCGGCCGGCTGAGGAAGCTGATCTGAAGGGAACTGGTCAGCGCCATCAGGGTGGGCCCGAGCCGGGAGTTGATCAGGAGGAACGCGGCCAGGTCGCACAGGCCGGCCTGCTCCGGGCCCGAGACGGTGCCGCCCGGGCGGGTGCGCAGGAGGTCGCCGTCCACCGCCATGGTCAGGGTGCGGCCGTCCGCCTCCACGACCCGGCAGGCGGTGTAGTCGGGAAACTGACCGATGATCAGGTCATTGAGCTGATCGGGGCCCAGCAGGACGTCGACGGTGGCGACCGCCGTGTTCGAGTCGGTGGTCATGGGCCTCAGCGTAACGGTCGGTCCGGCGGTGCGCCGGGCGCGGTCCAGGCCTGGATCCGGCCAGCTTCGATTCCCCTGGTCAGCCGTCAAGATCCGTTACGGGAAGGATAATTGCGCATGTCCGGAGGATGTCGGGAAGATCGTCACCGGGCGGCCGGAAGCGTTCGATGGCCGAATCGGGGCGGCATGATTCGCCAGGGACCTTGTTCCTCGCAAAAACCAGCCCCTACGCTCCGAGGAAGTTCGCGGAGTGCCGGACTCCGCAGGCCGCCGGGGGCGGCGTCCCATTCCTGTGGTCGTCACGGAGGGCCGCGGCGGAGCGGCCCCCGGTCGTTCACGTTTCTATCGATTCCTGCTTCGGAAACGGGGTGTTGCGTCATGGGGATTTCCATCCTGGACGACGAGGCGGTGGTGGTCCGTACTCCCGGCGAGTTCCTGGCGATGCCGGAGGAGTACCGGGAGATCGCGATCCGCGGCATGGTCGTCAACACCGAGGGGGAACTCTCCGGCGGGGACGACTACGTGCAGGTCTTCCTGCCGCTGGCTCCCGACGCCGAGGAGCGGCAGGTGTGCGCCGAGCGCGCCGCCGAGGAGTACGACCACTACAAGATCGGAAAGCGGGTCCTCGCCGAGATCGGCGTGGACACCACCTACATGGAGTCGCAGACCCTGGCCGAGCGGAACCTGTTCCGCGCCCAGGAGTTCCACAACTGCACCACCTGGGCCGAGCGCGGAATCTTCTCCTACATCGGAGAGGAGACCGCCATGGTGATGATCTCCGAATTCGCGCAGAGCAGTTACCGGCCCTGGGCGGACGCGGTGCGCACGATCATTCTCGACGAGAAGGTGCACATCGCCCACGGCGCCCGGGTCTGCCGCAACCTCGCCGCCACCGACGACGGCCGCGAGCAGCTCCAGGAGGCCCTGGACCGGCTGTGGCCGACCTTCGTCCGGATCTTCGGCAGCCCGCGCTCCGAACGCGCCAAGCTGGCCGTCCGCTTCGGGCTGCGCCAGACCACCAACGGAGAGGCCTGCGATCTGTGGCGCGAGAAGGTCACGCCGCGCGTCAAGAACCTGGGCCTGCGCCTCCCGGAGTAGCGGGAGCAGCAGCACGCCGATCCCGCGACTCCCGAGGAGCCCACCGCCATGGCAACACCCGTCAGCATAGAACAGCGCCCGCTGAGCCGGCGCGAGGCCAAGGCCCGCACCGCCGAACTCATCGCGGACCGGCCCGACCTGGCCGAACGCCTGCACCGGCTGCGCCGGCTGGGGCGCGAGGTCCGCTCCTGCGAGGTGCACCTCACCAACACCTGCAACATCCGCTGCAAGGGCTGCTGGTACTTCGAGGGCGGCTTCGACACGGCCGTCAAGGAACTGTCGGACCTTGACCGGATCCGGGCCTTCGCCCGCAAGCTGGCCGACGACGGCGTCAACCAGGCGACCCTGATCGGCGGCGAGCCCACCCTCGTCCCGCGCCGGGTCGAGGCCTTCGTCGAACAGCTGCCGCACATCACCATCTCCACCAACGGCCTGCGCCCGATGCCCAAGCAGGGCTTCGAGAAGATCGCCATCGCGGTCAGCATCTTCGGCGGCGGCACGCTCGACGACGACCTGCGCGCGATCCGGGTCAACGGTTCCAAGTTCACCGGCCTGTTCGACACCGCGCTCTCGCACTACAAGGACGACCAGCGGGTGCTGTTCATCTACGCGCTCGCCGAGGCCGGGGTCCAGCACATCGAGCCCACCGTGCGGAAGATCGCCGAGAACGGCAACATCGTCACCTTCAACTTCTACAGCGAGCACGGCACCGAGACCCCGCTGAAGATCGCCAACGAGCAGCGGGTGCTGGACGAGGCGCTGCGGGTCAAGGAGCTGTACCCGGACACGGTGGTGAGCCACCCGTACTTCATCCGGACCCTGGTGACCGGCCGGACGCACTGGGGCGGCCGGTTCGGCTACGACGTCTGCCCCAGCCTCAGCGTCGACGCCCCCGAGCACGAGGACCGCGTCGCCAACGGCAACCCGGTGATCCCCGGCTTCAACGTCTGGGGCGCCGACTACGAGTCGCTCCAGTTCTGCTGCACCTCGGGCGACTGCGGCGGCTGCCGCGACAGCCAGGCGGTCTACAGCTGGCTGGTGGTCAGCGCCAACCGCTTCCTGGACGACGCCGCCCGGCTGGAGCAGTGGCTGGACATCGCCGAGAGCTACTGGCGGCAGTGGCACTGGGCGCCGTACCACGCCGCCAAGGCCGGCACCACGGCCTGAGCCCGCCGGCCCCGAGGCCGCCCGCAGACCGCCCGTGCCGCAGTGCCCCTGACGCACCGCACCTTGCGCACCGCACCTGACGCACCGCCCCTGACGCAGCGCCGCCCCGCGCGGTGGAGGAGAGTCATGCCCGACACACTGGACCGCACCGCCATCGAGAACTTCGTCGTCGACGCCCTGGTGGACCTCGGCGTCGAACGCGAGGGCATCGTCGACGACGCCGCCCTGGACGAGCTGGAGATCGACTCGCTCGACATGGTCGAACTCAGCCAGTCCATCCGCAAGCAGCTCGGCATCCCGGTGAAGCCGAAGGACTTCGACCAGCTCTACACCGTCGGCGAGGTGCTCGCCCTGTGCCGCCGCAAGGCCGGGCTGGAGTGAGGCCCAGGGCCGTCGTCACGGGCCTGGGCGCGGTGACCCCGCTGGGCGTGGGCGCCGAGGCGCTGCACCGGCGGGCGGTGGCCGGCGAGAGCGGGCTCGCCGACGGGCTCGGGCTGTGCCGGGACTTCCGGCCGGCCGACCACCTGTCGCGCCAGCAGGTCCGCCGCACCGACCGCTTCACCCAGCTCGCGCTGGTGGCCGCCGCCGAGGCCCTGGCCCAGGCGGGGTGGACGGACGGCCAGGCGCCCTACCCCGCCGAGCGGATCGCCTGCGTGGTGGGCTGCGCGCTCGGCGGGACGGCGAGCTTCGAGAGCCAGGCCGAGGTGCTGCGGGAGCAGGGCGGGGAGTTCGTCTCCCCGCTCATGGTGCCCGCGATGATGGCCAACGCCGCGGCCTCGCAGATCGCCCAGCAGTACGGCTTCCGGGGCGAGGCGCTCTGCCTGGCCTCGGCGTGCAGCAGCGCGACCCAGGCGATCGGCACCGCGCTGCTGCTGCTCGCGGCCGGCGCGGCCGACGCGGTGGTGGTCGGCGGCGCCGAGGCCTCCACCTCCGCACTGGTGCGGGCGGCCTTCAGGACGGCGGGGGCGCTCTCCGAGAGCGGCCGGTCGGTGCCCTTCGACCGCGACCGCGACGGCCTGCTGATCGGCGAGGGCGCCGGGATCCTGGTCCTGGAGACGGAGGCCGGCGCCGCCGCCAGGGGCGCCACCGTGCTCGGCGAGGTGCTCGGCTACGGCGCCACCTGCGACGCCCACCACCTCACCGCCCCCCACCCGAGCGGCGAACCCGCCGCCCGGGCCGTCACCCTGGCGCTCGAAGCGGCCGGCGTCACCCCGGGGCAGCTCGGCTACCTCAACGCGCACGGCACCGGCACCGTCCTCAACGACCGGTCGGAGTGCGAGGCGCTGCGGCTGGCCCTCGGACCGGTCCTGGAGGAGGTCCCGCTGTCCTCCACCAAGTCCTGCACCGGCCACCTCTTCGGTGCGGCCGGCGCGGTGGAGGCCATCGCCACGGTGCAGGCGCTGCGCCACGCCACCGCGCCGCCCACCGTCGGGCTGCGCGAGCCGGACGAGAAGCTCGGTCGGCTGAACCTGATCCGCGGCGCCACCCCGCTCGCCCCCGCCACCCTGCCCGGCGGCCGCCGGGTCGGGCTCTCCACCTCCTTCGGGTTCGGCGGGCACAACGCGGCCCTGGTGCTGGCGGCGGCCGCCGGTGCCGGTATGAGCTCGGGTACGAGTTCCGACACGAACTCCGGTACGAGTCCCGGTACGACGAAAGGCCAGGAGTGATGCTCGGCTTCCACGGACGCCGCTATCTGATCACCGGGGTGCTCAACGAGGACTCCATCGCCTGGCACACCGCCAGGGCGCTCCAGGAGGCGGGCGCCGAGGTGCTGCTGACCGGCTTCGGCCGGGCCCGGCGGATCACCGAGAAGGCGGCGAGCGTGCTGCCCGGGCCGGCCGAGGTGCTGGAGCTGGACGTCACCAGGCCCGAGGACTTCGCCCGGCTGGTCGAGGAACTGGAACAGCGCTGGGGCGGGGTCGACGGCGTGCTGCACGCGGTCGCCGCCGCCCCGCAGACCGCGCTGAGCGGCCACTTCCTCACCACCCCGCCGGAGGCCGCCGGAACCGCCCTGCACACCGCCGCCGTCTCGCTGCACTCGCTGGCCACCGCGCTGGCCCCGCTGCTGAGCGCGGGCGGGCGGCGCGGCAGCGTCGTCGGACTGGACTTCGACGCCACCGGCGCCTGGGCCGGCTACGACTGGATGGGCGTCAGCAAGGCGGCCCTCGGAGCGGTCTGCCGGTACCTGGCGATGTACCTCGGCCCGTCCGGCATCCGGGTCAACCTGGTGGCGGCCGGCCCGGTGGAGACCGTCGCCGGTCAGGCGATCAGCACCTTCGACCGGATCGCCGACCGCTGGCAGGCCGAGGCCCCGCTCGGCTGGGACCGCACCGACCCCGCGGTGGTGGTCGGTCCCGTGCTGTTCCTGCTCTCCGACCTGGCGGTGACCGTCAGCGGGGAGATCCTGCACGCCGACGGCGGGATGCACGCCGTCCGGATGGGCACCGGCCCGGCCTTCGCCGAAGGGGGCCCGGCATGACGGCGGCCATCGTCGGCGTGGGCGCGGCCCTGCCCGAACGCGTCGTCCCCAACGAGTACTTCGAGCGGATCGGCGCCTCCCCGGAGTGGATCGTCAAGCGGACCGGCATCCAGGAGCGCCGCTTCCTGCCACCGGAGGGCCGGCTCGCCGACCTCGTGGTGGCCGCCGCCGAGCAGGCGCTGCGGGCTTCGGGGCGCTCCGCCGCGAGCATCCGGCACGTGCTGGTCGCCACCATCACACCGGACCGGGTCACGCCCGGGGTGTCGGTGGAGGTCGCCGCCAGGCTCGGCATGCCGCAGGCCGCCGCCTTCGACCTGCACGCGGCCTGCGCCGGCTTCGTCTACGGGCTGGACCACGCCGCCGCGCTGATCGAGACCGGCCGGGCCGGTGCGGTCCTGGTCTGCGGCGCCGACGCGCTGACCAGGATCACCGACCACGAGGACCGCGGCACCGCCGTGCTGCTGGCCGACGGCGCCGGCGCCGCGGTGGTCGCCGACGTGCCCGGCGCGCCGGAGCCGTGCTTCTCGCTCGGCAGCGACGGCGAGCAGATCCCGCTGCTCTACGCGGACCGGGACGACCGCAAGCTGCGGATGGACGGCCGGGAGGTGTTCGACCACGCGGTGGAGAAGATGTCCGACGCCACCCGCGAGGTGCTCGCCCGGCGCGGCCTGACCTGCGAGGACCTCGACCTGTTCGTCGCCCACCAGGCCAACGCCCGGATCGTCCGGGCGGTCGGCAAGGAGGTGGGGCTGCCGCCGGAGCGGCTGTACCTGAACGTCCACCGGGTCGCCAACACCTCCGCGGCCTCGATCCCGCTGGGCCTGACCCACGCCCGCGAGGAGGGCCTGCTGGACGGCCCGAAGCTGCTCGGGCTCGCCGCGTTCGGCGCGGGCATCACCTGGGGCGCCGGGGTGATCGGCTGGCGGCCGGGCGCCGGGGCCGGACCGGCGGAGGAGCGGTGAGGACCGCGCGGTTCCCGGTGATCGCCGAGATCGCCGCGCCGGACGGTGCCGGGATCACCGTACGGGCGCTGGCCAGGCCCGAGCCGGCCGCCCCGGTGGTGGTCGTCCTGCCGGCGATGGGGACGGCCGCCCGGCACTACACCCCGCTGGTCCGCGCGCTGCACGCGGCCGGCCTCAGCGTGGCCACCTGTGACCTGCGCGGCCACGGCGAGAGCGGGCCGGTACCCGGGCGCGGGGTCTCCTTCGGCTTCCGCGAGCTGGTCGAGCACGACTTCGGGGCGGTGCTCGACGCGGTGGCCGGGGCCTTCCCCGGCGCGCCGCGCCTGCTGCTCGGGCACAGCCTCGGCGGGCAGCTGGGCCTGGTGCACTGCGGGGTGTTCCGGCCCCGGGTCGCCGGGGTGGTGCTGGTGGCCAGCGGGTCGGCCTGGTACCGGACGTTCGGGGTGCGGGCGGGCCTGCGGCGGCTGGCGCTGAGCCAGTTCTCGGTGGTGGCCTCGGCGGCGGTCGGCCACTGGCCGGGCGAGCGGTTCGGCTTCGGCGGCCGCGAGGCGCCCCGGCTGATGCGGGACTGGGCGCGGCAGATGCGCACCGGCCGCTACCGGGTGCGCGGCGCGGTCACCGACTACGAACGGGCGCTGGCCGAGGTGGACCTGCCGGTGCTGGCGGTGGACGTGCAGGGCGACGAGCTCGCGCCGCCGCGCGCCGTCGAGCACCTGTGCGCCAAGCTGTCCTCGGCGCGAGTGGAACGCTGGAGCTACACCGCCGAGCAGGCGGACGGCCGCCCGCTGGACCACTTCCGCTGGATCCGGCACAACCGTGGGCTGGTGGCGCGGATCGCCCCCTGGCTGCTCGCCACGGCCACAGGCACAGCCACGGCCACAGGCACAGCCACGGCCACAGCCACGGCCACAGCCACGGCCGCGGGCGAGGCCACGGCCGCCGGAGCAGGGGCGGACACCGCTCCGTACGGCGGCGTCCGCCCGACCGCATAGGGACTCGACCGTTCAGGGACCAGACCGAGGAGCGCCCGCATGTCCGTCGTCCCCGCCCCGCCCGGCAGCAGCACCGACCTGCCGTACGGTGTCCCCGACCTGCTCACCGCGACGGCCGCGCGGTGCCCGGAGCGCCCCGCCCTCCGGCTCGACGAGGAGGTGCTGACCTTCGCCGCCCTGGACGCCCGCAGCGCCCGGGCCGCGCACTGGCTGGCCTCCCTCGGCGTCGCGCCCGGCGACCGGGTGGCCCTGCTGCTGCCCAACGTGCCGGACTTCGCGGTGCTGTACTACGGCATCCTGCGGGCCGGGGCCGTGGTCGTGCCGATGAACCCGCTGCTGAAGGCCCGCGAGATCGAGCACTGCCTCGCCGACGCCGAGGCCGCCGTGCTGCTCGCCTGGCACGCGGGCGCCGAGCAGGCGGTCGAGGGCGCGCGGCGCACCGGGACCCGGCTGGTCGCCGTCGAGCCGGCCGCCCTCGCCGCGGCGCTCGCCGGCCGGCCGGCCCGCCCGCCGCGCACCGCGGGACGCGGGGGAGCGGACACCGCGGTCATCCTCTACACCTCCGGCACCACCGGGGCGCCCAAGGGCGCCGAGCTGACCCACCGCAACATCGTGTCCAACGTCCGGGCCGGCGCGCGGGTGCTGGGCCTGGCCGAGCGGGACGTGATCTTCGGCGGACTGCCGTTGTTCCACTCCTTCGGCCAGGTGATCGGCCTCAACTGCGCGGTCTCCGTCGGGGCCTGCCTGACCCTGGTGCCGCGCTTCGACCCGCTCGCCGCGCTCGCGGTGATCCAGCGCGACGGGGTGAGCGTCTTCCTCGGCGTCCCGACCATGTACACCCTGATGCTCGACCACCCGCGGCGCGTCGAGTACGACGTCTCCTCGCTCCGGGTGGGCCTGTGCGGCGGCGCGCCGACGCCGCCGGAGGTGCTGCGCGGCTTCGAGGCGAACTTCGGCTGCGTCGTGCTGGAGGGCTACGGGCTGTCCGAGTCCTCGCCACTGGCCTGCATCAACCGCAGCGACCGGGAGCGGGTCGCCGGCACCATCGGCATCCCGATCGAGGGGGTGCGGATGCGGATCGTCGACGAGTCCGGCAAGGAGGTGCCGGACGGCACCGTCGGCGAGGTGGTGATCAAGGGCCACAACGTGATGAAGGGCTACTGGCGCCGGCCGGACACCACCGAGCAGACCGTCCGGGACGGCTGGCTGCACACCGGAGACCTCGGCACCCGCGACGAGCGCGGCGACTTCCGCATCGTGGACCGCCGCAAGGACGTCATCATCCGGGGCGGCTTCAACGTCTACCCGAGGGAGGTGGAGGACGTGCTGTACGAGCACCCGGCCGTGGCCGAGGCCACGGTGATCGGTGTCCCCCACCCCACCCGGGGCCAGGAGGTGGCCGCCGCCGTGGTGCTGCGCGCGGGCGCGACGGCCACCCCCGAGGAGATCCGCGACTTCGTCCGGGAGCGGGTGGCCCCGTACAAGTACCCGCGGCTGGTCTGGACGGCCGACGCGCTGCCCAAGGGGCCGACCGGGAAGATCCTCAAGCGCGAGGTCGTCGTCCCCGAGGGGGCCGACCTGCCGTCCGGGCACGTCGGCCCGGGGCCGACCCCGGCCTGAGCGTGTCGCTCAGGACGAGGCGGCCCGGGAACGCCGGTCGCCCGCAGGGGTCCCGCCGTCCCGCTCCGCCGCGGATCGGGGGGCCCCGGGCTCGGGCCGGGTGCCCGCGCCGCGGAGCAGGGTGGCGATCAGGACCGCCGCGCCCGCCATCAGGACGGCGCTGACCACCGCCGCGATCCGGGCCTCCCGGGCGAAGGCGTCGAAGGCCACCTGCCGCAGGGAGTCGGCCGTGCCGCCCGGGAGGGTGGCGGCGGTCTCGACGGCGCCGCCGAGGGTGCTCCTCGCCGCCTCCAGCTGCTCGGAGGTGAGGACGTCGGGAGCCTTGTCCGCCAGGTCGGAACGGTAGACGGCGGTGCCGATGCTGCCCAGGAGCGCGATGCCCAGCGCCCCGCCGAACTCGGCGGAGGTCTCGGCCGTGGCGGAGGCCGCTCCGGCCCGCTCCGGTGGTGCGGCGGACAGGATCACCTCGGTGACGACCGCGGCGACGGCGCCGATGCCGATCGAGACGACGGTCATGCCGCCGACGAGGTGGACGATTCCCGAGTCGGCCCGGAGCAGGGTCAGCACGACGTAGCCGGCGGTGGCCACCAGCAGCCCGCCGGCGACCGCGTTGTGCTTGCCGACGCGCGGGGCGAGCGCGGTGGCCAGGGCGATGCCCACGGGCATCACCAGGAAGGTCGGCAGGGACCACAGCGCCGACTCCAGCGGACCCATGCCCAGGACGAGTTGCATGAACTGCCAGTTGAACAGGCTGAAGCCGACCAGCCCGAACGTCGCCAGCGCGTCGATGAGCAGGGGGACGGTGAACCGGCGGGTGCGGAACAGCGCCATGTCGAGCATCGGGTTCGCGGACCTGTGCTGGCGGCGCAGGAACGCCGCTCCCACGGCGAGTCCGACGGCGCAGCACGTCAGGGGGATCGGCCCGAAGCCGTGCTCCGCGGTGGCCTTGACGCCGTAGATGACGCCGAGCACGGCCACCAGGGACATGGCGGCGCCGAGCAGGTCGAAACGGCCGGGCGCGGGGTCGCGGTCCTCGGCGAGCAGCAGCGGGCCGAGGATCAGCAGCAGGACCATCACCGGCACGTTGACCAGGAAGACCGATCCCCACCAGAAGTGCTCCAGGAGCAGGCCGCCGATGATCGGGCCGAGCACGGCGCCGCCCGCGAAGCCCGTCGTCCAGATGCCGACCGCGGTGGCCCGCTGCGCGGTGTCGTGGAACATGCTCCGGATCAGGGAGAGGGTGGACGGTGCCAGCGTGGCGCCGGCGATGCCCAGGAGCACGCGGGCCGCGACGAGTGTTCCCGGGCTGCTCGCGCAGGCCGCCAGGACCGACGCGACGCCGAAGGCCGCGGCACCTGTGAGCAGCACCCGCCGGCGCCCGAAGCGGTCACCGAGCGTGCCCATCGTGATGAGCAGGCCGGCGAGGAGGAAGCCGTAGGCGTCCATGATCCACAGCTGCTCGGAACTGCTCGGGCCGAGGTCGGCCGCCAGGGACGGAAGCGTGATGAACATGACGGCCATGTCCATGGACGCCAGGACGCAGGGCAGCACCAGGACGGCGAGGCCGACCCACTCCCTGGATCCGGCCCGTGTCTCTTCTCCAGCCATGCCCTCTCCTGAGCCGTGTTGGTCCGGGCGGATGTGACCACCCTCGATGCGTACTTTGTACGCAACGACACGGGTAGGTTAGGCGCATGTGCTCGAATGGCACAACGGCATTTTTGACCTGCGAATTCACCCTGAATCGCGCACGCGCTCGCGTCGACGGGCTAGGATTTCGACACACGCCTGGAGTGTGACGAAAAGGAGTTCACCGATGTCCGTGCAGCCGACCGGCGCGTCATGCGTGTCATGCGCGTCCTGCGGAAAGACGCTGGAGCCCGCGGACCGGGGGCGGCCCAGGCTCTACTGCTCCCGCGCGTGCCAGGCGAGGGCCTACCGGGCGCGCAGGGTGGAGGGCCCGGTCGAGGTGCGGGGGAGCGACGACGGCGCGCCGCACCTCACCGTCGAGCGCATCGTGCGGGCCGGGATCGTCGTCGCGGACGCGGCGGGGCTGGACGCGCTGTCGATGCGCAGGGTCGCCACGGAACTCGGCACCGGCACGATGTCCCTGTACCGGCACGTGGCCTCCAAGGACGACCTGGTGACCCTGATGGTGGAGGCGGCGATGGCCGACGTGCCGCTGCCCGGCTCACCGGCGCGGAACTGGCGGCACGGCCTCGAACGGGCCGCGCACCGGGACTGGGAGCTGTACCACCGTCACCCGTGGATCCTGCCGAGGGTCATGGTGACGACCCGCGCGTACTTCAGCCCGGCGCTCGCGGCGGACAGCGAGAGCGCCTTCGCCTCGTTCGACGGCCTCGACCTCGAACCGGCCGACGCCTTCCGCTACATGTTCATGTTCGCCTCGTACGTGCAAGGCGTGGCGGTGACCCTCGTCAGCGACGCGGAGGCGGCCCGGCAGTCGGAGGCGGCCGGGCCGCGGGAGGCGAGGGCGGCGGACCGTGTCCAGGACCCGCTGTACGAACCCGGGGCCTACCCCCGGCTCGCCCGCGCGATGCGCGCGGGCGCCGATCCCTGGGACCTCGACGCCCTGTTCGCCTCGGGTCTCGCCGGTGTCCTGGACGGCATCGCGGCCGATCTCGCGCGACGGGGCATCGAGCCCTGACCGGGGTGGGGCGGCCCGGCAGGGCCGCCCCCGGGGCGGTCAGACCACCCGGCGCATCCAGCCGTGGACGTCCTCGGCGCGCCCGTACTGGATGTCCAGCATGTGCTCGCGGATCGCGAGGGTCTGCTTGCCGGGCGTGCCGTTGCCGATGGTGAACTCGTAGCCCTCGCCCTTGAACCCGACGATCGGGGTGACCACCGCGGCCGTCCCGGCGGCGAAGACCTCGGTGACCGTGCCGTCGGCGGCGCCGGCCCGCAGCTCGGCGAGGGTGACCGGGCGCTCCACCGAGGTCAGCCCGAACTCCCCGGCCAGGGCCAGGATCGAGTCCCTGGTCACCCCGTCGAGAATGTTGCCGAGGGCGGGGGTGACCAGTTCGCCGGCCGAGGTGACCAGGCACAGGTTCATCGTGCCGGACTCCTCCAGGTCGCCCTCGCCGCCGGTGTCGTCCAGGAACAGCACCTGGTCGCAGCCGTGCTTCCTGGACTCCAGCTGGGCGGCCAGGCTGGAGGCGTAGTTGCCGCCGCACTTGGCGGCGCCGGTGCCGCCCCGCCCGGCGCGGGTGTAGTTGCTGCTGACCCACAGCGTGATGCCGGTGACCCCGCCGGCGAAGTACGGGCCGGCCGGGCTGGCGATGACCGAGTAGGCGACCTGCTCGGCGGGCCGGACGCCGAGGAAGGCCTCCGAGGCGAACATGAACGGCCGCAGGTAGAGGCTCTTCTCGTCACCGGAATCGGGCACCCACGCCTCGTCCGCGCGGACCAGCTCCTCGACGCTGGTGAGGAAGTCCTCCTCCGACAGCACCGGCAGGGCGAGCCGCTCGGCGGAGCGGGCGAAACGGCGGGCGTTGAACTCCGGGCGGAACAGCCAGACGCCGCCGTCGGCGTGGCGGTACGCCTTCAGCCCCTCGAAGATCTCCTGGGCGTAGTGCAGCACGGCGGCGCTCGGGTGCATCGAGTACGGCGTCAGCGGGCCGACCCCGCGGTCGTGCCAGCCCTCGGCGGGCGTCCAGGTGGCCGAGGCCATGTGGTCGGTGAAGAACTTGCCGAACCCCGGCGCGGCGAGGATGGTGCGTCGCTCCTCCTCGGATACGGGACCGGTCGTCCGGGACAGAGGGAAAGCGCGACTCATCGTCAACTCCTTGACACCGCGGTGGAATCTGTGCGAACCGACGCCAACCATCGGCGTCATACCCGTCATGCTAACGGTCGTCAGCCGGACGTGATACGGCTCCACCAGGCCGATCTCGGAGCCGGCGCCGCCGGTGGCGGTCGACGGCTCCGGTGTTCAGGGTCAGCGGCGGTCGGTCCCGGGCCCGGTTCCGGTGTCGCTTTCGGGGCCGGTTCCGAGGTCGGCGAGGAGTCCGTCGAGGGCCCCGCGCAGCGCCGCGCTGTTGGCCTGGTCGAACCAGGTGGTGCGGATGCGCTCGTTGCTCCCGCCCGGGGTCTCGTGGTCGGCGGCGAGGCGCTCCAGCGAGCTGCTCTCGTCGCCCAGGGAACGGCCGACGCCCTGGAAGACGCCGCGGACGAAGCGGTCGGCGTCCTCGGCGGGGATGCCGTGGCCGGCGGCCCACGCGGTGAGCGTGCTCAGGAACGCGTAGTGGCTGGTCAGCGTCGAGGTCAGGGCGGACATGATGTTGAGCGCGGCCTCGTCCGCGACCGGAAGCGCCCCGCCCAGCCGCTCGAAGAAGGCGTCCGCGTCCGGGTGCGAGGGGTACACCACCGTGACGGAGCCGCGCTCACGGATGGGGGGCAGCGGGATGGCGTGGGTGATCGGCGCGTCGGTGCCGAGCGCGCGGCGCAGCTCCTCGGTGCCCACGCCGGGGATCACGTTGACCACGATCCGGTCCGCGGGCACCCGGAGACCGGCCACGGCCTCGCGCCAGTCCCGCCGGCGCAGGGCGAGGATCACCAGGTCGGAGCGGTCCACCACCTCCTGGTTGTCGCCGCACACCCGGACGTCCTCGTGGCGTTCGGCCAGCTCGGCGGCGGTCCGGGCACCCCGGGGGGAGAGGTACACCTCGGACCCGGTGTCGCCCCCGTGTCGCAGGCCCGTCACGATGGCCCGGCCGATCTCGCCCACGCCGATGATGCCGATGCGCTTCACTGTGACTGCCTCCGTGGGTACCTGGGTGATCCGGGTGGTGGACGGACGGGGCCGGCTGTCACGCCCGTCACGGTCCTCACCGGACCGTACGCCCCGCACCACCCGCCCCGGGGGCCGAACGGGGGAAGTCGATGATCGCGACGCCGGGCGCCGGCCCCGAGCGCTCACCGGCGCCGGGCCGCTCCGGTCAGCCGTGCGGGACGAGGGCGACCGGGCAGTGCACGTGGTGGATCGTGGCGTGCGCGACCGGGCCGAGGTGGGCGCCGATCAGGGTGCGGCGGATGCGGCGGCCGACCACCAGCAGCCGGGCCCCGGCCGCCGCGTCCACCAGGGCGACGGACGCGCTGCCGCGGATCAGATCGGCGGTCACCGTCACCTCGGGACGGCGCTCGCGCCAGGGGTCCAGCAGTTCCGCGAAACGCTTCCGCTCGACGGCGGACAGCTCGCCCTCCAACCCGCCGATGGCCTGGAGCGCCATGTACTCGCTGGCGACCGGCGGCGACCAGACGTGCACCACCCGCAGCGGTGCCCCGCGCCGGGCGGCCGCGTCGAAGGCGTAGGCCAGCACGTCGTCCATCGGATGGGCCAGGTCGAGGCCCACCAGCACCGGGCCGTCGGACTCGACCGGCTCGGCCCTGACCAGCACCACCGGGCAGCCCGCCCGGCGCAGTACCTCCTGGCTGACCGACCCGACCAGGAAGCCGCGCACCGCCCCCAGGCCGCGCGAGCCGAGCACGATCAGCGAGGCCGAGCTCCCGGCGGCCTCCAGCGCCTCGGCCGGGTCGGTCGACACGATGGCCGAGGTGACCGGCCCCGCTCCGGCCAGCGGGCGCAGCTCCTGTGCCCGGAGCTCCAGCCGGTCCAGGGCGTGCCGGTACGTCTCCTCGCTGCCGACCACGTCCCGGTGCGGCCAGGGCCAGGCTTCGAGCAGGTCGAGCGGGCAGCCACGGCGCCGGGCCTCGTGGGCGGCCCACTCGGTGGCGGCGAGGCTCTCGGGCGAGCCGTCGAAGCCGGCGACGACGGGTGCGGTCATGGTCTGCTCCTCATCCGCGCAGTGCGTCCAGGGCGGCGGTCAGCCGCCGCGCCGCCTCGTCCGCGACCTCGCCCAGCCCGTTCCCCGGCCCGGCCAGGGTGACCATCGTCTGCGGGTCGACGGCCTCCACCACCGTGCCGTCGCCGTCCGCCCTGACCACCACGTTGCACGGCAGCAGCAGCCCGATCCGGCGGTCCGCCCGGAGCGCCCGGTGGGCGAGGGCGGGGTTGCAGGCGCCGAGGATCAGGTAGTCCTCGACCTCGGCGCCGATCTTCTCGCGCAGCGTCGCCCGGACGTCGATCGTGGTCAGGACGCCGAAGCCCTGCTCCTTGAGCGCGGCCGTGACCGCCTCCACCGCCTGCCCGAACGGCCGGTCGAGCCGCACGCCGAGACCGTACTCCATGGTTCCTCCAGGAGGTCGCCGCCCTCCGGGCGAACGACGGGAGCCCGAGGACAGGCCCAGTATCGGCGGGCGCCGCACCCCCCGCCTCCCGGGGCGCGGCCCCGCCACTGTCGGTGGCACTGCCTACGATCGGGCCGTGCCGCCTCCGGGGAGGGAGGCGGCGGGCGCGGGGGAGGGCGACGTGAAGGTGCGCAGGCCGGTCGACGGCGAGGTCTGGGTCCACTACGGGCAGATCTACGTGGAGAGCGATCCCGACGACCCGGGACCCGACTGGGCGAAGGCGTTCGCGGGCCAGTGCGTGGGACTCTGCGGCGCGGCCGTTCCCGGGGCCCTCTGGCTGACCACGGGGTTGCACACCGGCAGCGTCGGCTTCACCGTCGAGGTGCACGAGCAGGCCCCGCCGCCCGGCCCGGACTGGGAGGACGTGGTCGAGGTCTCCTTCCGTCCGTCCGGCGAACGGACCTTCCTGACGGAGTGGGGCGGCGGCGGCGCCTGGGACCTGGACCTCGCCGAGACCGACCACCGGGTGCGCTACTGCGCCCGGGGCATCGACGAGGGGCGCGGGCACGACACCCGGATGCCCGACGAGCCGCACGCGGAGCACTACCTGCTCCAGTTCTGGCCCGCCCCGCCCGAGCCGGCCCGCGTCCTGCGGCAGACCTCGGAGACCGCCGGGTACTGGCACGACGAGGTCCGGAAACTGCCGCCGCCCCCCACTCCCGAGGAGCAGGCGGCGGAGGAGCTCCGCGCCCGCCTCGCCCAGGAGCGGCTGGAGCGGGAGAACCGGGAGGCCGCCGAGCTGTGGGAGTGGGGCGGACGGCGGCCGAGCGAGGCCCTGCGACGGGTGGCCGGCCACGTGCGGGGCCTGCTGGACTTCGACGCCCTCCTGCTGCACGCCCTGGACGACGCCGGCCCGCGGGCCCAGCGTGCGGTGGCGCGGTTCGCCGCCCGGCGCGCCTGCACAGCGGCCGGCCTGGACGGCCTCGACTGGGTCGCCGCCGGGCTGACCGCCCTGGACGAGGGCCGGCCGCTGCCGCCGCCCTTCGACGACCCGGCGCGGCTCTGGCGGACCCTGGCCACCGACCCGCGCGTCCCCGGCCGGACCGTCCGCCGGGCCGTCCCACCGGAGCGCGAGCCCTTCCGGCCGCCGCACGTGGACCCCCGGGCCCCGCAGCCGATGCCCAAGCCGGGTCCGGTGGTCCACGGTGTGGTGGTCTTCGACGCGGTGGCCTTCGGCGACGAGGCCCTCGAACCGGACGCGGTGTCGGTACTCCCCGTGCCAACGGACGGCGGGACCTCGGCGTTCGGCACCCTCACCTACCTGGGCGGCCCGCCGGACCCCTTCCAGCGGTTCTCGCAGCCGCACATGGCTCTGCCCGCCCTGCTCGGCGCGGCCGGACCGGACCCGCTGCGGGCCGCCGCCGACGCGGTCCACGCGGCGGTGGCGACGTACGGCGAGGAGCACCGGACCCTGCTGGCGGAGGTCCAGGCCGTCCTGGCGGCGAACGGCTGACCGCCCAGAGCGGGGCGCGGCCTCCCCGGTGCCCTGCGCGAGGCCTGGGCCATCACCACCGGGCGCAGGAGGCGACAGGTCCGGCGCTGCCCGACCGTCGGACCTGCCGCCGTGCCATGCCGGGGTGGTACCGCGGTACTACGGGCGCGTCGATGATCAGCCCCCGGTACCACGGATCGGAGTCGCCTCCGCACTTAGCGTGTAAGGCGAGGGCGGCCGGGACGGACCGGCTCCGGAGCACCGAGGTGAGCGATGATCGAA
Organism: Kitasatospora sp. NPDC091335; assembly: GCF_044757205.1. Taxonomy (NCBI): domain Bacteria; kingdom Bacillati; phylum Actinomycetota; class Actinomycetes; order Kitasatosporales; family Streptomycetaceae; genus Kitasatospora; species Kitasatospora sp. NPDC091335. Next base: position 86,474 of record NZ_JBIVUM010000003.1, on the reverse strand, counting down.
GCACACCAGCTGACGAAGCGGTACGGAGAGAAGACCGCCGTGGACCGGCTGGACTTCACGGTCCGGCCGGGGACGGTGACGGGCTTCCTCGGGCCGAACGGCGCGGGCAAGTCCACCACGATGCGGATGATCGTCGGGCTGGACGCGCCCACCGGCGGTTCGGTGCGGGTGAACGGCCGCCGCTACGCCGAGCACGAGGCGCCGCTGCAGGAGGTCGGCGCCCTGCTGGAGGCCAAGTCGATCCACCCGGGCCGCTCCGCGTTCAACCACCTGATGGTCCAGGCCCACACCCACGGCATCCCGCGCCGCCGGGTCGACGAGGTCGTCGAGCTGACCGGACTGTCGTCGGTGGCCCGCAAGCGTGCCGGGGCGTTCTCGCTCGGCATGGGCCAGCGGCTCGGCATCGCCTCGGCGCTGCTCGGCGATCCCGCCACGGTGATGCTGGACGAGCCGGTCAACGGCCTCGACCCCGAGGGCGTGCTGTGGATCCGCAACCTGCTCACCTCGCTCGCCGCCGAGGGCCGCACCGTCTTCGTGTCCTCGCACCTGATGAGCGAGATGGCCCTGGTCGCCGACCACCTGATCATCGTCGGACGGGGCCGGCTGCTGGCCGACACCACCGTGCAGGAGCTGGTCCGCCAGGCCGGCGGGGACGTGGTCAAGGTGGTCAGCGCCGATCCGGCCCGGCTGCGCACCGCGCTGGCCGGCCCGGGTGTGGAGGTCACCGGCCGGGCGGGCTCGGAGGAACTGCTGGTCGCCGGGCGCACCGCCCGCGAGATCGGTCTGGCGGCCGCCGGGCAGGGCATCGCCCTCTTCGAGCTCACCCCCCGGACGGTCTCCCTGGAGGAGGCGTTCATGGACCTGACCCGCGATGCCGTCGAGTACCACGGCACCACCACCGCCGAAGCTGCCGCCACCGCCGTCGGTACCGAGAGCCCGAGGAGCGTGGCATGACCACCATCGCATCGAGCCGGGCGTCCGCGTCCGCCGACCCGAGGCCGGCGCGTCCCGCGTACAAGGTGACGGCGCTGCGGGTGCTGCGCTCCGAGTGGGCGAAGCTGTGGTCGCTGCGCTCCACCTGGATCACGCTCGGGCTGGCCCTGCTCTTCCTGGTCGGCTTCGGGCTGATCGCCGCGTACCAGTTCAGGTCGCGGATGACCTCGGGCCGCCCGATGGACCGGGACTTCGCGGGCGCGAGCACGCTGAGCCTGTCGCTGTTCGGCACCAACTTCGCCCAGCTGGCGCTCGGCGTCCTCGGCGTGCTGGTCGCCGCCGGGGAGTACTCGACCGGCATGATCCGCTCCACCCTGGCGGCCGTGCCGCGCCGACTGCCGGTGCTCTGGTCCAAGGCCGCCGTGTACGGGCTGATCGCGCTGGTGCTGGGCACCGTCGGGGCGTTCGCGGTCTTCACCGCCGACAGCGGGGTCCTCTCCGGGACGCGAGCGGCGATGACCCTCTCCGACGCCGGGGTGGTGCGGGGCCTCGCGGGCGCCGGGCTCTACCTGGCGCTGGTCGGCGTGATCGGCGTCGCGCTCGGCGCGCTGCTGCGCTCGGTGGCCGGCGGCATCGCCGTGCTGGTGGCCACGCTGATGCTGGTCCCCGGGCTGACTTCGCTGCTGCCCAGCTCCTGGCAGAGCCACCTCAGCCCCTACCTGCCCAGCCACGCGGGCGAGGCGATGTTCGCCCTGCACCACGACTCGGCCACGCTCTCGCCGACGGCCGGACTGGCCGTCTTCCTCGGCTGGACGGTCCTCGCCCTCGGCGCGGCGGCCGTTCGGCTGGTGCGCACCGATGCCTGAGAGACCCGGTGACGCCTGAGAGACTCGGTACCGAGGACATCCGCCGCGGCGCCGGGAGCAACCGGCGCCGCCCGCACGACCACGACGCCCGGCCGACCAGGGAGGTGCCACCGGTGAGCGAGCACACCGCCACCCCGAGCCCGTTCGCGGCCGCCGGCCCAGCGGTCGCAGGCTCAGCGCCCACCGGCCCAGGCGCCGTCGACACCGCGCCCGCCGGCCCAGCGGCCGTCGACACGGTGGCCGCCGACACCCTGTCCGGTCACCCGCTGCTCGCCCGCCTGGCCCGGTTCAACCAGCGGCTGCGGCAGGCGGACCGTGACCACCCCTGGGCGCTCGACGCCGCGGTGGTGGTCGTCGCCTTCCTGCTGTTCTGCCTGCCCGACCTCCTCCCCGCCCACGCCCAGGGCGGGCCGCGCGAGCACCGGATCGTGCTCGCCCGGCTGCCGCTGCCGCAGACGCTCGCCCTGCAAGCGGGCCTGGTGCTGCCGCTGCTGTGGCGCCGCCGCCGGCCCACGGCGGCCTTCGCCGCGATCATGGCCGTGTTCGTCCTGCAGTGGTCGCTGGACGTCGGCCTGCGCGCCGACGCCGCCCTGCTGGTCGCCCTCTACAGCCTGGCGCTGCACGGTCGGCTGCGGCACCTGGCGTGGTCCTGCGCGGCCATGGCGGTGGCCGTCGCCCTGGTCGCGGTGGCCGTCTCCGGTGGCGGGCTGCCGGTCGGCGACGCGCTGTTCTTCCTGTTCAGCGCCGCGACGGCGGCCGTGGCCCTGGGCATCGCGGTGCGCGTCCGGCGCGCCCAGCTGGCCGGGCTGCGGGAGCGGGCCGCCCGGCTGGAGATCGAGCGCGACCAGCGCAGCCGGCTCGCCGCCGCCACCGAACGCACCCGGGTGGCCCGGGAGATGCACGACATCATCGGCCACAACCTGTCCGTCATCGTCACCCTGGCCGACGGCGGCGCGTACGCGGCGCAGGCCGCCCCCGAACGCGGCCGGGAGGCGCTGCTGCTGATCGGTGACACCAGCCGGCAGGCGCTCGGCGAACTGCGGCGGATGCTCGGCGTGCTGCACGACCAGGGCGGCCAGGCAGCCGACTACACCCCGCAGCCCGGCATCGCCGACGTCGACGGGCTGTGCGCCCGGATCCGTGCCGCCGGCCCCCAGGTGGTGTACACGGCCTCCGGTGCGCTGGACCGGCTGGACCGCGGCGTCCAGCTGATGGCCTACCGCATCGTCCAGGAGGCGCTCACCAACACCCTCAAGCACGCGGGCCCCGAGGCCCGGGCACACGTGACCCTGACCGCCGACGCCGAGCGGCTGCGGGTACGCGTCGCGGACACCGGCCCGCCCGGGGGTTCCCGCTGGCACGGGCGCACGGACGGGTACGGCCACGGGCTGGCCGGGATGCGCGAACGCGCGGCCCTGTACGGCGGCACCGTCACGGCGGGCCCCGCCCCCGGCACGGGTTGGACCGTCGAGGCCGTCCTGCACCTCACCCCGGGCCCGGACCCAGGCCTCGACTCCGCCCCCGGCCCGGACTCCGTCCCCGGCCCGGTTTCCACCCCCGACCCGACAGGCGGCCCGACGTGACCACCGTCCTCATCGTGGACGACCAGCCCTTGCAGCGCTACGGCTTCCGCATGCTGCTGGAGAGCCAGCCCGACACCGAGGTGGTCGGCGAGGCGGCCCACGGCGGCGAGGCCGTCCGGCTGACCGCCGACCTGCGCCCCGACGTCGTCCTGATGGACATCCGGATGCCCGGCATGGACGGCATCGAGGCCACCCGCCACATCGTCGCCAGCGGCGGGCGCTCCCGCATTCTCGTGCTGACCACCTTCGACCTCGACGAGTACGCGCACGCCGCGCTGCGCACCGGGGCCAGCGGCTTCCTGCTCAAGGACGTCCGCCCGGAGGAACTGCTGGCCGGCATCCGCGCGGTCTCCGAGGGGGACGCCGTGGTCGCCCCCGCGGTCACCCGGCGGCTGCTCGACGCCTACGCCCACCGCCTGCCGGTCCGCCCGCCGGGTGCCGCGCCCGCCGCGGACCCGCGGCTGGACGCCCTGACCGACCGCGAGCGGGAGATCCTGGTCGCCATCGCCCACGGCTGGTCCAACAGCGAGATCGCCCAGCGCCTGGTGCTGGCGGAGTCGACCGTGAAGACGCACGTCAGCCGGGTGCTGTCGAAGATCGCCGCCAGGGACCGCGTCCAGGCCGTGATCTTCGCCTACGACCGCGGCCTGACCCATCCCAACCCGCCGGTCTGACGGCCGGGCCGGCCGGTGGGCGCGGGCCGTCGTCGGGCCGCGGCACGCATCCTGAGCCGGTCACGGGGCCGCTGCCTCATGCGTCCGGGACAACGGGTGGAGCAGTCTTCAACCATCCGGACTGGCCCGGTGACGAGAGGGCGGACATGGCTGCGGAGAGCGCGCGAGGAGCCTGGTGGCGGCCGCGGTCCGGACCCGCGGAGCGACACCTGACCGCGGCCGGGCTGTGCGCCCTCCTCTGCCTGGTGGCCGGCGGCCTGTGGGCCGGGTACGTGGTGAGCCACCTCGGCGTCGCCGGGATCTCCTCGCCCGCCCGCCTCCTGCCGGTGCTCGGCTACGGCCTGGCCGCCGTCGCCGGCGGGGTGCTGCTGCACGCCCACCGGCCCGGCAACCAGCTCGGCTGGGTGCTGCTCGTGTACGGGACGGCGCTGATCGTCCCGCTCGCCGCCCAGGCCCCGCTCTGGGTGGAGGGGGGAAGTCCGGGCGTGGTCGGGGCCATGGTGGTCCTGGTGTCGGCGGGCTACGCCGTCAGCGGCCCGTTGTGGCACGCGCTGCCGCTGTGGCTGCCGTACGGGACGCTGCCGAGCAGGCGGTGGTGGCCGGCGATCGGGGCCGTGGGCCTGTGGCGGCTGGCCCCGGCCTGCTTCTCCTTCTCCGAGCCCACCGTGTTCGGGCAGCCCAACCCGTTCGCCGGCAGCGCCTTCGCGAAGTGGCTGGGGGCCCTCAACGACCGGCTGTACGACGCCCAGCTCGCCGTGTTCGTCGCGCTGGCCGTCCTGGTGGTGCTCGTCCCGCTCGCCCGCATCCGCGGGGTGTCCGGGCGGCGCCGACAGAACGTGCTGATCGCCCTCGGGGTGTACCTGCTGTGGGGCGGGGCCGAGTTCGGCGACTACTTCGACCAGAGCACGGTCTCGTACATCGCGTTCGCACTCACCTCGGCGCTGTGGACGGTCACCCTGGCCGCCGTCGTGGTCAGGGACGGGTCCTGGCGGCTCGACCGGGCCGCCCGCAGGGTGCTGGTCGGCCTGCTGGTGGCCGCCGGGCTGGCCGTGGTGTTCGTGGTGGTGGCCTGCGTGCTGTCCACCATGCTGATGCCGGGCCACGGCCTCGGGGCGCTGACGGTGGTCGCCGCCGTCTTCCTGCTCGCGATCGGTCTGCCCCGGGGGGTGCGCTGGGCCTCCGGCGTCGTGGACCGCTGGTACTACGGCTCGCGCGCCCAGCCGTACCAGGTGCTGCGCAGCCTGGCGGGGCGGGTCAGCCAGACCGTCGACCCGCAGGAGGTGCCGGGCGTGCTGTGCCGCACCGTCGGCGACGAACTGCGGCTTCCTGGTGTGGAGTTGACCGTCTCCACCCGGGGCGGTGAACGGTCGCTGGCCGCCGTCGGGGAGCTCTCGGGCAGCGGCGAGGCCTTCCCCCTGGTCCACCGCGGCGCCCGGATCGGACGGCTCACCGTCGCCCCGCGCGAGGGCCAGCGGGTGCTCGACCACAGCGACCGCGACATCCTGCGCTCGCTCGCCGACCAGGCCGCGCCCGCCGTCGCCTCGCTCCAGCTGACGGAGGACCTGCGGGCCAGCCGTGAGCAGATCGTCGCGACCCGCGAGGAGGAGCGCCGCCAGCTGCGCCGCGACATCCACGACGGACTCGGCCCGATGCTGGCCGGGCTGCGGCTGCGCCTCCAGGGAGCCGCGGCGGTGGACGACCCGACGCTCTACTCCAGTGTGCTGGACCGGGTCGCGGACGACCTCGCCTCGGCCGTCCGGGAGGTCCGGCGGATCACCGACCGGCTCGGGCCCACCGCGCTGGGCGACTACGGGCTGTCCCGCGCGCTCGGCCGGCTCGCCGAGACCTTCAGCGGCCCCGACCTCGTCGTCAGCACCCGGCTGGAGCCCGACCCGCTGCCTGCGCTGCCCGCCGCCGTCGAGGTCGCGGTCTACCGGATCACCGCGGAGGCGCTCAACAACGTGCTGCGCCACGCGCGGGCGAGCAGCGCCACGGTGGTCGTCCGGGTGGACGCCGGGCGGCTGGAACTCGACGTCGAGGACGACGGGACGGGCGCCGGCCACGGCCTTCCGGCGCAGCCGGGGGTGGGGCTGCGGTCGATGTCGGAGCGGGCCGCGGAGATCGGCGGCAGCTGCACCGTGGACGCCCTGGGGCACGGCACCCGGGTGCACGCGGTGCTGCCGCGCCGGCCCGCGGGCGGCTGAGCGGGCAGCGCCCGAACCGCGGGGCGCCGCCCAGCCGGTCCAAAGGTGAGAAGGCCCCCAGGGCAGGAAAGGCCCCCGGCGCGACGGGCGTCGGCCGGGGGCGGGGCGGGGCTCCGAGCGGAGCGGCGGAGAGAGGGTCAACAACGGTCCGGAGGTGTGCAGCGCCTGGCGCTGAGCTCGGCGGGGGCGACGCCCGCACTGGGCTCGGGGAGCGGTCGCGCTCCCTCGGCGCCCGCGAGCAGGCATCGGCACGCCCGGATGGCAGCGCCGGCGCTCACCGCGGCGAAGGCCGCGGCGGCACCGGCGGCGGCCAGTGCCGTACTGGCCTTTTTGTCGGTCATGGGATCCTCCACGAGGGCTTCCGCAGGCCTTTCCGCTTCGACCTGCTCCTCCATGCCACCGCCTGTGCCGCCCCAGCCGCATGGGGCGATTGTCCTGTCCCGGTCCTGTTGTGAATCGAACACCGGATCGGGTCGGATCGTGCGGAACCCGGACGGTAACCGGAACGGGTTCGTTCACTAACATCGAAAGTGGCCCCCGGCGATGTCCGTGAGATAGGAAATACATTCACCACCGCGCGCCCGGTCCGGGATTTCCCGGAGATCGCGGGCGAATGCGTGGCGCGACGGGATCGAGGAAGGGCGACGGAAGAAGGTGCGCAACCATGACCGCTGAGACGGATGCCGGGCACGGACCGGCGTCGGGCGCCCCGCTGCGGCGGCGCGGCGAGGCGCTGGAGAGCGCCATCTACGAGGCGGTCCTCCAGCAGCTCACCACCGACGGCTACGCCCGGCTGACCATGGAGGGGGTGGCCGCCGCCGCGCAGACCGGCAAGGCCGCGCTCTACCGCCGCTGGTCCTCCAAGGAGGAACTGGTCAAGGACGCGCTGCGGGCCAGCCTGCCGCCGTCCGGCCCGGCCCCCGACACCGGCAGCCTGCGCGGGGACCTGCTGGAGGTGGTCACCAGGCTGCGCGGCGCGATGTTCAGCGAGCTGGGCGCCGCGGTGCGGGCCGTCATGAGCGAACTCGACAACCAGCGGGCGCACGCCTTCGTCGAGATCGTGCTGGAGCGGGTGGTCGAGCCGACGACGGCGCTGATCGCCGAGGTGCTGGACCGCGGCACCACGCGCGGCGAGGTCCGTCAGGGGGCGGTCACCCCGCTGGTGACCGACCTGGTGCCGGCGCTGATGCTGTACCGGATCAAGCTGTGCGGCGGGGACCCGGTGCAGCTCGATCCGGCGGAGATCGTGGACGAGCTGCTGCTGCCGATCGTCCGCCCCTGACGAGGGCACCCCGGGGGTGCGGTGGGACGATCGGCGGCGGCCACCGGATTTCCCGGTGTCATCGTCGGCCGAAATCCCGCGGGTCGGGTTCCGGAGGGAATTCCCGCGGGATTCGGCGCGCCGACGGAGGGAGTCCGGGCCGTGCCGGCTCAGGCCCCGCTGTGGCGGAGCATCTCCTCGCGCTCGACGACCTTGACCCGCTCGCGCTGCTCGGCCTCGCCGAGCGCGCGCTCGTGGGCGTCCAACTGCTTCCAGCCCTCCCAGGTGGTGAAGCGGACGCCCTGGGCGCGCAGGTGCTCCTCGACCGCGGCCGGGTCGGGCTCGACGGCGCCGGGCAGCCGGTCGGCGGCGTGGTCGTCCAGCAGGCAGGCGATGGTCTCGTTGGCGTCGCCCTTGGTGTGGCCGATCAGGCCGACCGGGCCGCGCTTGATCCAGCCGGTGACGTAGGTGGCGGTCCGGTGCGCGCCGTCGCCGTCCAGGACCCGGCCGGCCTGGTGCGGGACGGTGCCCGAGGCCGGGTCGAAGGGCAGCTTGGGCAGCTCGTCGGAGTAGTAGCCGACCGCGCGGTAGACCGACTGCACGTCCCAGTCGGTGAAGCCGCCGGTGCCGCGCACGTTGCCGGTGCCGTCCAGCTCGGTGCGCTCGGTGCGCAGGCCGACCACCCGGCCGTCCTCGCCGAGGACCTCCACCGGGGACTCGAAGAAGTGCAGGTACACCCGGTGCGGGCGGTCGCCGACGTCGCGGATCGCCCACTTCTCCAGGGTCGCGGCGACCAGGTCGACGTGCTTGACCGAGCGGCGCTCGGCGATCGAGCCCTCGTCGTAGTCGATGTCCTCGGGGGCGACGATCACCTCGACGTTGGGGGAGTGGTCCAGCTCGCGCAGCTCCATCGGGCTGAACTTGGCCTGGGCCGGGCCGCGGCGGCCGAAGACGTGCACCTCGACGGCCCGGTTGCGGCGCAGGCCCTCGTACACGTTCGGCGGGATCTCGGTGGGCAGCAGCTCGTCGGCGGTCTTGGCGAGGATCCGGGCGACGTCCAGGGCGACGTTGCCGACGCCGAGCACGGCGACCTTCTCGGCCTCCAGCGGCCAGGTGCGGGGCACGTCCGGGTGGCCGTCGTACCAGGAGACGAAGTCGGCGGCGCCGTGGGAGCCGTCGAGGTGGATGCCGGGTATGTCCAGCGCGCGGTCGGCCATCGCGCCGGTCGAGAACACCACGGCGTCGTAGAAGCGGTGCAGGTCGTCCAGGGCGAGGTCGGCCGGGTAGTCGACGTTGCCGAAGAGCCGGACCTGGGGCTTGTCGAGCACCTGGTGCAGGGCCGTGACGATGCCCTTGATGCGCGGGTGGTCGGGCGCGACGCCGTAGCGGATCAGACCGAACGGGGCGGGCATCCGCTCGAACAGGTCGATCGAGACGCCGGGCGCCTGGGCGGCGTCGGACTTCAGCAGGGCGTCGGCGGCGTAGATGCCGGCGGGGCCGGCTCCGACGATCGCGACACGGATCGGGCGGGGCATGACGGATGGTCCTCCGGTCGGGCGCGGCGCAAGGTGGTCTGAACCTTTGTAGCAAACCGCACGGCTGACCTGCGAAGTAGGTCGCGTTGATCTATGGGGTCATAGAGATGACCTATGGCCACGGGGCCGGTCCCCGCGACTGCCGGGACCGGCCTGGGGGAACGGCCAGCGAGGCCCGCGCGCCCGCGGGGTGGCGCCGCTACCGGTCCTCGCGTTCGGCCGCCGCGGCGACCAGGGCGCGGACGTGGTCCGGGGTGACACCGAGGCCGAAGCCGGTGAACTTCCGCAGGGGCACCTGGGCGGCGGCCTCCAGGAGCCGGGCGTCGCTGTCGGCCAGGGTAGTGGCGAACGGGAGCGAGGCCAGGTGTTCGGTGAGGAGGGCGCCACCGGTCGGGTGGGCCAGCCACTCGCCGAGGGAGGACATCTCGGTCAGCGGGTCGAGGATCTCGTCGCCGGGCGTCCACAGCGGGGTGCGCAGCCGGATGTCGCGCGAGGAGGCGCCCACCTCGACGGTGAAGGCGCCGGGATCGACGCGCCAGCCGCCGCGGGCCGTCGACCACCGGGCGAGGTCGCGGCCGGTGAGGCGGAACTCGGCCCGGTCCGACCGCCCCGGCTCCAGCCGGAGTTTGGCGAAGCCGCGCAGTTCGTGGCGCGGCCGGGTCGGCCGTGGCTCGTCGAAGGCGAGGTAGAGCTGGACCACTTCGGCGCCGGCGCGGGAGCCGGTGTTGGTGACGGTGGCGCGGACGGTCCAGGCGTTCTCCCCGGTCTGCTCCACGTCCAGGTGGTCGTACCGGAAGGTGGTGTAGCTCAGCCCGTGCCCGAAGGGGTAGGCGACGGGGAGGTCCAGGGTGTCGTAGTGGCGGTAGCCGACGTAGCGGCCCTCGCCGTACACGCTGTGCCCGTCCTGCCCGGGGAAGTGCAGGTGGGAGGGCGTGTCCCGGAGGCGGAGCGGGATGGACTCGGTGAGCTTGCCGGACGGGCTGTGCGCGCCGAACAGCAGGTCCGCCAGGGCGCTGCCGCCGGCCTGGCCGCCGAGCCAGGCCTCCAGGACGGCCGTCGCGTCGTGCTGCCAGTCGGCGACCGTCACCACCGAGCCGTTGGCCAGGACGACCGCGACCCGGGGGCAGACGGCGGCCACGTGCCGCAGCAGTGCGAGCTGCGTGGCGGGCAGGTCGAGGTCGGTGCGGTCCAGGCCCTCCGTCTCGGCGCTGTCGGGGAGGCCGAGGAACAGCAGCGCGGTGTCGGCCTCGGCGGCGAGGGCCACCGCCTCCGCGGCCATGGCGGCGTCGGGGGTGCCGTCCAGGGTGAAGCCGGGGGCGAAGGCCAGCGTGACCTCGGGGCCGGCCTGGGCCCGGAGCGCGTCCCAGGCGGTGTCGAGCCTGGTGGGGGTGACCCGGGAGCTGCCGTGGCCCTGGTAGCGGGGGGTGCGGGCGAACTCGCCGAGCACGGCGATCCGTTGACGGGCGTGCGGGTCGAGCGGCAGCAGCCCGCCGTCGTTCTTGAGCAGCACGGCGCCGGCGCGGGCGGCCTCACGGGCCAGCTCGTGGTGGGCGTTTGCGTCCCAGGCGGCGAGGTGCTCGGCCCGGTCCACCCGGTCGCGCAGCCGCAGCACGCGCTCGGCGGCGGTGGCGACGGCGGAGGCCGCCAGCCGGCCCTCCTCGACGGCGGTGACGATCTCCTGGTCGGTGCCGGTCGGCGGCATCTCCAGGTCGAGCCCGGCGGCCAGGGCGGCGACCCGGTCGTTGACGGCGCCCCAGTCGGACATCACCAGGCCGTCGAAGCCCCACTCCTCGCGCAGCACCCCGGTCAGCAGGCCGCGGTGGCGGCTCGCGTGGACACCGTTGACGCGGTTGTAGGAGCACATCACGGTGTACGGCCGGGCCTCGCGGACGATGTGTTCGAAAGCGGGCAGGTACAGCTCGCGCAGCGTCCGCTCGTCCACGTCCGCGCTGACGCGCATCCGGTCCGTCTCCTGGTTGTTGACGGCGAAGTGCTTGACGCAGGCGCCGATCCCGAGGGACTGGATGCCGGTGACGACCGCGGCGCCCATCCTTCCGCTCACGTGCGGGTCCTCGGAGAGGTACTCGAAGTTGCGGCCGCACAGCGGGCTGCGCTTGATGTTGACGCCGGGCCCGAGGATGACGTCGACGCCGAAGGCGGACGCCTCCCGGGCGAGGGCCGCGCCCACCCGGTGCGCGAGGCCGGTGTCCCAGGTGGAGCCGAGGGTGACGGCGGGCGGGAAGCAGGTGGCGGGCAGGCTGGCGGCGAGGAAGGAGACGCCGGGGCCGTCCCCGGCGGGGCGGCGGATGCCGTGCGGCCCGTCGGAGAGGGTGAGCGCGCGGACCGCGTCGCGTACCGGGGTGGTGGTCCAGGCGGTCGCGCCCGAGGTGAGCGAGGCCTGTTCGGCGAGGCTCAGTGCGGAAACCCGGTCGGAGGTCATGGTGGTCCTGTTCTCGCGCTGGGGGATGAGGGGTGGGGGTGGAGATCGGGGAGGGCGGCGGCCGCCGTCAGCGGACGCGGCGTACGGGCAGGATGGCCAGGCCGCCGCCCAGGGTGACGGCGATGGCGAGCACGAACAGGGCGGAGTACCCGAACGCGGGCACGACCGCCCCGGCGACGATCGGCGCCAGCACCTGGGGCACGGTGTTGGCGAGGTTGAGGAACCCGAGGTCCTTGGCGCGGCTGTGCGCGTTCGGCAGGATCTCGGAGACGATCGCCTGGTCGACGGCGATGAGGCAGCCGAAGCCCAGCGAGGCCAGGACGGTGAAGAGGAGGAAGGACCACAGCGCGGGGGCCACGGTGAGCGGGACGAGCCCGACGGCGGCGAGCGCCGCGGCGGCGAGGACGAACGGCTTCCGGCGCCGCACCCGGTCCGACAGTGGCCCGGACACCGCCACCGCCGTGCCGGCGGCCACGGCGATGATCAGCCCGCCGATGGTGACGACCGTGCCCGCCTCCCGGGTGGAAAGGCCCAAGTGGTCGGTCAGTACGAACAGTTGGTAGACCAGTACGAGGTGGATGCCGAGCATCGCCAGCAGCCGGCTGATCAGCGCCCAGAAGCAGTCGGCGTCCCGGGGCGGCAGCAGCGAGCGCAGCAGGCCGCCGCGGACCGGTCCGGCGGGGCTGTCCGCAGGGGCGTCGTCGAGGCTCGACCGGTCGGGGGCGAACCGGACGAAGGCCAGGGCGCCGAGGACGGCGAGCCAGGGCAGCCAGCGCAGCCCCTGCTCCGGGTGGGTCACCAGGAGGCCGCCCGCCACCGCTCCCAGGCCCTGGCCGAGCAGTTGGCCCAGACCCGCCCACGAGGAGGCCCAGCCGAGCCGCTCGGCGGGGACCCGGTCCGGCAGCACCGCGTACAGCGCGGCGAGCATGGCGTTGAGGCCGGTCTGGAAGCAGACGGTCAGTGCGAGGAGCGCGGCGAAGCCGCCGGCGGCGGACATCGCGGAGACGGACAGCGCGTAGGCGACGGCGCCCGCCAGGATCCACGGGTTGCGCCGGCCGTGGCGGGAGCGGGTGTGGTCGGAGAGGAAGCCGAAGACGACCACGGCGAGGGTGGAACTGAGGGCGCCGGCCGTGGCGGCGGCGCTGTAGTGGGCGAGTTTGGTGTCCGGGTCGATGCGTTCGAACAGCGCCTGGAGCAGGGTCCAGCCCGCGGTGACCGGCAGCATCCAGCCGAGGTGGGCGATGCCCAGCAGTGGGCCGAGACGGGGTGCGGGGGCCGGGGCCGGGGGTGCGGGTGGCCCGGCCGCGTCCGCGGGTGGGGGGAGGTGGGTGGGGGCGGGGCGCACGGACGGCTCCTTTGCCGTGGCTGTGGGGGTGCGGTCACCATAGCCTTGGAAACCTTGATGCTCAATGTTTTGGAGCCGGGGCCCGCCGGGCGCTCGTAGAATCCGCTCATGACCAAGCCCAGGGGCCCCTACGCCAAGACCTCGGCGAAGCGGCGGCAGATCATCGACGCGGCCCTCGCCGCCTATGCCGAGGCGGGCAGCCGCAAGGTGTCGGTGCGGGACATCGCCCAGCGCGTCGGGATGACCGACGCCGGGGTGCTGCACCACTTCGGCGGGCGGGAGGCGCTGCTCACCGCGGTCCTCGCCGCCAGGGACGAGGCCGCCGCGGAGCGCTACGGCGCGCTGGAGGAGCGCAGCGCCGAGGAGAACCTGAGCATCCTGGCCGCCAACGCCTCGACTCCCGGCCTGGTCAAGCTGTTCGTGGACCTGGCCGCGGCCGCCGCCGAGCCGGAGCACCCGGCCCACGACTACTTCGGCGACCGGTACGACCGTCACCGTCGTCAGCTGGCCGTGCAGCTCGCCGGAGCGGCGCGCGCCGTGGGGCCGAATGCCGAAGGGCCGGATGCCGCAGCCGTGGGCAGCGGAGCCGTGGGTACCGAAGGGCCGGACGCCGAAGGAGCGGGCACCGAGGCGCGGGAACGGGCGGCGTGGGCGGCCCGCATCCTCATCGCCGCGGCGGACGGGCTCCAGCTCCAGTGGCTGCTCGACCCGCGGATCGACATGGCCGACGACATCCGCCGGCTCGCCGACGCGCTGCTGGACCGGCCGGCCGGCCGCCCCGAGGACCGTCCGGTCAGCTGACCGGGCCGAGCAGCGCCCGCCACCCGCGCCGGACCAGCTGCGGCACGTCCACCGACGGGTCGTTCAGCCACTGCAACTGCGCCCCCTCGACGAGGGCCAGGAAGGCGGCGGCCGTGAAGTCCGCGTCGAGACCGGCGTCCACCGCGCCGTCCGCCTGCCGGGCCTCCAGGTGGCCGCGTACGGCGGCGCGGAACCGCCCGAACCGCTCACGGAAGTACGCGTGGGCGGGGTGCCCGGGGTCCAGCGCGGCGGCGGCGAGGTGGACGTACAGCCGGGCCCGCGCCGGGTCGGCCACGTTGGCCGCCATGGCCTGGGCCATGAACTCGCCGGGATCGGCGTCCCCCGCGAGCGCGTCCCAACGCAGCGCCGCCCGCTCGTCGGTGCTGCGCAGGACCTCGGTGAGCAGCTCGTCCTTGGACGCGAAGTGGTGCATGAGCCCGGTCAGGCTCACTCCGCTCTCCCGGGCGATGGCCCGCAGGGACGTCCCGCGCTCGCCCTCGCGGGCGAACACCTCGAACGCCGCCGCCAGGGCGCGGTCACGCTGCGCCCGTCCCTTGGGCGTCGAGCTGCGGTTGGCCATCCGGGAAGTCTAGGGCCCCGCCCGGTGACCCCTCGGGAGGTCTTGTCGCGAAAAACCGAACGCTGTACTGTTCCGGTCACCCGCCCGCCCCGAAGCACGACGGCGGAGCCGCGGTCCACCCGCCAGGACGGCATCACGAGGGCCGGGACGGCCTTCGGCACGGCGGCAGGGCGCCGTGGCCGGCCGCCTTCGGCAGCCTGACCTCCCCCGTCCCGACGGCCGCCGGCCGGGCCCGCGCCCACCCGCCCGCGCTCGCGCCGAGCCCGGGACGGCACCGACCCGAGGACACCCATGGACACTGACACCATCATCGTCGGCGCCGGCCTGGCCGGACTCGCCGCCGCCCACGAACTCACCTCCCGCGGACGCAAGGTGATCCTGGTCGACCAGGAGAACGCCGCCAGCCTCGGCGGCCAGGCCTGGTGGTCCTTCGGCGGCCTGTTCCTGGTGGACTCACCGGAACAGCGCCGGATGCGCGTCAAGGACTCCCTCGACCTCGCCTGGAACGACTGGCAGGGCAGCGCGCAGTTCGACCGCCGGGACGACCAGGACCTCTGGGCGGTGCGCTGGGCGCGTGCGTACGTCGAGTTCGCCGCCGGGGAGAAGCGCTCCTGGCTGGCCGGGCACGGGCTGCGCTTCCTGCCCACCGTCGGCTGGGCCGAACGCGGCGACCTCAGGGCCGACGGGCACGGCAACTCCGTCCCCCGCTTCCACGTCACCTGGGGCACCGGCACCGGCGTGGTCGAGCCCTTCGCCCGGTACGCCCGACAGGCCGCCGCCGACGGGCTGCTGACCTTCCGCCACCGCCACCGCGTCGACGAACTCGTCGTCACCGACGGTGCGGTGACCGGCGTACGGGGCCGGGTGCTGGCCGCGGACGACTCGGCGCGCGGCGTGGCCACCACCCGAGAGGAGACCGGGGACTTCGAACTCTCCGCGCAGGCCGTCGTGGTGGCCGCCGGCGGCATCGGCGCCAACCACGACCTGGTCCGCGCCCACTGGCCCGCCCGCCTGGGCACACCGCCCCGGCACCTGGTCACCGGAGTCCCCGCCCACGTCGACGGGCGGATGCTCGGCATCAGCGCCGACGCCGGGGCGCGGCTGGTCAACGGCGACCGGATGTGGCACTACACCGAGGGCCTGCACAACTGGAACCCCGTCTGGCCCGGTCACGGCATCCGGATCCTGCCCGGCCCCTCCACGATGTGGTTCGACGCCCTCGGCCGCCGGCTGCCCGAGCCCTGCCTGCCCGGCTACGACACCCTGGGGACCCTGCGCCACCTGCGCACCGCCCCCGGGCTGGCCGGGTACGACCACTCCTGGTTCGTCCTCACCCAGAAGATCATCGAGAAGGAGTTCGCCCTCTCCGGCTCCGAGCAGAACCCCGACATCACCGCCGGGGACCGCCGCGCCTTCGTGCGCGAGCGCCTGCTCGGCAAGGGTGCGCCCGCCCCGGTCGAGGCGTTCAAGCGGTACGGCGAGGACTTCGTGGTCGCCGCCACCGTGGAGGAACTGGTCGCGAAGATGAACGCGCTGACCGACACCCCGCTGCTGGACGCCGCGGCGGTGCGCCGCCAGATCGAGGCCCGCGACCGGCAACTGGCCAACCCCTACAGCAAGGACGCCCAGGTGCAGGGCATCCACAACTCCCGCCGCTACCTGGGCGACCGCCTCGGCCGCACAGCCGCCCCGCACCGGCTGCTCGACCCGGCCGCGGGCCCGCTGATCGGCGTCAGGCTGCACGTGGTCACCCGCAAGACGCTCGGCGGCATCCAGACCGACCTCTCCTCCCGCGCGCTCGGCGCCGACGGCACGCCGGTGCCGGGGCTCTACGCGGCGGGGGAGGCGGCCGGGTTCGGCGGCGGCGGCCTGCACGGCTACAACGCGCTGGAGGGCACCTTCCTCGGCGGCTGCCTGTTCTCCGGCCGGGTGGCCGGCCGCGCGGCGGCGGCGGCCACCGCCTGAGCGCGGGGTGGTCCGCGAAGGCGAGCCGGGCCGGTACGGTCTCCGGCCCGGCCGGGGCCGCCTCCGCGGCGGCCCGGCCGGTCGTACCGACACGCACGGGCCGTGCTGTTGCTCGACTTGGCGCAGGGCGGGCGATTGGATGGCTCCGCCCTGGTCAACGCCCGGACACGGCCCGACGGCCCCCGGCAAGCCGAGGAGTCACCACCGTGAACGACACCCCCGACCCCGCCGCCGTGGCCCGCCGGATCGCGGAGAGGCGTGAGCAGCTGGGCCTCAGCGAGGAGGCCCTGGCCAACCGGGCCGCGATGGCCCCCACCTACCTGCGGTGCCTGCTGGACGCCGGGCCCGGCTTCGACCCGGCGGGCTTCGTCCGGATCGCCGCGGCGCTCGACAGCACCCGCGGCGAGCTGCTGTCCGGCCGGGCCGACGCCCCGCCCGGCCAGGGCGGCCCGGGCCCGCGGCCCCGGCTGCTCGACCTCACCGAGCCGGAGTGCTGGCAGCTGGTCGGCACCCACGGCATCGGCCGGATCGCCCTGCCGGTCGAGCCCGGTCCCGTGGTGCTGCCGGTCAACTACGTGGTGGACCGGGGCTCCTTCGCCTACCGCACCGGGGAGCAGAACGCCACCGCCCCGGAGGAGGGGGCCGCGGTCTCCTTCCAGGTCGACCACATCGACGAGTACCTCGGCCGCGGCTGGAGCGTGCTCGTCTTCGGCCCGGCGCACTACGTGGACGACCCCGCCGAGCTCGACCGCCTGAGCGGCCTGCCCGGCGCCGCCCCCTGGGCCGGTGGTGAGCGGCCGCGCTGGGTGCGGATCCGGCCGGAGGAGATCAGCGGCCGGCGGCTGGTCACGGGGTGAGCCGGCCGGCTTCGCCGTGCGTCCCGGCACCTGCGCGTCCTGTACGCCGCGGGCCTGCTCGCCCGCGCCCGGGACGGCCGCCATGTGCTGTACCGCCGTAGTGCGTTGGGCGATCGGCTGGTGGCAGGAGGGCCCGGTGGCGGGGGGTCGTGACGGCGTCGGCGGGCCGTCGGCACGGCCCGTGGACGGGAGCGGTGATGCCTGGTATGCAGGCCGGTGGCGGCAGGGTGGCACGGGCCGCCGTCCGGGACGTACCACCAGGAGAGCAGGGGCGATGCGCAGAGTTCTGATCGTCGGCGCCGGACAGGCCGGACTCCAACTGGCCCTGGGGCTCCAGGCCCACGGCTACGACGTGACGGTGCTGACCGATCGCGGCCCGGAGGAGGTGCGCGGCGGGCGGGTGATGTCCTCCCAGTGCATGTTCGACTCCGCGCTGCGCACCGAGCGCGCCCTCGGGCTGGACCTGTGGGCCGACCGGGCGCCCAGGATCGAGGGCGTCGGGGTGTCGGTCGCCGGGCCCGGTTCGGAGCGGGTGATCGACTGGGTCGGGCGGCTGGACGGCTACGCCCAGTCCGTCGACCAGCGGCTGAAGATGTCCACCTGGCTGGAGCTGTTCGCCGAGCGCGGCGGGCGGGTCGAGCTGCGCCGGGTGACCGCCGCCGACCTCCAGAACCTGGCCGGTTCGTACGACCTGGTGCTGGTCGCCTCCGGGAAGGG
This sequence comes from Kitasatospora sp. NPDC091335, assembly GCF_044757205.1. Lineage (NCBI taxonomy): Bacteria > Bacillati > Actinomycetota > Actinomycetes > Kitasatosporales > Streptomycetaceae > Kitasatospora > Kitasatospora sp. NPDC091335. Next base: position 68,713 of record NZ_JBIVUM010000003.1, on the reverse strand, counting down.
CACGCTGGCCTCGCTGTTCGAGCGCGACCTCGTGCGCTCCCCGCACGAGCGGCCGCAGCGCGCGCTGGCCGCCGCCTATGTGCACGGGCTCGGACCGCGCCCCGAGCACGACTTCCGGGCGGTGCGCTGCAACGTGGTGCCGGGCGTCGGGGAGTTCTTCGTGATGCCGGCGCTGACCGCGGACGGGCCGTGCGACATCCTGCTCTGGGAGGCCCAGCCCGGTGGTCCCGTGGACGCCTTCGACGGGATCCGCGACCCGGCCGAACACCTGCGGGTGACACTGGAGTTGATGAGGACCTTCCTCCCCTGGGAGTACGACCGCACCCGCTCCGGCGTCGAACTGACCGACGCGGGGGCGACGTTGGCCGGGCGGTTCACCCCGGCGGTACGTCACCCGGTCGGCGAACTGCCCGGCGGCGGCGCGGTGCTGGGCGTCGCGGACGTGGTCGTGCTCAACGACCCGATCACCGGCCAGGGGTCGAACTGCGCCGCCAAGTGCGCGGCCGGCTACCTGGAGGCGATCCTCGCCCACGGCGACAAGCCCTTCGACCGGGAGTTCCAGCAGGCCGCCTTCGACGACTTCTGGCGGATCGCCGGCCCCGTCACCACCTGGACCAACGCGATGCTCGCCCCGCCGCCCCCGCACGTCCTCCGACTCCTCGGCGCGGGAGGGCGGGTGCAGGCCGTGGCCGACCGGTTCGCCAACGGCTTCGACGACCCGGCGGACCTCGGCGACTGGTTCCTCGACCCGGCGAAGGCCGCCGCGTACCTGGCTTCGGTCACGACAGATCACTGAATGGTCAAACTCTTCTCAAGTCCGGTACGGAAGCCCGTCGATCATGGTGGGTTCTTCTCGCTCCCTCGCCGAGGGAGACCTCCGGCCCGCGACGACGGGCCGCGGGAGCGGTACGGACACCAGGAGCAGAGCGTTGACGGTCGACGGGGGCAGCATGGCCCAAACTGTGATCGACACGGCGTACAACGAACGCAGGAGGCTGCACAGCGGCCGTAGCCGGACCGTCGCCGTGGTCCTGTTCGGCCTGCTGATCGCCCTCGGCTTCTTCCTGGCCCTGGCCGTCGGCAAGGCGGACCCGGACACCCCGCCGACCTGCGACGGCAAGACCATGACCCGGCACAGCGAGTGCCGGATCTGGTCCAGCCGGGGCGGCGGGGGCACCTACTCCTACGACGAGATGATCGACCGTCGGGAGTCCGGGAGCGGGGTGTGGCGGGTGATCGGCTTCGGTGCCGCGGGCCTGGGCGCCGTCCTGATGGCCGTCTCGATCGCCAAGCTCAACCCGAACCGCCCCTGGGGCGGGCCGGTCGGCGCCGCCTGCCCGCGCTGCCGGGAGCCCAACCTGCGCGAGAAGCACACGACGCACAGCGTCACCCGGGGCCGCACCACCCACCGCTACAGCGGCATCGTCACCCTCTGCACCCCGGCCTGCGGGTTCGCCACCATCCGCCAGGGCTGACCGGCGCCGGGGTCCGTAGGGCGCGGGGCTGGACGCCTCGGGTTCGTGCACATCGGGCCCTCGGCCCCGAATAGGCCGTCCGGCTCCCACCGGCTACGCTCGGCCCCGTCGAACAAGCGATGGGGTGGGACCGAGTGGGCAGGTGGGAGCGGGCGCTGGACGCGGCCGGGGTGCGGGAGGCCGGACTGCGGGCCGACTACGGCCGGCAGCGCGAGCAGGTCGCCCGGTACCGGCGGGAGGCCATGCTCGCCGCCGACCTGCTGCTGCCCGCGCGGATGGTCCCGCACGTGCTCGCGGCCACCGCGTTCATGCACCGCACCGACACCCTGCTCGACAGCGGCCCGCTCGCCGAACGCCGGGCGGCGTCCGCCCGCTGGCAGCGGCAGGTCACCGACAGCCTCGCCACCGGCCGCACCGACGACCCCGAGCTGCGCCCCCTGCTGCACAGCATCGACGCCCACCCCGTCCTGCGGGACCGGGTGCTGGACTTCCTCGCCGCGACCGGCGCCGACCTGGACTTCACCGGGTTCGCCACCGAGCAGGACTACCAGGCCTACGTCGACGGGTACTCGCTGCCCGGCTTCATGGTGGTCGCCGCACTGATCGGCCCGGACGGCGACCAGAGCGAGTACTGGGCGGCCTGCCGCACCTTCATCGACGGCAGCCAGCGCCTCGACTTCGTCAACGACCTCGCCGAGGACCTCGCGGACGGCCGGCTGAACATTCCCGGGCAGGACCTCGCCGAGCACGGCGTCACCCGCGCCGACCTGGAGCAGGCCCGCGACCTGCCCGCCGTACGGGCGCTGCTCGGCGCCCTGCTGGACCGGGCCGACCGCACCCTCGCCGAGGGCAGGGCCGTCATCGACCGGGTGCCGCCCGCGCACCGGCCGATGGTCCGCTGCATCGTCGGCGTCGAGGAGCTCACCAGTGCCGCCGCCCGCGCCGACCTCGGCGCCCTGCTGCGCCGCTCGGCGAGCCCCGGCAAACCGGGCGCGCTGCGCCTGCTGGCCCGCGAGTACCTCAGGGCCCGCCGCTTCCGCGACTGACCGCCGGCGGCATCGAGCACGCCCCCGCCGTTCTGGTCGGCCACCTCACCCGGAACCCGCTGCTCACCGCCGCCTTGGGCCTCGGCAGCACCACGCCCGGTGATCGCCTCGACGTCGGGGTCGTCCTGGGGCCGGGGTCAGTCCGCCAGCCCCAGTGGGTCCGGGGCCGGGTCGAGCAGCTCGGGGCCGTTGTTGCGGACGCTGTTGACGGTGGTGGGGACGGCGCGCACGCGCAGGTCGCCGTCGGCGGGGCGGCGCAGCAGGTGGTGCAGTTCGGCGGGGTCGGCGTGGGCGGGGGAGAGCCAGGTGGCGAGGTCGTCGGGGGCGACGGTGAGGGGCATCCGGTCGTGGACGCGGCCGGCGGAGTCGGTGGCGTCGGTGGTGATGACGGTGGCGGTGGCCAGCCAGGCGAGCGGGTCGTCCTCGGGGCGGGTGCGGTCGCGCCAGAACTCGTAGAGGCCGGCCATCAGCATCACGCCGCCGGTGCTGAGGAAGTACGGCTGCTTGTACTTCCCGCGGTCGCCCTCGGCGGGGACTTCACGCCACTCGAAGTAGCCGTCGGCGGGGATCACGCAGCGGCGGGCGGTGAAGGCCTTGCGGAAGGCGGGCTTGGTGTCGACGGTCTCCGAGCGGGCGTTGATCATGTGGGCGCCGCCGGACGGGTCCTTGGACCAGGACGGGACCAGGCCCCAGCGCAGCGGCCGGAGCCGGCGCAGCAGCTCGCCGGTCTCGTGGTCGACGCGTTCCAGGACGGCCGGGACGGGGTCGGTCGGGGCGACGTTCCAGCTCGGCGCGAAGGTCTCGGCCGGGTCCCACCGGAGCTCTCCGAGCAGCGTGACGAGGTCCTGGGGCGTGGTGGTGGAGACGAAGCGGCCGCACATGCTCCCCAGCCTGCCACGGCGCACGGACAACGGTGTTCAGCGCGGCGCGTGCCCGCCCGGCGCGTGCCCGCCCGGCGCGTGCCCGAAGGCGCGGCGGAACACGTCGATGAAGGCGCCGGCCGAGGCCCAGCCGGTCGCGCCCGCGTCACCGGTGCGGCCCTGCGGTCAGGAGGTGACCTCCGCGACCACCTCAGCGTAGGCGTCGAACAGCCGCGGCGCGCCCGGCCACGGGTCGGCGAGCAGCAGGGCCCAGCAACGGGCGACCAGCGCGCGGGCCTCGGCGCCGGGCCAGGGCCGCGGCAGCAGCTCCGGGGGCAGCAGCGGGTCCGGCTCGGTGGCCTCGGTGAAGACGGCGGCCAACTCGACGGCCACGGTGAGCAGTTCGGTCTCCGAGAGGCCGCCTTCGGTGAGCCGGGTGAGCTTCTCGGTAGCGGAGGCGGCCAGCCGCCGGTGGCCCTCGGCGATCTCCTCCAGCGGCCACCAGTGGCGGGCCAGCTCCCGGGGCTCCGCGGTGTCGCCGGTGTGCAGGTCGCGGGTGCTCAGCAGGGTGAGGTTGCCGAGGACGCCCAGGGCGCCGGCCGCCTCCCGGACGTCCGGTTCCCAGGGGTGCGGCGAGACGTACAGCCCGTTCTGCACCGGGGCGCCGCCGAGCCGCAGCAGCGCCTCGCGCAGCCCGTCGCGGGCGGTGCGGTCGCGTTCGGGGACGGCGAAACCCGCCAGGTGCCAGACGCCGTCCCAGGGGGCCTCGCCGCGGTCCTGGGCGTACATCAGGGCCAGGTACCCGACGTCCGGTTCGATCTCGCGCCGGGTCGCGGCGGTGGCGCGCAGCAGCGCCCGGCGGCCGCGGCCCTCCTGGACGAAGCGGCCGTCGGCGGTGAGGCGCCTGATGGTCAGCCGGACCTGCTGGTCGCTCATGCCGAGCCGACCGGCCACGGCGTAGAGGTCGCCGCAGTCGACCGTGCCGTCGGCGCGGACCAGCGCGTCCACCAGTACCCGGGTCGGGATCTCCTGCATGACGATCATCCTAGTGCGTTCATTTCTGATACGGTCGTTTTCAGAACGATCGACTAGTGAGTGAGCGATATGAAGATGTTCGGCAGGCACCGGTGGCTCTGGGGGTCGCTGCTGTCCGTGGTCGTGCTGCTGGTCGGCGCGGGCGGCTGGGTGGTGTACCAGAACGAGTACGACCTGACGGAGGAGCGGGTCACCGTCACCGGCGGGAAACAGCCGCTCCAGGGCGTCCTGGCCAGGCCGGCCGGCGGCCACGGACCGTACGGACTGGTGGTCTTCGTCCACGGCGACGGACCGGTCGACGCCACCCACGACACCTTCTACCGGCCGGTCTGGGAGGCCATGGCGAAGGCCGGTTACGCGTCGCTCTCCTGGGACAAGCCCGGCGTGAACAACGCCCCCGGCAACTGGCTCGACCAGAGCATGCAGGACCGCGCCGACGAGACCCTCGCCGCCATCCGCTGGGCCAAGGCCCAGCCCGGCATCGACCCGGACCGGATCGGCCTCTGGGGCGCCAGCCAGGCCGGCTGGGTGATGCCCAAGGCCGCCCGGCAGTCCCCGGACGTCACATTCGTGATCGCTGTCGCCCCCGCCGTCAACTGGCTCCAGCAGGGCCGCTACAACCTGCTCGCCGAGCTGAAGCAGCGGCACGCCTCACCCGAGGAGACCGCCGCCGCCGTCGCCCGCAGCGACCGCAACCAGGCCGCCCTGCGGACCGGCACCACCTTCGAGCAGTACCGGGCCGCCGGCGGCGACACCGAGGGCCTCACCCCCGAACGGTGGGCGTTCAACAAGCGCAACTACCCCTCCGACGCCACCGAGGACCTCGCCGCCCTCCGCATCCCGGTGCAGCTCATCCTCGGCGGCCGGGACGTCAACGTCGACAGCGACGACACCGAGGCCGGCTACCGCCGCACCATCACCACCCCCGGCCTGCTCCGGGTGCGGCGCTTCCAGGACTCCACCCACACCATGGTGTCCGAGGACGTCGAGCACTCGGAACTGCGCAGCACCGTCCTCGCCATCGCCGCCCCGCGCTCCCTGTTCACCCCCGGCTACCTCGACTCCATCCGCGACTTCCTGACCTCGCTCGACCACCGGAAGGGCTGACCCACGATGAAGCTGCTCGCCCTCGGCGGAGCCGGCGCGATGGGCCGGATCGCCGCCCGGGTCTCGGCCCGGGTCCTGGCCGCGCTGCCCGGCGCCCACGAACTGGTCATCGCCGACCGCGACCTCGACGCCGCCCGCCGCGCCGCCGCCGCACTCGCCGCCGGCTCACCGGTGCCCGTGCGCGCGACCCGGGCCGACGTCACGGACGAGCGGGAACTGCACACCGCCCTCGCGGACGCCGACGCCGTGCTCAACACCGTCGGCCCGTACTACCGCTACGGCCTCGGCGTGCTGCGTGCCGCCATCCGCACCGGGACCCACTACCTGGACATCTGCGACGACTGGGAACCCACCGTCGCCATGCTGGACCTGGACGAGGAGGCCCGCGCCGCCGGAGTCCGCGCGGTCATCGGCATGGGCGCCAGCCCCGGCATCAGCAACCTGCTCGCCGCCAGGGCCGCCGCCCGCCTCGACACCCTGACGGACGTGTACACCGCCTGGCCGGTCGACGTCGGCCCTCAGCCCGACACCTCCCTCCGGGACCCGGGCGGGGCGGTCTCGGCCGCCGCCGTGCACTGGATGCAGCAGATCAGCGGCACCGTCGCGGTGGTGGAGAGCGGCCGGTTCGTCCGGCGGCCCCCGCTGCGCCCGGTCACCCTCGATCTGCCCGGCGGCCGCCGCGGCACCGCCTACACCGTCGGCCACCCGGAACCGGTCACCCTGCGCCGCACCCTGCGGCCCGCCGGCGCCGCGGCCGACCTGATGGTGGTCAGGGCCGGCACGGCCGCCTACCTGGACGTGCTGCGCGAGGACCTCGACGACGGCCGGCTCACCAACGAGAGCGCCGCCGCCGACCTCGACCACCCCTCCGTGCGCCGCACCCTGCGCGCCGCCGCCCGCGCCCCCCGCTTCCGCGGCCCCGGCACCCTCCCGCCGTTCTTCGCCACCGCCACCGGCACCCGCGACGGCCGCCCGGCGGTGGTCCTCGCCCACCTGAGCGGGGCGGACGCGCTGCTGGCCGACATGGCGGAGGCGACGGGCGTCCCGGCCGGGCTGGGCCTGGCACAGCTGCTGGACGGCACGGTGGGGCCGGCGGGGGTGCACCCGCCGGAGGCCGTGATCGACGGGGACCGGCTCTTCCGGGAGCTGGCCCGGGAGTGCCCGGGGGTGGAGGTGGTGGAGGAGCTGTAGGCGCGTCGGTGCGGGGCGGGGCCGCCGACCGAGGGCCCTCGGTGGGGGCGTCAGCCGCCCTGCGGGGCGCTCGCCGTCCACGGGCGCAGCTTGTCCGGGTTGCGCACCGCCCAGATGTGGGTGATCCGGCCGTCCGCCAGGGCGAAGGCCGCCACCGTCGCGGTGACGCCGGTGTGCTGGGCGACCAGGCCGGGGCCGCCGTTGACGGACCGTTCGAGGAGCGTCAGCCCGGGGGCCTTCGCGGCGAAGTGGACCAGGTACCGGGCGATCGGCTCGCCGCCCACCACCGGGCGCAGGGCCGCGCCCGCCACGCCGCCGCCGTCGGTGGTCATCGTGGCGTCGGGGGCGAGCAGGCCGACCAGGGCCGCGATGTCCCTGGCCTCCCAGGCCTCCTTGAAGTGCCGCACCAGACCGGCTTGTTCGCCCGTCGGAGTCGTCGGGGCCGGCGCGGCGCCGATCCGGCGGCGGGCCGAGGTGGCCAGCTGGCGGCAGGCCGCCGGGGTGCGGCCGACGATCGCGGCGACCTCGGGGAAGGGGTAGCGGAAGACGTCGTGGAGGACGAACGCCACCCGCTCGGCCGGGGTCATCGCCTCCAGGACGACCAGGAAGGCCATGCCCACCGACTCGTCCAGGGTGACCCAGTCCGCGGGATCGGCCGGTCCGCCGCCGGCCGAGCCGCCGATCCACTCGGCGCGGTCGGGCAGCGGCTCGGGGATCCACTCGCCCACGTAGCGCTCCCGCCTGGCCCGTGCCGAGCCGAGCAGGTCCAGACAGACCCGGGTGGCCACCGTGGTCAGCCAGGCGCCCGGCGAGGCGACGGCCTCCCGCTGCCGCCGCGACATCGCGTACCAGCGGGCGTACGCCTCCTGCACCGCGTCCTCGGCCTCGGCCAGCGAACCGAGCAGCCGGTACGCGAGGTTGACCAGCTGCCGCCGCTCGCCGACGATCACGCTCAGGTCCGGTTCGGTGCCCATGGTCGGTGCTGCTCCCTGGTTCTGCTCGTCCGTCGCCACTCCGGCCACTCGGCCCGCCGGTGTGTGACATCGGCTCGGTGCGGAACCCCGCCTCACACTTCGCGGGCCTGCGTCGTCGGATCAGCGGGACACTACCGACCGACCGCCGCGAGGCAGAAGAGGGGACGGCACACCATGGCCATCCAGAGCACGGCAGGGGCAGCGCCGGAGGCGTCGTCGAAGGCGGTGGTGGAGCAGCGCACCCGCGGCTACCTGCGGGTCACCGTCGCGCTCCAGACCGCGGCGGTCTTCTTCCAGGCGGTCACGGCCGGCCTGCTGCTCTCCACCTCCTACGGCGAGACGCTGCACAGCGTCGGCGCCCGGGTGATGTACGGCGCCGCGATGCTGTACCTGCTCGCCGCCGTCCTGGCCTGGCGGCCGGGCGGCGGATCGCCCCGCCCGATCCTGTACGCCTCCGGCTTCCTGGTGCTCGCCTCGGCGCAGGTCGTCCTGGGCGTCGCGCACGTCCCGTCGGTCCACGTCCCGCTGGGCGTGCTCATCTTCGGCCTCAGCCTGGCCGTGCTGGCACGGATGCCGGCCGCCCGCACCGATCGGCGGACGGCCGGACCCCGGGGCTGAGAGATCCGCGGGGACCGGCAGGCCCACCGGTCGCGAACCGTCGAGGATCCGGTCGGTGGGCGGCGGACGCCGGCGCCGTGATCATCCGGCGGATCGGCGCCCGACGGGTGAGGGCGCGGCGGTGGAGTCGTGGAGCCGGCCGTGCCGCACGTCCTCGCTCCTGCCGAGCGCCCGCATCACCTCGCGCAGTTGCACGAGGGGTTCCGGGCCGCAGATCCGCAGCACCACCGTCTGCGCGCCCGCCTCCCCGAGCGCATCGAGCGCCGCCACGGCCTCGGCCGCCGTTCCGCCGGCCGCGAACGTCGCTGACTCGTCGCGCCCCAGCCACTGCGCGTGCCCGGCGACGGCGTCCCGCAGGGCCGGGGCCGCGGCGTCGCCCACGCCCAGGAACGTGAAGACGGTGATCGTGTGGTCCACGCCCGCGCCGCCGCGCTCCGCGGCGGCGCGGACCGTACGCAGGTCCTCCGGGCCGTGTCCCTCGGCCACGAGCGTGCCCTGCGCGGCCCGGCCGGCCAGCTCCAGGGACTTGGGCGAGACGACCCCCGCGATCACCGGAGGAATCGCGTCCTTGGCCGGCGGGTGGACCAACTCCACCCCGTCGATTCGCAGTTCACGCCCGTCCACGGTGACGCGTTCGCCGCGCAGCAGGCCGCGCACCGCGGTGAGGGCCTCCTCCAGCAACGCCAGCGGCGACCGCGGGGCCACACCGGCCTGCCGCATCCACTCCCGCACACCGTGGCCGATCCCGGCCACCAGTCGACCGGGGAAGACCCTGGCCAGGGTGGCCACCTCCATCGCCAGCAGCGCGGGACTGCGCAGGGGCGCGGGTGCGATCCCGATGCCGACGCGCATCCGCCCGGTCGCCCCGAGGGCCACCGCCGCAGCCGAGATCCCACCGTTCCATCCCAGGTCCTCGACGACCCACAGGTCGTCCGCCCCCAGGGCCTCGGCCTCCCGCGCGAAGGCGGGCAGCCCGGCCGGGTCCCAGGAGCGGTCGAACATCACACCAACACGAAAGGCCGTCATGACCGGTCAAGGTACCTTGATCGCGGATCGCCGGTCGCCCCGCCCCTCCCTGCCCCTCCCTACCCCCGCCTCGGCCCGAGTCCGATTCCGATTCCGATTCCGACGCGGCTGAACCTGAAGGTGCCGGCCGCCCGCACCGATCGGCGGACGGCCGGACCCCGGGAACGGGAGGCCGCTCAGGACCCGAGCGCCCAGCTCTGGCCGGCGGCCGGGCGGGTGGTGACGAGGGTCCCGGCGGTGCCGGGGCCGGCGTCGAGGACGAGGCCGGTGGCGACGTTGGCCACGGTGACGGAACCGGCCGGGTCCTGGGTCAGCCTCCACTCCTGCCAGGGGTTTCCGGGCGCGAGGTCGAGCAGGTAGGCGCTGTCACCGGCGGAGGCTCCGGCGGAGAGCACGGTGTGCCGATGAGTGGGGGTGTCGCAGTCGTCGCTGATCCGGACGGTGCCGTCGGGGTTGCCGGTGAACGTCCACTGCTGCGCCGGGTCGGCGCCGCGCCGCGGCTCCAGGTCGGTGATCGAGCCGAGCGGCGCGGTGCAGGAGCCGAGCAGCGAGAGAGCGAGGCCGCCGCCGATGGTCAGCGCGTGGTACGCGCCGTCGTCGACCACGCCCGACGGCCCGCCCGCCGACGTCGCGGTGAGCCGGTAGAGGGCCGCGCCGTGCGGCGGGAGGGCGGCGCCGAGCGGGCCGGTGACGGTCGAACTCGCGCCCGTCCACAGCTCCTTGGCCCGGTAGCCGGGGCCGCCGAGACCCAGCTCGGTGAGACTGGTGGCGACCGTACGCCCGGCCGAGGGGTCCTGGTTGACCAGCAGCACGGCCGTGTCGCCGTTGGCGAGCTGCCGCTTCAGCACCACCGGGGCGTGCCCGTCGGCCGGCTTGGCGCCGACCAGGGTGGCGGGCTTGGCCAGGCTGTCCTGGTCGACGGCGATCACCTCGCGGTTCTTCAGGATCGCCAGGCTCGCCTCGTCGATCCCGGTGGACCAGGTGTGGCCGTCCTCGCTGCGCCGGGACTGCGCGGCGGTGCGCAGGTCGGCGCTGGAGATCAGCGGTGCCGCGAGCATGGCGAGGACCGAGGTCTCGGTGCGGGACTCGTCGTCGGTGAAGGGCTTGTGGCAGGGGCAGGTGTCGGTGGTGCCCCACAGGCCGTGGACGTCGTGCCAGCCGGTGAACATCAGGTCGAGGTCGTTCCAGCTGCCCGGGCGGACGTTGCCCGGGTACGCCAGCGCGGTCGGCAACTGCCCGTTCCAGAGCACCGCGTCGAGATCGCTGCTCCGGTCGCCGCCGATCCGGCAGAGGTTGGCGACCTGGCCGCACCAGATGCCGGTGGGCGCGTAGCCGGGGGCGTGGAAGGGGGCCGTCCCGGCGGCCTGGACCACAGGGTCGGTGCGGGCCGGGTCGTCGGCGGCGAGCAGGGGCGGGGCACCGGTGTGGACGGGCTGGGCGGAGACGCTGAGGGTGACCTTGGGCCTGCCCTGGGCGGCGGAGGCGGCGTCCAGCGCGTGCTGGAAGGTCTGCACCCGGGCGTAGATCGAGCGGGTCAGCTCCTTGCCCTCGCCCTGCGTCCCGTAGTCGTGGCCGTCCGGGCCGGTGATCTTCGGACCGTACGGGCAGTCGTCGTACTTGACGAAGTCGACGCCCCAGGAGACGAAGTCGGCCGCGTCGGTGCCCTCGTGGCCGAGGCTGCCGGGGTGCATCTGGCAGGTGAGGTAGGTGTCGGTGGCGTAGAGGCCGAACTTCATGCCCTTGCCGTGGGCGTAGCGGGCGAGGTACTCGATGCCGTTGACGGTGTGCCCGTCGACGGTCTGCGCGAGGAAGTGGTCGGGGCGCGGGATCAGGTGGCCGGACGTGGGGTCGTTGCCGGTGCCGTCGGTGCCGCTGACCGGATTCCCGGCGGCGTCGTACAGCTGCATGCCGCCGTCGGCGTTGCGGACCAGGTCGGTGGTCTGGCCGTCGCGGTGCCACAGCGACCAGCCGTCGTCGATGGTGACGGTGTCGTAGCCGGCCGCCACCAGGCCGTTGGCGGCCATGAAGTCGATGGTCTGGACGACCTGTTCCTGGGTGACCTCGGTGCCGAGGGAGTTCCAGGAGTTCCAACCCATGGGCGGGGTCAGGGCGTTGCCGTTGCCGAGCGCGGTGGCCGGGGCGGCGGTGCCGAGGCCGACGGCTCCGAGGCCGGCGGTGGCGAGGGTGAGGGACAGCAGGGTTGCCGCGAGACGGCGGCGGGTTCGGCGCATGTGCGCCCTCCTGAGGGGGTGGGGATGTCGAGATGATGGGCCGTCAGGAAGCGGAGGGGGTGCGGCCGGCCGGGTGGGGCCGGCCGGCCGCGGGTGGTGCGGTGTGGGGGTCAGTCGGTGACGCCCGCGGTCGCGGAGCGCCCGGGGGCCAGGATCACGGTGGTGGAGGTGTAGGCCGCGCCGTCGACGGTGGTGGTGCGGGCCTCCCGCGGCTCGCCGTCGACGGTGACACGGGCGTGCCGCCCGGGGAGGCGAGCCTCCCAGGTGAGCGGCTCGGCGCCGGTGTTGGTGACGGTGCTGCGCCGGGCACCGTCGTGGCGGACGGTCACCGTGCCGCCGCCCACCGGGATGCCCGCGACCTGGAGCCAGTCCATCGAGGCGGGCAGCTGCGGGGTGGTGGCGAGGGCGTGGCCGGCGGCGTCCGGGGTGACGCCGAGCAGGCCCTGGACGGTCTGGGAGAGCAGGGTGAACGGGACCTCGGGGTAGTCGCCGTTCAGCATCGCGCCGCTGGCGTGCTGCTCGCCGGTGCTCCGGTGGATCTGCCGCATCCACTTCCAGGCGGTGGTGCCGTCGTGGTTCGCGAAGAACGCGTCGGGCAGGTAGGTGTAGGCCTCCAGGTTGGCCGAGCGCTCCGGGCCCGAGTCGGCGGCGTCGATGGCGGCGAGGAAGGCGTCCCGGCGCGGGCCGGGGTCGAGCAGCTGCTTGACGGGCATCAGCACGCTCGCCTCGTAGCCCCAGCCGGTGACCGGCTTGCCGGTGGTGTCGTAGCCGTGCACGACCTCCCCGGGCTGTGAACCGTCCACGCTCCAGGTGGAGTTGACGTAGCCGCGCAGGTCCTCGGCGGCCTTCCGGTAGCCGGCGGCGGAGGCGGCGTCGCCCCGGGCTTCGGCCAGCGTGGCGGCGGCGAGGTAGGCCTGGTACTGGGCGCCGATCGCGTCCCCGGCCTCGGCGTAGGTGCGGGTGGCGTTCTCGGCGTAGCTGGCGGTGCCGGCGAAGATGCTGCGGCTGGTGGCCTGCGGGATCGGCAGCCCGCGGTTGTCGACCGGGCCGGGGTGGGCGGCGATGAACGGGCCGAGGGTGTTGCGGACGTACCGGCCGAGGGCCGGGTCGTCGGCGTAGTCGCGGTCGCCGGTCCAGCGGAAGGCCTCGCCGGTCTGCTGGACGAGCTCGAACGGTGCGGGCAGCTCGCGGACGAAGCGTTCGGGGCTCCGGTAGTCGATGGCGGCGTAGCTGCGGGCGTCGAAGTCGAGCGCCCAGACCGGGTAGAGCTTGTTGACCTCGGTGGCGGAGCCGGCGAAGCCGCGCAGCATGGTCTTGTTCTCGGCGTCCAGGCCGAGCAGGTGGGCGCCGACCAGCTGGTGGGCGAAGTCGCGGCTGTAGAAGGCGGAGCGGAACGGGTAGCCGGCCCAGTAGGTGGCGTCGTACGTGGTGGTGCCGGTGCCGCCGGGGTGGTTCTCGTCCTGGTCGAGCACGCCGGTGGTGCCGGCCTGCTGCACCCAGCTGTTGGCCTTGGTCTTGGCCCAGTCGAAGAGCGCGACGACCTCGGGGTCGGAGGAGCTGATGACCGGGTCGTTCGGGGCGGACGGGGCGACGGCGGCGTCGTCCACGTTGATCCAGCCGGTGGGGGAGGAGCCGACGGTGAGGGTCAGCCGGTCGCCGGGGGAGACCGGCACCCGGGGGAGGGAGTACTTGGCGTAGACGGTCTGCTCGGGCAGCGGGAGGGAGTGCACCACGGTGCCGTTGACGCTGACCGAGAGGCTGCCGCCCGCGCCGCCCGTCGCGATCCAGGCGGACAGGTCGTAGCTGCCCGCGGTGACGGCGGTGACCTGCTGGCTCACCGCGTACCCGGGCCCGGCGTCGAGGTAGGCGAGGCGGCTGCCGCCGTGCGGGTTGTTGGCGGCGGTGCCGGTGTGGGCGGTGAAGGTCCAGCCGTCCGAGCCCTGTTCGAAGCCGGGGTCGGCGAGGACCAGCGGCTCGGTGCGGGTGAGCGTCCACCGGTGGGCGGGGCGGGCGTCGCAGTGGTGGCGTGCCGGCGTGGCGTCGGCGGTCAGGCAGGCGCCGGTGCCGCGGGCGGTGAGGGTGTACGTGCCCTGCGGTGCGCGGGAGATCGTGAAGCGCTCGGCCTCGGGGGAGGCGCCGCAGTCGGCGGTGGCCGGCCGGGGCTCCGGGCCGCCGAGGGTGAGGCAGCGGCCGGTGGCCGCGTTGACCAGCAGGTACGCGTCGCCGGTGCGGCGCAGCTGCCAGCGCTGGCTGAGCGGCCGTCCGCAGGCCGCGCCGGTCACCGGGGTGCCGGGGGCGGGCTGGGCGTACTGCGGGCCGAGGCAGTTGCCGTCCAGGGCGGAGCCGAGGAGGTAGCTGCCGCCGTCGACGAGCGGGGTGCCGGAGGCGGCCGGGGCCGGTGCGGCGCCGAGGGCCTGGGCGGCGAGCACGGCCAGCAGGGCGACACCGGTCGGTAAGGCGCGGGTGCGGGGCGGCATGGCTTGGCTACCTCCGGTCGGGGGGACGGGGCGATGCGGTTTGAACGTTCAAATCGGATGAGGTTCAGGGTTAGGATGCATCGCATGTGATGGGTGACATTTCACATGGTGGGCGCGTTCGCGTCAACGGGCCGCGCGGTGACGGCTTCCGGGAGGTGATCGGCGGGAAAGGTGAAGGTCCCTGCCCGACGGGGGTGGGCAGGGACCTTCACGTCCTCGGGGGTGGTCCCGGCCCCGTGACGGTCGGGGCCGGGACCGGGCTCGGCGGCGCACCGGCTCAGTGGGTCGGTGGCTCAGTGGGTCGGCGGGTCAGCCGCTCGGCGGGTCAGTGCTTCAGCGCTTCAGGGTGGCGAGCGTCTCGTCCAGGCCCGGCGCGCCGGGGCGGGGCCGGTTGAAGGGGAGCTTGGAGAGCACCGAGCCCATCGCGCAGGTGTTGGTCAGCGCCGAGAAGGCCAGCCCGGCGCCCACGGCCGCGGAGACCCAGCGGGCGCCCGGCAGAGCGAGGTCGACCAGCAGGCCGGCCAGTACCAGCGAGCCGGCCACCATGCGGACCTGGCGGTCCATCGCCCACGTCCGGCGGGCGCCGGCCACCTGGTCCAGCGGCCGTCCGGCGCTCGCCCAGGCGTTGGTGCCACCGGCCAGGGTGAGGGTCGGGATGCCGGCCTCGGCGAGCCGACCGCAGGCGTTGGCGGCGCGCGGCCCGGCGGCGCAGACCACGGCGATCTCGTTGTGGCCGGCGGCCTCGCGCAGCGCCGGCAGTGCGCGGTCCAGCTGGTTCAGCGGGACGTTCAGGGCGCCGGGGATGTGGCCCGCGGCGTACTCGCCGGGGGAGCGGACGTCGATGATGGTGAGCTGTCCGAGGCGGGGCTGGAACTGCTCGACGGTCAGCGGCGTGGTCATGGGGATGCGGGTCCTCTCGGGGAACGGTGGGGGTGTCCGGGTGTCCGGGTGTCCGGGTGTCGGGAAGGAGGGACTGTGGGGGTGGGCCCGGTGCCGTGATCAGGTCAGCGTGGTGACCAGCATCAGCGCGGCGACGCCGAGCAGGGCGAGGGCGAAGACCTTCTGCAGGGTGCGCCCGTTGAGCTTGTCGGCCAGCCGCTTGCCGTCCCAGGCGCCGAGGATCGCGGCCCCGGTGAAGGGGGCGGCCACGGCCCAGTCGATGGTGCCGGTCGCGCCGAGGCGGGGCAGCAGGGCGGCGAGCGAGTTGGCGGAGATGACCAGCAGGCTGGTCCCGACGGCCTCGGCCATGGTGAAGGCGAGCACCGAGACCAGGGCAGGTACGGCGAGGAAGCCGCCGCCGACGCCGAGCAGTCCGGTGACGGCGCCGAGCCCGGCGCCCGCCGCCGTGGAGCGGCCGAGGCCTGCGGCGGAACGTTCCTGCGCCTGCGCCTTGGGCGGTACCAGCATCCGCCAGGCCGCGAGCGCCGCCAGCACCGCGAAGGCCCCGGTCAGCAGCGCGCCCGGCAGGTGGGCGGACAGCGCCCCCGCGGCCGCGGCTAGCGGTAGTCCGGCGGCGGCGAACAGCGCGCCGGTGCGCCAGCGGACCCGGCCCGTCCTGGCGTGGGCGAGCAGCCCGGTCAGCGAGGTCGCCGCGACGATCACCAGGCTGGCCGTGGTGGCCAGCGCCGGGCTGAAGCCCAGCAGGTAGACCAGCGCGGGCACGGCGAGCATGCTGCCGCCACCGCCCAGCCCGCCCAGCGCGAGCCCGACCACGGCACCGGCGGCGAGCGCCAGGAGCAGCGTGGTCATATCACGTGCCCGGCGCTGCCTCCGGGCGTGGTGACCGGCAGCCCGGCCAGCGCCCAGGCGCGCATGCCGCCGGCCACGTTCAGCACCTCGATACCGCGCTGCGCGAGCAGCTCCGCCGCGCGCTGGGAGCGATTGCCGGAGCGGCAGACCGCCAGCACGGTCCGGTCGGCCGCCTCGGGCGGCAGCGGCACACCGGCGACCAGGGCGATCAGCGGCTGGTGCAGCGCGCCGGGGGCGTGGCCGACGGTGAACTCGGCGGCCTCCCGGACGTCGAGCAGGACGGCGGCGCCGGTACGGGCGAGCTCCTGGGCCTTGGTGGGGGTGGTCTGCCCGGGGGCGCTGTGCCCATCGGGGCCGGGCCCGTGGGCGTGCGGCAGCAAAGGCATGGGGTGTCTCCAGTGGTGCAGGCCGGACCGCGGCGGTCCGGCGGATCGGGGGCGGCGTCGGGCGCACGGGTGTCCGTACGGGCCCGGTGGCCCGGTACGGCGGCGTGGCCGGCGCTTCCTCGGCCCCGCCCGTACCTGGCTCGGTGGCGGCGGCCGTCCCCCTCGATGTCCACCATAGTACCCCCGGGGGTATTATCGAAATCGTTCACCGATACCCCCGCCCGTATCGGCCTCGGAGGCCGTATGCTGGCAAATATACCGAGGGGGGTATCACGACGGCGCCGTGGCGCCCGATGCGGCCCAGGAGGGTTCCCGTGTACTTCGCCCAGTTCTACCTCGACTGCCTCTCCCAGGCCTCGTACCTGATCGCCGACGAGCGCACCGGCCGCGCCGTCGTGGTCGACCCGCGCCGCGACGTGGACGAGTACGTCGCCGACGCCGAGGCCCACGGGTTCACCGTCGAGGCGGTAATCAACACCCACTTCCACGCCGACTTCCTGGCCGGTCACCTCGAACTGGCCGACCGCACCGGCGCCTGGATCGGGTACGGGCGGCGGGCGGAGACCGAGTACCCGATCCGCAAGCTGGCCGACGGAGAGCGGATCGAGCTGGGCGACGTCACCCTGGAGATCATGGAGACGCCCGGGCACACGCCCGAGTCGATCAGCATCCTCGTCTTCGAGCAGCCCGACGACACCGTCCCGTACGGGGTGCTCACCGGCGACGCGCTGTTCATCGGCGATGTCGGCCGCCCCGACCTGCTCGCCTCGGTCGGCGTCACCGCCGAGGAACTCGGCGCCATGCTGTACGACAGCGTCCACCGCAAGCTGATGGCCCTGCCCGACGAGACCCTGGTCTTCCCCGCCCACGGGGCGGGTTCGGCCTGCGGCAAGAACCTCTCCACCGAGAAGCGGTCCACCATCGGCGCGCAGCGCCGGACCAACTACGCCTGCCGGCCGATGGACCAGGACACCTTCGTCCGCATCGTCACCGCCGGCCAGTCCGCCGCCCCCGCCTACTTCGGCCACGACGCCGCCCTCAACCGGCAGGACCGCCCGCTGCTCGACCGCGCGAACGCCGCCCGCCCGCTGTGCCCCGAGAGCTTCAGGCAGGCCCGCACCGCGGGCGCCGTCGTCCTCGACGCCCGCAGCCCCGAGGACTTCGGCGCGGGACACGTGCGCGGCGCCGTCAACGTGCCCCTCGACGGCCGCTTCGCCGAACAGGCCGGCACCGTCCTCACCCCCGACAGCACCCTCGCGATCATCGCGCCCCAGGACCGCGAGGACGAGGTCGTCACCCGCCTCGCCCGCATCGGCTTCGACCACATCGCCGGCTACCTGCGCAACCCCGGCAACGCCCTGCCCGCCCTCGCCGACGACCTCACCCCCGCCAGTCGCCTCACCGCTGACCAACTCCGCACCGCCCTCGACGGCGAGCAGCCCCCCACCGTCCTGGACGTGCGTACCAGCGGCGAACGCGAAGCAGGATCCGTCGAAGGCTCCCTGCACATCGCCCTGGCCGAACTCCCCGCCCGCCTGGACGAGATCCCCACCGACCGCCCCCTGGTCGTCCACTGCGCCGGCGGCCACCGCTCCTCCATCGCCGCCAGCCTGCTCCGCCACCACGGCCACCCCGACGTCTCCGACCTCCTCGGCGGCTACGCCGCCTGGCACGGCCTCACCCACCCCGCCCGCGCCTGAACCCAACCGCCCCGGCCCACCTCCGGCTCGGCAGCTGCTCCGCGGACCTCCTGGGTCGCCGGTCGTGCCGTGAGCCCTGCGTGGTGCCGGGGCGCGCGGTGCCGTTTGGCTACGCACGACCTCCTGGAGCCGGTGCTACCGAAGGGCCTCGGGGCGGGAACTGGTTCCGGCCAAGTTCGGCCAACTGTGCTGATGCTGTGATCAGGCTGTGTAGTTTCGAGCGGCCTGGAAGGCGCCAATCGCCTTTTGGCGTAGGCGCTGCAAGTCCTGGCGGCCATGTCGGTATCTCCCTCGCCCTCTTCGCAGACGGGAATCGGGATGACCACCCCGACCACCGGAACACCTGCCACCACGCCAACGGCCACCTCGACGGGTCCGACGAGTGCGTCGCCCACGACGGAGGTGGACAAGGCGGCTCTTGACGGTGCGACACCGAGGGACTTGCTTCCGACTACCGGCAACTACCCGACGGAGATCGTCCGGTACCGCTCGGTGGTGCTGACCGACATCCCCGGGGCGAAGCCCGCGCGCAAACTGACCGGTGCCATCGACCCCGGCGAGGAGAACCTGCCGTTCTACGAGCGCCCGGCCGAGGGCATGATCGTCACCACGGAGCAGAGTTGGTCGGCCCAGGGCGTCACGCTCGGCCGACTGCTGCACAGCCTCGCGCTCGCGCCCGGCGAGAGCACCAGGGTCGCGGTCGTCGACTGGCAACGCACCACCAAGGCCACCGGCACCGAGACGGCGTCCGAGAACGAGGCACTGTCCGGAATCACCGACCAGAACCGGTCGATCAGCGAGGTCGCGAGCGCGATCGCCCGCGAGGAGCAGTACGGCGACTCCTTCGGGTTCCAGGCCAGCCAGTCGTCCAGCTCCGGCGGCAGCGTCGGCGTCCCACTCTTCGGCATCGGCGGCGACTGGAGCAGGTCGTCGAGCACGGGCATCGCGACCGCGGTGTCGCGCTCAACCGGTGTGCGGTCGGTCGCGGACGAGGCGTCGCAGCGGATCAGCGCGCGGACCCAGCAGCTGGCGACCGCGGCCCGCAGCAGGAACATGACGGCCGTCCGTGAGACGTGGCAGTCGGAGAAGGACCAGGTCCTCACCCGGGTCGTCACCAACTACAACCACATGCACGCGATGTCGGTCCAGTACCATGTACGAGCGCAGCGGCACCGGCTGGCTGCAACGGGGCGGCCCGGGCGTGCAGCGTCTGTCCTCCACTTCCGGCGGTGCGGTCTGGGCCGTCGTACAGCCCCAGTCCAGCACCGAGACTCTGCCCTTCGTGATGGCGCCCGGTACGACGGCCTTGGCCCGTCCCACGACCGGTGGCCTACAGAACATCGTCGGATTGGCGCAGATCGCCTCGGCCGCCGACGGGGACTACTGGGTGCTCATGAGTAACGGGACACTGTCCCGGATCCTGGCACGGGAGGCACCGACAGCCTTCGACGACCAGCCGAAGGACGACTCCTCCTACGCGTCCAGGATCGACGTCTGGTCCGACAATGCCGGAGTTCGCAGCATCCAGGTGGTCTTCCCGACTCGCACCGTCCGCTACGGCGACCCCGGCGACTCCGGCACGCAGCAACACGACTCCTACACCTTCGGCGGCGCCGACAAGCTGATCTCCGTCGACGCCTGGTCCGGCACGGCCGCCCGCGGCGGCCTCGCCGGGCTGCGCCTGACGATGACCTCGGGCGTGGCCGACTTCGGCATCGCCGCGACCACCGCCGCCGCACCCGACCTGAACGAGGACGCCGGCGGCGCCTCGGCCATCTGCGGGCTGTTCGGTTCGACGGTGAAGTCCGGCGGCCGCACCTACGTCTCGTCCATCGGCTTCCACGTGCGGGGCGCGAGCGTGCCCCAGGCGGTCCTGGACCGCCTGAACGACAACCGCCGCCACTACAGCCGGGCCGTCTGGGCCAACGCCGACGAGTTGACGCTCAGCCGCATCCTCGCCAACTACTCCTACACGCCGTCGGGTTCGACCGCGGCACCCGTCCCGCTCGGCATGCTGCTGGACCCGAAGCCGATCGCCGCCACCGGCAACTACCTCGGCTTCCGCTGGAACTTCGGCAGCGAGCAGGAACGTGATGACTGGACCAAGACCCGCCAGGCGGGCGACAACACGTTCGGGACGCCGGTGGCCAGCACGATCGCCATCGCCACCAACGGCGTCTTCGCCGAGGCCGTCCTTGGTCGGTCCAACTCGGCCGAGAAGATCGACCTCACCCGCTTCTGGAACTGGAAGGACCCGCCCATCCAGATCACACCGGCCGACATCGCCCCGATCTCCACCGCCTCGCGCGCGCAGAACCCCGACACCACGGCGGCCGGCATGGGCGTCTCCCAGGCGAAGTTCACGCCGCTGGTGGCGATGCCCGATCCGGTCGGCCTCCAGACCGCGCAGGCCATCGCGACCGCCAACCTGTTCCGGGACATGAGCGGCCTCAACAGCATGAGCCAGGTGCTCACCAAGGGCATCGAAGCCGCCGCCGGCAACGACAAGGCCGCCGGCGAACGCGCCCAGGAAGCCCTGAAGACAGCCACCGAGCACCAGCAGAAGATGACCCAGCTCGCCCTCGACGCCGCCGCAAAGGTCACCGGTCCGAGCTCGCCGAGCTGCTGGACACCACGGGGGCCGCCGCGGCATAGCCTGCATCCGCGCGGTCCGCTGGAGTGATCGGGGTGAGCGCACCCGTGATCAAGACCCTGTCGCCGCAGCTGCTCACCAGCATGTGAACAGCGGGGCGGCTTCCGGGCCTCGCCGCCGTGCCACCGGGTCAGGACGTGGTTTACCCGCGTCCCGCGGATGCGGCAATCGCGTGATCCACTGGTGCCACCTTCCAACTCCCATCCGATGGGCGAAGGGTGAGTCCCATGCGAGGGCAGGAGCCGGTGCCGGTCGCGCCGTCGGGTTCGGCGCCGGAAGTCGGCGACCTGGGCGCGTACGTGGTCGAGGACAGCGGGCTGATCGTCGCGGTCAACGACCACGCCCTCGCGCTGCTGGGAACGGCGCGTGCGGACGTGCTCGGCCGAGACCACCACGAGTTGCTGCACCGCGGCCCGGACGGCAGTGTTCTCCCACGGGCGCAGTGCCCGCTCATGGACGCAGTGCTGTCCCGTGCCGCGTGCAGTGGCGCGAGCACGTGGTTCGCGCGGGGTGACGGCGTGCTGCTGCCGGTGCAGTGGACCGCAACCCCCCTACCAGACGGCCGGCGGTCCGGCGACCCTGGTGCTGTTCCACCTCCGCCCGGCCGACACGGCTCCCGACGCTCCCGGGCAGCTGTCCGAACTCGAACGGCTCGCCCTGCTCGCCGAGACCACCACCTCGTTGACGTCGACGATGAACGAGGAGGAGATGGTCGACCGGCTGGCAGGCCTGGTGCTGCCGCACCTGGCCGACTGGATGGTGATCGACCTCATCGACGACACCGGCGACATCTGGCGCACCCGCGTGGTCGAGCACCGGGACGGCCGCCCGGTCCGGCATCCGGAGCTGGAAGGGCCGATACCCGCCGTGTCGCCGCAGTCCCCGATGCCGCTCTCGCGCGCCCTGCGCGGCACCGCCGCCTCCCTGGCCGGCCCGCAGGTCTACCAAGGCCGACCCGACTCGGGCATCGCGGTCGTCCAGCACGAACTGTTCGCCGCCACGGGCATGCGTTCGGCCGCCATCGCCCCCGTCCGCGGTGCCAAGGAGGTCCTCGGCGCGCTCACGTTGGGACGCGGTGACGGCCGGGTGCGGTTCGCCACCCGGGACCTCTCGCTGCTGGAGGACATCACCCGCCGGGCCGGCGTGGCGATCTCCAACTCGCGCCTGTATCAGCGCCAGCGGCGGGTCGCCGAGACGATGCAGCGCCACCTGCTGCCCCACCTCCCCGACCTGCCCGGGGTCGAACTGCATGCCGCCTACCTGTCCGCGCCGGACGCCTCCCAGGTCGGCGGCGACTGGTACGACGTCTTCACCCTGCCCGGCGACGCCACCGTCCTGGTCATCGGCGATGTCGTGGGCCACGACCTGGAGGCCGCCGCGGGCATGGCCCAGCTGCGCAACATGCTCCGCGCCCTCGCCTGGTCCCATCCGGGCCCGCCCAGCGGCGTGGTCGACCAGCTCGACCACGCCATGGGCCGGGTCACCGACCGGCTGATGGCCACCCTCGTTCTGGGACGCCTGAGTCCGCACCCGGAGTCCGGCTGGACCTGGACGTGGACCAACGCCGGCCACCCGCCGCCCCTGGTCGTCACGCACGACGGCCGAGCCGAACTCCTCCACGCACCGCACAGCCTGCTCCTGGGCACCGGCGTCGAGGCCGCCCGTGGAAACGCCACCGTGCACCTGCCGCCGGGCTCCACCCTGCTGCTGGCGGCGCGAGCTGTCGACGTCGTCGCCCGTACGACCGCCGAACAGCTCCGCGAGGTCATGCCGGTGAGTCGGCAGGAGATGGACCACCAGCACCTGCGAATGCGACGCGACGGCATAGGTACGGTTCGCTTTGGAGATCCACACGGCGAAGCGGGGCGGGTGGATCGAGCACTGGCCGGCGAAGCCGACCAGACACCCCGCATGGTCCTGCCCTGCCGTCGCGGTGACGACATACACCGGGTAGTCCAACAATTCGGCGAATGCGTCGAATCGGCCCATGGCGCTGCTCCTTTCCTCGTATCCGTCGAGCCATTGCGGGGAGCCGCGCGACCTCACGGTCGGTCGTCGCGCCGCCCACCGGCCGCGTCGGCCGGCCCAGCGCAAGCAGGCCACCGGCGAGCGACTCCGCGGCGGCCAGCGTGCTGCCCGCCGCGGACGAGCACCCGTCCGCCTCCGGCCTTGACGGCCGGAGCGGCCGGCTCGTTGTAGGCGGCCAGCTTCTCGGGGTCGGATATGGTGCGGTAGGCGCTGGCCCAGTAGCCCTTGGCCACGAGGACCGCCAGGGTGTTCGAAAAGTGCGCGTCCGGGAAGGCACGTCGGAGCGTGTACGTCTGACGCGGGATCACTGTTGCGAGCGGGCGTGCCCGGCGGAAGATCACCGGGCTCGTGCAGGGAACGTACTGCTCAGCGACGTGCCGGAGCCTCGCCGTTGAGCAGGGGTTGCAGGAGCGGGACGTACAGATCGGCGACTTCGTCGGGGGCCAGGCTCGTCAGCCGGTCGGCCTGGACGGTCGCGTACAGGGCCCCGAGGCCGAGCAGCACGCCGATGGCCAGTTCCGCTCGCAGCGCGGGGTCCTGCCCGGGGAGTCGGGCGGCGAGGGCGTCGATGACCTGCGTGCGGAAGTTGGCCCGGGCCTGACCGCCGAGTTCCAGGTGGTGACGGGAGAAGGCGATGCGCAGGATCGGGTCGCGGGTCCGGCCGCGCTGGGTGGCGAGCAGGTGCAGGACCATGTGCCGGGCGAGGCCGTCCAGAGGGGCGTCGAACAGGGCGGTGGCGTCGGCGTCGAAGGTGAAGACCTGGTTGAACAGGTGCTCCTTGGAGCCGTAGTACTTCATCACGAGTGCCGGGCTGACGCCCGCGTCATCGGCGATGGCGGCGATGGTCGTGTCGGCGTAGGCATGGCGTGCGAACGCACGCCGGGCGGCGGCGAGGATCTCCGTGCGCCGCGCGTCGGCGTCACGCGGTCGTGCCGCCCGGTCCGGTGCCGGGGCGGACGTCGGCGGTGCCGGTGCCGGCGGGTTCCTGGACGTCGTTCGCGGGTGGCCGCTGCGGGGGGAGGCGGAGCTCGGGCCGGGCATCGTGTTCAGCCTCCTGGAGGGGGGACGGTGCGGGTCGCGGCCGGCGTGGGATGAGGCGGGCGGCCGCGAGGGCCAGCAACGCGACCGCCCCCGCCGCGGCGAAGGCCACGCGGTACCCGTCCAGGGTAGGCGCCGTCACGGCCACGCCCGACACGTCGGCGAACACGCGGGTGTGTTCCGCCAGCACGGTGGCGACCACCGCACTGCACAGGGCCTGCCCGATGGTGCGCATGAGGACGTTGAGGCCGTTCGCCGCGGCGGTCTGCTCCAGCGGTACCGCCCGCATGATCAGCATGGGCAGCGCTGAGTAGGCGAGCGCCGTGCCGACCGAGACCACGGCCGCACCGGCGATGACCGCCCACAACTGCCGACTGTCGGCGAAGCGAAGCCCGTACCCGGTCGCGATGACCACCGTGCCCAGGGTCAGCGTGGCCCTGGCTCCACGGGCGGCGGACAGTCGGGCGGACAGGGAGGCGCACAGCACCATGATCACACCACTGGGCAGCAGGCACGCACCCGCCGCCACCACCGAGAGACCCAGACCGTACCCGGTGACCCGAGGTGCCTGGATCAGCTGCGCGGTGACGAGGGAGTTGGCGTAGAACGCGAACCCGGCCAGCAAAGCGGCCACATGCGGCAGCAGAACCGCAGGACGCGTCGCGAGCCGCACGTCCACCAGCGGCCGCGACGCCCGGCGCTGCTGGACGGTCCACCCCGCCAGGATCAGCAGCGCCGCCCCCGACAGGCCCAGAACCCGCCGACTGTCCCACCCCCACTCACCCGCCTTGGACAGCGCCAGCAGCAGAAGCACCAGCCCCGCACTCAGCCCGCACGCCCCGACCACGTCGAACCGTCCCGGCGAGCGAACCGGCTCCTCCCGCAGCACCCACCAGGCCGTCAGGAGCACCGCCGCCGAGAGCACGGTCATCGCCCAGAACATCGCATGCCAGTCCGCGAACTGCACCAGCAGCGCGGCCAGTGGCAGACCGAGAGCCGCACCGATCCCCACCGTCGAACTCATCAGCGCCACCGACGAACCCGTCCGATGCGGCGGCAGCACGCCCCGCAGGAAACTGATCGACAGCGGCACCACCGCGGCCCCCACCCCCTGTAGCCCGCGGCCGGCCAGAAGCCAGGGGAGGGTGGAGGCGAACGAGCACACCAGCGACCCGACGGCGAGCGCACCGAGCGAGACCAGCAGCATCCGCCGCTTGCCGTACATGTCCCCGGCCCGCCCCAGCAACGGCGTCGCGACCGCCCCGGTCAGCAACGTGAGCGTGACCACCCACCCGACATCGACGGGCGCCGCGCCGGTCAGCCGAGGCAACTGCGGCAGCAGCGGCACGACGGCGGTCTGGACCAGCGTGGTGACGACTCCCCCTGCCGCCAGCACGGCCATGACGCGGCGATCGGCGGACGGGGGTGGGTGTGGGTGTGGGGAGGGCGAATCAATGGGCACTGCGGACCCCCTCAAAGGTGAATGGCGTTCACCACTGTAGGTGAACGCCATTCACCTCACAAGGCGGTTCCGTCCGCGACGTCGGCCACGAACCCGGGGCCGGTCAGCCCCTGGCGCAGGCTCTCGCTGAGGGAGGCGAACCGCTCCCACCCGGTGACCCTGATGTTCCGGACCACGCCGAGGTCATGGAGCCGGCGTGCGACAGGGGAGGGCCGGGAGCCGCCGCCGCGCCAGCGAACCCGCCGCGGCGCCGAGCAGTGCCGCACCGCCCGCGGCGAGCAGGCCGTGGTGCTGGGAGGCCCACAGCTGCGCGCTGCGCTCGCGCGCCTCGTTGTCGAAGCGGCCGTGCGCGCCGTGGTCGTCGGAGGTGTCCGACGGCGTCCAGAGGTTGGCGAGGTCCTCCGGCCGCCCGGGGCCGTCCTCCTGCTGGGCGTCGATGCCGGTGCGGGCGAGACAGCGGTCGAGCAGGCCGGAGCCGTGCGCACTTCCGACTGGTGCCGGCCGCGGCCCGCGCTCATCCGCACGGCGGACGCCCCGGCGGTGCGACCGCCCGCGGCGTGCCAGCGTGGAAGGGCACGGCGGGACAGGGCGGGGAAACGGCCCCGTGCCGGAGCCCGGCCGCGAGCGCTGGGAGCAGCCGATGGACGAGACCGCGAACACGTCCGGCCGGATGGGCGGAGTCCAGCCGGCGGGACGGACCACGACGGTCCGGCGGGACGGCTACGCCCGGCTGGACTCCGCCGACCTGGGGGTCGACGCCGGAGCCCTGGCGGAGGATTTCGCCGTGCTGGCCGCTGCTTACCGGGACCTGCCGCGGGATCCGTATGCGTGGGCGACCAACCGGTTCCGCCGCTACTCGCACGCCGTGTACCTGCCGTGGACCGGTGAGCTGTCCTACATCCCCGGCGCGCCCGACGAGGAGTTCGGCACCGTCACCGAGTACTGGCAGGACGAGCACAACCCGGAGTACCCACGAGTGCTCCGGAGACTGCCCGACATCCCGCCCGCCCTGCGCGGAAACCGGCTTCTCGACGCCCTGATCCGCGCCGACCTGGGGCACGCGCTGTGGCTGGATGACCTCCATCGGGTCCCCGTCTACGTCGGCATCCACCTGATCGCGCTCGGTGTGCACGGTCGGGACGAGGAAGCGGTCTCCTCGCCGAACTGCCTGCACCAGGACGGTGGTTCACCGGCCACCTTCACCTTCGCCCACCTGATCGGCCGACGGAACGTCGAGGGCGGGGAGAACGTCATCGCCACGCCCGAGAGTGCCGGGCGGCAACCCGACGCGCTGGCGCCCGAGGCCCTTCACGACCGCTTCGTCCTGACCGAGCCGCTGGACGGCTACGGCGTTCACGACCGCCGCGTCAGCCATTACGTCGGCCCGGTCCGGCTCGGCGACGACGGTGAGGACGGCCGGCGCGACATCCTGATCATCGGCATCGCCCCGTACACCCCCGGGCTGTAGCGGCGGCGTCCGGGGTGGGCGCCGACGCCCCGGGCGTCAGGCCGAGCAGCGCCCGGGTGAACCGTGAACACGGCGCGCAGTGCGGCGCCGCAACCGGGGGAGGCTCGACGGGCGAGGTTCGTCGGGCGACCGGTGGCCCCTTTCGGGCGCCGGGGTCGCGTGCTCCCGCCGAAGGTGGGCAGACGATGGCGGACCAGCCTCGCCGCCGCAGCGCCCGGGCGCTGCGGCGAACCGCGCGTCCGGTACCCCCGCCGATCCCGGGCGGGCCCGGACATCCGATCGGAGTAGTCATGGACAAGCCCCACCCTGTGCGGAGAGTGACCGAACAGGTGCCCGGTGCCCCCGGCCCGCAGTCACCGTCCGTGGCGGAACCGACCGAGCCGCGTGCGCCGCTGCCGCCCAAGCCCGACCAGGAAGCACCCGCGGCGGTGTCGGCGACAGGCCGTGCCGCCGGGGCCGACGCCGCGCGGGCGCAGAACGGCGGGTACCTGACCACGGCGCAGGGCGTCCGCCTGCCGGACAGCGACCACTCGCTCAGGGCCGGACCCCGCGGCCCCGTGCTGCTGCAGGACCATCACTTGCGCGAGAAGATCACGCACTTCGATCACGAGCGGATCCCGGAGCGGGTGGTGCACGCCCGGGGTGCCGCTGCGCACGGCGTCTTCCGCGGTTACGGCACGGCGGCGGGCGTGACCAAGGCGGCGTTCCTGGCCGAGGGGGTGGAGACACCGGTGTTCGTGCGGTTCTCCACCGTGCTGGGGTCGCGCGGCTCCGCGGACACGGTTCGTGACACCCGCGGGTTCGCCACCAAGTTCTACACCGGTCAGGGCGTCTTCGACCTGGTCGGCAACAACATCCCGGTGTTCTTCATCCAGGACGCGATCAAGTTCCCGGACATCGTCCATGCCGCCAAGCCGCACCCGGACCGGGAGATCCCCCAGGCCCAGTCCGCGCACGACACCTTCTGGGACTTCGTCTCCTTGCACACCGAGGCCACCCACCACACCCTGTGGAACATGTCCGACCGTGGCATCCCGCGTTCCTACCGGATGATGGAGGGCTTCGGGATCCACACCTTCCGCCTGATCGACGCCGAGGGCGCGAGCACGCTGGTGAAGTTCCACTGGAAGCCGAAGGCGGGAGTGCACTCGCTGGTGTGGGAGGAGGCACAGCTGATCGGCGGCATGGACCCCGACTTCCACCGTCGGGATCTGGCGGACGCGATCGAGGCCGGGGTGTTCCCGCAATGGGAGCTCGGCATCCAGACGTTCCCGGACTCGCCGGAGCAGACCTTCGAGGGCATCGACCTGCTCGACCCGACCAAGCTCGTTCCGGAGGAGCTCGCCCGGGTCCGGCCGATCGGCCTGATGACGCTCAACGCCAACCCCACCAACTACTTCGCCGAGACCGAACAGGTCGCCTTCCACCCGGGCCACCTCGTTCCCGGCATCGACATCACCGACGACCCGCTGCTCTCCGGTCGCCTCTTCTCCTACCTTGACACCCAGATCACGCGACTGGGCGGCCCGAACTTCGCCCAGATCCCGGTCAACCGCACCCACGCCCCGGTCAACGACATGCTCCGCGACGGTTTCCACCAGGACGCCGTCCACAGCGGCGTCGCGCCGTACAAGCCGAACTCGCTCGACGGTGGCTGCCCGTTCTTCGCCGACGCCGCCGACCACGCCTTCGTGGAGCACCCCACACCGATCGCGGCCGGAGCCAAGGTGCGCGAGGCGCCCGCCTCGTTCGACGACCACTTCAGCCAGCCCCGGCTGTTCTGGCTGAGCCTGAGCCCGGTGGAACGCGGGCACGTGATCGCCGCCTACACCTTCGAACTGTCCAAGGTCCACGAGCAGGCGATCAGGGAACGCGTGCTGACCGTCCTGGCGCGGATCGACGACGAGCTCTGCCGGGAGGTCGCCACCGGGCTGGGTCTGCCGGCGCCGGCAGCCGCGGCGCACGTCGACGTCACCCCCAGTCGGGCCCTGTCCCAGCTCGGGCAACGGTGGCCCGCGACCGGCCGTGTGCTCGGCATCATCGCCGGCACCGGCGGCGACCCCGCCGTCGTCCGCGGCGTGCGGGACGCCGCGCGTGCCGCGGGCTTGCTGCCGCTGGTCATCGGCCCCACCGGAGCGCCGGCGGCCGACGACCTCGATGTGCAGCGGACCTTCGCCGCCGCCCGCTCCGTCGAGTTCGACGCGCTCCTGGTGGCCCATACTCCCGAGCCCGGTGCCGATGACCGTGGTGCACGGGACGCCAAGTCCGGCGCGGTCGCGGGCGGCCAGCGGACGCTCGACTCCCGGGTCGTCCTGCTGGTGAACGAGGCCTACCGGCACGCCAAGCCGATCGCCGGTCTCGCGGACGCCCGCGCCCTGTGGGCCGCGGCGGGCGTCGATCCGCACGCGCCGGGTGTGTTCACCGAGACGGACGGCTCGCGGGCCGTCTCGGCGCTGGCGGAGCAACTCGGCACGCACCGCGTCTGGGAGCGCTTCCCCGAGGCGGGCTGAACGCCTGCTCTCCCGTCTGCCCGGCGCCGGCGACCACCGATCGGGGGTGTCGGTCACACCCGCAGGTGTCACCGGGGCCGGCAGCGGGGGTCACGGCGCCGGCCTCGACCGTGTGGGGCAGCACCACCGCGAGCGGGACCTGCCGGTAGTTCGATCCTTCGGTCGCGTAGGCGCCGCGGCTGCCGGCGTCGAAGCGGACCTCCCCGTCTACCTCGGCGCGCAGCGCCCGTTCCAGGGCCGTGAGGTCCAGGCCCTCGCTGCCGGCTTCCGCGGTCACGGTCAGCTCCCGTCGCCGGGCAGGAACTCCTGGACCTTGGCCTTCACCCCTTGGCGGATGACGGAGCCGCGGTCGCTGTCGCCGTGCAGGACGGCGGAGGCGGCGGCCTTGATCTGGTCCCAGGTGGCGTGCGGCGGGATCGGCGGCACCGCCGGGTCGGTGCGGAAGTCGATGACGAACGGGCGCCGCGCGGCCAGCGCCCGGTCCACGCGGGCCCGACGTCCTCGGGCCTCTCGACCCGCACCCCGTCCAGGCCGAAGGACCGGGCGATGTCGGCGTAGCGCACGTCGGGCAGGTGCTGCGAGGGCAGGAAGCTCGGCGCGCCCTGCATCGCCCGCATCTCCCAGGTGACCTGGTTCAGGTCGTGATTGTCGAGCACCGCCACCACCAGGCGCGGATCGCTCCACTCGTGGTAGTACTTGGCGGCGGTGATCAGCTCCGCCAGGCCGTTCATCTGCATCGCGCCGTCGCCGACGATCGCGATCGCCGGGCGGTCGGGGTGAGCGAACTTGGCGCCGATCACGTACGGCACCCCGGGGCCCATGGTGGCCAGTGTGCCGGAGAGCGAGCCGCGCATGGTGCCGCGCATCCGCAGGTGCCGGGCGTACCGGTTCGCCGCCGAGCCGGAGTCGGCGGCCAGCATGGCGTCCTCGGGCAGCAGGGCGTCCAGGGTGTGGACGACGTACTCCGGGTTGACGGGCTCCGCGGCGACCTCGGCGCGCCGCCGCATCACCTCCCACCAGCGGGCCGTGTTGTCCTCGACGGACTTGCGCCACGGACCTTCGGCCTTGCGCTCCAGCAGCGGGATGAGGCGGCGCAGCGTTCCGGCGGCGTCGCCGACGAGGTTCACCTCGAACGGGTAACGCATCCCGATCATGGACGGGTCCAGGTCGATCTGCACGGCGCGGGCCTGGTCGAAGCCGGGCAGGAAGTTGCTGTACGGGAAGCTCGAACCGACCACCAGCAGGGTGTCGCAGTCGCGCATCATCTCGTAATCGGGAAGGCCTGCCCGGTGGGCAGGCAGGCGTGCCAGCGGGCGTACGGCCGGTGACCGGCCGGCCGACGCGGTCGAACCGCGCCTCGACATGCCGATGTGCCGAGCTGCGGTGGGGTGCGGTTCGGGGCCGGTGGCGGCCTCATCGCGGGCCGTTGCCAGGGCGGATGGCGCCGCCACCCGGGGCCGGCGGCCGACCGGCCCCCGGCCGGCGCGCGCCGCCTTGAGCTGCGGAGCGCACCGGTTGTCGCGAAGCCTTGACAGTGCGTCACGGACTCAGAACCCTGGTGCTGTACTTCAGGGAGGCGAGGGGCACGGCATGCCATGGTTTGAGGAGAGCGGGCGCCACCAGGGTTTCCCGGCGGCGGTGTTGGCGGACGGCAGCGAGCCGGAGCCGTTGCCGGACGGGCGCACCACCTGGTGGCTCTACAACGGTGCGGACGGTCCTCGGGCCGCCGCGGTGCGCAGTGGGTGCAGCTGCGGCTGGCGGGGTGAGCGGCTGCACCTGCTGGACTTCGGTGACGACGCGGCGACCGAGGCGGTGGGCGAGGCCACCGGGCCGTTCGCGGACTGGGAGTGGCACGTCGACCTGGCCGAGGGTGTGGTGCCGCGCGAGGTCGAGGAGCTGGTCGCGGCTCTGGTGGACCGGATCT
Organism: Kitasatospora sp. NPDC091335; assembly: GCF_044757205.1. NCBI lineage: Bacteria > Bacillati > Actinomycetota > Actinomycetes > Kitasatosporales > Streptomycetaceae > Kitasatospora > Kitasatospora sp. NPDC091335. The sequence goes on along the minus strand of NZ_JBIVUM010000003.1, from coordinate 37,755 downwards.
GCGACCTGACGGAGGGCAGGCCGTACGCCGCCGCCCGTGCGGCCGCCCGGTTCGAGCGGGCGGCCGGTTCGACCGCGCTGCTGGCCGGCCGCAAGGCCCGTAGCAGCATGATGACCTGGGAGTACATCGGCCGCGCCTTCGGCTGCGGGCCGGAGGCGGCGCTGGAGCGGTTCGGCGAGACGCTGCACGACGTCGACCGGGGTGATGAGGACTGGCTCTGAGGTATTACCCCTGCTGGGACCGGTGCGCCCGGTGCGCGCTTGACCGTCGTCGGTCGGCGTGGGAGGACGGCTGGGGAGCTGTGGGGAATCAGCCCATGACCGTGCGCGCCGCGTCCGCCCGGACCGGGCGCCGGCGGGAGAAGGCGCCCAGGTTCACGAGGGCGCCGGTGTGTTCGCACCGGTGGTGGACCGGGTCGCTGTCGTGGTCGTGCCCGGAGTCGACCGCGTCGATCAGGGTGGCCAGGTAGCGGCCCACCAGCGGGGCGTTCTTGAACTGGTTGCCGCTGGTGCCCATGGCGACGTAGTAGCCGTCGAGGGCGGTGCGGTCGTAGATCGGGGTCCAGTCGTCGGCGACGTCGTACACCCCCGCCGCTCCGAGGGGCCGGTTGGGGACGCCGATCGCGGGGAACCGGCGCGCGGCCCGGGTCACCTGGGCGCGGAAGCGCCGGGGAGTGGGGCGGGGGTCGGCCGTGTCCGGGTCGTCGATCCACTCGTGCCGGTCGCAGTCCGGTTCGGTGCCGCCGACCAGGAGGTGACCTCCGGGGGCTTCGCGGATGTAGGTGCCGAGATCGAGGTCGGCGACCAGCGGGAAGGGGCCGGCGGCCCGGCCGTCCGGTGCGGCGACCTGGTGGACCTCCTCGCGCAGCGGGCGCACGCCGATCGTGAAGTCGTCGCCGACGCCCGCCAGCCGGTTGAGGCCGCCCGACCAGGGGCCGGCGGCGTTGACCACCACGGGAGCGGTGATCCGTGTCCCGTCGGCGAGCCGGATGCCCGTCACCCGGTCCGCGTGCCCGTCCACGGCCACCACCGTGTGGTGGAGGGCGAAGTGTGCGCCCAGTTCGGCCGCCGCGTCCGCGAGGTTCTGGGCGGCGAGCTGCGGATCGTCGACGTACCCGGCGTCAGGGGTGAACAGGGCGCCGAGCTCGCCCGACGGGTCGGCGAAGAAGGCGTCGTCGTCCACCGGCTTCGGCGGCCAGTACCGCCCGGGATCGATCCCGGGGAGGCGCTCGCGCAGCGTCGGGCCGTCCCAGCGCTCGTACGGGACGCCGGCGCGGTCGAGCAGCGCGGCCGAATCGGACGTCGCGACGGACGGGGAGTCCAGCAGGACGGCGCCCGTGCGGCGGAAGGCGGCGAGCGGGCGGCGGCCGGGGAGTCGCAGGTGATCGGGCCAGGACGCCCACAGGTGCTGGGCCTCCCAGGCGGTCGCGACGCTGTCGAAGGCCGAGTAGTTGAACCGGATGATCGCGCTGGAGGCGCTGGTGGAGCCGTGACCGACGGCGCCCGCCTTGTCCACGACGACCACCTGCCGTCCGGCGCGCGCGAGTTCGAGGGCGATGGCGGAGCCGATCACGCCGGCTCCGACGACCACCGCGTCCGGGTGTCCGATGGTCATGACGGCCTCTTCTCGGGGTGGTGGTGATGGTGGTGGCGGGCGCGGCGGCGGAGCGATCCGGGAGAGGCTCTCCCGGAGACTTCCCCCGGCCGCTGTCAGCCGCGGGAGATCTGCCAGTACGACTGGGCCACCCGGTCGCCCGGCACCCACACGTACGGGATCCGGCGGTCGCTGTCCCTCTCGTAGTCGCTGGCGTAGAGATAGCCGCCGTAGTACTGGTTGTTGAGTCCGATGGTGTCCTGGTCGGAGAGTACCCCGTGGCCCTTGCGCTTGATGTCCCCAGAAACGTCCAGCTCACATCCTGAGATCAGCTCGGTGTTGCTGTTGATGGTGAGCTTCACGCCGTACGGGCCGCGCAGTTCGCGGATCCGGACGAAGTTGTCACTGACCGCGTGGACCTCTCCGTAGGCGTTCAGGGTGCTGTTGGCGTTCAGGTCCCCGTTGGCCTCCAGGGTGCCGCTGACCCGCAGGTCGCTGTTCGCGTACACGGTGCTCCCGACGCTCAGGTAGCCGTTCGTGGTGAGACTGCTCTGCACGGTGGCGCTGCCGCTGACCGACAGGCTGCTCCCGATACCGGCCGAGCCGTTCACCGTCAGGTAGTACACCGTCGCGGTGCCGGCCAGGTCCAGCCCGGAGCGGCCCGAGATCTCCCCCTCGACGGTCAGCGCGGCCAGGACCGGGTCCTTCACGCTGAGGGCGAGCGTGGCGTACTGGTAGACCGGCTTGAAGGAATCGCCCTCGGGCGTCGACGACATGGACGCCTCGACCGTGAAGGTGGTGTCCATGGTGAGGTGGTCGGCGCCGGGCGAACAGAAGGTCTCGGGGCCCTCGTGGACGATCCGGCCCTCGCCGTCGTACACCCGGAAGTAGGCGCCGTTGCTCTCCCAGGAGAGGTAGACGGAGTCGTTCCGGTTGAACACCGTCTTCGGGGCGGTGGCACTGGCGCTGCCGCGGGCGAGGAAGGCGTGCAGGTGGAAGACCGGGCCGGTGACGGGCAGGGGCAGGATGAACGTCTCGTGGCTGTAGTTCTTCCGGCCGGGCGTGGTGGCGGAGTACTCCGTGATGTAGCAGTTCATCGTGCCCGCGCTGGTGCCGAGTTCGCCGGTGATGCCGAAGTCCAGGGTGCCCTCGACCTGGTCGTACTCCTCGCCCGCGGACTTGAGGGTGGCCCGCCAGAACTCGGCCTTGCCCTTGCCGCCGATCTCCTCCGCGGACACGGACACCAGGGACGCCACGGTCCACCGGTCGGAGCCGGTGGAGACGTGCGGTTTGGAAGCGAAGTAGGCGCCGCCGCTCTCCGCGTCCTTCGGGATGCTCAGCAGGATCTGATCGCAGTACACGGTGTTCTTGCCGGTGCTGACGGCCAGGTTGACCCGGCCGTCGGTCCCGGTCCCGGGGGTGCTCGCCTGGAGCGGGGCCGGGCTGGTGGAGGGGCGGTAGGTGAGCAGCGGGGGCTGGTCGGACACGGCGGGGCCTCCTGGTGCGTGAGGTTGACTGCCCGGGGCCGGGCTCGGACTCGGACTCGGACGGGGCTGGGAACCGGGGGCAGGATCCGAACTGGGAGCGGGGGAGCGGGGGTTCAGGGCTCGGGTTCGGGCTCGGGTTCGGTCAGGAGCCGGAGCAGACCGTCCTCCAGCGTCGGCGGGCGGTCAGGGAACTGCGCGTTAGTCTGTGCCGGGGTCAGGTCGTGCGACGTCCAGTGGCCGCCCAGCCGGGGTCGGTCAGGGGCGGCCCGTCCAGGGTCAGCCGGAGCCGGGCCCTGACCAGCGCCAGCGGCCGTCCGATCAGGGCGGACAGGGTCTGGTCGGTGCGCCGCCCGAGCGGGTCGGTGGTCCACAGGGTCGAGTCGACGACGTCCAGGAACGCGCTGAGGTTGGCCTCGGTGGCCAGGCACCGGGAGCGCACCAGGCCGGCGAGGTCCGGGGCGAGCGCCTCGACCTGGGCGAGGCTGGTGACCGTGCCGTCGGGTGGGGGCTCCCACTGGCCGGTGCGGGTGCCGGAGCCGTCGGTGAGCAGCCGGTAGGTGCCCAGGAAACGGCCCGCCGGGTCGTACAGCAGCAGGGCGCGGTCGAGGTGGACGGGCAGCAGCCAGCCGGTGACGGGGCTCGGGTCGGCGGCCGTCTCCACCACCCGGGTACCGGTGGCCGCGTCCAGCAGGTCGAAGTCGAGCCGGGCGGGCTGGAGCGGGCGCGGGGGCAGCTGGGAGACGGCGGCGACGGTCGGGGTGAGTGAGGACTCCGTGGTCAGGGAGGTGTCGACGATCAGCGGGAAGCCGCGGTACTCGTGCAGGCCGCCCTGCCGGAGGTCGGGGCTGACGACGTCGAGGACGCGGCCGAACTTGTCGTAGAGGAAGAGTTCCCGCACGTGGATCTGGCCCTGGCGGGTCTCGTGGAAGTCCGCGCTCTCGCCACCGGGGAGGTAGGGGACGCTGGTGACCCGGCCCCGGTAGCGGGCGGGCAGCGCGTCCTCGGTGTCGGCGTCGGGGTAGCCGGCCAGGCCCGCGGTGTGCGGCAGGTCGTCGTCCCGGGTGGTGGGGCGGCGGAAGGCGCGGGTGTCGCGGGCGGCGAGGCGGTCGTTGAAGCCGGTGAGCTCCTGGGCGAGGATGCCCCAGTCGCCGACGGCCCCTAGCCAGGCGGCGAGCCGGTCGAGCAGGCCGGCGTACGAGGTGCCGGGCGGGAGCGTGGCGAGGACGTCGGCGGCCGGGTCGGAGTACCAGCCGATGACCTGGTACCCCAGCGTGTCCGCCGCGGTGACGTCGGAGAGGTCGTCGATGAAGGAGAAGACGTTGGTGCTGTGCGGGACGTAGGTGGTGAAGTGCTGGTCGCCGGCGCCCATGGCGGTGAGGAACAGCCGGTCTGCCGCGGCCCGTTCGGTCCAGGGCGTGCCGTCGGCGAGGGGGAAGGCGAGCCCGAGCAGGACCTGGGGGGACGCGTCGGTGCGGGCGCCGCGGTAGGGGTCCCGGCTTGCCCGCCAGGCGCTCAGCGTGGCGCCGGTGACCAGGTGGGGGCTGGAGTGTTCGAGGGGGTGGCCCTGCCGCAGGGCGTACGCCGTGTGCGGGCAGTCGCTCTCGATCACCCACGCCCTGACCCGCCGGGTGCCGGTGCCGCTGAAGCGGGTGACGAGCCAGCGGTTGGGCACCAGCGGGTAGTCGACCTCCCCGGTCGCCGGGTCCTGCACGCCGTGGCGCGGGCCCCGGGGGAGCGCCCAGTGCAGGTGGACGCCGTCGAAGCGGATCGCCTCCGGCACCTTGACCAGTTGCGGGGCGAGGTCGGCGGGGCCGACCCCGCCGACGTCCGTGCCGTGCGCGGATTCCAGGGCGGTGGCCAGCGCGGGCACGAGCGAGGCGAGGTCCAGGACCCGTACGGCGGGGTCGGCGGACGGGCGCAGGTGGCGCAGGACGTCGAAGGTGACGTCGGGGCCGAGCTGCTCGCCCAGCGGAAGCCGTGGTCCGGCGTCCGGCAGCAGGCTGCGCAGCGGGATCAGTCCGTCGTCCTCGACGCCGAAGCGGAACCCCTCCTGGGGTTCGGCGAGTTCGACGGTGGCGGGCACCCCGTTGAACAGGCACAGCAGCACGGTCGGGGAGAGGTGCTCCACCCGCAGCACCGGCAGCGGGGCACCGGCCACGTCGACGGCCCGGACGGCGAGGTGGGGCCAGCCGGAGACCAGCGCGGAGCGCAGCAGGATTCCGCAGACCCGGCCGAGGGTGGCGTCCGGATCGCCGGGCCCGGCGTCGCGCTGCCGGTCGCGGTGGCGGGCCGCCGCCTGCGCGGCCTTCGTCCGGACGGCGGCGGCCACCACCGCGTCCTGGAGCGTGTCCCGGCTCGACTGGGCGCCGATCCCCAGCGCCCCGCCGACCAGCGCGTCCAGCCAGTTCGGGTCGGTGTGGAAGAAGCGCAGGGACTCCGGCGGCAGCATCCGGGAGTCCGGCACGAGGTGGGTGAACGGCACCGGGGCGAGCAGCAGCAGGTGCCCCAGCCAGTCCACGACCGGCGCGAGCCGTGTCCTGAGGCCGTCGTCCGTGTCCAGGGCCTCGGTGACGGCCGCGCGGGCGGCGTCGGAGAGCAGGAAGGCGTCCAGGTCGGCCCTCGGTACCACCCGAAGGCGCGCTCGCCGGAGCGGGTCAGGTACGGCAGCGGCAGGTGGCCGTCGTTGATCCGCCGGGCCACCTGCCGCCGGGCGGGCGGGGTGCCGTCGGCGTCCGGGTAGGGGGAGGGCAGCCGCAGCCACATCTCCTCGCGGGTGGCCGCCCGGGAGCCGTCCGGTGTCCGGGTGAGTCCTTCGGCGAGGTCGCGGAAGTGCGCCTTGCCGTCCGGCTCCGCCCAGAACGACCAGGCGCACAGCGACAGCAGGGCGACGGACGTGCGGCCCTGGAAGTCCGGGTCGGGGCCGAGGAGCGGCTCGTGGCCCTCCAGGGAGACCAGGTGGACGATGTTCTTGGTGCGGGCGTCCGGCGGTGAGCCGGGCGGGCCGGCGGCCGGGAAGCGGCCGGCGACGACGACGGAGAACAGCCCGTCCTCCTGGAGGCCGAGGACGGGCCGGTCCCCGGTGTTGGCGCCGCGGCAGTGCGCGAGGTACGGCAGTTGCGCCAGCCGGGGTGCCACCGTGGGGAACACGGACGTGGGGATCCGGATGACGTCGCAGGGGTCGTCCGGTCCGATGTCGGACTCCCGGTGCAGCGCGGGCTTGAGCACGGCGGGACCGGCGGCCAGGCCCGCGCAACCGCGCCCCGCGGGCGCGGAGGCCTTTTCGGACAGCCGCCACACGGACCCGCGGGCGCCCCCTCGCAGGTGCGCCGGACGCACGCATCGCCACGGCCGGGGACCGGGCCGGCCCCGGGGGCGCGGCGGGGCGATCAGGCCGAACGTCCGTTCGCCCGGCCGCGGGCCCCGGCCGTTCCCGCACGCTCCACCCCGGACCTCCGCTCCCGGCCGCCCGTCCCGAACGCGGCCACGGCCGTCTCCCCTGTGGCGAGCCCGAGGAGGCGACCGAAGCGGCACGAGGCGGTGGCGGGGCCGAGGAAGGCCAGGTAGCGGTGGCCGAACCGGCGGCAGCCGGTCAGGCGGAACGTGCTGCGCTCGATGACCTGATCCCACCGGGCCGCACCGGCTCGCCCTGTGGCGCATGCGGGCGGGCCGGCCGTCTTCTGACGCCGCGTCATCTCGGGCTCAGCCGTCGAGCACCGCGTGTGCCCGGTCGACGACCCGCAGCGCGGCGGACCGTTCGGCGAGCAGGGCGTCCTTGTTCCGTTCGATCATCTCGTCCTGGTACGCGGCCTCGACCGCGAACCACTCGCGGATGACGCCGGACGAACGGCTGCACCGTACGCCCGAGGCGGCCTCTGCCCGCTCGGCCGCAGGGTCGGACGTCGGCGTGGCGGCCGTGTCCACGGGCGAGGAGGCGTGGTAACCGAGCGCGCTCATGCACGCCGACCACCTGGCCGTCGCCGCGACGACGCGGGGGTCCCTGGCCGAGGCGTCCCACGACTTCCGCTGAAGTTCCATGGCGACCGGCGTCTCCCGGACCCTGGCGGTGTCGCCGATCTGCCGCACGGCCCAGCCCGCACAGCCCCGCGACGGCCCCTCGCCCGGACCGCCGTCGTAGACGAGGCGCTGGGCCTCCGTCAGTTCCGGCGGGGCCGGGGCCGCGGCGGCGTCCCTGGTGGGAGGGAGCCCGTAGCCGTACCGTTCGGCCTGTTCCAGGTCGGTCAGGCCGTAGCGCCGTTCCAGGAAGTCCTTCAGGGGCGGGCGCACGTGCGCCAGCGGCTGGATCGGCGCGCCCCGTTCGCTCATGCAGCGCTCCACCAGCCGTTCGTACGCGCTGTTCAGGTCGTCGCGCTGCTGGTAGGTGAGCAGGTACGCCTGTACGGGGAGATCCGTCCGCGTGCTGCCGGCGCGGTCCGGGCCGCGGCCGGCGGTGGCCGTGTAGCCCACCGCCCCGCCGACCGCGACGCAGACGGCGACCGCGCACGCCGTCAGTACGGTTCGCCTGCTCACGGGCCGAACAGCACCGAGGCGTCCTCGTTCTTCGTATTGGGGAGATTGCTGAGGAAGTTGGTCGGAACGAAGTCGGTGTTCCCCATGTACTTGAATTTGAAGAAGACCGTGGCGGCGTAGAAGTCGTTCGTGTTCCGCGCCGAGCCGGCGTTGTTCCAGACGCTCTGACCGACGCCGTTGCAGTTGGTGCCGCAGGCGTTGAACTTGAGTCCGTCAGGTTGGGGATGTTCCCGCCGATCCTGACGAACGCACCGCCCCCGTTGGAGTTGTAGTAGAGGCAGAACCACCCGTTGACGCAGCTGTCCGCGCTCGCCGGGGCGGCCGCGGACACGGTGCCGGCGGTGAGGCTCAGCGTGGCCACAGCTGTCAGCAGCAGTCCTCGTGCGCGCGTCTTCACTCCTCGTATCTTCGCTCCTCGGTCGTGGGATGGGCTGCGGCTTCGGCCCAGTGCGAGAAGTCTGCGTCGGGCCCCCTGCCGGCGTCATTGGCCCTCGGCGCAGCCTTCCTTGACACCGTGCGCAAGGCGGGCGGGACGGTTGGCGGGGACGACGGGGAGCGTCGATCGCCGGTGCTCGGCGGGGGTGACGCCGTAGGCGCCGCGGAAGGATCGGCTGAAGGAGGCGGCGTCGGCGAGGCCCCAGCGCGCGCCGACGGCGTGGACGGGCAGCGCACGCAGGGCCGGGTCGCTCAGGGCTGCCCGGCAGCGCGCCAGCCGGCGACTGCGGATGGTCGCCGCGACGGTCTCCCCCTGCTGCCGGAAGAGGTAGTGCAGCGTCCGTACCGAGATGCCGTGGTGGGCTGCGACGGACGTGGGGGACAGGGCGGGTTCGGCCAGGTTGTCCTCGATGAAGGCGTTGATCCGGGCCAGCAGCATGCGGTTGCGGGCCTCCGGTGGCAGGCGGTCGTGTGCGTCGAGGTGGTGGGCGAGGAAGGCGGCGGTCAGTTCCCAGGCCGCGCTGCCCAAAGGACATCGTGGTCAGCCGGACCGCCCCCAGATCCAGGGCGCCGGCGTCGGCCACGAAGTCGGAGGTGTGGCGGCTGTGGATCCGGACGGGGCGACGGAGCGGCCTATCAGGTCGCACCACCAGTCGAAACGCTGCTCGGCCGGCACGCTGGTCGTGCTCAGAACGGTGTATCCCACAGAACCTCCAGCGATCCCGTTTCGGTCGGGCGGGCCTGCCCTGCAACGAGATTACGGAGGCGGCCTCCTGTCGGTCCCGCCCTCCGCGCGTAGCACTTTCCCGTCCCCGGAGCCGTGGGGAAACGCGGGGGAAACACTGGCCCGGCGGTCGAGTTCGCACGTCCTGCGGGGGGGGGCTGACCACGGAGCGGGCCCGGCAGCCCGCCGGCCGCGGGGGCGTTCACGAACGGTCGATGACCTGCGGGGACGTGGAGCCGGGTGCGACACCGGAGCGTTGCCGTCACACTTGGCCGTGTCGGCAGAGCGGGGACGGCGTTGTCCCCTTCGTGCGAGGCCTGCGTCCGGACCGTCCCGGCACGGTCCGTACACGACAGTGGGGTGAATGCGATGCCTCTCGAGGGCGAGTACCAGCCGAGTCCGGCGCAGTGGGTGCGCGAACAGGTCGAGCTGTACGAGAGCTCGGGAGGCACGCGGGGAACCACGCTGCGGGACACCGGCCTGCCGGTCGTCATCGTCTCGATGCGCGGTGCGAAGAGCGGCAGGATCCACAAGGTTCCGCTGATGCGCGTGGAGCACGAGGGGCGGTACGCGGCGGTGGCCTCGAAGGGCGGCTTCCCGCGCCACCCGGACTGGTACTTCAACCTCAAGGCCGACCCGAAGGTGGACCTCCAGGACGGCCCCGAGCGGCAGGGCATGACGGCCCGTGAGCTCACCGGGGACGAGAGGGCCCGGTGGTGGCGGCGCGCGGTCGCCGCGTATCCGCCGTACGCCGAGTACCAGGAGAGGGCGCCGCGGGTGATCCCGGTCTTCGTCCTCGAACCCGACCACCCGGCCGGGCCGGCGCAGGCCCCGGCACCGGCGGGGGACTGAGGCCTCCATCCTTCGACCGCCGGATCCGGCGGCGAGGCGGTCAGATCCGCTGGGCGCGCAGGACGCTGGTCAGCATCGGGAGGGTGAACTCGCCGGAGGCGGTCTCCGGGCGGGCGGCGAGGTAGGCGCGGGCCTCGCCGAGCAGGGCCTCGCGCCGCTGCTCCGGCATGACCAGGATGCCCGCCTTGGTGGCGAGGGTGGCGACGAGGGAGTCGGCGGTGCGGTCCTGCCCGTGCGGGAACTCCGCCTGCTCCGGGGAGTCGAAGCGGGCGGCCCCGCCCGACGCGGGGAGGTGCATCCGGGCCGTGGCGGTGCGCCAGCTCGCGGGCACGTCGCGCGGGCCGATGGCGGCGGGGCCGGCGACCCGGGCGAGGCCGGCCACCCAGTCGACCCCGTCGTCGAAGACGTTCCACAGGCCGGCCAGGACTCCGCCGGGTGCGAGCACCCGGGCGATCTCCGGGCCCGCGACGTCCATGTCGAACCAGTGCGTCGCGTTGCCGGACACCACGGCGTCGACGGACCCGTCCGCCAGGGGGATCGCCTCGGCGCTGCCCGGCAGCGCGCGGACGGCCGGGAGCGAGCCGCGCAGTCCGGCCAGCATCGCCTGGTCGGGTTCGACCGCGACGACGTCGTAGCCGAGTGCGACCAGGGTGGCGGTGAGCTTGCCCGTCCCCGCGCCGAGGTCGAGCACCCGCGGGCCGGGCGCGGCTTCGAGGGCCCAGCGCACCGCGGCCCGCGCGTAGTCCGGGCGGTGCTCGGCGTACGCGACCGCTGCCCGGCCGAACGACGAGCTGTGCAGCCGTCGTTCGGCCTGGTGGTGCTCGGTGGTGTGGTCGGGCTCCGTCATCGAAGTTCCTTCCGATCGGAGGGCTGTGCCGGGTTCTCGCGGCCGGCCCGGCCCTGACGGTGTCATAGAGCGAACCGACACATCGTGACGCGGTACGGCGGCTTCGTCACGGGGCCGTCACAGCTCCCCGCTGGTGCTTGCCCGGGCCCGGTGCTCCCCGGGAGCGTGGAGCCGGCACACCGACGGACACCAGGGGGCGGGATGCGGACGGTACGGCTGTCGTTCATGCGGCAGTGGGGAGGCAACATCGGGATCGGCTGCGCGCTGGCCCTGGTGGCGATGTTCGCGCTGGTCGGATCGGGTGCCGGCAGCCCCGGCGAGGCCACCCTGATCGGCGTGCTGATCGCCGTGGCGGCGGCCGTCACGGTGCCGCACACCTTCTGGCTGCGGGAGGAGGAGGACGGCCTCACCCTGGTCCGGCTGCTGGTCCCGCGCCGCTACGCCTGGTCGGAGATCCGCGGCCTGGCCATGGAGTTCGAGGAGGAGACCGAGACCAGCGGCCACCACCTCACCCTCCGGCTGCGCCTCGTGGACCCGCCGGGCCGGTTCTGGGGCCCGCAGCTCGGCCGGATCGGCGTCACCGGCGACGACCGGCCACGCGGTGTCGAGCCGCGTGCCCTCGCCGAGCTGTTCGCCGTGTTCGGCCGGCACGGACTGCCCGTCGACCAGCCGGAGTTCGCGAACGACGTGCTCCACGTCCGCGGCCTGCCGCCGCTGCCGCCCCGGCCGGTGCCGGTCGTACCGGCCGGACCGGTGCCGACGGCGGCGGAGGCGTACGCGGACGCCCCGGGTGTCGAGCAGGAGGAGAAGGACCTGGCCGGCCGCCGGAGTGCCACCAGGAGCTCGCCCCGCAGGCGGCGAGAGTACCTGCTGCGCACCGCCGCCCGGGCCGACCGCCTGGCGCTGGCGGGCGGTGACGCGGACCGCGAGCAGGTGGCGGGGGCACGGATCGCGGCCGGGTACCTGACCGAGCACGACGGTGTCACCGCCGACGGCGACGAGACGCGGGCATACGTCCGTCAGCAGTACCTGGACTGGCGCCGGGCCTCCGCCGGAGCACGGCGGGGAGACCGAAGTAGCTGACCCACGGCCATTTCTGAGGTGTCGTCACCTGTCGGGGCCGGATCCTCGCGTGCGGAAGGCGACCGTTTTCGGCCGTACGGGTGCGAGTGCGAACGGCATGCTAGCTTCCCCGCATGGGACGACGTGGGGCTCGTGGGGTGGCGGCGCGGTCGGCGATCGAGGGGATGCGGGAGCTCGCGGGGGCGGGGCTGACGGCGCCGGAGGTCTTCCGGCGGGCGGACGAACTGCTGCGCCCGGTCCTGGAGTTCGACGCGGTGTGCTGGCACACCGCGGATCCGGCGACCGGGCTGGTGAACTCGGTGCAGAGTGAGGACCTCACTCTCGACGGGTTCGAGCACGCCGTGCGGCTGGAGGTGTGGGCGGACGATCTGGCGACCTTTCCCAAGATCCGGCGCAGCGGGGTGCACGCCGAGACGCTGAGCCGGGCGAGCCGGGGGCGGCTGGAGGAGAGCGTGCGGTTCAGGGAGCAGGTCGCGCCCGCCGGGTTCGGGGACGAGCTGCGAGCGGTGTTCGACGCGGCGGGCGGCATGTGGGGGTGCGCGGCGTTCCTGCGGGCCCCGGACCGCGGCCCGTACCTGGCGCGCCACCGCGAGCTCGCCGACGTCGCCGCACGGCACCTGGGCAACGCGCTGAGGGCGTGCCACGCGCCGGGCGGGTCCGCGAGCGGTGCCCCGGACGGGGCGGACCAGGGGCCCGCGGTGCTGGTGCTCGACCGGCGCAACCGGTTGCAGGCCCTGTCCGGGCCGGCCGAGGACCTGCTCGCCCGGCTGGCCGATCCCACCCCGAGCTCGCTCACCGTCCCGACCAGCGTGGCGATGGCCGCCGAGCACGCCCGCCGGACGGCGCACGGGCTGGTCGTACCGCAGCTGCCGGTGCGGGTGTGGGCCAGGGACGACCGCTGGTACCTGCTGCACGGCGCGGCCCTGCGCGGCGGCGAGGCGCGGGACGCGGTGACGGTGGTGGCCTCGCCCGCCTCGCCGGCCGAGGTGATGCCGCTCTACCTGGCCGCGTACGGGCTGACCGCCCGTGAGCGGGAGGTGGCGTTGCTGCTGGTGCGCGGCAGCGACACCAGGGACGTGTCCCGGCTGCTCGCGATGACGCCGTACACGGTGCAGGACCACCTGAAGTCGGTGTTCACCAAGACCGGGGTGGGCAGCCGGCAGGAGCTGATCGCGCGGATCATGCTCGGCGGAGGGCGCTGCTGACCCGCGCTCCGGTCGGGCGCGCCCTGGTGCGCCCCAAGAACCAGTCGAAGGTGGCGGGCAGCAACCTGTTCGCGATCCAGGCCCAGGTTTCCGGCACATGGGTCGCCTCCTCGAACCACAGCAACGAGATCGCCCAGGTGGTTCAGGACAGCAAGCCGGACCTCTACTACCTGGATCCGGCCTGATCACCCACCGGTGAGGCCGCCGGGCGGGGGGCGTGCCGCTCCGGCTCCGCACGGGGCCGGGCGGCACGGCCGCCCCGCCGGGGTCCTGCCGGCCCGCTGCCCGGGCCTGGTGTCACTCCGCCGCGACTGGGCATCCCTAGCATGGATCGCGCCCGAGCCGCCGTGCGGCGGCACCAGAAGGCGAGGGAAGCCGTGGGCGCCGGTCACCTCGCGACAGCCGCACGGAAGGGAACGCACGCACCGTGATCCAGAACCTGGTACGGCGGAGCTGGCCGGCCGTCCTCGTCGCCGCGGCCACGGCCTGCGCCTTCGCCGTGCCTGCCGACGGCGCGGCGCCCCGCTCTGCCGCCGGTGCCGTGGCACCGGCCGGACGGGACCCGGCCCACACCGACGTCCTGTTCATCGGGGCCCACCCGGACGACGAGTTCCAGTCGCTGGCCACCTTCGCCCGGTGGCGGGAGCGAAGCGGGCGGAGCACCGGGGTGGTGACCATCACCCGGGGCGAGGGCGGCGGGAACGCCGTCGGGCCGGAGGAGGGCGCCCGGCTCGGCCTGATCCGTGAGACGGAGGAACGGGAGGCCGTCGGCCTCGCCGGGATCGACAACGTCTTCTACCTCGACAAGCCGGACTTCTGGTACACCCTCTCCGCGCCGCTGGTCTCCTCCGTCTGGAACGGGGTGCCCGAACAGCCCGCCGACACGCTCGCGCGGATCGTCCGCCTCCTCCGGGCGACCACCCCGGCCACCGTGGTGACGATGGACCCGCGTCCCTTCGACCAGCACGGCGGGCACCAGGAGGCCGCCCGGCTGGCCGTCGAGGCGTTCCGGCTCGCCGGCGATCCGACGGCGTTCCCCGAGCAGATCACCGACGAGGGGTACCGGCCGTGGCGGCCCTCCCGGCTGCTGGCCCAGAACTGGGGTTTCGACGGGCCCGTCGGACCGTCCTGCGCCAGCGCCCGGCTGACCGATCCGCACACGGGGCTCCCCGTGGAGGGGGTGTGGACCGGCGCGCGCTCCGGCTCCTCGGGCGAGACCTTCGCCCAGATCGAGCGCAACGCCGCCCGCAGGTACCTGACCCAGGGTCTCGGCTCGCTGCCCGCCACCGTCGACACCCCGCCCGGGCAGCTGCCGTGCGAGTGGTTCACCGTCCTCGCCCGGGCCGGCGAACCGGTCCCCGCCCCCGTCCGGGACCAGGCCGGGCTGAGGCCGCTGTACGCCGAGTTCCGCGACTGGACCCGGCGGGTGGAGATGCCCTGGCTGGCCGACGACGCCCAGCCCGGCTACCCCGCCGCTCCCGCGACCGACGCTCCGGCACTCGACCGCCCGCCCGTCGTCGACGGCACCGCCGGCCCCGGGGAGTACCCCGGGCCCGAACTCCCGCTGCGGCACTGGGCGGGCCAGGACTGCGCCCCCGCCGACTGCTCCGCGACCGCCCGGCTCTCCCGCCACGGCGACGACCTGTACGTGCTCGTCCAGGTCACCGACGACCGGATGGGCAGCGCCCTGGACGCCCTGAACGACTGCAAGCGGCACTGGCGCACCGACGCCGTCGAGATCGGCATCGATCCGCGCGGCGACTCCGACGACACCTCGACCACGTTCAAGGCCGGCGTCCTGCCGTTCACGGCGAACGGCGGTGGGCCCTGCGCGGAGCGCGACGCCGACAACCACCAGGGCCCGGCCGCCGGCACAGCCCCCGGGCTGACCGTCGCCTCCCGGGTCACCGATCCCTACCGCGGCTACACCGTCGAGGTGCGGATCCCGCTGTCGGACCTGCCGGCCGCCGTCGATCCCGAGCGGATGACCGCGAACGTCCTCGTGTACGACTCCGACACCACCGACAGGACCGGCGGGAGCCGTCTGGCCTGGTCCCCGTTCGGCAGCGCCCAGGCCGACCCGTACACCTGGGGCACCGTTCACCTGCCCGGTTACACCCCGGCCCCGGGCGGGCCGGCCACGGCTCCGCGGATCCCGACGGAGGCGGCCCGGAGCCAGGATTCACCCGCCTCGGTCGCCCAGTCCGAGCGCCTCGGCGTACCGCTCGGCGCGGGGCCGCGCCTTCCCGGCTGACCCGTTCCCGGCAGGCGGTCCGTGCGGGCCGGGGAGGGCGGGACGGGGTCGTGGCGGGAGGGGGCACGTCCACGAATTCCCGTACGGCCGGTGCCCGGTGCCCGGTGCCCGATCCACGGCCGCGACCGTCCGCGTCGGGGGCCAGGTGTCCCGGGGTTCGGGTGGAGGCCGGTTCGGGCTACGGCCGCAGGAGGTGCTCCAGGACCCGGCCGAAGACCAGGCGCCCCGCCCGGGCGAGGACGGGATCGAGCAGGGGGTCGAGCGGCCGGGGCAGCCCGGCGACCGTCAGCTCCTCCGTCCAGACCGCCGCGCTGCCGCCGCCCACCGCCCGGACCCGCAGCTCGGCCCAACCCCGCACCGGGCGGCCGCGCTTGACCAGCAGGCACCGTCCGTCCCGGCCGGGGCCGGGGGCGACCAGCTCGGTGATCTCCATCGGGTCGTCGACGCGCAGCGGCCCGAGGACCGTCCTGGCCAGGACGAGGTCACCCGTCTCCCGGCCGGTGCCCCGGGCCACCGAGACCCGGGTGAACGGCACCCGATCCCCGTGCCGGGGCCAGGCGGTCAGCCGCTGCCAGCACTCGGCGGGCGGCAGCGGCGAACGGCGGGTCAGGACGAATCGGGCCACGGACGCCACCCTACTGTCGGCCGGCTCAGGCTCGCTCAGGCTTCGGCTCAGGCTCGCTCGGGCTCCGGTTCCGGCTCCGGGTCAGGCCTCAGCGACGGCGCGGAAGCCCCGCCAGCAGGCCGGCCACCGTCGCCAGGTCGCCCTCCTCGTCGAGCAGCACCATCAGCGGCGGCTGCGCCGGAGCCCCCAGCCGGGCGATCTCGTACGCGGTGATCCCGAGCCCCGGCGGCGCGACCAGGGCGATCGGCGCGCGGGACTCCAGCAGCGGGCCGAGTACCGGGCGGTACGCGGCAGGGGGCGGGGCCGGCACGGCCGGGCGCAGCACCCCGAGGGCCTGCGGGCCCGGCCGGCCGCGGGCGGCGCCCGGGTGGCGCGGGTGCGGGTCGCCGGCCGGGGGCAGCAGCAGGACCCAGCCGGCGCCCGGCCGGCCGGCTCCGCGCAGCACGTCCAGCCGCACCGCGGGCCCGGCCGGCTCCGGGGGCTCCGCGGTACCGACCGGTGCGCCCAGCCGGGGTGCGGGCTGCCCGGCGAGCGTGGAGCGCAGCAGTTCGGTGGTGCCGAGACCGCTCGGCAGGTCGGGGAAGCAGCGCAGCAAGTGGGCGCTCTGGTTGAGGAGTTCGACGGCGTCGCGGTCGGCGAGCAGGGCCCGGTCGTGGGTGCTGGTGAGGACCAGCCCGCCGGTGGTGTCGTAGTGGGCGGCGAGCGTGATGGGGTACGAGGTGAAGGTGCCGGCCGGGACGGGGCTCTCCACGTGGATGCCGTGCGCGGCCAGGTCGGTCTCCAGCCGCAGCTGGTGCGTACCGGCGGACCGGTGCTCCAGCACGACCAGGCTGTTCGGCCGCTGCCCGCGCGCGCCGGGCGTCCAGCGGTGGGCCTGGCCGGGGGAGACCCACTCGTACCCGGCGAGGTCGAGCACCCCGTCGCGCAGCGCCGCGAGCAGCTGCGGCACGGTGGTGCCCGGGTGCACCCGGACGGAGATCGGCAGCGGGTTGCGCAGGGCGCCGGGCAGCCGGTCGATGCCGTCCAGCGGGATGCCCCGACCGGAGACCGTCACCGCGAAGCCGACCCGCACCGCGCCGTTGGGGCTGCGGGGCCGGTCCGACTGCTCGGCGCGGTACAGCAGCAGCGCCCAGGCCGCCTGGAGCGCGCTGCTCTCGCCCGCTCCCCAGGCGGCGGCCCGGCTGCGGAGCCGGGGGCCTGATTCCTCAAGTGCGCGTCGAGCGCGGTTCCGGGTGTTCTGGTGAGGGATTCCCGGCAGAGCCGAACGGTGTGACAGTCCAAGGGAGTTGGGGCCGTCCTGCGATGAGTGGGGGAGCGGGGCTACTTCTTCCGCAGATCGCCCGAGAAGCCGCCGACCAGCAGGTGCAGGCTGCCGTCCGGATTGCGGGTGTACACCTGGTCGTACGGGACGGGGGCGCAGCCGCTGAGCGAGTTCATCGGGGCGGTGCGCAGGACCACCCGGTCGGCGGTGGCCTGGACCAGGTTGGCGGTCGCGTCGCAGTAGCGGGTCCCGGCCCCCTCGTTGTTGTGGATCTGGGCGACCGGGTCGTCGGCCCGGCCCTGGGCGATGGTGATCGAGAAGTCCGGCTTGAGCAGGGTCTGCTGGCTGCCCAGGGTGCCCTGCCAGGAGCCGAGGAAGGCGTCCGGGACCTCGCCGTCCGGGGTCGGGGAGGCGGAGCCGGAGCCGGCGGTGGGCGAGGTGCTTCCGGAGCCGCCGGAGGGGGTGTCGTCGTCGCGGGTGGCGAGGAACACCGCCGTGCCCGCCATGGCGACGGCCAGGACGGCGATGAGCAGCAGCGTGCCGGGACCGGGCCGGTTGCGGGCGGGCCGCGGCTGCGTCGCCGAGTGCGGTGCGTGCGGGTACGGCAAGGGGTACGGCGGGGGCTGCGGTGACGGGTACGGCGTCGGCGTGCCCGGGATCGGCGGCCCGGCGGGCCACGGCTCCGCCGGGCCGAACCGCCCGGTGGGCCCGGCGGGCCGGGCGGGGGACTCGCCGTCCAGGTCCAGCAGCTCCACCGCGAGCGCGGCCAGCGCGGCGGCGATCGCGGGTGGCAGCCAGCCCCGCCGCTCCAGCCGCTCGCCCGCCGCCGGATCGGTGGTCGTCAGCCGCTCGCGCAGCTGCGCCGGAGTGGGGCGGCGGTCCGGGTCCTTGGCCAGGCAGTCCGTCACCAGGGCGTGCAACTCCCGGTCGGGTATGTCGAGTTCGGGTTCCTCGTGGAGCGCCCGGTAGAGCAGCACGGCCGCGCTCACCCCCGAGCCGAACGGCGCGGTGCCGGTGGCCGCGTGGGCGAGCACCGCGCCCAGCGAGAAGACGTCCGAGGCGGGCCCGGTGCCGCGGCCCCCGGCCTGCTCGGGGGAGAGGTAGCCGGGGGAGCCGGCCACGAAGCCGGACCGCGTGAGCGCGGTCGTCGTGTCCAGTGCCCGGGTGATCCCGAAGTCGATCAGGCGCGGTCCGTCCAGCGCCAGCAGCACGTTGGACGGCTTGACGTCCCGGTGCACCAGCCCCTGGGCGTGCATGGCGTGCAGGGCCTCGGCGAGCCCCACCCCGAGCGAGCGGACGGCGGCGACGGGCAGCGGGCCGAACTCCCGTACCGCGATGGCCAGCGAGGGCCCGGCGACGTACCCGGTGGCCACCCAGGGCTGGGCGCCCTCGGTGTCCGCGTCCAGCACCGGGGCCGTCCACCGCCCGCCGACCCGCCGGGCCGCGGCCACCTCGTTGCGGAACCGGATCCGGAACTCCCGGTCCGCCGCGTACTGCTCGTGCACCAGCTTGACCGCCACGGTACGGCCGCCCGCCGTCCGGCCCAGGTACACCCGGCCCATCCCGCCCGCGCCGAGTCTCCGCAGCAGGCGGTACTCGCCCACCTGCCGCGGATCCCCGTCCCCCAGTGCCTCCACGCCGACTCCCCTCGCCCCGCCCCGCCCGTCCGTACTCCACGCAGACGGTACCGCCGGGACGCCCGGTTCCGGTCCGGGCCGTCGGCGCGGATCAGGGGCCGGATCAGGGGCGGGTCGAGAGGCGGGTCCGGATGGATCCAGACGGGTTCAGGCGGCGGGAGGCAGAGCCGGCTCAGCCCTGGGAGACCCCGCTGGGCGCGGGCGCGTCCTGCCCGTTGCGGTCGGCGAGCGGTCCCGGCCCGGGCAGGTGCGCCTGGTGGTCCTGCGGATAGAACTGCCGGGCCCAGTGCCGCATCGCGCCGATCGGCCCGTCGCCCGGGGCGAGCCGGGGCGGCGACACGTACCGCTTGGTGGACCAGATCGGGAAGTCCGCCGAGGTGAACTCCAGGTTGCGCTTGAACATGAAGCCCGCCAGCAGCCTGGTCACCGACCGGCTGACCGCCCGGGCGAGGGCCGGCGGCAGCCCGGCGGGCTCGTTCAGCACGAAGCGGCCCGCCTGTCGCAGCTGCATCCGGCCGGGGGCGACCTGGGTGGCCATCACCAGCGAGCAGATCTCCAGGCCCAGCGAGGGCGTGTGCACGTCGGTGTGCAGGGCGGTGAGGCCGTACCCGTCCACCTCGACGTGGACCTCGCGCATCCCGAGCAGCGGGAAGGTCTCCCGGACGAGCATCGAGATGTGGAAGCTGGTCCCGTCGAATTCCACCGGTGCCGCCAACTCGCCCTCCGGCCAGCCGTGCAGGGTGACGAAGTGACCCAGGTCGAAGGAGTTCTCCATGACGTCCTGGGCGTAGCCGGGCATCTCGAAGGAGGCGTAGCGCAGCGGCTGCCGCCCGTCGCCGAGCCGGTGCCAGGCGGGGATCTCCCAGTCCGGCTCCCGGCCGTCGTGGTGGCGCCAGACGAAGACCGCCTCGTTCACCTCGCGCACCGGCAGCTGCGCCAGCGCGGCCTTGGGCGGCGGGGTGCTGCCGTACCCGGTGCGCACGCAGCGGCCGTCGGCGTCGAAGGCGAACCGGTGGAAGGGACAGACCAGGTCGTTGCCCTCGACCGAGGCCAGGCCGAGGTGGGCGCCCAGGTGCGGACAGTACGGGCGGATCGCGCGCAGGCGGCCGTTGCGCAGCCGGTAGAGCACGACGTCCTCGCCCGCGAGCCGGCGGGTCAGGACGGCGCCGGGCCTGAGCTCGGCGGAGAAGGCGAGTGCGGACCAGCCGTCGGGGTAGGGCAGCGCCGGTGGCAGGGCTACGTCGGCCGCGGTCGGGCGGTTGCTGACGGGGTGGACGTGCTTGGACACGCGCATTGTGAAGACTCCTGTCGGTCTGTCCGGCGCCGCCCCTCCCAGGCGATTAGCGCTCGAACAGAATGGAATTCAGATGCTATCCATGGATCGGGAGCACGTGCACGGACAATCTCCCTATGGGCAAGAAGTCTGATGATCAGTCAAGTAGGTGCGAGCAGGAATTCGATACGTTTCCAATCGTGCGACTGACCTCGGGGTGCAAGCGCGTTCGAGCACTCCGGCGGGGCCTCGTGGCCGAGCGCGGCCGTGGCAGCCGCTGGGTCCCGGCCGCCCGCCGAGCCCCGGCGGGCTCCGGGGCCGGCGGGACCGCGCACCACCGCTGTGCCCGTCCGCGTCGTGCGGGCGGGCACTCGCGCCGTCCCGTCCGGTGCGGGACGCCCCTGCCGCCAGGCCGTCCGGCGAGGGCGGTGCGCTGGGGCGTGCGCCGGTGCGCCGGGTCGGTGCGTTCGCCCAATTGGCCAGTTCGGACACCCCGTTGGCTATCCACGCGGATGTGGTGGAGCATGGGCCGGGCCCGGTCTGTTGCGGCGCGTTTGCGCCGCGGCCGAGGCTCCGTACGACTGCTGGGGGAGGAGGCGGTTCCGGTGACTCCGGTGGAACGTCCGTTTCTGGTCCGGGGAAGGGCGGTACCCCTGGCCAGGTACCTGGCGGAGGAGGACATCGAGGGCCTGGTGGCCTGCTCGTGCATCGGGAACGAGGTCAGCATCGACCTCGCGGACACCAGGATCCTGGTGAGCCTGGCCGACGCCGCCGACGCGGTGCGGCTCAACTTCGACATGGTCCAGGACGGCCCGGCCAAGCCGCGCTCCTGGTCGCGCCGGCTGCCCCTGGGCACCGGTCCGCGCGAGATCGCGACGCGGATAGCGCTGGACGTCCGGACCCTGGAGCGCGAACTGGCACCCCTGCGCCGGCGCCCGCCCCTGGCGGCGCCGGTGCAACGGCGACCGGACTGAACCCCGGCGGAGTGCCGAGCGCGGTGACGCGGACCGGCCCGGGTCCGGCGGCGGGGGTGCTGCCGGACCCGGGCTCTGTCGTTCAAGTGCCTTGCCACAGCGAGGTGTTGGTGGTGCTGACTCGCCCCCGGGGGGCGCCCCGGCAGGCCGGGCCCTGCCGCCGACACCGCGTGCGGTCATGCGGAGCACGGCCTCCCACTTGTCGCGCGTAGAAACGTTCTTCCGCCGTACCTCTGGCCGTTGCCCGAAGCGAACGGTAGGGATCTGGTGGCACTGCTACAACCTCAGCGCCGAACCTTTCCCATCCGTGGTCACACCGCCGGGCCGCGAGCCGGACGGCGGTCAGGAGGAAGCCTCATGCGGAGCACCCCGAATCCCCGGATCACCCCGAGCGTGCCGCGCGTGCGGCGCCGGACGCTGGCGGCGGCCTCCGCCGCGGCCGTGGTGGCGGCGCTGGTCGCGCTGCCCGGCGGCGTGGCACAGGCGGTGTCGCCCGACATCGTGATCAGCCAGGTGTACGGCGGTGGCGGCAACTCCGGTGCCCCGTACGCCAACGACTTCGTCGAGCTGTACAACCGCGGCACCACCCCGGTGTCCGTCACTGGCTGGACGGTGCAGTACGCCTCGGCGGCCGGCGCCAGTTGGTCGAAGACCGCCCTCTCCGGGACGATCGCGCCCGGCCACTACCTCCTCGTCCAGGAGGCCGCCGGGGCGGGTGCGGGCACCGCGCTGCCGACGCCGGACGCCACCGGCACGATCGCGATGTCCGCGACCTCGGGCAAGGTCGCCCTCGTCACCAACGGCACGGCGCTGACCTGTGCTTCGGGCTGCGCGGGCCAGTCCGGGGTGAAGGACCTCGTCGGCTACGGCAGCGGCGCGAGCTCCGCCGAGGGCTCGCCGACCGGCAACCTGGCGAACGCCACCGCCGCCCTGCGCGCGGGCGGCGGCGCCACCGACACCGACGACAACGCGGCGGACTTCGCGGTCACCGCGCCCACGCCGCGGAACTCCTCCTTCACCGGCGGGGGCGGCAATCCCGGCGGCACCCGCATCCACGACATCCAGGGCGCCGCGCGCACCTCCCCGCTGGCCGGCAGCGCGGTCAGTGCCGTGCCCGGCGTGGTGACGGCCGTCGGCCCCAACGGCTTCTGGTACCAGGACCCGCAGCCCGACAACGACCCCGGCACCAGCGAGGGCGTCTACGTCTACACCGCGGGCGCGCCCTCGGTCGCGGTCGGCGACTCGGTGACGGTGAGCGCCACCGTCAGCCAGTACCGCCCGGGCGGCACCGGCGGCACCACCAACCTGTCGATCACCGAACTGACCGGGCCCGCCGTCACGGTGGTCGCCCACAACGCGCCGCTGCCCGCCGCGACCCTGGTCGGCCCGGGCGGGCGGATACCCCCGTCCGCGGTCATCTCCAGCGTCACCTCCGGGGACGTCGAGACCGCGGGGAACTTCCAGCCCGCCACCGACGGCCTGGACTTCTGGGAGTCCCTGGAGGGCATGCGGGTCGAGATCGACAACGCGGCCGTGGTCGGCCCGACCAACAAGTTCGGCGAGGTCCCGGTCGTCCCGCAGGGCAGCACCACCCGTACCAACCGGGGCGGCATCCTGCTCCAGGCGAACGACGGCAACCCGGAGCGGGTCGTCCTCGGGAAGGCACTCGCGCCCACCCCGACCGCCAACGTCGGCGACACCCTGACCGGAGCCACCGTCGGCGTACTCGACTACGCCTTCGGCAACTTCACCCTCCAGGTCACGGCGACCCCGGCGGTCACCTCCGGCGGCATCGCCCCCGAGGTCACCGCCGCGCCGACGGCCGGCCAGCTCGCCGCGGCCACCTTCAACGTGGAGAACCTCGCCCCGTCCGACCCGCAGAGCAAGTTCGACGGCCTCGCGGCGGGCATCGTCACCAACCTGCGCTCGCCCGACCTGGTGGCCCTGGAGGAGATCCAGGACAACACCGGCGCCACCGACGACGGCACGGTCAGCGCGACCCAGACCCTGGCCAAGCTCACCGCGGCCATCACCGCGGCCGGCGGCCCCGCCTACTCCTACCGCGCGATCGACCCGGTGAACGACCAGGACGGCGGCCAGCCCGGCGGCAACATCCGCCAGGTGTTCCTGTTCCGCACCGACCGCGGCCTCTCCTTCACCGACCGCCCCGGCGCCGGCTCCACCACCGCCGACTCCGTGGTGAACGCGGGCGGCACGCCGCAGCTGGCGTACTCGCCCGGGCGGATCGACCCGGGCAACGCGGCGTTCAACGCCAGCCGCAAGCCGCTGGCCGGTGAGTTCCGCTGGAACGGCAAGCCGGTCTTCGTGATCGCCAACCACTTCAACTCCAAGGGCGGCGACCAGCCCCTCTTCGGCCGCTACCAGCAGCCGACCCACCCCTCGGAGAGCCAGCGGCACGCCCAGGCGACGGTGGTGAAGGGCTTCACCGACCAGATCCTGGCCGTGGACCCGAACGCCTCGGTCATCGTGCTCGGCGACCTCAACGACTTCGAGTTCTCCCAGACCGCCGACATCCTCACGGCCGGCGGCTCGCTCACCGACCTGCCGCGCACCCTGCCGCTGCCCGAGCGCTACACCTACGTGTACGAGGGCAACTCGCAGGTGCTGGACCACATCCTGATCTCCCGCTCGCTGGCGGCCACGTCGTACGCCTACGACATCGTCCACATCAACAGCGAGTTCGCCGCCCAGCTCAGCGACCACGACCCTCAGGTGGTGCGCATCCCGCTGCCGTAGCGGGCCCGGCTCACGGTGCCGGTCTCCCCACGCCCGTGGGGAGAGCGGCACTCGTGGCATCGGGGGCGGCCGCCACCCGGTTGCGGCGCGCACCGATCCCCTCGACCTCGACCTCCACGACATCGCCGGGGCGCAGGTGACGACCGGAGAACACGCCGGCGCCCCGCGGCGTTCCGGTGAGGACCCATTCCTTCGACCTGCCGGGCGGCACCTCGACGGTCTACCTGACCTACAGCAGGTCGACCGGCAAGAACTGCGTCGCCACCATCAAGAACACCAGGATCGGAACCCCGACGCTGACCGGCGCCTACCTGACCTTCGGCGACGGCAGCGGGAGGCAGGAGGAACTGGCGAACTTCAGCTACTACGCCACGGCCTACCTGTACGCCCCCGGACAGTGCATCTACTTCGGCGGCCGGGACTACAACTCCGGCGACTGGTGGGGGACCGGCCCGGGCTGGTGCAGCTGAGTGGACGGCGGCACCCCGCGCCCGTCGGCCCTTCGTGGGATGGGCCGACGGGCGCGGGGGCGAGGCTTCCCGGCCGGAGGACCGGCTATCGCGTGACGGTCCAGGACAGGCTCGCCGTCAGCCTCGGGCGCAGCGCCGGGTCGGCGACGGCCGGGGTCGGGTCGGTGGCGACGGCGGTGAGCAGGTGCGGCCGGGAGCGGGGACCGGTCAGCTTGAGCTCGGCCAGGTCCAGCGCGGTGCGGCCGCCCAGCCGGGGCAGCTCCCGCCCGTCCAGGTACCAGCGCAGCCGGGTGCCGGACACCGGGAGTTCGACGGTGAGCCGGTCCGCCGCGGTGAGCCGGCTGCCGGCAGGGGTGGAGCTGGTGAGCGGCGTGGCGTGGCGGTAGAAGCCCGCGATCATCGCCTCGCGTCCGGGCAGGTTGAACTCCCGTCCGAGCGAGCGCATGATCGAGTTCTCGGTGGGCCGGTACAGTCCGGCCGGGTAGTAGCCGCCGCCCTCGTAGGTGCCGACCGTGCCGCCGTCCGGCGAGGTCCGGCCCAGCCAGCGCGACCACTTGGCGCCCTGCTGCCGCATCCGGTCGGCGGTCAGCGTGCTGATGTTGGCCTCGGCGGGTTCGTCGCCCTGGTACGTCCCCTGGCCGTCGTACGCGTACTCGTCGGCCAGTTTGCCCAGCGAGTGCCCGATCTCGTGCACCGCGATCTGTCCGGACTTCGCGTTGCCGCCCGCCACGGTGGCGATCCCCTCGTAGCCGAGCGGGGACTTGACGTCGTTGTAGCCGGCGCCGCCGTACTTCGTGGTGTTGGCCACCACGAGCACCAGGTCCGCCTGCGGGGCCTTCGCCGCGTACGACTCGACCGCCTTCTCGTCCACGCAGAGCAGCCGCTCCACGCCGTCGCACCAGAAGTACGAGCCCAGCGCGGTGTGCCGCACCGTCGCCTGGTCCGGATCGCCGGTCACCCCCGACTCGGGTGAAACGGCCGACACCGCCCAGACGTTGAACAGCCCGCGGTAGGCGGCGTACGGCTCGACGGCGGTCAGCTCGCGCCACTTCGCGGTCGCGTCGGCGCGGAACTTCTCCTGCTCCTGCGCGGTGTAGCCGTCGCCGATCACCACCACGTCCAGCTTGGCGGCCGGCTCGCCGTTGTGCACCAGCGCCGTCACCTCGCCGTCGCCCCGCACCGGCGCCAGGCCCTGGGGGCGGTCGGCGAGGTAGGGGGAGCCGGTCGGGGCCTGGGCGCGGGAGATGCCGCCGTCCTCGGCGAACACCTCCACCTGGTGTACCGCCCGGGGGCCTTCGGCCGGACGGCTCCAGGCGGGCGCGGCCCCGAGGGCAGTCCCGGCCAGTACGGCGGCGAGCAGGGCGGTGGTGGTTCTGGCGGCGGTGCGGTGCACGGGCGTCCTCCCGGAAGGCGGTCTGCGACCTGCCCCGACATGGTGTCGGGAACCTGACAATCTAGTCGCAGCCCGGCTCGCCGGTCGAGTGGTGAGGCTCGGGTGTCGACGCCGGGGCCGACGGGGCGGGCTGCCGGAACGGGCGGGTGGATGCCGGGTCCTGAACCGGGATCAGTGCGGCAGGAGGGGGTGATCAGGCCGGCCGTCCTCTGGCGTCATCCATCGATGTCGTCCAGGAGCCGCGCACGGGACGGGAGTTGACGGCCCGGGCCGTGGGCCCTGACCGACGGCGTATTCTCGATCGGTTTCCGCCCGCACCGTTGACTGCGGGCGGAAACCGGCGCTTGGCTCTCCCCCGGGCCCGCCGACACGGGGAGCAGAAGCGGGCCCGACCAACCACCCGGGGAGGACACATCACCATGCAACCGACGAACAGAACGACCCGCGCCCGTCGACTGGCGCACGCCGCCGGCGTGCTCGCCATGGCCGCCGCCGTCACCGTCACCGCCGCACCTGCCCAGGCCGCGCCGGCGTGGGGCCCCATCACCCAGGTCGACCTCGGCGTGGACGGCGCCCGGGCGAACAACCACTCCGTGACCCTGGGCGTCAGCGGCAACGGCCGGTACGCGCTGTTCGGCTCGTCCGCGACGAACCTGGTGCCGGACGGCGCGAGCCTCCTGTTCGGCCTGTACGTCCGCGACCTGCGGACCGGCCGGACGGAACTCGTCAGCCACGCAGACGACGGTACCCCGCTGACCTCGACCGGCGAGACGGCCGGGATCAGTGGCGACGGTCGCTACATCGTGTTCTCCGCCGAGGCGAACGGGGTGTTCAACGTCCACGTCCGCGACCGGGTGACGGGCCGCACCCGCGCCGTCACCAACGGAACCGCGTCCGGCGAGGGCGAGGGCGACCATGGATCCTTCGATCCGGCCATCAGCGCCGACGGCCGGCGCATCGTCTTCATGTCGACCCGCGCCGATGTCGTGCCGGGGGCACCCGTCGCGCCGAACACCCGGAACGTCTACGTCACCGACCGCGTCACCGGCGCCACCCGCCTGGTCAGCCGCGGAGCCGACGGACAAGCCGCGGACGGCGCCTCCGAACACCCGACGATCAGCGGGGACGGCAGGACGGTCGGCTTCAGCTCCCACGCCACGAACCTCCTGCCGGCGACGGACGGCGGCACCGCAGGCCTGGCCCGGCCGCGCTACACCACCGTCTATGCCACCAGCCTGACCAGTGGCACCACCGTCGTCGCGGGCCTCACCGCCGACGGGACGCCCGGCTCGGCGGACCCGCGCCTGCGCCTCAGCCCCGACGGCCGCTACGCCGCGTACGGCCTCAGCGCGACCCCGCTGCCTGGCGGCAAGTCCCGCACCGAGCTCTTCGTCCACGACCTCCGGACGGACCGGGTCCTGAGCATCAGGACGTCCGCCAACCCGGATGCGATCTGCTGGGGGGACGCGTCGGCGGCCATCACCGCCGACGACCGGTGGATCTACTTCTCCGGCGGCTGCTCCGACACGATCATCCGGGCCGGCCAGGCGCGCCACGACCTGTACCGGCAGGACCTCAGGACAGGGCGCACCGAACTCCTCAGCACGGCCCCCGACGGCGGGGAGCAGGACGGCGCCTCCCTCGAACCGTTCGTGACCGACGACGGCAGGACGGTGCTGTTCGGCGACAACAGCCCCAACCTGGTCCCGGGCGGTGAGGGCTCCGACTGGCACGTCTACGTCCGCTCGCCGGCCAAGAGGTGACGGCCGGCCCACCTGACCGGACACTGCCGGGAGGCGGCTGAGCCCCGGCCGTGACGTCGGTCCTCGCCGCCGGGTTCGGGTGGTGAGGGCCGACGTCGCGTCGGCGGCGGCGATCAGCACGGCCGACGGTCGGCCGCGCGGAACACGCGGTCGCGGGCGCACACGGTCACGGGCACGCGCGGTCGCCGGCGCACGGTGGAATTCGGTCGCGGGAACGCCCTCGGGTTGGTGGGATGGAGGCATGACTTCCCTTCCCGTCGAACCGACCGAGGTCGTCGTACCCGTCCACGTCCGCGATCTGACGTCCGCCGACCTGCCGTCCTGCACCTGGTCGGGATCCGCGACCCATCTGCGCCATGTCGCACGGGAGTTGGTGCGGGCGGAGGCCGGCGAGGTGGACTACCTCGCCGTGTGCACCGCCGCCGGCCTCCCCGTGGCGATCGGCGGCGTCGACTACCGGGCCGCCCCGGGCGCGGGCACGCTGTGGCAGCTCGCCGTGCTCCCGGCCCTCCAGTCCTGCGGACTCGGCACCCTGCTCGTCCGGGCGGCCGAGGACCGCATCCTGGCGCGAGGCCTCCGGCGGGCCGAACTCGCTGTGGAGGACGACAACCCGCGGGCCCGTGCGCTGTACGAGCGGCTCGGATACACGGCCTTCGACCGGAAGCCCGACGCCTGGGACGAGGAGGCGCCGGACGGCTCGATCCGCAGGTACGAGACCATGTGCACGATCATGGGAAAGGACCTGGCGTAGGGGACGGCACGCCCGGCCGCACCGCCCGGCGACCCGCTACTGTCCCCCACGGAGCAGGTCCGGGCCCGCGAGCGCCTGCCACGGGGATGCACGACCTCCGGTTCCGGGTGAGCCTTGTAGTCGTACGCGGGGTCACAGCGTGCGGCACGAGAGGCGTGGGAGACACGCGTGGAGCCTCCCGCAGCGCCTCCCGGACCCGCGGTTCAGGAGCGGTTCCATGACAGACGTCGTCACCATCGGCGAGAGCCTCGGTCTGTTCCGGGGGGGGGGATCGGCCCCCTCGCTCAGACCCTTTTGCCGACACGCCCTCGGTGGGGCCTGGGACCGCACCGAGGGCGTGCGTCTAACCGGTACGGCCCGGCGCGAAGCCCTGGCAGACTGCCCGTCATGTCCAACTCCTATGCCCAACCCATCCTGCGTACGGCGGACCGCGAGGAGGCACTGCAGGTTGCCGCTCGGCCGCTGGAACTCGCCGACACCCGTCACCTCGATGTGGGACTTCCTCGGCTGGCCCGAGGCCCCTGACATCGGCCTCGGCGCCGGGGGTCCCAGGGGCGCCTACGTGACCGTCTGCGCGAATGCCCGGGATGTCGACCTGGAGGAGCCGGCGGCCGACCACACGGTGTTCGTGCACGTCAAGCAGGCCGAGGCCGAACGTGCTCCATGGCTGGCGACGCGGATCGGCCTGACGGTGATCGGCGAGCTGGTCATGGCGCCGTGGTGATCCGGGCTCGACGCTGACGTCCATCGGTGGCCGCATCCCTCACACTCGAGCCGGTTCGGATGCGGCGACGCCCTGCGATAGCCGCCTCAGTCTCCGCCACAACCACTTCCGCAGCCTCCGCCGCCGCAACCTCCGCCCCCACCGTCGCCCCAGCCCCCGCCGCTGCTGTCCCCGCCTCCACGCTTGCGACGGGATTTCCTGCCCGGGTCGTCGCTCCGCAGCATCAGGCTGACGACCTTGATGACGATCAGGACGATGACAAGAATGACGATGAAGCCCATCTGACCGCTCCCCCCATGACGTGCCGCACGAGGTGCACCACGGGCAGCGGCCGATCGGTTCTCCGCGAACCCGAACCGACGGGCTCGCGGGACGCGGGATCAGCCGCGCCAGTTCTTCCCCCAAGCCGGCGGCGGTACTTCATTGTGCTCGCAGGCACTGACACCGAAACGCCGTCAGGTTGCCGGCTGTTTCTCGCGACGCTGTCGCAGCCGGCGTGCGGGCATCAAGGCATCGCCGGTGTCGGCGCTGGTCAGGCCTGGCACTGTCAGCCCTCGCCGCGCAGGGCGTACTCTGCCCCGACCGGCCGATCCCGATGCGGAGGCCGAGGGGCTCATCGGTCACCGGGAGTAGGTCCCTCGCCTGATGCGCGCTTCGGACCTGCTGGCTAACGTCGGCACTCATGCAGACCACGGGAATTGTTCGCCGCCAGACTGCGGAGCGTAGGCGCGACACTCTGGAACGGCTCGTCTCCGAGCGGGACGTATGGGTGTCGACAGCGCATCCAGAGCGCGGGCCGCACCAGGTGCCGCTGTGGTTCCGGTGGGACGGGCGAGCCGTGTGGATGTGCACCAGTGCCACTTCCGTGACTGCGCGGAACCTCCGCGAGGACCCGCGCGTGCGCCTGGCGTTGCCCGACACCTTCGACGTGGTGCTTCTCCAGGGTGAGGCGGAGTGCTTCCCGGACCAGGACGTCCCCGGAGACGCGGCGGACGCGTTCGCCGCCAAGTTCGGCTGGGACCCGCGTACGGAGGAGGGTTCCTTCCTGTACCTGCGCGTGGTGCCGACGAATGTGCGCGCCTGGCGTGGCGAGCCGGAACTACGGGGCAGAGTCATCATGCGCGACGGGACGTGGCTGGAATAACGGCCGTTCCTGATCTGCACATCGATACGGCCGTCGGCCGGAACACCGTCGTCGCCCTCGGACGAGACGTCCGGGACCGGGCCCGAAGCCAGTCGAGCGCATGCGGAATATCCTTCGGTGAGCCTGCCCGCCTCCTCGCGGAGGCGTACCGGGCGGCTCCTTCGTCCAACACGTGCCACGTCCGGGTCGAGCCGCGTGCTCAAGCCCTACTTGACGTGCTCCTGAAGCCATCCGGCGGTGTCGCAGATGCCCGGTTCGACCGTACCGGCGCAGTACCAGGGGACATCCCCGTAACCGCGTTCGAAGTACTGGACGGCGCGTGCCGGGACACCTTCGGCCTTGAAGGGCTTGCCCTGGGCGAGGATCTCCAGTGGAGCGCCGGGCGCGGCCTCGCCGGCAACGCGGTAGTCGGCCTTGAGCTTGAACGTGCAGGTCTCGTTCTTGGTGATCGCGTCGATCTTGAGGTTGCTCCCGGTCTGGTTCTGGCCCAGGGCGATCGACGCCCCCTGGAAGTACGGCTTGCCCTGTTGGCCGCCCTCGTCCTCGACCACCAGGACCTTGCTGCGTCCGGAGAGATCCAGTGCGAGATTTCTCATGGGGGACTCCCCCTCCGGGGGGTAGCGCACAACCGTCGCGGCATCGGCGGGAACGCAGTCGACGTCGTCGGCGGTGATGTCGTCGATGTTGACGGGAGCCGTCTTCCGGCTCTCCAGGCCCAGTCGAAAGGAGGTGGCAGTGCCGTTGTACGTGAAGTGCTCGGGCGCCCGGACCAGCGTGGGCTGGTCGGTCAGCAGCCGACCGCCCATCGGCCTCAACAACTCCCATACCTTCCGGACGTGTTCTCGGAAGTCGCGCGGGTTGACCGGGATCGCGGTCAGTGCCTGCTGCGCCTGGGCGGAGAGCGGCTTGTCGAGGACGATGTACCACGTGTTCGGGAAGCTGACGGGGTCGTACTCCTCGAACGTATCCTGGGTCACCGTGACGTCGATCGGCGGTCGTGCGCCGTCCACTTCCCGCTGAGCCGCGTCCTGATGACGGGCGGTGTCGACCGATCCCATGTTGTCGAGCTCGTGGGCCAGCCACCATCCTCCGGTGCTGCTCACCAGTGCGACAGCCACGGTCAAGGCGACGAACCGGACACGCCTGCCGCCACGGTGTGCGGCCCCATCCGGAGCGAGCACGCTGGTCACGTCGTCCAGAAGGCGCCCTGCCGTGGAAGCGGCCGGGGCCGGCACAGGGGGAGGGGAGGAAGGGGGAGCCGACAACGGCTGGGCGGTTGGTGGTAGGACAGGCCCTGCGACAGCACCAGGATCAGGGATGTTCGTGGATGACGGCGATGCCGGGGGCTGACCCGGCGTCACCCCGGGGCTGGATCCATCTGACGCGTTCGGCGGCGTGGTGGTCATGCGTTTCCCCCAGGAGACTGCTCCTGCGTATGGGCTTCGATGGTGCCGTAAATCGAGCCGCGAAGACACTGGTTTGACCCGTTTGTGGCTGTGGCAGGAGGTTTGGCGCCACGGCAGGCCGAGGTCTGGCACACTGCCGGCTTGCTGTGGGCAGAAGCGCTTGCGGTTGGCGATCTGGTCGGCGGGCTGGGGGATCACCGCCCGGATTCCGCGTCTGCGCAGGTGCTCACGGATGGCCCGAGACGCGTAGGCCCGGTAACCAGGGCCAGGAGGGGCCGGATGCGCGGCCGGCACCGGCCGTCCGCTGCCAGGTGGATCCCGGTGGTCAGCCCGTCGCGGGAGCGTCCGGTGGCGTGCTGGCCGGGCTCGTCGGCGGGGGCCCCTTCTGACGGGCCCCGGCCGCGTTCCGGTGGGTGCGCACGATAGAACACCACTCCTGTTTCCGATCAACCACAAAAGCACCCGTCATTCACCATTCACGAAAAGTGAATGGTTGGTCGGGGGAAGGTGTTTTGGCTGGGGGTGGTGGTGGGTGGGTTTGCCGTGCGGGTTGGAGGGGGTTGGTGGTGGGGGGGGTCGTGGGGGGGGCGGGTTTTCCCTCTGGGGTGTGGTGGGGTGGGTGTGCGGCGGCCCGTCTCCTGGGCCGTGTCCTTGGGAAAGGGGGTCGTGGCAGGGGGCGGGCCGTCGTGGAGCAAGGGGGTGGTGCGGGTCGGGGGTGGTGCGGGGTGGGTCAGTTGAGGACGGTGAGTGCGGCGTCGTAGTTCGGTTCGTCGGCGATCTCGGCGACGAGTTCGGTGTGCAGGACGGTGTCGTTCTCGTCGAGGACGACGACGGCGCGGGCGGTCAGGCCGGCCAGTGGGCCGTCGGTGATCGCCACGCCGTAGGTGTCGTGGAAGTCCCGGCCGCGCAGGGTGGAGAGGGTCTTGACGTTCTCCAGGCCTTCGGAGCCGCAGAACCGGGCCTGGGCGAACGGCAGGTCGGCGGACACGCACAGCACGACGGTGTTGTCGAGGGAGGCGGCCTGGGTGTTGAAGGTGCGTACCGAGGTCGCGCAGGTCGGGGTGTCGATGCTGGGGAAGATGTTCAGGACCTTGCGCTTGCCCGCGAAGTCCTTCAGGGACACGTCCGCGAGTCCTTCGCCGACGAGCGTGAACGCCGGTGCCTGGCTGCCGGCGGTGGGCAGCGCGCCACCGACCTGCACCGGGTTTCCCTTCAGCGTGACCTGAGCCATGAAAAGCCTCCTAGCGGTGGTGTACGGGATGCAACGCCGCCGATCCTACTGCCCGTTCCCGTCCCGTCCCCGCCGCGGGCCGCACCCCCGGGGGACGGCACCCCGGGACGGGCCCCGGGGGACCTTGCCGCGGTCTTGTCGGTGATGTTTCCACCCACTCCGGCCTCGGGACTGGTAGGCGCGCATGTTGAAGTGTCGTGTGTTCCTGATGCCGGGCGATGGTGCTGTCACCGTGTGTGGTCGCCGGGGGCGTATCGGCTCCAGGTGCCGCCACCTCGGTGACGAGCCTGGTGGCGGTCTTGTCGTGGTAGCCGAGGGCCTTGGCGATGACCGGCGCGGGGGCTTGGAGGACGAGATGCCGGATGGCGGAGGTGCGTGCTCGCTGGGCCGGGACACCAAGGTCACGGAGGGGGCCGAGCAAGCTGTTCGGGTTCATCGGCTGGCCTGGGCGGCGGCCGGGGAAGAGCCAGCGGGGTGGATAGGTTCACCGCCGGTGCGTGGGCCGGGAGTGAGCGAAGGTAGCCGCGAACGAGAGCGGCGACAGGCTCGGGCAGGGGCGAGGGCGGGTCTCCGAGTCGGAGGTGGACCTGCTGGCCGTCGTCCAGGACGTCGCCGGTCGTCAGGCGGACGACGCGGGTGAGGGGCTGGGCGAACAGCAGGACGAGACTGGCGGCGACCCGGACCCCCAGCGGCGCGGTTTCGTTGCCGAGGACGCAACGGAGGGCGGTCAACCGCTGGTGCTGGCCCAGCGGTAGTGGGTTGGCCGTCGCCTGGTAGGGGATGGCCAGGCGCGGCATGCGCTGCGTGTCCATGCACCAGCGCAGGAAGGGTTGCGCCGCGCGGCGGGTGGCGTAGTGCTCGGTGTGCCAGGCGTCGAGATCGGCCTGGGTTGCCGTTGCCGGCGTGCTGCCTCGGTGGGTGAGCCAGGTGAGGAAGGCGCCGGCCTGGGTGGTCTGCTGGCGGTGGTCTGCTGGCGGTGCTGACGCTCAGCGGGCCGGTGTCGGCCTTGACGCGCAGCTTGCGGAGCTGGTGCCAGTGGGCGAAGTGCCGCAGGAACTGCTCGTGTTCGGGGTCCGTGGTCGCCGCGAGCCGTACGGCCAGCCAGCGTTGGAAGAGAAGGAGCTGGCGGTCCTGGCGGGGCAGGACGCCGCGGCGCGAGGTCCTGGGACACCCTTCCGTCCCAGCTGTGATTCACGTCACTGCCGGCGGCTCGGTGCAGCACCCGGCCCCGTTCCGCCGTCATGGGGGCAGTGATCGGGATGGGACGAGGAGAGGAGGTCGGCGGGTGAGGTTTCGCAGGAGCGGTCCGGGCAACGGATTCACGGAGTTCGTCGCACAGCGGTCGGGAGCGTTGTTCCGCACCGCGTATGCGCTGACTGGTGACGTGCACGTGGCCGAGGATCTGGTGCAGGAGGCACTGGAGCGGGCGTGCCGACACTGGCGGAAGGTCGAGGTGGCGGACTCGCCGGAGGCGTACGTGCGCAAAGTGCTGGTCAACCTGGCCAACGACCGCTGGCGGCGGCTGTCGCGCCTGGGCGAGCGCCCCGGGCTGTCGGGGGTGCCCGAGACGGCCGACCCCCGGGACCGGCTCGGGCAGGTGGATCTGCGCGCGGAACTGATCGAGGCACTGCTCGGGCTGCCGATGGGCATGCGCAGCGTGGTGGTCCTGTACTACCTGCACGATCTGGACGCCCGGCAGGTCGCCGACGTCCTGGACATCTCCTCGAGTGCGGTGAGGTCCCAGCTCGCCCGCGGCCTGGCCAAACTGCGCGATTCCGTATCGGGCGCCCAGGCGCCGCACACCCCGTCGGCCGCTTTCGGAGGTACGAAGTGAGGAACACGTCGTCCGGAGCCGCCCCGTTCGAGCCGGGCCTCGAAGACGAGCTGCGTGCCGCGGTGGCCTCCTTCGCCGACGGGCCGACGGCGCCGGTCGTCGACGCGGCCGCGATCGAGCGAGTCGTCAGCCGCAGCCGCACCCGCCGGGCGCTCCTCGGCACCGCTGCGGCGTGCTGCGTGCTGGCGTGCGCCACGGTGGGGTTCTTCGCGCTGAAGCCCGTGCCGCCCGCGCCCGGCGCCTCCCTGTCCCTGTCCCCACCGGCGAACGGGGCGTGCACCCCGCTCGCCACCGGCACCCCCAAGAGCGGAAGCGCCGATGCGACTCCGACACAGGAGCAGGAGCAGACCGCGGGAGCGGGCATCGCGCTGCCGGACCTGGCCGGCATGCCGGTCGAACAGGCCGGAAGCCTGCTGCGCGGACTCGGACTGAGCTGCACGATCATGCGGCACACGGACTGGAACGCTCCCGCCGGGCAGGTGATCAGCAGTGCCCCCCGGGGCGGCGCAGAACCGGTGGCACCGGGCTCGTCCGTCCTCCTGCTGGTCTCGACGGGCAAACCCGTCAGAACCTGAGCGCCCGGGCCCTTCGGCCCGCGCACCGGCAGGACGGCGCCCCGTCCTGCCGGGCAGGGGAGCCACCCGGAGCGGGGGAACGGCTGCGGATGGCGGGCTCCGATGCCGTCAGCCGCGCAGCTCGCTCGGCATCGTCTTTGGGTTGCGGAGGTCCTGCCCGAGGCGGCGGCCCCGACCTGCGCGTTCGCGGGCTCGGCGCGCCGCGTCCGCGCAGGTCGTACCGGACGCCGGTCGACCGGCGTCCGGTGGTGCTGACGCCCTATAGAAAGAACCGGGTAAAGAACCCGCCCTCCCTCCCGGAGCGGGAAGGGAGGGCGGGTGGGGGCGTTGCCCCGAGGAGGCCTGTCACCAGCAGCCGGGTACCGGCAGCGGCCGACGGTGGGCCGGGGCCCGATGCGTCATTTCGCCTGCGGGGTGACGACGGACACCAGCGCGGGGAACAGCACGGTGGCGAGCGCGATGGCGGGCAGGGCGGCGAAGCTGGGGGTCGATACTGGCGTATTCAACCGTCGCGAGTTGGCCCACCTCGTTCCGTCATTGCTACTGAACGTGACAGCCTTCTGGGGTCTGACCGGGCGAGGTGCGTCAGAGAGGAAGCGCGCCATCGACCAGGGCTTTCAGGTCTGCTGGTAGATCAGGTGAGTCCCGCCAGTGCTGGGCGATCAACAAGAGCGCAATCCACGAGTCGCACGCCTCGTCGTTCGGCTGCCCGGAATGCACCGCGTCGAGCACCGGCCTGCCGAGAGTGTTCACGACCTCGTACAGGGCATTTGCGACCTTGCTCACGTCGTTCAGGGGTGACCCCTCGGCATGCGGCGGAGCGCCGTCGAGCCGGATGGCGACCGAGGCGGCCGAGTAGGTCCTTCCATGGACGAAGTCCCGCAGGCTGGCAAGTTGCTGGCGGGATGGGAGAGGCGGCTGACCAGAACGTTGAGGCACGGCGTCACCCTATTCGGAACCGGAACGTCACTCACGTCCTTCTCGTCCGCTGGCCCCCGCACCGGCAGCGACGGGGCCCGGTGGCGGTGCGGCTTGCTCGCCCGGTCGGCGATGGCCTCCGCCGAGGGCTTGAACGGCCTCGGTACTGGTGGGCTCGCGCATTCAACTGCCGTGGGTTCCCCGGGGAGCCCAGCCCGTTGGTGACCGGGTGTGGTCGCCTGCGGCGTATCGGCTCCAGGTCCCGCCGGTCTCTCGGAGGAGTCGGCTGGTGGTCTTGTCGTGGTAGCCGAGTGCGTCCGCGACGACGGGGGCGGGCAGTTCGAGGAGTTGCTGTCTGACGGCGGCGCCGCGGGCGGCGGCGACTGGGATGCCGATCTCGCCCAGGAGCGCGGAGAGGTGGTCGGGGCGGGCTGGCTGGCCGGCTCGGCGGCCGGGGAAGAGCCAGCGGGATGCCTGGTTGGTGGCGGTGTTCAGGGCGTAAGGGCGCTGACCCGGTTCTCGTACTCGCGGTGCACCTTGCGCTGCGCCGGGATCGCGGGGAGGTCGTGGCCGCCGTCGAGCGGCTGGCAGCGGGTGAGGAACTGGCGGTGCACGGAGGGGACGGCGGTGACGCGCAGGGTGGTGTAGCCCTGGCCGCGC
The DNA here is from genome assembly GCF_044757205.1 of Kitasatospora sp. NPDC091335. Taxonomy (NCBI): domain Bacteria; kingdom Bacillati; phylum Actinomycetota; class Actinomycetes; order Kitasatosporales; family Streptomycetaceae; genus Kitasatospora; species Kitasatospora sp. NPDC091335. The sequence goes on along the minus strand of NZ_JBIVUM010000003.1, from coordinate 1,352 downwards.
CGTACGGTCACGCCCTGGTCGAGCGCGGCTCGCTCGACGTCGTCCAGCCCGGAGCTCCGGAGGAAGTCGGCCACCTTGCCCGGCATGTCGAGGGTGACCGGCAGCTCCGGCGCCGGCGTCTTCTCCGCCGCGGCGACGCGCTCCGGCAGGAGGTCGTCGACGGCGGTGCGTACGGCGCCGCGGCTGACGTTGTGCTCGCGGGCCAGGGCGGCGATGGACTGGCCTTCCAGGAAGGCGGTGCGCACATCGGCGTCCGCCCTTGTTGCCCTTGGCCTCGGCGGCGCGCAGTCCGTCGTAGATCAGCTCACGCTGAAGGTCACGTTGGAGTTCGCCGGCGGCGGCGAGGGTCTGGACCATGAACTTCACGGTGGACAGCAGCTCGCCGGTGCGCGGGTGGCGGGCGGTGAGGTCCATGGCGGAGAACGCGCCGTCGTGGATGCGCAGGGCGAGCTGGTCGCGGTGCAGGACTTCGAGGACGTCGAGGATGTGCTGGTTGCCGCGCACGAGGCGGAACATCTCGGAGATGTGCACGGTGTCGCCCGGCCGCGCATAGGTGAGCAGTTCGCCGAACTTCGGGCGCTGGAGCGGGCGGAGGCGGCTGGAGGTGCCCGGGTCCTCCTCGAAGACGGCAGGGTTCTCGATCCCGGCCTCGGCGAGGACGAGGTCCTGGCGGGCGGTGGACTGTTGATCGGTCGACACCCGCTTGTAGACGAGATTGGCCACGCTGTTTCCCCGCTTCTGCCGCCGCATCGGACCCTTGGGTGTCATCTGACCCTGTCGTCATCCGTCATCGGATCTCATTGGATCGGAGCCGCCGTCGGGCCCCGGAATCACTGGGTTCATTGGACGCCCGCCGCCCCTGTCGTCATTCGATCGTTTACCGACAGCGACGACCCGCACGGTCGCGTCTCCGCGGGCCCCTCCGGCGCTGGAGCGGCTACGAATTCTAGCTTCGGATCAGGCTGATCGATCGGGGGCATAGCGGGCGAGCGTGGTCTCTACCGCTTGCTCGACGGCGTAGCGGATGAGCGACGTCTCCTCTTTCGGAGCCTTCACTTCCGAGCTGAGCGGGGCTTGGCCGGTTCCGCCGGCCGCCCGCGAAAGGCGGCGGGGACCGGCGGCGGATGGGCTTGTCGGTGGTGTGCCCAGGGGGTGTCCGCATCCGGGTGTGGGCCGGGATGCGGGTGGCGGTTTGGCGTTGTGCCCCGGCCCTGGCCCAGGCCCCGGCCCCCAGCCCCCAACCCGGGCTGGGGGCTGGGGGTGGGTCAGGTGGTGGGGCTGGTCTGGGTGGTGGTGACGGCGTTGCCGTGGGTGGCGGCCCAGGTGCCGAGGGTGGCGAGGGGGGTGAGCAG